>NZ_JBITGW010000004.1:0-665033 GCF_044457345.1 Nonomuraea sp. NPDC050547
GTGGGAGACCACCCCGATCCTGCGGCCCGCGCTGGAGGTGAACTCGTGTTTGAGCCCGATGCCCGGCAGCGCCGTCTGCTCGATCTCCATGGGGGTCTCCGGTTCTTGATCGTTAGCGGGATTCAGGGCCGCACCATACCCGACATCGCCGCTCGGGGTCAGGGCTCGACCAGACCGGCCCGGATGGCGTAGCGGGTCAGGTCGAGGCGGTCGTTGAGGCCGAGCTTGGCCAGGATGTTCGTGCGGTGGCGGTCCACGGTCTTGGGGCTGATGACCAGGGTGTCGGCGATGGCCTTGGTGGAGTGACCCTCGGCGATGAGCTTGACGATCTCCTCCTCGCGGGCGGTCAGCAGGCTGTCGGGCAGGGGATCGCCGTGCTCGTGGCGGTGCAGAAAGTCACGGATCAGGGCGGTGACCGCGCCCGGATAGAGGAAGGGCTCGCCGCGCATCGCCGCCCGGCAGGCCTCGATGAGGTCGCGGTCGGCGACCGACTTCAGGACGTAGCCGCTGGCCCCCGCCTTCAGCGAGGCGAAGAAGTACTGCTCGTTGTCGTACATCGACAACATCAGCAGCCGTACGGCGGGCCAGCGCCGCGAGATCTCCCTGGCCGCCTGCAGCCCGGTCATGCGCGGCATCGCGATGTCCAGGATGACCAGGTCGGCCTCGTGCTCGCGCAGGACGTTGAGCACCTCGGCGCCGTCGGCGGCCTCGGCGACGACGGTCAGGTCGGGTTCGGCGTCCAGGATGAGGCGTACGCCCTGGCGGACCAGCGCGTGGTCGTCGGCCAGCACGATCCTGGCGGGTGTCGCGGTCATGCGGTCGGCTCCTTGGCGGTTCCGGGGACGGTGAGCGTGATCCGCGTGCCCCCGCCGGGTGGTGAGTGGATGCCCAGGCGGGCGCCGATGAGCAGGGCGCGCTCGTGCATGCCGCGGATGCCGGCGCCGTGCTCGCGGACTCCGCCCCGGCCGTCGTCGGTGACGCGCAGGACCACCTCGCCGTCCTCGACGACGGCCAGCGTCAGGGCCGCGGTGGTTGCGCCGGAGTGGCGGGCGACGTTGGTGAGGCTCTCCTGGGCGATGCGATACAGGACGAGTTCGACGTCGGCGGCCAGCGGCGGCACGCTCGCCAGCGAGCGGGTGACGTGGACGCTGCCGGTCTGCGACAGATCGGTGGCCAGCGCGGTCAGCGCGCTGTGCAGGCCGAGATCCTCCAGGACGCCGGGGCGCAGCCGCCGGGCGACCTGGCGGACCTCGTCCAGGCTGGCCCGGATCGCCTCCTGCGTGTGCTCAAGCTCGGCCGTCAGCTCGGCGGGGGCGCGGTCACGGGTGCGTTTGAGCCCCAGCAGCGCGACGGTGAGGCTCTGCCCGATCTCGTCGTGCAGTTCCCTGGCGATGCGGCCGCGCTCGGCCTCCTGCGCGGCGAGCGCGTGGGCGCTGGCCGAGGCGCGTTCCTCCTCCAGCCGGTCCAGCATCTGGTTGAAGGTGGTGACCACGCTGGCCAGGTCGCCGTTGCCGTCCTCGCGCAGCCGGTCGCGGTTGTGCAGCAGATCCACGCGCTGCATCAGCGACGTCAGCGCGGTCAGCGGCGCCAGACTGGCGCGGACCAGCAGGGCGTTGGCGGCCAGGATCAGCGCCAGGCCGATCGCCAGCACAGGGATCTCGGCCAGCAGCACCGGCGAGGACACCGTCGCCGGTGACAGCGCCAGCACGAGCGTGCCGGCCGCGAACACCAGGGCGTTGATGACGAACAGACGGCGAAACAGCGCCTGCGCCGGGCTGTGGGCGTGCTCCTTCATGACCTCAGCCTGGTCGGGCGCCCCCCGCGATGTCCAACGACCGGCCCGGCCACGGCGGAAGATACGGGCCGCGACCCCGCCGAAGTGCGGGTCAGCCCCGATAGCCGCAGGTGGGGGCGGCTGGCGAGACTGATCACCTCCCCGGAGATAAGGGGCGGACCGTAAGGAGGTGACGATGCGCGGCACGGACACGTCCTGGATCGTCGCGGCCGCGGCGCTCGTTCTTCTGCTGGCCGCCGCGTTGCGGTCCGTCCCCCGGGGCCATCACCTGGTCGTGCTGCGTTACGGCCGGGCGGTCGCGGTGCGGCGGCGAGGACTGGTGGTCGTCATCCCGTTCCTCGACCGCACCCGCCCGGTGCCCGCGGGCGCCGAACTCGTCGAGGCGTTCGCGCTGCCGGCCCGCACCCGCGACGGCCTGCGGGTGCGGGTGAGCGTCGTCGCCCACGTCGGCGTCACCGACCGCACCGCCTACGCGCTGGCCGCCCGCCCGCCGCTCGCCTGCGCCGCCGAGGAGCTGGAACGCCAGATCGTCGCCCGCGTGGCCGCCGCCACCCTGAACGAGCTGGCCCGATCGCCCGAGAACGTAGGCCGCCTGCTGCACGACGGGCTTCAGGCCCGCGTCGCCCGCCTGGGCCTGGGTGTGGTCCGGGTCGAGCCGGTCCGCCTGGAGCTGCGGGCCGACCCCGCCCTGCTGCGGTGGGCGCGCGAGCGGCACACCGTCCCGACTGACGAAGGTGCACCCATGGAGATCCATCACACGACCGTGCCCGGCACCGGCGACCTGCACCACCTGCGTACCCGCGCCGGGGAACGCCTCAGCGTGCTCGTCGACCACACGCAGCGCCGCCACCTGCACGTGTACGGCACCGGCGAGGCCGACCAGCCGCTCGTGGCCGTCACGCTCGACGGCGACGAAGCCGACCAGCTCGCCGAGCTGCTGAACAGCCGCAAGACCGCCGACCGCCTGGCCGCCCTGGAACGCCGCCTGGAACGTATGGAGGTGCGCGCCTCATGACCGCCAGACCTTCGACCAGCCTTCACCCCGCCAGCGTGGATGGTGCCATGCAAGCGCGCGACATCGCCGTCCGACTGCCCACCGTGACCGTCCGCGACCCCGTCGTACGGGCCGTGCGGCTCATGGTCGTCAACCGGCTGCCCGGCCTCATCGTCGTCGACGACCACACCAGGCCGGCGACCGTGCTGCCCGGCACCCAGGTGCTGCGCCTGGCCATCCCCGCCTCCATCCGCGAGGACCACGCCCTGGCCGCCACGCTCGACGAGGCGGAGGCCGACGTGTTCTGGCAGGAGCTCGGCAGCCTGACCGTCGGCGACTGCCTGCCGGCGCCCATGGGCCGGCCGGCCACCGTCGCCAAGGACGCCACCCTGCTGGAGGTGGCCGCGCTCATGGCGCGCACCCGCAGCCCGCTGGTCGCCGTCGTCGCCCACGACGGCACGCTGACCGGCGCGATCACCCTCGAACGCCTGCTGACGAGCCTGGCCATCATCGGCCCGTCCGACTGACCGCGCGCCCGCGCCCACCGCCTCACCGCCGCCAGGAGGTCTGCTCTTCATGCCCGGCCACGCCCCGCGAGCCTCCGCCAGACCAGGATGAGCGCCATCGTGGCCCTGGCCATCTTCGTCGTGGCGTTCTTCTTCATCGCCACGGAGAAGGCCGACAAGGTCAAGGTCGTCCTCATCGCCGCCGGGCTGATGACCGTGCTCGGTCTGGCGCCGGGTTCCGACGTCTTCTTCAACGAGCACGCCGGCGTCGACTGGAACGTCATCTTCCTCCTGCTCGGCATGATGATCATCGTTGGGGTGATCAAGCAGACAGGCTTGTTCGACTACCTGGCGATCTGGGCGGCCAAACGGTCGAAGGGCCGGCCGTACCGGCTGATGGTGATGCTCATGGCTATCACCGCCATCGCCTCGCCCTTCCTGGACAACGTCACCACGATCATGCTGGTCGCGCCGGTGACCGTGATGGTGTGCGGGCGGTTGCGGATCCCGGCGCAGCCGTACCTGATCGCGGAGGTTCTGGCCTCCAACATCGGCGGGGCGGCCACGCTCATCGGGGATCCGCCCAACATCATCATCGGCAGCCGGGCCGGGCTGACGTTCAACGACTTCCTCGTGCACATGGCGCCCGCGGTCGTCATCATCTTCGTGATCTTCGTGCTGTTCACCTATCCGTTGTTCCGGAAGTCGTTCCAGTACAACCCCGACCATGTCGCCAAGGTCATGGCCATGCAGGAGAAGCGGGCCATCACCGATCCCGTTCTGCTCGTGCGGTCGCTGGCGGTGCTGGCGGGGGTGGTGGTCGCGTTCGGGCTGCACTCGGTCTTCCATCTCGCGCCCTCGGTCATCGCGCTCGTCGGCGCGGGGGTCATGCTGCTGGTGTGCCGGGTCGAGCTCGGCGACGTGCTGCGCGAGGTCGAATGGCCTACGCTGGTGTTCTTCGCCGGGTTGTTCGTCATGGTCGCGGGGCTCGTGCACACGGGCACGATCGAGGCCATCGGCCGGGCCAGCATCGAGCTGTTCGGCGACAACCACTTCGCCGCGGCCACCTCGCTGCTGTTCGGCTCCAGCATCCTCGGCGCCTTCTTCGACAACATCCCCTACGTCGCCACCATGGCGCCCGTCGTCGAGGAACTCGCCGCCGCCGCGCCCGACGCCGCCACCGGCCGGGCCCTGTGGTGGGCCTTCGCGCTCGGCGCGGACTTCGGCGGGAACGGCACCGCCGTCGCCGCCAGCGCCAACGTCGTGGCCATCGGCATCGCCGCCCGCACCGGCCACCCGATCAGCTTCTGGCAGTTCACCCGCTACGGCATCGTCGTCACCCTCGCCAGCACCGCCCTGGCCTGGGTCTACGTCTGGCTGCGCTACTTCCTCTAGGAACCGGTGCGGTGGCGGCTCGGCGACAGGCCGCGTACCCGTTTGAAGGCCACGCTCAGCGCGAACGCGTTGGCGTAGCCGACGTGCCTGGCGACCGAGTCGATGGTGATGTCGGAGGAACGCAGCAGGTCGGCGGCGAGCGCGAGCCGCCAGCCGGTGACGTAGGCCATCGGCGGCTCGCCCACGAGGCTGGCGAAGCGGCGGGCGAACGCCGCGCGTGACGCGCCGACCTTCTCCGCCAGGAGCGCCACCGTCCACGGCCGGGCCGGGTCGCCGTGGATCAGCTTCAGCGCCGGGCCGATCAGCGGGTCGCTCTGCGCCTGGTACCAGCCGGGCGCCTGGGCCTCGGGGCGGGCGAACCAGGCGCGCAGGGTCGCGATCAGCGCCAGGTCGAGGAGCCGGTCGAGGACGACCTGCTGGCCGGGGCCTTCGCCGTTGACCTCCTGGGCCAGCAGTTCCATGACCGGGGAGGGCGTGCTCGCCCGCGGCACGAGCACGACCGCGGGCAGGGCGTTGAGCAGCCGGTCGCCGACCTCGCCGCTGACCTGGTAGGTGCCGCTGGCCACGATCGCCGAGCCGTCGGGGGTGAGCCCGCTGGTGCGGGGGCCGAGCCGCAGCTCGTCGGTGATGTCGACGCCGTCGATGG
Source organism: Nonomuraea sp. NPDC050547 (assembly GCF_044457345.1). Taxonomy (NCBI): domain Bacteria; kingdom Bacillati; phylum Actinomycetota; class Actinomycetes; order Streptosporangiales; family Streptosporangiaceae; genus Nonomuraea; species Nonomuraea sp. NPDC050547. The sequence continues at coordinate 5,337 of NZ_JBITGW010000004.1, forward strand.
TGGTCAGGCGGTTGCCCGGGTGGACGACGGTGTCGGGGGCGGTGGCCGGGTCGTCGCCGATCGTGTACGGCGCGGGCCCCTTGACGATCGCCACGTCACCGGTGCGCATCAGCACGGGCTCGCCCCCGTCGGGCACGATCCAGGCGTGCCCGCGCAGCGCGGTGGCCAGGGCGAGCATGGCGCCGTCGGCGATCCGCAGCGACCACGGTGGTTCCAGGATCGCCTGGCAGAACGCCGCGCTGCGGGCACGGACTCCGTCGAGAAGGTCGGCGAGGGGGTCCACACCCTCAGCTTAGACGGACAGAAATGGAGGCGAGCGTACCGAATATGGATCGTCTCACCCGGGGCGACTTCACTGGAAGTGACTCGATCGACGACCTCAGGAAGGCGGTCCCATGTACGCGATCACGGGTGTGACAGGCCACGTCGGCGGCGCGGCGGCCCAGGAGCTTCTGGCCGGTGGAGCGGCGGTGCGGGCGGTGGTCCGCGACCCGGCGAAGGGCCGCGACTGGCCTCAGGCGGCGGTCGCCGATCTCGGCGACAGGGCGGCGCTGGCGGAGGCGTTGCGCGGCTGCCACGGCGTGTTCGTCATGCTGCCGACCGATCCGGCGGCGGACGACCCCGACGCCTATCACCGCGGGCTGGCCGCCTCGATCGCCGGAGCGGTCGAGGACAGCGGCGTTCCGCACGTGGTGATGCTGTCCTCGGTCGGCGCGGAACTGGCGGAGGGCACGGGCCCCATCCGCTGGTTGCACCACCTGGAGAACCTGCTGCGCGAGACCGGCACGGTCCTGACCGCGATCCGCTCGCCGCACTTCCAGGAGAAGGTCGAGACCGTGCTCGACGCCGCCACGGGGGCCGGCGTCTACCCGGTCTTCGGCGAGTCGGCCGACGTGCCCACGCCGATGGTCGCCACGCGCGACATCGGCAAGGTGGTCGCGCGGGCCCTGACGGAGCCGCCCGCGAGCGGCGAGGTCGTCGACCTGGACGCCCCCGGCTACACCGAGCGGCAGGTCGCGGAGGAACTGGCGGCGGTGCTCGGCACGACGCTGCGGGTGGTCACCATCCCGCGGCCCGGCTGGGTCGGCACGATGGTCGAGGCGGGCCTCCCGGAGCCCCTCGCGCAGGAACTCGCCGGCCTGTACGAGGCCGAGCAGCGCGGCCTGCTCGAACCCCGGGGCGACCGGACGATCGCCTGCCCGACCGAGCTGGGCGAGACCCTGCGTCACGTGGTGAAGACCATCTCCTAGGAGGGCACCGTGTCCACGATGCTGATGACCGGCGGCACGTCGGGCTTCGGCGCGACCGCCGCCGGCCGGCTGACGCGCGGCGGGGACCGCCTGATCCTGGGCGCGCGCCGGCCGGTGCCCGGCGGCGAGTCGATCCCGCTCGACCTGACCGACCTCGCCTCGGTACGCGCCTTCGCGACCTCGGTGCGCGAACGACTCGGCGGCACCCCAGGCACCCCCGTGGACGCCCTGGTGCTCAACGCCGGCCTGATCCGCCCCGACGCGGACGGCCGGAGCGCGGACGGCTTCGAGACGACGTTCGCCGTCAACCACCTCGCCCACTACCTGCTCATCCGCCTGCTCCTGCCCACGTTGGCCGACGGCGCGATCGTCGTCCTGACCACGAGCGGCACGCACGACCCCGCCACCGGCGCGGGACTGACACCGCCGAGGCACGCGGACGCGGACCTGCTGGCTCACCCGGACCGCGACCCCGGCCGCGATCCGCGGCCGCGCAAGGCGGGCGAGCACGCGTACACCGCGTCCAAGCTCTGCGCCGTGCTGACGGCGCGCGCTCTGGCCGGGCGCGGCGTCACGGCCGTCGCCTACGATCCGGGTCAGGTGTTCGGCACGGGGCTGGCCAAGGACCTGCCGGTTCCCCTGCGGGTGGCGTGGTCGCTGCTGGGCACGCCGGTGCCGCGCTGGGCGGTGAGCCGGTTCAACCCGTATCTCAACAGCCGCGCCGCCGCAGGGAACGCCCTGGCCGACCTGGCCCTCGGCCTGGCGAGGCCACCGGGCGGCCGCTCGTACGCCGCGTTGCGCCGGGGCCGGCTCACCTGGCCGGACCCGTCGGAATCGGCCCGCGACGGCAGGCTCGCCCAGGCGCTCTGGGACGACAGCGCCAATCTCGCCGGTCACTTCAGGGCGTCGCGGTAGGCGTCGAGGACGAGGCCGTGGAAGTGGTGGAGCGCGTGCTCCGACAGGCCGGAGCCGGCGGGGTCGTACACGATCTTGCCCTGGGTGAAGGCGGGTGTGCGCATCCCGCGCTGGACGCTCTCCACCAGGGCGATGTCCTCCACCTGGAGAACCTCGTCGATGTAGCGGATGCTGTCGAGCTCCGCCTCGTCCGGATCGGCGGTCTCCAGGTAGAAGTCCCAGGTCTCCAGCGTCCGTTCCGGGCCGGCGGGGATGATCTGCAGGACCATGAGGTTGCCCCGGCCGGGGTAGCGCAGCAGGCACGTGTTGGGCCACAGCCACCAGACCGCGTGCTCGGTCACGGTCGCGCCCGACACGTCGTAGGCGGAGTTCTCGGCCGTGCCCGCCCGCGCCATGTGGCTGGACCAGATGCCGTGGGTCGTCACCTGGTACGTGCTCATGTCGACCAGCGACACGAAGTCCTTGTGCGCCACGTGGCAGTGGTAGCACTCCAGGAAGTTGTCGACGACGTTCTTCCAGTTGGAGGCGATGTCGTAGGTGAGGCGGCGGGCGAGGGTCAGTTTGGCGATGTCCGGCGCCCGCTCCTCGATCTCCGCCGCCAGGTCCCCGGCCCGCTCGGCGAGCGGGGCGGCGCCGGGGTCGAGGTTGACGTAGACCATGCCGGCGAACTCGGTGACCTGGACGGGGTCCAGGCGTACCGTGCCGGGGTCGAAGGCCGGCAGGTCGCCGGTGTTGCGGGCGCGCCGCAACCGGCCGGTCAGGTCGAAGTTCCAGGCGTGGTACGGACAGACGATGCTGCGCCGGACGCCGCACCCGGACAGCAGTTCGTGCGCCCGGTGCTTGCACACGTTGTAGAACGCGCGCAGCGTGCCGGACTCGTCCCGGACGGCGACGACGGGCATGCCGGCCACGGTGGCGCTGACGTAGCTTCCCGGCTCGCGCAGCTTCTCCGGGTGGCACAACCACTGCCACGTCCGCGCGAAGATCGCCCGCTGGTCGACGTCGAACCAGGCCGGATCGGTGTAGGCGTCGGCGTGCAGCGACATCGACAGCGCGGGGTCGGGGTGGTATCCGGCGGAGATGTGGTCGAAGGTGAGGGTCATCCTGCCTCCTGCAGACTTCTGCCGCGTCCATCGCGTGGGGGATCCGGTGTCCCTGGCGCCAGGGACGGGAAAGATCGCTCCCCGGCGTGACGCCCGCGCGGGGTCGCGCTGCCTAACCTGCCCGCCATGGAATCCGAATGGACCAGGTTCGGCAAGACCCGCCGCTGGGTGATCGGGATGGTGGCCGCGGCGCTGATCCCGGTGGTGGCCGGGCTCGCGCTCGTCGTCTCCTCACGCGCCACGTGCGGCAACCAGGCCACCGAGGAGCCCTGCCCCGCACCCATCCTGGGGCCGGGCGGGCAGGCCGTGGAGGACAAGTTCTACTTCGTCCACCAGCCGCTGCGCGGCGACGGCAGCATCACCGCCCGGGTGAACGGCATGACGGGGCGGATCAAGGAGCCGCCGCCGCCCGGGACCGGCGCGGGCCCGCCGCCCGTCCCCGGGCTGGTGCCGTGGGCCAAGGCCGGGGTCATGGTCAAGGACGGCATCCGGCGGGGGTCGCGGTACGCGGCGGTCATGGTGACCGCCGAGCACGGGGTGCGCATGCAGCACAACTTCACCGAGGACGTCGCGGGCTCGGCCGGACCGTATCCGCGCTGGCTGCGGCTGACGCGTACCGGCGACAGGCTCACCGGATACGAGTCGGCCGACGGCCAGAAGTGGACCGAGGTGGGCAAGGCCGATCTCGGCGGGCTGCCCGGCACGGTGGAGATCGGGCTGTTCGCCGCCTCGCCCGGCGCGCTGACGATGGCCGGCGGCGGGCCCGAGTCCAGGTTCTCCGAGGCCACCGCCGTCTTCGACCAGGTCAGCCCGCAGGCGGGCCCGTGGAAGAGTGACGACATCGGCGTCCAGATGGAGCCCGACGGCGTGACGCCGCACCACGGGGGAGGGCTCTCCCGCTCAGGCGGCACGTTCACCGTCACGGGGACCGGCGACATAGCGCCCGGCACCGAGTGGCAGCCGATCGAGCGCACGCTCATCGGCGCGTTCCCGGGCCTGATCGCGGTGATCGTCGTGGCGGTCTCGTTCGGGACGGCCGGCCGCCGGCGCCTCGTCCCCAAGGCGGTGGTGATCGGCACCGTCGCCTTCGTCAGCGGGGTGATCCCCGCCGCCGTCGTGGTGCCGATCGCCCTGCGGATCCTCCCCTCCAACGGCGTCCACCCGCTTCCGGCCGGCCTGCCGGCGTACCTGCAGGTGATCGTCGGCACCGGCCTGCTGTTCGCCGCCGTCGCGGTGCTGTCCCTGGGCATCGGCGCGCTGTTCGGGCGGGCCGCCGCGGGGATCGTCGCGGCCGTCGCCGCGGTCTTCCTTCCGTACGCGCTGGCGCTGGCGGGCGTGGGGGACTGGCTGCTGGCGGTCACTCCGGCGGCGGGTTTCGCGATCCAGCAGAGCGCCCGCGAGTACGCGCAGGTCGAGGGCTTCTACACCGCGCTCACCGGCTACTTCCCGCTGGCGCCGTGGGCGGGGTTCGCGGTGCTGTGCGCGTACGCCGCGCTCGGCCTCGGGCTGGCCGTCGTCATGGAGCGCCGGAGGCGGTTGCACTAGTGCACAGCTCGGTGTTATCCCTTGCCGCAAGGGATGCCGGCAGGCTCGTGCGTACGGTGTCAACATGAAGTATCTGGAAGGGCCGTTCGCGCCCGTCACCGAAGAGGTCACCGCTCACGACCTGCCCGTCACCGGGCGGATCCCGGCCGAGCTCAACGGCCGCTACCTGCGCAACGGTCCCAACCCGCTGGGCGTGGAGGACCCGGTCGTCCACATCTGGGGCATGGGCCAGGGCATGGTGCACGGGGTACGGCTGCGCGACGGCCGCGCCGAGTGGTACCGCAACCGGTTCGTCCGCGCGCCGGGCATCGCGCCCATGGTGCACGTGATCGAGCACGCCCGGCGCACCTTCGCCATGCTGGAAGGCGGCATGCCGCCCACCGAGCTGGACGACGAGCTGAACACCCTGGGCACGTGCGCGCTGGGCGGGACCGAGGAGGGGTTCACGGCGGGGGCCCACTCCAAGCACGACCCGCTCACCGGCGAACTGCACTCGCTGTCGTACATGATGGGCCGCGACGTCGTCCAGTACATCGTGACCGGTGTCGGGGGCGGCGTCGTGCGGGCCACCACGATCCCCATGACGCGCACGCCGTTCCTGCACGACTTCGCGCTCACCGAGAACCACGTGGTGCTGTGGGACACGCCGCTGGGCTTCGACGGCTTCGAGTGCCGGTGGCTGCCGGAGCACCCGACGCGGGTGGGGGTCATGCCGCGTACCGGCGGGGAGGTGCGCTGGCTGGACATCGACCCGGTCCACGTCAGCCACACGCTCAACGCCTACGACGACGGCGACTCGGTCGTGGTCGACCTGGTCACGGCCGAGGGGCCGTTCCATCCCGCCGATCCCGGGGCGATCCGCCCCGTGCTTGACCGGTGGACGATCACCGCGGACGCCGTCCATCAGCGGCGGGTCGACGACCGGCCGCAGGACTTCCCCCGGGTGAACGAGACGCGCGCCACCCGGCCCCACCGGTACGGCTACTCGGCGGCGGCGGCCCTCTACGGGATCCCGTTCGCGCCCGAGGGGATGCCGCCCGACGACGCGTTCACCAACGCCCTGGTCAAGCATGACCTGGAGCGGGGGACGGCCGAGGTGCACGGGTTCGGCGCCGACGAGGCCGTGGGGGAGGCCGTGTTCGCCGCCGCCGGGCCGGGAGAGGACGAGGGGTATCTGCTGACGTACGTCCACAATCCGCTCAGGAACGCCAGCGATCTGGTGATCCTGAGCGCCCAGGACTTCACCGGCGCGCCCGTCGCGCGGGTCCACCTTCCGGCCAGGGTGCCGCTCGGGCTGCACGGCAACTGGTTGCCCGATCGCTGAGGCGTGGCAGCATGGCGTCGTGAACGATCCGCGACCGCCGTACCTCCGGATCGTCGCCGACATCGAGCGGCGCATCGCCGACGGAGAGCTGCGGCCAGGCGATCGCGTCCCCACCACCAGGGCGATCATGGCCGAATGGGGCGTGGCCATGGCGACGGCCACCAAGGCGCTGTCCGCGCTCAAGCAGGCGGGCGCCATCGAGTCCGCGGCCCGGGTCGGCGCCGTGGTCGCCGCTCGCCGGCTGCCCGCGCGCTCGGCCGGGAGCCTCGAACGCGAGCGGGTCGTCCGCGTGGCCCTGCGGATCGCAGACGAGAGCGGCCTGGCGGCGCTGTCGATGCGGGCGGTGGCGGCCAAGCTCGGCGTCGCCACCATGACCCTCTACCGGCACCTCGACGCCAAGGCCGAGCTCACCCACTTGATCGCCGACGCCGCGTTCGCCGAGATCGAGTACCCGGAGCCGCCGCCCGGATGGCGCTCCCACCTGCGGGTGGCCGCCCAACTGCAGTGGGCCGCCTACCAGCGCCATCCCTGGCTGCCGCGCCTGGTGTCGATCACCCGGCCGGTGCCGCTGCCGGGGATGCTGGCGTACGGGCTGTGGACGCTGCGCGCGCTCGACGGCCTCGACCTGGACCCCGGCACCCGCCTGCACGTGTACGGCACGCTCGTCAACTACGTGCGCGGGACGGCGGTGAACATCGAGAGCGAGGCCGGCGCCGAACTCGACACCGGCATGACCAGCACGCAGTGGGTCACGGCCAGGCTGTCCGTCGACGGGCCGCTGGTCGCCCAGGTCACCGAGCCGGGGACGGAGCTCGATCTGGAGTCGTTGTTCGCCTTCGGCCTCGAACGCCTCCTGGACGGCCTGGGAACCGTGCTCACACCCCGGCGGTGAGCCCGATGATGGCTTAGCCTGAGGGCGTGGAGGATGTTCTGGCGGGCTCCGAGAGCGTGTGGGGCTTCGAGAGCGACGCCCTGCGCATCCGGCCGGGGCCGAAGGCGAACAAACTCCTCGCCGAACTCGGCGAACGCGTCGTTCCCCACAGCGCGATCGCCGAGGTGTCGCTCGCGCATGGCAGGCGGGGCACGGTGGTGCTCCGGGTGACGCCGAGGCGTGGGGCGGATCCGGTGATCAGCGCCGCCGCCGGGCAACTGGCCGAGGTGCTGGACCCGTACCGGCTGGTGTTGCCCGCCGGCAAGGAGACGCTGGCCGACTACTACGCCGACGAGCTCCGGTCCGCGATCACGAGCCGGGAGCCCGCCGAGCGGTTCCTGGTCGCCGCCCCGCCCGTGCCGCGGGGTTTCAAGGCGTGGGACGGCGCGGCCACGTTCGACGGCGAGCACGTGACCTTCACGTGGTTCTGGTCGGGCGCCTCGACGGCCAAGTACAGCGCCGGTGACCAGCGCTTCCGCGTCGCCGATCTGGAAGGCGTGGAATGGCACGCGCCGGTGAGGGCGAGCGGCTCGCTCAGGCTGAAGGTACGCGACCGGGTGGCCCCGTCCGACCCGAACGACGACCCGGCCTCGGTGGTGTTCGGCCTGGGCTGGGGCGTCACTCACAAGTCGCTCCCGTTCGCCGCCGCCGTCCTGGCCGCGATCCCCGCCGGCGGGCCGAAACCGCTCTCCCCCCGCCACACCGCCGCCGAGATCACCGAGCTGATCGCCAAGCTGGGCGAACTGCGCGACGCCGGGCTGCTGTCCCCCGAGGAGTTCCAGGCCAAGAAGGCCGAGCTGCTGTCCCGGATGTGAGCTAGTCGGCCGTGCTGTGGCGGGCGTACCAGGAGAGGGTGGTCGCCGTGACGACCGCGACGGCGGCGACCCAGCGCCAGGAGACCGCGGGCTGCGGCGTGGTGGGGGTGCCGGTCTTGCCGGGTCGCACGGGAGTACCCAGGGCGGTGATCAGGTCGGTGGTCACGGGACCTCCGATGGTCTCGTGGGTGGTCTCGCGTTCGTCGCCGGCCTTGAGCGGGCCCGTGCCCGGACGGATCGGGATGTTTCCCGAACACAGCGACGTGGACAGGCTCGCGCCCGGCACCCGCTCGGCCTGGCCGGCGAAAACGAGGTAACGCGCGTCCTGGTCGAACACGTACCCGCACGCGGGGCTGTCGGTGTCGGCGCCGATCTGGAACTCGGCGGTGGGCGCGCCCTTGTAGACGTGGTCGGTGCGGAAGGTGTAAATCTTCTGGGCGTTCGGCGGGCCCTTGACCGTGCGGATCGCCACCACGGTGCCGGTGAACACCGCCGTCGCGTTCTGTACGGCCTGCGCCGGCTTGAACTCCACGCAACTGCAGGCGCAGGCGGCGGTGGTCGTGCCCACCAGCATGGCGGCCGCCAGCGCGGTGACCACGAGCAATCGCAGCATCATGACCTCACGACGTACGGCGGACCCCGAACGGTTCGCTACACCACCTCGTATACCAGCTCGTAGACCGCCTGGCCGTCGCCCAGCACGGCGTTCTTGCGCCCGGTGGCGCGGTCGGCCACGGTCGCGACGACGGAGCCGATGTAGTCGTCCACGCCGGCGAAGCCGCCGTCCAGCTCGATGACCTCGATCTTCGCGGGCGCCGCTCCCAGCGGGAAGGTGTGCCCGAGGTCGATCCGCATGCCCTCCTCGAACTCGTACGGGGCATCGGCGACGTCGGCGCCGCCGACCCGGATGACGATCTCGTCCCCGGCGTCCGGGTCGCGGTCGGAGGGCGTACGGCAGATCAGGGAGACCAGCCGGAGCGTCGCCGCGGGCGCGTCGACGGGCACGCGCACCAGCGGGATCGGCGCCGGCTCGCGCAGCGGCGGGACCAGCTCGCCCGGGTCGAACAGGCGTGGCGGCGAGATCTGCCCGCGCGACAGCTTGATGGCGTGCTGCATCGCCGCGTTGATCAGCTTGGTGTAGGTCGAGATCACGGTCAGCAGGACGTCGGTGGAGGGCAGGCCGCGGAAGAACTCCGGCTGCCGGAGCGCGAACTCGAGATCGTTGCGCGTCTGGATGAAGCGCAGCTTGCGCTCGCGCGCGTCGGCGAGCGCCAGCAGGAACGCCTCCTGTTCCTCCGGGGTGGGGACCGGCAGCGGCAGCGTGTCGTATGTGACGACCTCGGCCTCGTAGGCGGCCGAGCTGTCGGAGGCGATGGTGGGGAACTGCTTGAACCGGGTGATCACCTCGCCGATCTCGACGGTCGGCGCGATCGTCGCGCCGGAGCCCGCCTTCTGGAACATCGTCGCGGTGTACTCCGAGCGCGAACTGGCGCTCCTGTTCGCCTCCTCGAACGAGGCCTTGAAGCTGCCGGAGGCGACCAGCCCGTTCGCCTCGGCCTGGAGGGTGGCGGCCAGCGAGGTCTGGCGGGTGGTCGAGACCGACGTGATGCGGATGACCGCGTAGAACTCGCCGCCGGTCTGCAGCCCGCGCACGAAGCTGTCGCCGAAGGCCCGGTTGAACTCCTCGAACCGCAGGGCGTCGAGCAGCGCCTTGGCGTCGGCGGTGACCCTGAACCCGCGGCCCCGGCGCAGCGCGTTCTCGACGACGACGCGGGCCACGAGGAAGGTGGAGGTGGAGTTGTAGTTGGACGACTCGGAGAACGTCGTCTTCGCCGAGGCGGAGAAGAACCCGTAGCGGCCCTGCGCCTCGAAGGACATGCCCAGGGTCTCCTGGAGTTCCTCGTGGGTGCTGACGATGCTGATCGACGAGGTCACCGTCTGGCCGTCGGCGTCCGGGTCGGAGGAGACGGTGAAGCCTTCGAGCGCCGTCCCGACGGCCAGGCCGGACTCGCTGTTGAAGCCCATCCCGACCTCTTCGTCGTTGAACAGGACCCTGCGCACCTGCGGAATTCGCGCCATGCACCGACGATCTCAGGGCGCCGGGTCCCGCCACATGAGTACGGGGCTACTCAGCTTCTCCGTCGGGCCAGTAAGGAAGCGAGCGCCCCGCGGCCGACGCGATGGCGGCGCCGTCCACCTCGGCGAAGGTGAGCTCGACACCGCCGGCGGGCCACTCCACGGCGAGCTGGAACGGCTCGGCGGGCGGAGAGGGCCACAACCACAACCCGGCGACGAGGACGCTCGAGTCTTCTGGGCCGCTGCGCATCGACATGCCGGGCAGCAGCCAGGAGATCTGCGGACCCGGCGGCGGCGCGGCCGACGGGGGATGCCGCTTGCCGATGCGGTGCCCGACGGTGGTGACCTTGGAGCCGTCGGCGAAGCGCACGCCGAACCGCAGCAGGTCGTCAGGCAGCGGGGCGCCGGCCTTCACACCGGTGACCATGTGCTGGTAGATGGCGCGCGTGAGGGCGGAGTCGTCGGCGGCCGAGCGCGTGATGACGTCCACGTTGATCAGGCAGCCGGTGCTGAAGGCCTGGATCGTCTGCACGATCATGGCGACGTCCTGGGTACGGGCCAGCACCAGATCGCTGACCAGCACCGCGCCCCTCTCCAGCGCCGGAGGCGCCTGCCAGGGGGACAGGCCCGGTTGGGGTGATTCGGATGGTTCGTCCTGGGCCGTTGGGGGCTCGAAGAACATGATTCCCACCATATGCGCGCGCAGCGCTTCACGAGCGGCGGCGGGACGCGACCGTCCGTGCCATGAAGGACTCGATCCGCCCGTCGGCCGCGGCCGTCCGCCACAGGCGCAGCGTCTCCTGCTCGCCGGTCGCCTCGCCGCGCAGTTGCCCCTTGGTGTGCCGGAAGGTGTCGGCGGGGATCGCGGCCAGCCGGCCGGCGACCGACAACGCCCGGTCGAGCAGTTCACCGGGCTCGGCCACCTCGTCCACAAACCCGTGGGCCAGCGCTTCGGCGGCCGGATGGTTGCGGCCGCCGAGGATCGCCCGCCGCGCGCCGACCGGCCCGAGCGCGGACCGCATGATCTCCAGGGCCACCTCCGGGAACGGCACTCCCACCAGCAGCTCGGGAACGCCGATCGTGCCCGGTCCGGTGGCCATGACGCGGTGGTCGCAGGCGGCGGCCAGCACGCAGCCGCCGGCGATCGCGTGGCCGTTGATCGCGGCCACGGCGGGCTTGCCCAGGTCGAAGACGGCCCGGAACGCGCCGCTCAGCGCCGGCAGGTACGTGGCCACGTAGCCGGCGCCGCCGTCGACGATGCGCTCCAGGTCGACCCCGGCCGAGAAGGCCCGTCCGGAACCGGTGAGCACGACGGCTCTCACCCCGCCGGTGTCCAGGTCGCGCAGCGTCGTCTCGATCGCCTGGCACAGCTCCAGGTCCAGGGCGTTGACCTTGCCGTGGGCCAGCCGTACGACGGCGATCCCGTCGATGACCTCAACCTCGATCACGCCGGTTCCTTTCCGCCGAACGGCAGGTCTTCGCTCATGCGCGGCATAACGATTCTTTGGGGGTATGACGCACCTTCTTGCAATGGAGCTGTGAAAGGCGAAGATAGCGTCATTCCCATGACCTCGTGCAGAGTTATGGCCGTGGTGCTGGCCGGCGGACAGGGAAAACGACTACTGCCGTTGACGATGGGCAGGGCCAAACCGAACGTCCCGTTCGGCGGGATGTTCCGGCTGATCGACTTCGTGCTCTCCAATCTGACCAACGCCGGCTATCTCAAGATCGTGGTGCTGACCCAGTACCAGAGCAACAGTCTCGACCGCTACATCGCGCGCGGCTGGCAACTCTCCTCTCAGGTGGGGCACTACATCGCCCCGGTTCCGGCGCAGCAGCAGTTCGGGCCGCAGTGGTTCTCCGGCTCGGCCGACGCGCTGTTCCAGAACCTGCACCTGCTGCGGGACGATCCTCCGGAACATGTGCTGGTGTTCGGGGCCGACCACGTCTACCGGATGGATCCGGCGCAGATGCTCGCCCAGCACCTCGAGTCCGGGGCGGACGTCACGGTCGCGGCGATCCGGCAACCGCGGGCGCTGGCCCACCAGTTCGGGGTGATCGAGTGCGCGCCGGGCGGCCGGCGGATCGCGCGGTTCGTGGAGAAACCCGGTGACCCGGCCGGCCTGCCCGACTCGCCGGAGGAGATCCGCGCGTCCATGGGCAACTACGTGTTCAGGACGCAGGCGCTGATCGACGCGGTGGAGGAGGACGCGATGGACGTGTCCAGCCGCCACGACATCGGCGCCGACATCATCCCCATGCTGGTACGCGAGGGCCGGGCCGACGTCTACGACTTCGCCCGCAACCACGTGCACGGCGTCAGTCCCCGCGAGCGCGGCTACTGGCGTGACGTCGGCACCCTGGACGCCTACTACGAAGCCCACATGGACCTCATCGGACCCGACCCGGCCTTCACGCTGCACAACGCGCACTGGCCGATCCGCACCTTCCACGACCTGCTCGCGCCGGTGACCTTCGGCAGGGAACGGCCGGGCCGCGCCGTCGACTCGCTGCTCTCGCCGGGCGTCGCCGTCGCCGCCGAGGCGGACATCGAGCGCTCCGTGCTGTCCCCGCGGGTCACGTTGGGGGCCCGCGCCCAGGTCGCCGACTCGATCCTGATGGAGAACGTACGGGTGGGCCGGGACGCGATCGTCCGGCGGGCGATCGTGGACCGCGACGCCGTCATCCCGGACGGCGCGAGGATCGGCCTCGACCCCGAACTGGATCGCGAGCTCTACACGGTCACCGACAACGGGATCGTGGTCGTCGGCAGCGAGGGCGCCCGGCGGTGCGAGACCCGGGTCGAGACGGCCGGCGGCCTGCCGACCGGATCGCGTCACTAGCCCATGAGGAAATTCCCGGAGCGGAATCCTCTCGTAAACGCTAAAAACTGCGAAGATCGCCCGTTTCTCACCGTCGGCCGGGGTATGGCTGAACGCGCAATCGTCTGAATCATCTTATTCGGGGGAGAAAGATGTTCACTCACAGCAAACCCAACAGGAGGGGGCAGGTGGAGGTTCTCTTCACCCTTCCCGGTGAGGTCGGGCCGGTGTCCGTCGTCGGCGACTTCAACGGCTGGGACCCGCTCGCGCACCCGATGCAGCTCGGCGACGACGGTCGCTACAGGGTGGCGGTAGCCGTACCGCAGGGCGAGGCGTTCGCCTTCCGGTACCTGGGCGATGGCGGCCGCTGGTTCGACGACGAGGGCGCCGAGGAGTACGACCACCGTGGCGCCGTCTTCCGCGTCCCGACGCCCAAGCGCCGTGCCGTTCCCGCCAAGCCGCGCGTCGCCGCTGGCAAGACCGCACGCTGACCCTCCACGCGGGCCCGCCGGCCGGATCCGGGAAGTCATGCCCGACCGGCGGGTGCCGCAGGGGGTGGACGCGAACCGCGCGCCACCCCACATTGGTAGACATGTCGATCAGAGCAGGCGGCCTCGCGGCCGCCGCCGCGGGCTGCGTCCTGGCCACCCCTGTCGCCGTGTGGTGGCTGGTCGGGGATCTGAGCGTGGACGTGCCGCAGGGGACCGGTCTCGACTACGCGTTCCGGCCGCCGGACATCGGCCCGGTGGTGGAGCGGGTGGCCGGCCTGGGCGCTGTGGCCGTCATGGTGCTCACGCTCGGCCTGCTGATCTGGGCCGCCCGGGGGCGGCGCTTCGACGGCCGGTGGTGGGCGGCGCTCGTACCGGCGCTGGTGGCGGGGGCGATCGCCGGGGCGGGGGCGCGCGTCGTGACCGCGGGCACGATCGGCGCGAACATCGGGGCCGGGCTGGCCCTGGTCGGCGGGGGCGTGGTCGTCGGCCTGCTCCTGCTGTGGGCGGCCGGGTGGTCGGCGCGGTTGCTGCTGTCCCGCTGACATCGGAATTCGACTGACCGTAAAGGGCGACTCTCCGCAAACCCTGCTGGAAAAATTGGACAAGATCTGCTTTTAGTTTTCCCCGCCTTCGCTTCATTGTTAGGTCGTCGGGCGAACCTTGCCACCGCATTCCTCCGCACCCCCCGTGCAGTGAAAGCAGGTTCTCATGGTCAGACGGTCCCTCTTACTCGCGATATCCGCCCTCCTGTCCGTGGCCGCCTTCTTCGGATTCGCGCTCCCGGCCCACGCGGTCACGCCGGAACAGAAACTCGCCGCGCTCTCCACCTTCTCCCAGCCGAACGCCGGCAGCGCCTCCGCCTGGCGCGCCGCCTGGCAGAACCAGGCCGCGTGGGCCGACTACAACTTCGACTGGTCGACCGACCTGTGCTCCAGCAGCCCCGACCAGCCGCTCGGCTTCGACTTCAGGATGTCCTGCCGGCGCCACGACTTCGGCTACCGCAACTACAAGGCCATGAACGTCTTCCCGGCCAACAAGCCGCGTATCGACGACGCCTTCTACTTCGACATGCGCCAGGTGTGCGCCGGATATTCCGGGCTCTCCCGCTCCACCTGCAACGGCCTGGCCTGGACCTATTACCAGGCGGTCAAGGAATTCGGCGACCTGCGCGTCACCGATGAGCAGATTCAGCAGGTCAAGCAGCAGGCCGAACGGAACCACCAGAACGCCGCGGCCTGAACCGTCGTCGGCGGCGGGGACGCCGGACCGGCGTCCCCGTCACCGGCTCGACCTGGTTCTCACGGACCCAGGGGAGCGCCGCCGGATCATTCCCCTGCCGGGCCTGCCGGGCCTGCCGGGTCGGCCGGCCGCACGCCGCAGGGGCCGCCGGCGTGGACGGTGAGGTCGCCGCGGTCCACGTGGAGCTCGATCGTCGCCAGCGTGCGCTGCTCCCACTCCGGGAGTACGGCCCCCGCCGGCACGTGACAGCAGATGCTCTTGCTGCCCGAGGAATGGTCGGCCATGGCCTCCGTCAGCGGCCCGCCGGAGCGCAGGCGCCGACGCAACGTCTGGTGGCGCAGCAACGTGTCCGGGTACTCCCGCGGCACCTGGTCGCCCGCGGCGGCGACCGGGTCGAGGAAGTGGTTGGTGTGGACCAGGACGCCGTCGTCGTCGGGCAGCACCCAGGCGGGACCGCCCGGATGGAGTTCCGCGGTGATCGCGGAGCCCGGGGTGACCACGGTGATCGAGGTCGAGGCGGAGACCTCGGGCGAGACCAGCAGGCCGGTGGCCGAGGACAGGTCGCGGGCCTCGTCGAGCACGCGCCGGGCCACCACGTGAACGGGCACGCCCATGGCCTCGCCGTCGCGCGCGTGTGACAGGAACGTGAAGAGCACGCCGACGTTCGCCGAGCTGACGCCGATCTTGCCGACGATGCCGTACTCGGTCATCGTGCGCACGACGTGCCCGGACGGGTGGGGGATGGTCCAGACGAACCAGTTCCCGGCCATCGCCTCGGCCCAGTCCCAGGTCTGCCCGGCCCGGGTCGGTTCGCCGAGCACAATGGCCGCCGAGCACTCGCCGCGCGGCGGCGCGGGCAGGGTGGCGAGGATCTCGGTCCGCGCGTTGATCGCGGCCAGGTCCTCGACCGGCAGCCCGGCGCCCGCCGCCATGCCCTCGATCTCCCGGGCGAGGTCGGGCGCCCACTTCTCGATCGCGGTGAACGCCCGCGCGCCCGGCTCGGCGATGGGCACCGGCGCCTCCGCCAGGCCGTCGAACATCATCCGGTACCCGGTCACGGTGCGGGCGATGTCGCGCGCGTGAGCCGTACCGAACTCAAGACCACGCTCGTACGGCCCGGCGGCCCGCGAGGTGAAGCTCCTGACCACGACTACCTCCAGTGTCAACGGCGGTGCAACATGACGATCATGCGGACGGCGGAGACCGCGCTCGCGACCGCACTGATCACGGTGACCCATAACCAGAAGGCCGTCCAGGTGGCGGGGATCGGCAGGAGCGCGGCGAGCAGGACGGGGTAGCCGAGCACCAGGACGCGCAGCCGCCGCTCGTCACGGAGATGGAGTCGGAGCGGGCGCGCCGGGCACGGGCGCAGGCCGCCGGCCAGGACCAGGCGCCAGGTGTGCAGCGCGGTGAGGTAGAGCGTGACGATGACCGCCAGCCCGAGCAACTGGGCCCATTCCGGCGCGGTGTCGTCCCCGGCCAGGAGGTAGGGCAGCACCATCGCCGCGAGCGGCAGCGTGCTGGCCGCCTCTGCCGCGATCATCCGGCTGGCCGGCCTCTCGCGGAACAGCGGAAGCGCTGATATGTTCATATTTCGTTCTATCGTACTGAAAACGATAGGTGAAGATGTGAGAGGTAATGATGAGAATCCTCGCCCTCGGCGGTCCCGGATCGATGGGCAGGGTCGCGGTGCGCGTGGCAGCGGGTCTCGCCGGGGTGCGGGAGATCGTCGTCGCCGACCGTGACCTGGACGCGGCGCACCGGCTGGTCAAGGAGCTCGGCGGCCTCCCGGCACGGCTCAGCGCCCGGCAGGTGGACGTCACCGACGCGGACGGGCTGGCCGCCGCGCTGGAAGGGGCCGACGTCGTGCTCAACACGGTCGGGCCCTACTACCGCTTCGGCCCGGCCGTCCTGCGGGCGGCGATCCTCGCCCGCACCCACTACCTCGACATCTGCGACGACTGGGAACCCACCCTGGAGATGCTCGAGCTCGACGGGCAGGCCCGCGCCGCGGGCGTGCGCGCGGTGATCGGCATGGGCGCGAGCCCCGGGATCAGCAACCTGCTCGCGGCCCGCGCCGTGGCGGAACTCGACACCGTGACGGACCTCTACACCGCCTGGCCCGTCGACGTCCCCGGCTCCGGCGCCGAGCAGACCGAGCTGAACGGGCCCGACGGCCGGCCCATCGCGGCGGCGGTGCATTGGATGCAGCAGATCAGCGGTACCGTCGCCGTGGTCAGCGGCGGGCAGGTCGTCCAGCGGCCGCCCATGCGGCCGGTCACGCTCGACCTGCCCGGCGGCAGGAAGGGCACCGCCTACACCGTCGGCCACCCCGAGCCCGTGACGCTGGCGCGTAGCTACGTCCTGACGGGGGAGTCGGCCAGCCTCATGGTCGTCACGCCGGGTACCGCGGCCTACCTGGACGTGCTGCGCACCGACCTCGACGAAGGCCGGCTCACCAACGAGAGCGCCGCCGCCGCCCTGGCCAAGCCCGCCACGCGCCGGGCCATGCGGGCGGCCGTGCGGGCGTTCGGCTTCAAGGCGCCGGGCTCCCTGCCGGCGTTCTTCGCCGCCGCCATAGGCACGGCGGACGGGCGGCCGCGTACCGTCCTGGCCCACCTGGCCGGGGCCGAGACGCTGATGATGGGCATGGACGAGGCCACCGGCCTCCCGGCCGCGCTGGGCCTGGCCCAGCTGCTCGACGTGGAGCGCGTCCCGCCCGGCGTGCACCCGCCGGAGACCGCGATCGACGGCGAGCGGTTCTTCGCCGACCTGGCCGGGCACGCCGGGTCCGTCCGGGTCATCGTGGAGTGAGCGTCCCGTAGAGCTTGAACAGGCGGATGCCGGAGCCGATCTGGTGGTCGAGCAGCTTCCAGCAGGTCGCGGTCAGCTCGCGGGCCTGCGCGCCGGGCCAGGGCCGCGGCAGCAGTTCCGGAGGCAGGAGCGGGTCGTCCTCCATCGCGCGGGTGAACTCGGCGGCCAGCTCCACCGCGATGGTCAGCCGCTCCTGCGGGGAGAGCGGGTTCGCGCCTCGCAGCAGGTCGAGCCGCGGCCGGGCGATCGCGGCGAGGCGGTCGTAGCGCCCGGCGATCTCCTTCAGCGGCCACAGGGCGCGGGCGAGGGCGACCGGGTCGGCCTGCCCGCCCCTGCGCAGGTCGCGGGTGGTCAGGAAGGTGACGTGGTCGAGGACGTCCAGGCGGCGGGCGTGCTCCTCGACGTAGGGCTCCCACGCGTTGGCGCTGAGGTAGAGGCCGCCGTGCACGGGCGCCCCGCCGAGCGCGGTGATCGCCGCGCGCAGCGCGTCCCTGCCGGTCCTCGCACTTTCCGGTACGGCGAAGCCCACCAGATGCCAGGTGCCGTCCCAGGGCGCGAGCCCGGCGTCCTGCCGGTAGGCGTGGGCGACGAACTCGACGTCGAGCCCCATCGCCCGCTCGGCGCTGCCGGTGGCCCGCAGGATCGCCTTGCGCCCGCGGCCCTCCTGGACGAAGCGCTCCTCCGCGACCAGCCGCTTGATGCACAGGCGCACCTGCTGATCGGTCATGCCGAGCTGTTCCGCGGTGGCGTAGAGCTCACCCGCGTCGACGGTGAGGTCGGTGCGGACGAGCGCCTCGACGAGCATCCGGGTGGGGACGTGGACGTCCAATGCGGTGGCCCTCCAGGGGTGTGTGAGCGGGAAGAGTTTACGTCACCCGAAAATCATGCCCTTGCGAACGTCGAGGAACGCGAACTTCGCGAGGTCGGCCAGGTAGTTCTGGGTGACCAGCCACGGGTCGCGCTCGCCCTGCTGCGGGAACAGGTGCGCGGCGCGCTGGACGTAGCCGGCGGTCAGGCCGAGCAGAGGCCGCCGGGCGCCGTCGCGCGGGAAGGCGGGCATCGCCGTGCTCAGGCCGTGCCTGCGCATGTGGGCGAGCAGCCGTACGACGTAGCGGGAGGACAGGTCGGCGCGCAGGGTCCATGACGCGTTGGTGTAGCCGACGCAGAAGGCGAGGTTGGGCACGCCGCCGAGCATCAGCCCCCGGTAGGCGGTGGTGGCGGCGAGGTCGACCGGCTTGCCGTCCACCGTCAGCGCGATGCCGCCGAGGGGGATCAGCGACAGCCCGGTCGCGGAGACGACGACGTCGGCGGCCAGTTCCTTGCCCGACTCCAGCGTGATGCCGTCCTTCGTGAACCGGGCGATGCGGCCGGTGACCACCGACGCCCGCCCGGCGGTCACGTCGCGGAAGAGATCGCCGTTGGGCACGACGCACAGCCGCTGGTCCCAGGGCTGGTAGCCGGGCGTGAAGTGCCGGTCGGCGTAGGCGGGGTCGGGCAGGAACCTGAGGACGCCCCGGCGCAGGTACCGCTTGGTCCGCTCGGGGTAGCGTCTGCTCAGCCAGTAGATCAGCTGGCTGCGCAGCACGTTCTTGGCGCGGACGAGGGTGTGCGCGAGCCGCGCGGGCAGCAGGCGGCGCAGCGCGTCGGCGGTCCGGTCGACGTCGGGCAGCGCGCTCATGTACGTCGGGGAGCGCTGGAGCATCGTGACGTGCGCCGCCTTCCCGGCCAGCGCGGGCACGAGCGTGACGGCGGTGGCGCCGCTGCCGATCACCACGACCCGGCTGCCGGTGACGTCGAGGTCCTCCGGCCAGAACTGCGGATGCGCGAACCGGCCGCCGAAGTGCTCCACGCCGTCGAAGTCCGGCTGGTGGCCCTGCTCGTAGTCGTAGTAGCCGGCGCAGACGTAGAGGAACGAGCACGTCCAGACCCCGTCGCCGGTCCGCACCGTCCACCGGCCGCGCTCGCCGGACCAGCCGGCGGAGACGACCTTGGTCCCGTAGCGGATGTGCCGGTCGATGCCGTGCTCGCGGGCGGTGTCCTCGATGTAGCGGCGGATGCTGTCGCCGTCGGCCAGCGACTTCCCGCCGCGCCACGGCTGGAAGGGGTAGCTGAGCGTGAACATGTCCGAGTCGGAGCGGACGCCCGGGTAGCGGAACAGGTCCCACGTGCCACCGGGGCGGTCCCGGGCTTCGAGCACCGCGTACGTCCAGCCGCGCTCGCGCTGGAGGCGCCACGCGGCGCCGATGCCGGACAGGCCCGCTCCGATGATCAACACGTCCACGTCTATCACATCAGAAACGGTCGTCATAAAAACGACCGTATCATGTGCGAACGTTCAGGGCTTCCGCGCCACCGCCCCGTGGGCGTCGATGAACGGCCCCGCCTCGTCGTGCCACTGCGAGATCGGGGCCAGCCCCGGCTCCACCATCTCCAGGCCCTCGAAGCAGCTGGCCATCTCCTCGAGCGAGCGCAGGTAGTAGGGGACCGCGCCGCTCTCCGCCAGCTTGTCGCTGCCCTCCGCGACGGCCTCGCCGGTGGCGGTGCCGTCCCACAGCACGAGGTAGCTGCCCGAGGGCACGCTGTCCATGACCCGGCCGACGATCGAGCGCATGAGCTCGAAGTCCTCGACGTACCCCAGCACGCCCATGAACATCACCGCGATGGGCTTGGTGAAGTCGAGCACGTTGTGGGCGTCGGAGACGATCAGCTCCGGCTCGTGGTAGTCGCCGTCCACGTACGCGGTGACGCCCTCCGGGGTGGTGTTGCGCAGCAGGGCGCGGGCGTGCACGAGCACCAGCGGGTCGTTGTCGACATAGACGATGCGCGAGGCCGCGTTGATCGACTGGGCGACCTCGTGGGTGTTCTGCATGGTCGGCAGGCCGGTGCCGATGTCGAGGAACTGGGAGATCCCGGCCTCGCCCGCCAGGTGGCCGACGGCGCGGACCAGGAACCCGCGCGACTGCACGGCCATCTTCACGATGTCCGGATACACCTGGGCCACCGCGTCGCCGGCGGCCCGGTCGGCCTCGAAGTTGTCCTTGCCTCCCATCCAGTAGTTCCAGATGCGGGCCGCGTGCGGGATGTCGGGCTGGATCTTCGCGGCGAGGTCGGAACGCTCGTGGTTCATGGGCGGGCTTCCTGTGAGGGGTTTCGCGTGAAGTGATCGTACGGCGGCGCCGCTCAGCGGTACACGGCCACGGCCGCCTCGCCGATCAGCGTCTCGAACAGGCCGACGAGCTCCTTCACCTGAGGCGAGTGCTCGTTGACGATGGTCCGCAGGGTCGTGGTCAGCTGGGCCGGCGACTGGCCGATGTAGAGCTCGGTGTGCACCTGCAGCGCCAGGACGAGGCCGCAGAGCGCGGCGCCGCGCGCGTCCATCTCCCGCCAGCCGCTCACCGCGGAGCGCACGTCGGTCGAGGCGCGCACGATCGAGGCCATGTCGGCCCGGTAGCGCGTGTACGGCAGCATGCCCAGCCGCCGCCCGGTCACCTCCGTCAGCAGGCCGACGCGTACGAGCTGCCGCCTGGCCCGGTCGTAGCTGTCGGCCGCGACCGTCTTGGCCCAGGTCACCGCGTCCAGCTCCGGCCGCTCGCGGAGGAACGCCCCCGCGTACGCGTCGACGACCGGGTCGCCGGTGGGGGTGCGGTCGGTGACCGCCACGGCGCGGCCGTCGAGCCGGACGCGCCCGTACAGGGCCAGGTCGATCAGCACCGCCCCGGCCAGCCCGAGGGAGATGGAGGAGCGGTGGATGAGCGGCTTGCCGTTCTCGTGGTGGCACACGATGAAGAGGTCCTGGTAGAGCGGCGGCGGGACCTCCGCGCTCACACCGGCTCCTTCGTCAGCGCGCTCGGCCGTAGGGTGGGCGGACGGCCGAGCAGGTACAGGGCGCCGAGGACCACGCCGCCCACCACGAACCAGATCAGGCCGACGACCTGCGCCATCACGTTGGCGTGGATCACGACGAAGACGAGCACGCCCAGCCCGATCAGCGGCGCGACCAGGTGCGCCCACATGTTCGTGGACCGGCCGCGGATCGTGTAGTGCACGATCACCGACAGGTGCAGGACGATGAAGGCCACCAGCGCGCCCATGTTGATCAGGCTGCTGAGGAAGTCGACGCCGTCCGGGCGGGTGGCCATCCACAGCCCGAGACCCACGGAGAGCGCCGAGATGAGCAGGATGGCGTTGGTGGGCACGGCGTTCTTGACCGAGATCCTGGCCAGGAACGAGGGCAGTTGCCGGTCGCGGGCCATGGCGTAGAGCAGCCGGGAGACCGCGACCTGCGCGACCAGCGTGTTGGCGATGCCCCACGAGATGGCGGTGGCCGTCGAGGTGACCTGCCTCAGCCACTCGCCGCCCGCCACCTGGGCCGTGTCGTAGAAGGCGGTGCCGCTGGCGCTGGTCAGCAGACCCTGCGGATCGGGTACGAGCAGCGCCGCCACCCAGACCTGGGCGATGAACAGCACTCCGGCCAGCAGCAGCGCGATGCGCATCGCCCGGCCCACCTGCTCGGAGCCGCCGGTGGACTCCTCGACGAGCATGCTGATCCCGTCGAAGCCGAGGAACGACAGCACCGCCACCGACACCGCGGCGAACACGATCGGCCAGGAGAAGGTGTCCGGGTTGAACAGCGGCGCCAGGCTGAACCCGCGCCCGTAGCCCTGCATGAGGGCCCAGACCCCGGCCGCCAGGAACAGCGCCAGCACGGCCAGCTCGGCGACGATCATCACCTTGGTGATGGTGATCGTCATGCGGATGCCCCGCAGGTTGATGGCGGTGTTGACGGCGACGAAGAAGATCAGCCAGGCCCAGACCGGGATGCCGGGCAGGGTGGAGTTCATGGCGATCGAGGCGACCAGGTAGAGCAGGCTCGGCACCAGCAGGTAGTCCAGCAGGATCGCCCATCCGGTCATGAACCCGACGGGCGGGGCGATGCCGCGGCCGGCGTAGTTGTAGACCGATCCGGACAGCGGGAACGCCCGTACCATCTGGGCGTAGGACATGGCGGTGAACAGGAGCGCGACCACGCCGACCAGGTACGCCATGACCGGCATGCCGCCCGATCGCGAGTAGACGAGGCCGAAGATGGCGAACGGTGCGATGGGCACCATCATGACCAGGCCGTAGAAGACCAGGTCGGCGAGCCCTACCCCGCGGCGTAATTCCTGCTGGTAACCGAAACGGTCGATGCCGGCCTGGGGGTCCACAACAGCCTCCTCGCTGCTGGTCTTACTGAGGTTGTGTGATCCTTCCGTAGCTCTGGGTCGCCTCGCAAGACATATCGGCCCCGTTCAACCGCACAGAACCTCGACAACATCGGTCATTACGCCGGGTCCGGGCCCTTGGCGGCCTCCGCGGCCAGCAGAGCGGCGCCGAGCTGGACGGCGACCAGCGTGCGGATCGGGATCGGGGTGGCGGTGAACCCGGCGTCGGCCTCGGCGAACCAGGCGTCGAAGAGCGCCCGCACGCGGGCCCGTTCCGCCCGGATGGCCGGGGTCGGGTTGCCCGCCGCCAGCTCGGCGTCCAGCATCCGCAGCAAGGTGCCGCCATAGCGCAGCCGCATGCTGTGCTTGAGCTGCTCGTTGCCGACGACCTCGGCGACCGTGGCCGGCCGGTCGGTGCCGGGGAAGCCCTCCCATTCGGAGATGTAGGCGTCGTGGGTGGCGACGAAGTCCTCCATCGACCGGCGGAACGGCGAGGTCACGGTCAGGTCGGCCCCGACCGCGGCCATGGACCGCCTCAGCTCGGCGATCAGGTCGCGCTGCGACGCCAGGTGAGCCGCGATCGTGTCGCCGTACACCTGGCCGGTCGGGGTCTGGTCGGAGACGGCCGGATCGGCCCAGTAGGGCAGCTCGGTCACCAGGTGCAGGGCGCCGAAGCGGTCGGCGTAGTCGACGCTGCCGCCGCCGATGCCGTAGACCTCGCCCAGTTCGGCGCCGCGCGGCGTGATGTAGGCGGCCGGGCCGATCTGCCTGGCGCTCGGGATCTCCGGCGGGCCCATGTGCAGCGGCAG
Organism: Nonomuraea sp. NPDC050547; assembly: GCF_044457345.1. Classification (NCBI taxonomy): domain Bacteria; kingdom Bacillati; phylum Actinomycetota; class Actinomycetes; order Streptosporangiales; family Streptosporangiaceae; genus Nonomuraea; species Nonomuraea sp. NPDC050547. The sequence continues at coordinate 28,675 of NZ_JBITGW010000004.1, forward strand.
GCCCCGGCCGGAGGCGACGGTGGCGAGTTCTTCCGCCAGGCCGGGCAGCTCGCGGCTGAGGTAGTAGAAGGCGCCCTGGAGCTCGCCGTTGTGCAGGGAGTAGACGAAGTCCGGCTTCACCTCGTCCATCAGCCGCATCAGCGCCTCGGTCTCCGGCAGCGTGCGGTCGAAGGTGTAGCCGTCGCCGGTCAGCGGGAACGTCCACTCGACCTGGTCGGCCTCGCACGGGCGGTAGAAGTGCTCGGCGTACGCCCGCCGGTCGCCGGGCCGCGCGTACCAGCCTTCGTTGAGCCGGGCGCCGTCCGGGTCGACGCAGGGGATGAGGTGCCAGCGGTAGCCGAACTCCTCGCGCAGCCACGGGTCGTCGATGAGCCGGCGCAGCAGGTTGCTCACGGTGAGGGAGCCGATGGGCTCGTTGGGGTGGGGGCCGCCGATGATGACCGCTTCGTGGGGGCCGGCGCCGATCGTGGCCACGCGGAGCGGCTCGCCCAGGCGGGAGGTGCCGATGTGGCGCAGCCGTACCAGGTCGGGGTGGGTGGCGGCGAGGTGGTCGAGCTCGGCGTGCATCTGATCCACGGACGGGAACGCGGCGTGGTCGGGCACCTGGTTCATGTATGCGTCGACGTTCATGCACGCAAAGATAATCTGGATTATTCTAATAATCTAGATTATCGTTTCGCTCACTCAACTCCGGGAGACCCGACACCATGCGACTGACCAGGGCGGAAAGCAAGGCCGCGAACAAGCGCGCGCTGATCGACGCCGCACGGGAGGTCGTCGGCAGGGACGGCGCGCGGGCGAAGCTGGAGGAGATCGCGCAACTCGCCGGGCTCACGACCGGCGCCGTCTACTCGCTGTTCGGCGGGAAGGACGGGCTGATGGTCGCGATGATCGACGACTACACCGGCCCGCTCGACCGGCGGCCGGTCGAGCGGATCCCGCCTGACCGCCCGCTTGAGGAGGTCGTGGACGCCATCGCCCGGCAGTTCTGGCGGATGTCGGCCGACCCGGAGGCCGCCGGGCTGCTGTTGTTCGAGGTCCGCTTGCTGGAGCTCGTGCTGAACGACGCGAACCTGCTCGCCAAGCTCAACACCGCCGTCAACGCCTCCGAGGCCGACCTGGTACGCCACCTCACCGGTCGCGAACACGACGGCGTACCGGTCACCGGAGAACAGGCCGTCCGCCTGGCCCGCGCGCTCAAGGCGCTGCTGTCCGGGCTCGGTCAGGCCGTCATCCTCGGCGTTCACGGCAGCTCGGAGGAGTTCTTCGCCGACGCCGCGCGCTCCCTGGTCACCTCCAGGGTGCTCGGCCCGGCATAGCCAGGTCACCCCCCGAAAGGCAGGACCATGTCCAGATCCGGCTTCGGCATCATCGGCCCTCCGGTGCTGTTCATCGGCGTCTTCCAGTTGCTGGAGACGATGCTCTCGCCCGCGCTCCCGCTCATCCAGAGAGAGCTGTCCGCCTCGCCCGGCGAGATCGCGTGGATCTTCACCGGCGGGCTGATCAGCTCGGCGATCAGCACGCCGATCTCCGGCCGCCTGGCCGACATGTACGACAAGCGGACCGTCCTGCTCATCCTGATGGCGATCACCAGCGCCGGCGCCCTCATCTCGGGCCTGGCGCCCAACGTGCAGGTGCTGATCGCCGGCCAGGCCGTACAGGGCGTCTGGCTGGGCGTGCTGCCGCTGACCGTCGGGCTGTTCCGCGACACCCTCGAACCCGAGCAGGGCGCCACCGGCAACGGCCTGGTCATCGGCACGGCCGCGCTCGCCGGCGCGATCGGCCTGATCCTGTCCGGGCCGCTCATCACCGCGCTCGGCTACCGGAGCCTGTTCTTCCTGACCCTGGGCGGCGCGCTGGTGGCCGCGCTCTGGGCCTGGATCGCCGTGCCCGCCACGCCCCGCGACGCCCGCGGCCGCGTCGACTGGCCGGGCGGGCTGCTGCTCGGCGGCGGGATCGCCCTGCTCATGCTGGGCCTGACCACCTCGTCGAGCTGGGGCTGGACCGATCCCGCCGCGCTCGCCCTGTTCGCCGGCGCGGCCCTGACGCTGGGACTGTGGGCCTTCGTCGAGCTGCGCAGCAGGGAACCGCTCGTGGACCTGCGCCTGCTGGCCGGACGTTCTTCCGCCGGAGTGACCGCGATGGGGTTCGTGTTCGGCTTCGCCTCCTTCGGGCTGCTGGTCGCGCTGCCGATGATGCTGTCCCTGCCCGCGAACACCGGGTACGGCATGGGCGCCGACACCCTGTGGATCGGGCTCTACATGTTCCCGCTGGGCGTCGCGGGCACCGTGATCGCGCCACTGGTCGGGCCGATGACCCGGGTGCTCGGGCGGCGTACCGTGCTGGTGCTCGGCGCCGTCCTGGTCTCCGTGGGCACGGCCATGCTCGCCTTCTGGCACGGCTCCCCGTGGGAGATCGTGGCCGGGGTGACCGTCACCGGCCTGGGCGGCGGCATCGGGCTCACCGCGGTCCTCAACGTCGTGGCCGCCGACGTGCCCGGGGAACGGGCGGCCGGCGTCAGCGGCGTGGTCTTCGTCGCCAAGAGCATCGGCGGCACCTTCGGCGCGCAGGTGGGCGCCATGGTGCTGGCCGGCGGCAGCGTGGCCGGGATCCCCGCCGAGAGCAGCTTCGTGTCCACCTACCTGCTGTCCGCGCTGCTCGGGCTGCTCGCCGTGGGCGCCGCGTTCGTGATCCCCAGCGCTGTGCGGTACGCCGAAGCCGCGCGCGAAGGTTCGGCCAACGCGCCAAAGCCCGCCGCCTTCTAGGGTGACACGCTGCGACAGCGGCCAACGAAAGGAGCAGTCAGTGCGGGTCTACATCTCCATCGACATGGAGGGCATTTCCGGCATCGCGACCATGGACCAGATCGTCCGCGGCGGCCACGGCTATCCCCGCTCGCAGAGCCTGATGACCGCCGAGGCCAACGCCGCGATCGAGGGCGCGTTCGAGGCGGGCGCCGACAGCGTCCTGATCAACGACAGCCACGGCACCATGGACAACCTGCTGCACGAGGAGCTCGACCCCCGCGCCCGGCTGATCTTCGGCACGCCCAAGCTGGACTGCATGGCCGAGGGCATCTCGGCCGAGCACGACGTGGCCATGTTCCTCGGCTACCACGCCGCCGCCGGCTCACCGGGCGTGCTCTCCCACACCTACTCCTCACACTTCTACGAGGTGCGGCTCAACGGCAGCCCGGTCTCGGAGGCCGAGGTCAACGCGCTGCAGGCGGCCGCGGTCGGCGTACCGATCGGGTTGCTCACCGGTGACGACGTCATCTGCGGCGTCGCGGAGAAGGCCTTCCCCGGCGTACGCACCGTCGCGGTCAAGGTGGCCCACGGGCACACCGCGGCCGACAGCCTGTCCCCGACCGAGGCCAGGCGGCAGATCCGGGAGGCCGCGGCGGCGACCGTACGCGGGGCGGGAGACCTGGCGCCGCTGCGCATGCCCGACGTGCTGGAGCTGGAGATCGACATGCCGAGCACGCCCGCGGCGGAGCTGGGCGCGCTCATCCCGGGCGTGCGCAGGATCGCCGACAAGACGCTCGCCGGCACCTTCACCACGCCCGCCGAGCTGCTCGGCTGCGTGAGCGTCTGCTACCACCTCGCCGCCGACGCGATGATCAGCCGGATGGCCCTGTTCGGCCGTCGAGCGTAGGCACGACCATCGGCGTGCCGGTCACCGGGTCCGGCACGACGACGGCGGGCAGGTCGAAGACGTCCTTGATCAGCGCGGCGTCCACCACGTCGGCCGCCGCGCCCTCGGCGACGACCTGCCCGTCCTTCATCGCGATCAGATGGTCGGCGAACCGGCACGCCTGGTTGATGTCGTGCAGCACGGCGACGACCGTGCGCCCCTCGTCCCGCAGCCGCGCCAGCAGCGCCAGCAGCCGGTACTGGTGCGCGATGTCCAGGAACGAGGTCGGCTCGTCGAGCAGCAGGTACGGCGTGCGCTGCGCGAGCACCATGGCCACCCACACCCGCTGCCGCTGCCCGCCCGACAACTCGTTCACCGGCCGGTCGGCCAAGCCGTCCACGCCCGCGGTCGTCATGGCCTCGCTGACCGCGCTCTCGTCCTCCGCCGACCACAGCGACAACATCGGCTGGTGCGGGAAACGCCCGCGCCCGATGAGCTGCCTGACCCTGATGTCCTCCGGCGCCAGCGGATCCTGGGGCAGGAACCCGAGCGAGCGGGCGAGTGCCTTGGCCGCGTAGGACCCGACGTCCCGCTCGTCGAGCAGCACGTTCCCCTCGGCCGGGCGCAGCAGCCGCACGAGCGCCCGCAGCAGCGTCGACTTCCCGCACGCGTTGGCGCCGACGATCGCGGTGAACGCGCCGTCGGGGACGTCCAGGCTCAACCGGGTCGAGACCACCCGGTCGGCGTAGCGCAGCTCCAGCTCCTGGGCCCGCAGACGCACCTCGGTCACGTTCGCCTCACCTCCTTGGCCGGCACTCCGATCAGAGGTCACGTTCGCCTCACCTCCTTGGCCAGCAGCCAGATCAGGTAACAGCCGCCGATCGCGGTGGTGACGACACCGACCGGCAGGGATTCGGGGGCCAGCAGCATCTGCGCGGCCAGGTCGGCGGCCTGCAGCAGGACCGCGCCGGTGAGCGCGGCCGGCAGGAGCGGAACCCCGGCCGCTCCCGCCAGCCGGCGCCCGATCTGGGGAGCGGCCAGCGCGATGAACACGATCGGCCCGGCCACCGAGGTGACCGTCGCGGTGCACCCGACGCCGACCAGCACCATGAGCAGCCGCAGCCGGCCCAGCCCGACACCGGTCGTGCTCGCGACCGCCTCGCCCAGCGCCGCCTGGTGCATGGTGTGCGACCAGGCCGTCATCAGGGCCAGTAGCACACCGATGATCGCGAAGGGAACCGGCAGGTCCGCCCAGTCGACGCCGTTCAGCGAACCCGCGCTCCAGCCCACGGCCGCGATCGCGACCTCCAGCTCGGCGCGCAGCACGATCCACGAGTTGAAGGCGGTCACGATCGCGCTGACCGCGATCCCGATCACGACCAGGCGCAGCCCCGACAGCCCGCCGCCCGAGGACAGCAGGTAGATCATGGCGGCCACGGCCAGCCCGCCGATCACCGAGCTCGTCGCGAGCACGACGGAGCCGCCGGAGAAGACCGTGAGCGCGACCAGCGCGCCGGTGTAGGCGCCGGCGTCGAGGCCGATCACGTCGGGGCTGCCCATGGGGTTGCGGGTGAGGTTCTGGAAGATCGCCCCGGCCACGCCGAGCGCGAGGCCGAAGACCATGCCCGCCAGCACCCGGGGCAGCCGCCAGTCCCTGATCACCACCACGGACTCGCCCTGCCCGCCGAGCGCGGTCAGCACCTCGCCTGGCGTCGCCCACGAGGCGCCGTAACACAGGCCGAGCAGCCCGGCCCCGAGCATCAAGGCGGCCAGCGCCGCAGACAGCACCAGAGCCCGGCGCTCGACCCGGACCGACCGCCCGCCCGCGCGCAGCACGACGACGCTCACAGCGTCCCCACCCCAAAGCGCCCGACGACGACACTCATAGCGTCCCCGCCCCGTAGCGCCGCACGGCCCAGATGAGCACCGGGCCGCCGAGGAACGCGGTCACGATCGCCACCGGCACCTCGCCCGTCGGCAGCAGCACCCGCGAGCCCATGTCGGAGACCAGGAGCAGGATCGGCCCGAGCACCGCCGCGAACGCGGTCAGCCACGGGACAGAACCCCGGGCCATCGGCCGGACCACGTGCGGCACGATCAGGCCGACGAACAGGATCGGCCCGGCCGCCGCGGTGGCCGCCCCGGCCAGCACGGTGATGCACAGGAGCGCGGCCAGCCGTACCCGGGTGACGCTCGCGCCCAGGGTGCGCGCGACCGTCTCGCCGAGCGCGACCGCGTTGAGCGGACGGCTGAGCAGCAGCGCCCCGGCGACGGCGAGGACGATCAGCACCAGCGTGAGCGCGAACGGGTCCTTCTCGCGGCCGGCCAGCGAGCCGATCGACCAGAACCGGAAGCGGTCGAAGACGTCGGGCAGCATCAGCCGCAGCCCCAGCGACAGCCCGGCCAGCACCGCGCTCAGCGCGACGCCGGTGAGCACGAGGCGCAGCGGCGACGCGCGTCCCACCGAGTACACCAGCACCGCGGCCAGCGCCGCGCCGCCGCCGGACAGCGCGAGCTCCGAGGCGGGCGTGGTGGCCAGGCCGAGCGCGGCGCCCACGGTCATCGCGAAGCCGGCCCCGGCGGTGACGCCGAGGACGCCCGGCTCGGCGAGCGGGTTGCGCGACAGCGTCTGGATGAGCACGCCCGCCACCGCCAGCGCGGCGCCGACGCCCACGCCGAGCAGCGCGCGCGGCAGCCGGACGTCGCGCACGATCGAGTGGTCGGGCGATCCGTCGAAGGCGAACAGCGCGCGCACCACCTCGGCGGGCGCGACGGCGTGGGCGCCGACGCCGACGCTGACGACGGCGACCAGCGCGAGCAGGGCCACTCCGGCGACGAGCACCGCGCCGCGCCCGGTGATCGTCCCGGCGCGTGCGGCGAGTGTCATCGCGCGGCCAGCGGCGCCAGCGACTTGTCGAGCGCGTCCAGGGTGAGCAGCGCCTGGCCGTAGGTGGCGGCCTCGGTGTAGCGGATCGCGAAGGCCTTGCCCGCCTTCACCGCGGGCAGCTTCTTCCACAGCTCGGAGTCGAGCACGTACTGGACGGCCTGCAGCGGCGCGCCGTCCGGGCCGACCGAGTAGGTGACCACGTCGGCCTCGGCCAGCGCCGTGGGCAGCTCCTCGATCGAGGGGTACTCACTGACGTCCTTGCTGCCGCCGCCCTTCACCTTGACCTGGCCGTAGTAGGCGGCGCCGATGTCGTTGGCGATGTTGGTGCCCCACGACTTGTCGAACTCGCGCTGGAAGGTGCCCTTGCCGACCTCCCCGTACGCGCCGACGTGGGCGAGCTTCAGCCCCGGCAGGACCTTCTCGTACTTCTTCCTGAGCTCGGCCGCCTTGGCCTCGTAGGTCGTCCTGGCGGTGTCGAAGCCCTCCAGCGCGCCCGCGGCGTCGGCCTGGCGCTGCGACAGTTCCCGCCACGCCGAGGGGACCGTCGGCCCGATCGCCACGACGGGCGCGATCGACTGCAGGCGCTTGAGGTCGACGTCGGCCAGCACCGGCGTCGGCACGCCGATGACGATGAGGTCGGGCTTGGCGTTGGCGATCGCCTCGTAGTTGGTCTCCGCCGCGGTGTCGCCCGCGACCTTCGGCAGCTTGTCGTAGGCGGCGCGGGTCTTGGCGTCCATGAGCGGCACGCCACGCTTCCACGTCGAGATCCCCGTCAGCGGCGCTCCCGCCTCGATCAGCACGGGTACGGCATAGCCGGTCGCGACCACGCGCCGGGGGTCGGCGGGGATGGTGATGTCGCCGTTGGCGGCCTTGAAGACGCGGGTGGCGGTCTTGGCGGCGGGCGGCTGGCTCCCGGTGTTCGACGCGCAGCCCGCGGTGGCCACGGCGAGTGCGAGCATGACGGAGCCGAGCGTGCGGCCAGTAGACATGGGTGTTTCCTTAACGTGGGTGGATCAGTGCTCGTGGTCGTCGTAGTCGGCGGCGCCGCGTTTCCAGTAGCCCGTGATGTCCTGGTCGTCGGCGCCGAGCTTGAGGTGGTCGCGGACCCAGCGGCGCAGCGGCTTCAGCGTCTCTGCCTCGCCCGCCATCCAGGCGAAGATCCGCTCGCCCTCGGGCACCGCCACCTCCTGGACGGCCCGCGCGAGGTCGCCGTTGCGCAGCCAGCGGACCTCGACGCCCGCGGGCGCGGTCAGCTCGATCTCCTCGCCGGCGTCGGCGACCTCGATGAAGGCCCATCCGGCGGCGGTGCCCGGCAGCTCTTCCAGCCAGCGGGCGATCGCGGGCAGCGCGGTGAGGTCGCCGGCCAGCAGGTACCGGTCGTAGGAGTGGGGCACGATCAGCCCGCCGGGCGGGCCGGCGACGTGGGTGGTCGCGCCGGGGGCGGCGTTCCGCGCCCAGTCGGCGGCGACGCCCTTGCCGTGCAGGGCGAAGTCGAGGTCGAGTTCGCCGGCCGCCGGGTCGTAGCGGCGCACCGTGTACTTGCGGGTGGTGGGGAACGGGCGCGGCCAGCTCAGCATGTGGCCGTCGGGCTCGGGCAGGCGCAGGGAGCCGTCGGTCTCGGGGAAGATGAGGCGTACGTGCTCGTCGGGGGAGTGGGCCTCGAATCCGGCCAGGCCGGGGCCGCCCAGGGTCACCCGGATCAGCCCGCTGCCGACCATGGCGGTGCGCAGGACCTCGACCTCGCGGATCCGGATCGGGTAGGCCACCTTGCGGGCGATCGTCCCCGCTCTGACCTCCGCGATGCGCTCCAGGTACCGCTCACGGTCATCGATCCGCTTCACGAGTTCCGTCCCTTCTGGGTGATTTAGGCAAGGCTAACCTAATCACATGGAAGGGAAGGGCCGCGCCCGGGGGCAGGCCGGGCGCGGCCGTCGAGGGGGATCGGTCAGGGAGCGTCGTAGCCGAGGGAGTAGGCGCCGGCGCCGCTGTAGGCGTGGACGCGGTAGCGGTAGTACCCGGCGGTGCCGGTGTACGTGAGCGTCTCGTCCGGGCCCGAGGTGGCGCCCTGGGCGACGGCGGCCCAGCTGGAGCCGTTCCACTTCTGCAGGTACAGGTCGTAGTCGGTGCCCGCGGGACCGTCCAGGCAGGCGCGGTGGGGGCCGGTCGTGGTCGTCTGGAAGTACTGGCCGTCAGGCTGGTACTGGCTGGCGCCGCTGGTCAGCGACCCGGTCTTGTTCGTCTCGTAGCCCGGACACCCCGTCGGCGGACCGCTGCCGAGTGTCAGGGTGAACGTGGCCGAGCGGGTCACCGAGGCGCCCGTGCCCACGACGGTGATCGTGTAGCTGCCCGTCGGCGCCTGCGCGGTGGTGGAGAGCGTCAGCGTCGAGGACGCGCCGGCCTGGATGACCGAGGGCGAGAACGACGCGGTGACGCCCGCCGGCTGGCCGGAGGCCGCGAGCGTGATCTGCTGCGCGCTGCCGCCGGTCACCGCGCTGGACACGGTCGAGGTGGCGGTCTGTCCCGGCTGCACGGTGGCCGAGGACGGGGAGAGGGCCAGCGAGAAGTCGTTGCCTCCGGTGGGCGGGTTGTTGTCGATCATGCCGGAGATCTCGTTGTAGACCTCGGTGATCCTGGTGCCCCAGTTGGGGCAGCCGCCCAGGTGGTGCAGGGCGATCACCTTGTGGCTGGAGGCGGCCAGCACCGGCGAGCCGGAGTTGCCGCCCGAGGTGTCGCAGCGGTAGCCGGTGTTGACGCCGGAGGACACCACGTCGATCTTGCAGGTGGCGCCGCCCTGGGTCTCCTCGAACAACGACAGTCGCTTGGGCCGCGCGTCGCCGTGGCCGGGGATGTAGATCCGCTCACCGGCGACGGGCGGGCGCGGGTCGAGGTACAGCGTGCCGAACTGCTGGATGGCGGCGAAGTCGGCGACGCTGAAGAGGGTGTAATCGAGGGCGTTGAGCACGCTGGTCTTGAGGAACTGCCCGCCGGCCACCTTGGTGCCGGCCCGCGGGTCGTTGCCGCCGCACGTCGCGCACTGGTAGTCGAACTGGAACTCGCTGGCGGCCAGGTCGGCGGCGTTCTCCATGCAGTGGTTGTTGGTCAGCATGCGGTTGGTGTTGCCGACCCGCCACGCGGTGCAGTGGCCCAGGCCGTCGAGGAGCTGGCGGGCGACCGCGTTGCCCCTGGCGTACTCGGTGGGGTGGCTGTCGCGGTAGCAGACGACGTCACGCCGGGCGTCGGTGCCGCAGACCGAGAAGCTCTTGGGGGTGCGCGCGGCGGCTTCGTCGCCGGTGAAGCCGCGGTAGTAGCGGTTGATCACGGCGCCGTAGCCGAGCCCGGCGAGCCGCGCGGCCGAGCGCCGGCCGGTGGTGTGCAGGGTGACCACGGCCGTGTCGCCGTCGACGGACAGGGCGGCGAAGCCCGGCGTGCCGTGGACGGTGTGGCCGGAGCCGCGGACGTTGGCGCCGAGCGTCGGGTCGCCGTAGTAGGTGTGGACCTCACGGCGGTCGGGGCCGGCGACGGTGACGTAGTCGCCGGGGACGAGCTTGAGCGCGGCGAAGTGGACCTTGATGTAGCTGGATCCAGGTCGCCGGATCTGGGTGGTGCGCTCCGCCGCGCCGTAGCGCAGCTTGAGGTCGGCAGCGTGCTGCTCGCCGGCGGGGGTGACCGGGTCTGCCTGCTGCTGGGCCGGTGGTGGGGTGGTCGCTGACTGCTGCTGGGGTACGGCTGCCGCGGCCGGAGCGGCCGTCGCGAGGATCGCGGCCAGGGCCACGATCGCAGTCCAGGGCTTGTGACTCATGCCAATGACACCTCCGCCTGGGGGGAAGACGGTTGGCCGAGGCTAACCCCGCATGTGCTACGTACCGGTATCCGTCATCGGTACTGAACCTGCGTCCGGCCGGTCACCAGTTGGCGGGCAGGCCGGGGGTGCGGGCGGGCAGGCGGTGGCCGGGCGGGCGGATCACGTAGACGATGCCCGCGCTGCTGGAGCTGCGCAGCCAGACGTTCTCGAAGGCGGCGCGGGGGTAGACCCGGCGCGCGTCGTCGTTCGCCGGCGCGTTGGCCGGGTCGTTGACGATCACGTCGCCGGTCCGGGTGAAGCCGATGACGACGAACAGGTGGCCGTCGGTCCCGTACCCGGCGCCGGGCAGTTCCTCCTTCTTGAACGACTGCGAGGTGACCACCGGGATCCCGGCCTTGATGAACCGTTCGAGCTCCGTCAGCGACCGCAGCCGGGTGACGAACCCGTCGAGCCCGTACCGCCCCGCGTAGGCGGTGTTGAACGGCCAGTTCCCCGCCCCCTCGTAGTCGAGGTCGTAGACGTAGCGGGCGGCGTAGTCGACCTCGGGGCTCGGGTCGCTCGGATCGACCCAGGCCAGGTCGGCGGCGCTCGGCCCCTTGCGCCAGTAGCCCAGCACCATCGCGGTCGAGGTGGGGCTGCACCACGCCTGGCCGCCGCCGTCCCACTCGGGGTAGTGGCCGAGGTGGATGCCCTGCGAGCGCCGCGGCACCTTGAGCTCGACACCCCACGCCCGGCCGCCGGGGCTGACGGGCACGCTCGCCCGGTACGGCACCGCCGACGCCATCGCCCCCAGGGTCCGCACGACGGGCCCGCCCGCCTGGCCGGGCTTGCGGTGCAGCGTGACCCGGAGCTGGTAGGAGTCGACCGGCCGGCCCTTCGCGGCGGCGAACGTGTCGACGTTGACGGTGCCGTCCGCGTCGGCCTGGCCGGGTACGGAGGTGCGGCGGATGTCGGCGTCGCCGTAGGCCCAGCGGCCGAGGACGTACCACTTGGTGCCGGGTGACGTGCCGCGCAGCTCGATCTGGATCCAGGTGCCCGCCGGGGTGTCGGCGGTCCAGGAGCCGATCAGCTCGGTGGCGCCGAATCCGACCTGGGTGTCGCGGCTGGTCCAGCGGGCGTACTCCCAGCTCGCGCCGCCGTACTCGATCATGCCGGCGGGCGCGGCGAAGGTCAGGGCGGAGCCGGCGGCGACGCCCTCGGAGGTGCCCGCGCGAAGGGCAGCCCGCTGGTAGACCACCGGGGGAGGTTGCGCGCCCGCGGCCGCGTGGAGCGGGACGGGGATCGCGGTCAGGAGCAGGGTCACCAGCAGCACAGCCAGCTTGCGCATCGGGCCTCACCTCGGGCGGAAGGTAACACCGCCAATACCGCGTTCGCATCGGATGAGTTACGTATGTGGCCACGATTGCGCAATCGATTTCGCTGAAGAAATGCACTGTCGGAAGGGGGTACTAGTCAGATTTTCGGCTACTTTAGAGCAAACGATTGACATCCTCTCGCTTCACATGGACACTCAGCCGCAACGTCGGTGTGAAGGGACCTCCGAGTTGGCTACTTCGGACCTGCTGTTGATGAACGCCCTGGTGACCACGCTCGCCGAGGACGGAAGGACGCCCGCCGAGGCCTCCGCCGTGCTCATCAGGGACGGACGCGTGACATACGTCGGAGAGGACGCGGTCGCCAGAACGATGGCCGGCCCCGCGGTCCCCGTGATCGACGCCGGGCGGCGCAGGGTGGTGCCCGGCCTCATCGACGGGCACACCCACTTCGTCCGCGCCGGACTGACCTGGAACGACGAGGTCCAGTGGGGCCGCGAGCCCACCCTCGCCGGAGCCCTGGAACGGATCGCCGAGGCCGCCGCCGACCGCCCGCCCGGCACCTGGATCAAGGTCATCGGCGGCTGGCATCCCGAGCAGTTCGCCGAGCGCAGGGCGCCCACGCGCGAGGAACTGGACCGCGCCGCCCCCGGCCATCCGGTCTTCGTCCAGCTGGGCTACTCGTGGGGTCTTCTCAGCACCGCCGCTCTGCGCGAGGTGGACCTGGGCAAGGCGGCCGCCGAGGGCCTCGACGCCGCCGCCGTCGATCCGGCCGGCGTGCTGCGCGGCATGGCGGCGATGCGCTGGCTGTACTGGCAGCTGCCCGTACCCTCCCCGGAGGAGCAGGTGGCCTCCACGGCCGCCGCCTCCCTCGCCTTCAGCGCCGCCGGGATCACCGGGCTCATCGACGGCGGCGGCGCCAACACCGGCCCCGACGTGTACGCCGCCCTCTACGAGACCTGGCGGCGCGGGCTGCTCACCGTCCGGGTGCGCACGACCGTGCACGCCTCGCGCCCGCACGCCGAGCCGGAGGAACTACCCGGCTACCTGCGCTATCTCGCGCCGGGCTTCGGCGACGACATGCTCAGGGTCCTCGGCATGGGCGAGATCGTCCACTACAACGTGCACGACGGCTTCTCCCGCAGCCCCGACCTGTCGGAAGGCTCGCTCGAAGCCCTGTACGCGACCTTCGCCGACTGCGCCCGCCGCCGCTGGCCGGTGCAGATCCACGCCATCAGGGCCGACACCATCGAGGCGATCGTGGGCCTGTGGGAGCGGCTGGACGCCGAGATCCCGCTCGCGCCGCTGCGCTGGGCGATCGTGCACGGCGAAGGCATGAGCCGGGCCACGGTCGAGCGGGTGGCCAGGCTCGGCGCCGGCGTGCTCGTGCCGGCCATGCTCAGGTTCGAGGGGGCCGAGCTGATCGAGGCGTGGGGCGAGGAGGCGGTGCTCCAGGCGCCGCCGCTGCGGGCCCTGCTCGACGCGGGCGTGCCGGTCGGCGGGGGCACCGACGCGATGCGGGTGGCCTCCTACCGGCCCTTCACCGCCATGCACTGGTACGTCTCCGGCCGCGAGATCGGCGGAAAGCGGATCAGGGCGGCGGACAACCTGCTCACCCGTGCCGAGGCGCTGCGCATCTGCACCGGCGGCAGCGCCTGGTTCAGCTTCGAGGAGCACCAGCGCGGACGGCTGGAGCCGGGCCTGCGCGGTGACCTGGTGGTGCTCGACAAGGACTACTTCACCGTGCCAGAGGACGAGATCCCCGGAATCGGCGCCGAGCTGACCGTGGTCGGCGGCGTCGCCGTCTGGGCCGGTCCCGCGTTCCGTTAGAGAAGGAGAGCCGTCATGTCCTACCGCAAGCTCGTCGCGGCGGCACTCGTGGCCGCGGCGATCACCGCGTGCTCGGCCCAGAACACCGGCCCGGCCGCCGCGCCCGCCGCGGCGGCCGGAGGAACGCTCAGGTTCGGCGTGGGCTTCACGCTCGACGACTGGGAGCCGTTCAACAAGCCGAACAACACCTACGTCTCCGCCGTCTTCGAGCAGCTCGTCGAACAGGCGCCGGACGGCATCGAACTGCTGCCCAGGCTCGCGACCTCGTGGAAGGCGACGGGCGAGCAGGTGGAGTTCACGCTCAGGACCGGTGTCGTCTTCCATGACGGCACGCCGTTCGACGCGCAGGCCGTCAAGGTCAACCTGGAGCGGATCCGCGACAGCATGACCGAGTTCGCGACGATCATGAAGCCGGTCGAGGAGATCCTCACCCCCGACGCCTCGCACGTGGTGCTCAAGCTGAAGCGCCCCGCCCCGGCGCTGCCCGCGCAGCTGGCCAGGACGGGCGGCTACATGCTGAGCCCCAAGACCATCAAGGACGGCACGTTCAAGACCCAGCCCGCCGGAACCGGCCCGTGGAAGTACAACGCCGCCCAGTCGATCCGCGACTCCAAGGTCGTGCTCGACTTCTTCGACAAGTACTACGAGCCGGACAAGGTCGGCCCGCGCCGCCTGGAGATCCACACGATCGCCGACGACGACAGCGGCTACAACGCGCTCGTCACCGGCCAGGTGGACGTCGTCTCGGTGGCCGCGCAGTACAAGAAGCGCGCCGAGACCCAGGGCCTGAAGTCGCTGTGGTACCCCGGCCTGCGCTACCACTTCCTGTTCTTCGACCGCAAGGACACCTTCGCCGACCCCCGCGTACGGCAGGCCGTCTGCCACTCCCTGGACACCAAGGCCCTGCTCGACGGTCAGTTCGAGGGCCTGGGCGAGAGCTACCCGCAGCGCTTCAGCGAAGGCCAGCCCGGCTACAACCCGCAGGTGCTCGGCTACACCCGTGACGTGACCAAGGCCCGCGCCCTGCTGGCGGAGAGCGGCGAGAAGGACGTCAGCTTCACCTTCCCCGTCTTCCCCGGCACCGAGCTGCTGGGCGAGCTGGTCCGCAGCCAGCTGGCCGAGTCCGGGATCACGGTCAAGGTGGAGAAGATGTCGATCCCGCAGTACTTCTCCACCTTCGACCGGTACCCCGCGGCGTACAACACCAGCAACAGCGAGAGCACCGGCCCGCTCGACTACTACGCCTACAGGTTCGCCCCGGACGGCGGCGGCAACCCCTACAAGACCGGCTCCCCGGAGCTGGAGAAACTGGCCGAGCGGGCGCTGGCCGGCGGCACGGACGCCGAGCGGGAGGACCTGTACCGGCGGATGACCCAGATCATCCACGACCAGGCACTCGACTGCGGCTTCTTCAGCCGCCCGATCACCTTCATCTGGGACCCGCGCAAGGTGGACAACATCGTGCCGACCCGGTTCGAGCCGTCGGTCTTCCGCTACAAGGAAGCCCGCATCCATGCGTAAGCTCATCCTCTCCCGGCTGGTCGCCCTGCCGCCGATGCTGCTGCTGGTGTCGGTCGTGGTGTTCCTGCTGACCCGGGTCGGGGTGGACCCGACCCGGCAGATGCTGGGCGAAGGGGCGAGCGAGGCGCAGCGGGCGCTGCTGCGCCATCAGCTGGGCTACGACCGGCCGCTGGTGGTGCAGTTCGGGTCGTGGCTGGGCCAGGTGTTCAGGGGCGATCTCGGGACCTCGTTCTTCACCCAGCAGCCGATCGTGTCCAGCCTCGCCGAGCGGCTGCCGGTCACGCTGGCGATGGTGGCCGGCGGCACCCTGCTGGCGATCGCCGTCGGCGTGCCCGCGGGCGTCTGGGGCGCGCTGCGCGCGGGCTCGGCGATCGACCGGCTGATCACCGCGGTCACCTCCGCCGGGCTGGCCATGCCCGGGTTCTGGCTGGCCCTGTTGCTCATGCTCTTCTTCGCGGTGGAGCTGCGCTGGTTCCCGGTGCTCGGATTCACCCGGTTCGCCGACGGGCCCGGCATGTGGGCGTACGGGCTGGTGCTGCCGTGTGTGGCGCTGGGGCTGCACTCGGCCGCGGTGATCGCCCGGCAGACCAGGGGCGCCATGGCCGAGACGCTGCGCGCGCCGTACGTGCGGGCGCTGCGCGCGGTCGGCACGCCGCGCCGCAGGATCGTCTACCGCTACGCGCTGCGCAACTCCATGGTGCCGATCCTGACCGCGGCCGGCCACGAGGTCGTCGTGCTGCTCGCGGTCAGCTTCGTGGTCGAGCGCGTCTTCGCCATCCCCGGCACGGGCACGCTGATCCTCGACGCGGTGGTGCGCAACGACGTGCCCGTCCTGCAGGGCGGGATCGTGCTGGTCGCCTGCCTCGTGGTGCTGATCAACCTGGCCGTCGACATCGGCTACGGGCTGCTCGACCCGAAGGCGAGGCCGCAGTGAGCGCCGTCTCCCGGCTGCTCCGGCAGCCCGCCACGGTCGTCTGCCTGGCGTTTCTGCTGCTCCTGGTCCTGGCCGCGGTGGCCGCGCCGTGGCTGGCGCCGTACGACCCGTCGGCCGTGAACGTCACGGGCAGGCTGGAAGGGCCGAGCGCCGCGCACTGGCTGGGCACCGACGAGCTGGGCCGCGATCAGCTCTCCCGGCTCATCTACGGCACCAGGATCGCGCTGCGCGCCTCGGTGCAGGCGGTGGGCCTGGCCCTCCTGCTCGGCGTGCCCGCCGGGCTGGTCATCGGCTACTTCGGCGGCTGGTGGGACCGGGTGGCCATGCGGGTGGTGGACGCGGTCAGCTCCATCCCGGCGCTGCTGCTGGCGTTCGGCGTCATCGCGCTGCTCGGGCGCGGCCTGACCAACGCGATGCTGGGCGTCAGCGTCATCTTCGCCATCCAGCTGCTCCGGCTGACCCGCGGCATGGTCCTGGCCGAGCGCGAACTGCCGTACGTGGACGCGGCCCGCGTGCTCGGGCTGTCCGCCCCGCGCATCATGTTCGGCCAGATCCTGCCCAACGTGGCGGGGCCGCTGATCGTGCAGTCCTCCATCTACCTCGGCTTCGCGCAGCTCTTCGAGGCCATGCTCAGCTTCCTCGGGCTCGGCGTGGACGTGGGCGACGCCTCGTGGGGGCAGATGCTGGACCGCTCGCGGGCCTACGTGGGCGACCAGCCGTGGCTGCCGGTCTTCCCCGGCCTCGCCATCATGCTCACGGTGCTGGCGTTCAACCTGATCGGCGACGGACTGCGCGAGGCCATGAGCGGGGCGCGGGCACCTGCGCCCTCCTGGAAGCCGCCGCCGGTCCGGCTCGTGCCCGCCGTACCCACGCGGGCGCTGCTGTCGGTGCGCTCGCTGAGCGTCGCCTTTCCCGGACCGGTCACCGTGGTCGAGGACGTGAGCTTCGACATCGCCGAAGGTGAGGTCTTCGGTCTCGTCGGCGAGTCGGGCTCGGGCAAGACGATGACCGCGCTCGCGCTGGCCGGGCTCCTGCCGCCGCCGGGCGCGGTGACCGAAGGCAGCGTACGGCTGGCCGGACGCGAGCTCCTCGGCCTGCCCGACGACGAGCTCGCCACCCTGCGCGGCCCGGAGATCGGCATGATCTTCCAGGACCCGCAGTCCGCGCTGTCACCGGTGCACACCATCGGCAGGCAGCTCATCGAGCCGCTGCGCACCCACGAGGGCCTGTCCCGCAGGGCCGCCCTGGACCGGGCCGCCGAGCTGCTGACCCTGGTCGGCGTGCCGGACGCCCGGCGCAGGCTCGGCGACCATCCCCACCAGTTCTCCGGCGGCATGGCCCAGCGCGTGGTCATCGCCAGGGCGCTGGCCGCGGGCCCCCGGCTCCTCATCGCCGACGAGCCCACCACGGCGCTCGACGTGACCGTGCAGTGCCAGGTGCTCGACCTGCTGCTCGACCTGCGCGAACGGTTCGGCATGACGATCCTGCTCATCACCCACGACCTGGGCGTGGTGGCCGACGTGTGCGACCGGGTCGCGGTCATGCGCGCGGGCGGGATCGTGGAGCAGGCGCCGGTCGGCGGACTGTTCACCGCGCCGGAACACCCCTACACCGCCGCCCTGCTGGCCGCCTCCGGAGGTGCCCATGCCTGACCGGCCGCTCCTGCGCGTGGAGAACCTGCGGGTGAGCTACGAGACGGGCCGCACCCTGTGGACGGCCCGCCGCTTCGACGCGGTGAAGGACGTCAGCTTCTCCGTCGCGGCGGGGGAGACGTTCGGCCTGGTCGGCGAGTCGGGCAGCGGCAAGAGCACCACGGGCAGGGCGGTGCTCAGGCTGGTGCGCCCGGCCGCCGGGACGATCGAGTTCGACGGCCACGACCTGGGCGCGTTCGGCGCGCGTACGCCCCGCTGGTACCGGCAGGCCGTCCAGGTCGTCTTCCAGGACCCGCTGGCCTCCCTGAACTCCCGGCACCTGGTGGCCAAGACGCTGACACTGGCCCTGCGCGCGGGCAACGACGGCGGCACCGGCGGCGTGGACGAGCTCCTCGACCAGGTCGGGCTGGCCCGCGAGCTCGGCGGACGCTACCCGGCCGAGCTGTCCGGCGGCCAGCGCCAGCGGGTGGCGATCGCGCGGGCGCTGGCCGTACGGCCCCGCCTGGTCATCTGCGACGAGGCCGTCAGCGCCCTCGACGTCTCCACCCAGAGCCAGATCATCGAACTGCTGCTCAAGCTGCAGCGCGAACTCTCGCTGAGCCTGCTGTTCATCTCCCACGACCTGGCGGTGGTCCGGCGGATCAGCCACCAGGTCGGCGTGATGCACCTCGGCAGCCTGGTCGAGCAGGGCGGCGCGGAAGAGGTCTACCGGCGGCCCCGCCACCCGTACACCCGCATGTTGCTGGACTCGGCGCCGGTGCCCGACCCCGTCGTCCAGCGGGAGCGGCGCGCCCGCAGGCGCACGCCGCGCGAACTCACGGAAGAGGAAGCATGACGATCCTGATCAGAGGCGGACACCTGCTGACCATGGACGACGCCATCGGCGACGTGCCCGGCGGCGACCTGCTCATCGACGGCTCGGCCATCGTCTCCGCGGGGCCGGCCGACCCCGGCGTGCAGGCGGAGGAGGTGATCGACGCGACCGGGATGATCGTGCTGCCCGGCTTCGTGGACACCCACATCCACCTGTGGCAGACGGTGCTGCGCGGGCTGGCCTCGGAGCTGTGGCACGGCGAGTACTTCACGTCGGTGCTGCCCTACCGCTCCAGGTTCCGCCCGGAGGACGTCTACGCGGGCGGCTTCGCCGGAGGCAGGGAACTGCTCGGCAACGGGGTCACCACCGCGCTCGACTTCTGCCACTGCATCGCGACGCCGCGGCACTCCGACATGGCCGTGGCCGGGCTGATCGACTCCGGCATCCGCGGCGTGCACGGCTACAGCCTGCGCGACAAGCCCCCAGGCCACTTCACCTCCCACGACCAGCGGCTCGCGGACGCCGTACGGGTGCAGGAAGGGCTGGGGCACGACCGGGTCTCGCTCATGCTGGCGCTCAGCGACCTGGAGACCGTCGACCTCGCGACCAGCGCCAAGGAGGTGGCCTTCGCCCGCGAGCGGGGGCTGCGGATGACGATCCACTCCAACTACGCGGGGCAGATCACCGCGATGCACGAGGCGGGGCTGCTCGGCCCCGACCTCGTGCCGGTGCACGGCAACGTGGTCACCGACGAGGAGATCAGGATGCTGGCCGACGCCGACGCCACCCTGTCCTCCACCCCGGCGGTCGAGATCGGCCTCGGCTCCTCCTTCTCGATCGTGCGCAGGGCCGTGAAGCTCGGGCTGCGGGTCGGCTGGGGCTGCGACATCGTCACCTATACCGACGCCGACCTGCTCGGCCAGATGCGCCTCGGCTACCAGCTCACCTGCTACCTCGACAGCGAGGAGGAGCGCTCGCAGGGCCGTGACGGCCGCCGCCGTCCCGGCGTCCCGACGCTGACGGCGCGCGAGGTGCTGCGCATGGCCACCGTGAACGGCGCGCGGGCCCTCGGCCTGTCCGCCCGGATCGGCAGCCTCACCCCGGGCAAGGAGGCCGACGTCATCCTGGTGAAGGCGGGCTCGCTGGCCGACCCGGCCGCCCACGTGCTCATGCAGTGCAACGGACGGGACGTGGACACCGTCCTGGTGGCGGGCGAGGTGCGCAAGAGGGCCGGGCGGCACGTCGGGCTCGACCCGGAGCGGCCCGGCGTGCTCGTCGACGCCGCCCGCGCGCACGTGCTCGCCGAGTTCCCCAGCCACGACTGATGCGCGTCGACTTCCACGCCCACCTCTGGACCGACGACTACCTCGACCTGCTCGACTCCTGCGGCCGCGCGGCCACGGCGGTCCAGCGCGGCATGGGAGCCGGCACGTCCCGGGCCGAGATGGCCGCGCGCCTGTCGCTCATGGACGCGGCCGGCATCGACCTGCAGGTGCTGTCGGCGACGCCGCAGGCGGCCGACTTCGCCGATCCGGCCCACGCGCTGACCGCCGCCCGCCACGTCAACGACCTGTACGCCGAGACCGTGCGGCGGTGGCCTGACCGCTTCGCGATGCTGGCCGCCCTCCCGCTCCCGCACGCCGGCCTGGCCGCCGCCGAGCTGGAGCGGGCCATGGACGACCTGGGCGCGGTGGGCGTCGCGATCAACTCCGCCGCGCTCGGGCACACCTCGCTCCTTCCCGTGTACGCCGAGCTCGACCGGCGTGGCGCCGTCCTGTTCGTGCACCCGGCGGGGGAGTTCGCGGCCGACCCCAGGCTGCGGTGGGCGGTCGGCGCGCCGGTCGAGGACACGGTGGCGGCCATGCGGCTCATCGTCGACGGCGTCCCGCTCCGCCACCCGGGGATGCGCATCGTCGTCCCGCACCTCGGCGGGGCGCTAGCGATGCTGGCCGAGCGGGCCGACCACCAGATGTCCGGGCTGCCGGAGCCGCCCAGCGTCACGGCCCGCCGGATGTTCTACGACACCGTCTCCCACGGCCACGTGCCGGCCCTGCGCGCGGCCGCGCAGACGTTCGGCGCCGACCGCCTGGTCCTGGGGACGGACTTCCCGTTCCTGAAGGGGGAGCTGTTCACCGGCGCGGTCTCCCATCTGGCGGAGGGGTTGAACGCGCAGGAGGTGGAGCAGGTCACCCGGCGGACCCCGACGAGCTTGCTGACGCGCGGCTGATCCCGGCTCGGTCCGTGACGCCGGCTCGGTCCGTGACGTCGGGTCGGTCTGTGACGTCGGGTCGGTCTGTGACGTCGGGTCGGTCTGTGATGCCGGGTCCGTCTGTGATGCCGGCTCAGTCTGTGGTGAGGGCGGCCAGGACGTCGGCCGCCCTGGCCGCGCGGGCCAGCGGGGCCGCCTGGCCCGCCCACAGGTTGACCAGGCCGGGCAGGCCCCTGGCCGCTGCTTCACGGCGGATCGGGAGCATCAGGGCGTTCTGCACCGGGTAGGGCGGGACGTCCTGTTCGTGGGGCTCCATCTCGCGTAGGAAACGGTTGGGGATGGCGCGGGCCGTACGCCCGGAGAACAGGCGCGTCAGGACGGTCACCCGCGCGTCCGGCCCGAGCAGCGCGTCCTTGTGCGTACGGCTCGCGCCCGACTCCTCGGTGGCCAGGAACGCGGTGCCGACCTGCACACCGTCGGCCCCGAGCGCCAGCGCGGCGCGCACCCCGCGGCGGTCGGCGACGCCTCCGGCGGCGATCACCGGGATGTCCACGGCGTCGGCCACCTGCGGCACCAGCGAGAACGTGCCCACCAGCGACTCGCGCACCGGCCGCAGGAACGCGCCCCGGTGGCCGCCGGCGTCGCTGCCCGAGGCGACGACGGCGTCCAGCCCCGCCTCGCGCAGGGCCACCGCCTCCTCGACCGTGGTCGCGGTGCCGATCGTGACGACGCCCGCCCGCCTGGCCCCCTCCAGAACCCATGCGGGCGGCACGCCCATCACGAAGCTGATCACCGGCGGCGCCGCCGCGAGCAGCGCCTCCGCCTGCTCGGCGAAGCCGGGGTGAGCCGCCCGCGCGGGCGGCTCGACCCCCAGTTCCTCGTAGTACGGCCGCAGCCGCTCCACGTCCGCCGGTACGGCCCGCAGCCCCTCCTCCTCCGCCAGCGGCACCCACAGGTTGACCGCGAACGGCCGCCCGGTGGCCGCCTTCAACTCGCCGACCAGCGACACGAGCTCGTCGGCGCCGAGGATGTGCCCGCCGTAGGAGCCGAGCCCGCCGCCTTCCGACACCGCGGCCGCCAGGGCGACCGACGACAGCCCGCCGCCGAACGGCCCCTGCACGACCGGATGCTCGATGCCCAGCAACTCCTGGAGCCTGCCCATGGTCAGGCCACCGCCCGTTCGTGCCGCCCGCGGGCGAACTGCGCGGCGGTCGTGGCCACGCGCCGCCCGAGGTGTTCGGCGGTGCGCAGGTCGGACTCCATCGGCGCCGCGTCGGGGCCCAGGTCGGAGGGCGACTGCGCCATCGCGCCGAGGAAGCCGCCGAGCCGGTTGAGGTCCTGCGGGGAGCCGCCGGAGGTGTACAGCCAGCCGGGCGGCAGCCCGAGCGTCACCCAGTGCATGCCGTGCTGGGCGCCGAACAGGGCGAGGGAGGTCAGGGTGTTGAGCTTGTCGCCGTTGACGCCGGCGGAGTTGGTGAAGCCCGCGCCGATCTTGTCCCGCCAGCCCATCTCGCTCCAGACCTTCACGCTGGCCTCGGCGAAGGACTGGAAGGCCGCCGACTGGCTGCCCATGTACGTGGGGGTGCCGAAGATGATCGCGTCCGCGTCGGCCAGGGCCTGCCAGAGCGCCTCGTCCAGGACGCTCACGTCGCGCAGGTCGGCGCGGGCGCCGTCAACGGAGTCCACTCCTGCGGCCACGGCGCGGGCCTGGCGGGCGGTGTGGCCGTAGCCGCTGTGGTAGGCGATCGCCACTGTTGTCGTCATGAGACGGACACTAGACGACCGGTCAACTATTTTTCAAGTAGACTGCTCTCATGGGACGACAGAGTGACGCTCGCGAACGCCTCCTCGGCGCGGCCTGCCGGCTGATCCACAGCCGGGGCTACTCCAGCATCGGCGTGGCCGAGATCTGCGCGGAGGCCGACGTGCGGAAGGGAAGCTTCTACCACTTCTTCGACTCCAAGCAGGCGCTCACGCTGGAGGTCATCGACGCCCACTGGGCCGGTCAGCGCGCCTCCTGGCAGGCCATCCTGACCGCGGCGGCCCCGGCCGAGGACCGGCTCGAACGCCTCTTCCGCTCCCAGGCCGACGCCCAGCGCCAGACCAAGCAGAGCACCGGCGTGGTCAACGGCTGCCTGCTCGCCAACCTCGCCCTGGAGCTCAGCAACCAGGACGAGACGGTCAGGGCTCGGCTGCGGCAGATCTTCGACGAGCAGGTGGAGCTGGTCAGAACCGCCCTCGGGCCGTCGGGCACGCCGGAGACCGCCCGCGCGATGGTCGCCCAGCTGGAGGGCATGGTGTTGTTCGCCAAGCTCGGCAACGACCCGTCGCTCCTGGACGGTGTCTGGACCCAGGCCAGGCTGCTGCTGTCCTCCTCGTAGAGGTGAGGTCCGTCAGGTGTGTTCGCGGAGGAAGTCGGCGAGGATCCGGTTGTAGGCCACCGGCCGTTCCATGTTGGGGTGGTGCGCGGCGTCGCCGATCGTGACCGCGCGGCCGTGCGGGACGCTCGCGGCGAGCCGTTCCGCCATCCCCACGAGGTCGGGCGAGTCGAGGGCCCCGCTGATCGCGAGCACCGGAACCTCGATCTTGGCCGCACGCTCCCAGGTGTCGCGCACGGGCACGAGCAGGTTGGGCTCGCCCGCGGCGTGCTTGGACATGGTGCCCGTGGCCATGGCGCGCAGCCGCCGGGCGACGTCCGGGTCGAGGCCCTCGGGCCCGAGGTGCGGACCGGCGGACAACGTCATGAACCCCTCGACGGAACCGCAGAGATCCCCCGCGCCCATCGCGGCCTGCCACGCCGTCCACTCCCGGACGGTCCAGGGATCGGAGTAGTACGGCTCGCTCGTCCCGGCCCCGCTGACCACCACCGCGCTGACCAGATCGGGATGCTCGATCGCGGTGTCGACCGCGATGCCCGCGCCCATGGAGACGCCGGCCAGCACGGCGGGCCAGGCGCCGAGATGCCGCAGCAGCGCCGCGAGATCGTCGGTCTGCCGGTACGGCCGCGCCGCGTTGCCCGAGCGCCCGTGCCCCCGGGCGTCGGGCGCGATGACGCGGTGACCTGCGGCGAAGACCGGAATCTGGTCGTCCCACATGTGGTGGTCGAGGAAGCCGCCGTGCAACAGGACGAGCGGGCGGCCCTGGCCCTGGTCGGTCCAGAAAATGTCGTTCATGACACCTAAGGTGTCATTTCTGCGTGAGAATGACAACTCGGGTGTCATTATGGTGGAGTGAGTGAGACAGAGAGGGCCGAACGGCTCGTCGCGGTGTTCGACCTCGTCGGCCCGCTGTACCGTCGGGCCTGGCGTCAGGTGGAGCAGGACGCGCCCGTCGAAGGGCTGACGGTGGGGCTGCGGGCCGTGCTCAGCATGCTCAGGCAGAACGGGCCGACGACCGTCCCGCAGCTCGGCCGGACGCTGGCGCTCAGCCGCCAGTTCGTGCAGCGCACCATCAACGACGGCGCCGCCCTCGGCCTGGTGGAGTCCGTGCCCAATCCGGCGCACAAGAAGTCCTCGCTCATCCGGCTCACCGGCCGGGGCGCCGCCGCCGTCGACGCCCTGGTCGGCCGCGAGCGCGCCGTCCTGCGCGAGGTCGGCCGCGACCTCACCGACTCCGACGTCGAAGCGTGCGTCCGCGTCCTCGCCCGCCTCCTCCACCACCTCGACGACCCCGCCCCAGCCCACTGAAACCACCAGCGGTACCCCCGGCGAACCGCCACCGCCCCACACCTCACCACCCAAGCCGACGCCGCGCCCGGCGAGGGGGCGCGCCGGAAGCGGTCTTCTGCCGGGCGCCGGGAAACCGCCGCCCCTACGCGCCGCACCACCCGGCCCGCACCAACCCGGCTGACGCCCGGCGGCGGCTGGTCCGCCACCGGTATGGCGGCCTTTGCCGGAGCCGGTGGCGGAGAAGCCGGTCGTGGTCTGCCCGGCCGGTCGGCGTTGCGGTCCGGCCGCAGCTCGGGGTGTAGGAGCGTGGGGTCGGGTGCCGGCCGGGTGTGGGAGTGCGGGGGCGGGGTGCTCGGCCGGGGAGAGGAGTTCTCGGGTGGGGGGCTATTTGGCCATGTGCCAGGTCTTTCGGGGTTTGTTGTGCATGCGGCCGGGGATTCCGGGGCGTCGCTGCCAGGGGAGCGGGCCGGTGGGCGGGCGGTAGGCGACGCCCAGCGCGTCCAGGCGGGCGTAGTGGGCGGCGTGCATCCGGTGCTCGAAGCCGGCGAAGTCGCGCTCGTCCGGCCCCGGCAGCCGCGACCACGCCACCTCGGCCAGCGCCGCGAGCCTGGGGAAGGCCTGATAGTCCACGCGCCCCCGGTTCTCGGCGACCTCGGTCCAGAGGTTGGCCTGGGCGCCGATCACCCGGGCCGCGTGCGGCGTACCGGCCAGGCGGGGTGGCACGGGCTCGAAGCGGTAGACGTCCTCCAGCGTGTGCACCCATCCGAACGGCACCGGCTCGTCCTCGCCCGCCGCCTGCACGTGGTCCAGGTACACCTCCTGCTGCGGGCACATCACCACGTCGTGCCCGGCCTCGGCGGCGGCGATGCCGCCGGCGTACCAGCGCCAGCACATGACGGCCGCGCCCGAGGCCAGGCCGCCCTGCGCGATCTCGTCCCACCCGATGAGACGGCGCCCGCGCGCGGCGAGGAACCGGTCGAAGTGCCGCACGATCCAGGACTGGAGCTCGTCCTCCCCGGCCAGCCCGAGCTCCCTGACGCGCGCCTGGGCCGTGGCCGACGCCCGCCACTGGTCCTTGAGGCACTCGTCGCCGCCGAGGTGCACGAACCGGCTCGGGAAGATCTCCAGCACCTCGTCCAGAACGTTCTCGTAGAAGCGCAGGACGCCCTCGGTGGGGGCCAGCACGTTGGGGTTGATCAGCCAGTCGCCGAGCACCTCCAGGGCGGAGGTGTCGATCACGTCGGTGTTGCCCAGCTCGGGATAGGAGGCGATCGCCGCCTGCGAATGGCCGGGCAGGTCGATCTCGGGGACGACGGTGACGTGGCGTTCGGCGGCGTACGCCACGATCTCCCGCAGATCGTCCTGGGTGTAGAAGCCGCCGTGCGGGCGTTCGTCCCAGGTGACCGGCTCGCCCCACCCGATCCGCGTCCGCCGCCGCCACGCCCCGACCTCGGTGAGCCGCGGATAGCGCCGGATCTGGACCCGCCACCCCTGATCATCGGTGAGGTGCAGATGAAGGACATTGAGCTTGTGTACGGCCAGCAGATCGACATACCTCAGCACGTCATCCTTGGGCAGGAAATGCCGGGCGACATCCAGCATGAACCCCCGCCAGGCGAACCGCGGCGCATCCTCGACGACCAGATACGGAACGTCGGCTGGCCCCGCCTCGATCGCCGCGCGCCGGAACGCGTCCGGCCCCCGAAGCTGCCGCAACGTCTGCCGCCCCCAGAACACCCCGGCCGGATCGCCCCCCACGATCTCCGCCCCGAGCGCGGACGTGCTCAGCCGGTAAGCCTCCGCCCCGAGCCCCGGATCCACCCGCGTCCGCACGTCCCCGCCCAGCGGCCCGGTCTCGCCCTGCCAGTCGACCCGCACGGGCGCGGGGACTAAGTTCACCTCGGTCACCCGCCCATTGTCCGCCCTGACGAACCGGGCGTCCGCGTTCCCTGTCACATCGTTCGATCGACGCGTAGATGTCAGCAACCTGAAGGGAACACCGAGATGACCGTCAACGACTACACCGCCAAGCTCGACCAGCCGCTGCGTGAGATCGCGGAGAAGCTCCAGGCCCTGATCGACGCGGCGATGCCCCAGCCCGGCGCGGTATGGCACGGGCACCCGGTCTGGAGCCTCGGGGGCGCGCCCGGCAAGAC
Organism: Nonomuraea sp. NPDC050547; assembly: GCF_044457345.1. Lineage (NCBI taxonomy): Bacteria > Bacillati > Actinomycetota > Actinomycetes > Streptosporangiales > Streptosporangiaceae > Nonomuraea > Nonomuraea sp. NPDC050547. The sequence continues at coordinate 55,094 of NZ_JBITGW010000004.1, forward strand.
GCCGGTCGCGTTCTTCAAGGCCTACAAGAACTACGTCACCTTCGGCCTGTGGCGCGGCCAGGAGATCGAGGACCCGTCGAGCCGGCTGACGGCCGCCAACCGGCAGATGGCGGTGGTCAAGCTCCAGAGCGTCGAGGAGGTCGACGACGCGCTGTTCGCCTCCTGGATCCAGGCGGCCCGCGCCCTTGAGGCATAACGCGGGCGTTATAGCTGGTTGCGCATTGTTGAGGGCGGGCGGCCGCCGTACCGTCGAAGGCATGGCATTACGGAGCATCACCGTGAGCCTTCTGCTGGGCTTGGGGCTCATCAGCGCGCCGGCGGCCTACAGCGTCCGAGGTGGCGACGCGTTCTACGCCGGGCCGACGCGCTGCACGATCGGCGCGTCCGTCCAGGGCGGCTATGTGACCACCGGCGACTGCGCGCCCGCGGGTACCGCCGTGACCGGGCTCAACCGGGTGGCCCAGGGCACCGTCCAGGCGGTGGCCTTCCCCGGCAAGAACATGGGCTGGGTCCGGGTGAACGCGAACTGGACGCCACGCGGCGTGGTCAGCGACGGCCGGGGTGGCGAGATCCGGGTCGCCGGCGCGCAGCAGGCGCCGGTCGGGGCCGCGGTCTGCCGGTCGGGCGCCACCACCGGGTGGCAGTGCGGCATCATCCTGCGCCGCAACGCGTCCATCACCTACCCGCAGGGGACCGTTCACGGGCTGATCGAGACCAACATCTGCGCGGAGCCGGGCGACCGCGGCGGGCCGCTGCTGTGGAACGGGCACATCCAGGGCATCCTGGTCGGCTCCACGGGCAACTGCGCGACCGGCGGGCGCTCGTTCTACCAGCCGATCATCCCGATCCTTCAGACGTTCGGGCTGACGCTCCTGTCGTCGTGAGCTCGCGGGTGACCAGGACGTCCAGTTTGGCGGTCAGGGCGGCGAGCTCTTCTCGCACTGCCTTCAGCTCCTTCTGGGTCTCGGCTTCGGCGGGGGAGGCCTCGGCGTCGTTCATGGCGTTCACCACTACCGCTATGAAGAGATTTAGGGCGACAAATGTGGACATGAGGATGTACGCGATGAAGAAGAGCCACGCCCACGGCTTGTGATCCATGACCTCCTGGGCCACGTTGCCCCAGTCGTCCCCGGTCATGATCTGGAACAACGTGAACAACGAGCGCGGCAGCTCGTCGAAGCGCTCCGGCATGATCTCGCCGAACAACTTCGTGGAGACGACCGCGGCGATGTAGATCAGCAGGACGAGCAGGCCCATGATGGAGGCCATCCCGGGCACGGCGGCGAGCAGCGCGTGCACCACGCGGCGCATGCTCGGCACCGCCGAGATCAGCCGCAGCGCCCGCAGGATCCGCAGCGCCCGCAGGATCGAGGTCGGCCCGCTGGCCGGGATCAGGGAGACGATCACGATCACCGCGTCGAACCAGTTCCACGGGTCCTTGAAGAACGATCGCCCGTTCGCGTAGAGGCGGGCGGCGATCTCGACCGTGAAGATCGCCAGTGCTATGTGGTCGATCGTGACCAGGACGCCGCCGACGTGGCGCATCAGGTAGGTGCTGGTCTCGCAGCCGATGGTGACCGCGTTGACGATGATGACCAGGATGATCGCCCTTTGGACGACCTGTCGTTCGAGAAAGGCGCGCACCTGCGCTCGCCTTGTCACCTGTACCGCTCCAGGGGGTAGGAAGACTGCCATAAAGATCATCCCAGGGGAGATCTGGCAGTGTCCGGAAATCAGGCGATATGCGGGTTTCTCCACCACCTCGCCCGGCTGCGCGCCGCCCGGATCCGGCTCGCCCCGGCCCGCGACGCCGCCGGGGTCCCGCTCGGGATGGTGAGCCCGGACGACCCGCCGGTGAAACGCCTCAACGGCGCGTGCGAAACGCCCCAGCGGTGCGCGTGGGAAGGGGCTCAGGAGCGGACGTGCTCCGGCCGTACGCCCAGCCCGACGAAGCGGCCCATCAGGTGGCGCAACGGCGGCAGGGCGCGGAAGAGCGAGAAGACCGCGGGCACGTGCTCCGTGGTGTCGTCCGACAGCCGCTTCGGATACAGGTCGCGCAGGATCGTCGTCTGGAACGCCTGCGTGACCCTGGCCGGGAACTGTCTGCGTGCCTGCACCGCCGCCAGCACCCGCTCGGGGGGCGGCCCGGAACGGCGCAGCGCCGGGCCGACCAGGTTGGCCGTGGCCACCGCGTCCTGCACGGCCAGGTTGATGCCCACCCCGCCGGCCGGCGACATGGCGTGGGCCGCGTCGCCGATGCACAGCAGGCCGGGCCGGTGCCAGCGGCGCAGCCGGTCGACCCGGACGGCCAGGTGGTGCACCTCGCTCCAGCCGAGCTCCCCGACCCGCTCGCGCAGGCCGGGGACGAAGGCCGCGATCCGCTCGTGGAAGGCCGGCAGCCCGCTCGCCTGGAGCCGGTCGTACGCGCCGGTCGGGATCGTGTAGGCGAACTGCCAGAAATCGCCCCGGTCGATGGCGACCAGCGAGCCCCTCCCGCCCTGGAAGAACGGCACCCGCTCACCCTCCCGCCGAGGCAGGCGGAACCACAGCACGTCCATGGGCGGCGAGCCCGCCAGAGGCAGCAGCCCGGCCTGGGCGCGCAGCACGGAGTGCCGGCCGTCGGCGGCGACCACCAGGTCCGCCCTGATCTCGATCGGGCCCTCCGCACCCGTGGCCCGCAGACCGGCGACCCGGCCGTCCTCGACGATCAGACCGGTCGCCTCCGTGGAACGCATCAGCCGGAAGCCGGGACAGGAGGCGGCCTTGCCGTACAGGAAGTCGAGAAGGTCCCACTGTGGCATGAACGCGATGTACGGGTGGCGCACCTTCAGCCGGGTGAAGTCGGCGAAGGTGACGCTCTGGCCGCCCATGCGTACCGCGACCTCGCTCATCTTGTTGTGCGGCAGCTTAAGGAACTCGCCGCTCCAGCCGAGCTCGGCGATGATCTCCAGCGTCGACGGGTGGACGGTGTCGCCGCGGAAGTCGCGCAGGAAGTCGGCGTGCTTCTCCAGCACGACCACCTCGACTCCCCGGCGGGCCAGCAGCAGTCCGGTCATCATGCCGGCGGGTCCGCCGCCGGCGACGAGCACTCTGGTACGCACCTCGTGTCACCTTCCCGTGGGGTAGAGCAGGCCGACCAGGGCGGGGACGTCGATCGGCGAGCCCGTGGCCCGGCTGACCGCCACCGCCGCGAACAGCGTCTTGGCGGCGGTCCCGGTGTCGTGCGGCGGCAGCTCGCCCGCCGCGACCCGGTCCGCCAGGAACGCGCCGATGAGCCGCTGCCCCTCGCCGGTCAGCTCGGCCAGCGCCGCGCGGGCGCGGGTGGCGCTGAAGAAGACCGCCACCAGCTCGGCGTTGCCCGCCAGCAGTCCGTCGAAGGCGGTGAGCAGCTCGGTCAGGACCTCCCTGGCCGGCCGTCCGGAGTGGCCGGCGGTCAGGAGCTCGCGCAGGCGCGTCATGAACCCACGCTCGCGCAGCAGGGTCTCGACCAGCGCCTCTTTGCTGTCGAAGTACCGGTAGAGCAGCCCCGGCGTCACGCCCGCCGCCTCGGCGAGGTCCTTGACCGACGCCCCGTCCACGCCCTTGGCGGCGAACACCCGCAACGCCGCGTCGAGCAGCTGCTCACGCCGCCACTCCGCCTGTTCCTTACGCGTCGCCATGATCTCCACATTTCATTGAATAAACGTTTACTCAACGAAATCTAGACGATCGGGTACGGCCCCGGCAAGCCGCACCTCGTTCCCTCCACCCGCACAGGAGAAACGGCGGTTCCGGAGACCGGAACGCCACATTTCACTTTCGGTAGCCGGGAGATAACTTCGCGTCGCACTCCTTCTCAGAAAGGCAGGCTTCATGTCCGTGGTCATCACCAGCCCCTACCAGCACTCCGTGGCCGACTACTGGAACCGCGAGAAGAACGCCGTCAACCTCCGCCTCGGCGAGGTCTCCGGCACCTACCACCACCACTACGGCATCGGCGCCGTCGACTGGTCCGTGCTGGACGAGCCGGAGGAGACCCGCGACGAGCGGATGATCGCCGAGATGCACCGGCTCGAGACCGCACAGGCCGTACTGCTGCTCGACCACCTCGGCCAGGTCCAGCCCACCGACCGGCTGCTCGACGCCGGATCGGGCCGCGGCGGCAGCAGCTTCATGGCGCACGAACGCTTCGGCTGCCGCGTGGACGGCGTCTCGATCTCGCAGAAGCAGGTCGACTTCGCCAACGAGCAGGCGCGCCTGCGCGGCGTGCAGGACAAGGTGGAGTTCCACTTTCGCAACATGCTGCAGACCGGCCTCGAACCCGGCAGCCTGAAGGCCATCTGGAACAACGAGAGCACGATGTACGTCAACCTCTCCAAGCTGTTCGCCGCCCACTCCCAGCTGCTCGCGCCCGGCGGCCGCTACGTGACCATCACCGGCTGCTACAACGACGTGTACGGGCTGCCCTCCAAGGCCGTCAGCGAGATCAACGCCCACTACGTCTGCGACATCCACCCGCGCAGCGCCTACTTCAAGGCCATGGCCGACAACCACCTCGTGCCCATCGACGTGATCGACCTGACCGAGGCGACCATCCCCTACTGGGAGCTGCGCGCGCGCTCATCCGTGGTCACCGGCATCGAGGACGCGTTCCTGACGGCCTACAAGGACGGCAGCTTCCAGTACCTGCTGATCGCCGCCGACCGCGTCTGACCTCAGCCCAGCGAAAGGAACGTCATGCCCAACCCCTCCGCGTTCCTGCCCGGACCCACCGGGCTCGGCACCTCCGCCGCCCGCCTGTTCGCCCAACCGGCGGGCGGCCTCGCCGTACCGCAGGACCCCGGGTGTGTGCCAGGTCCCCGCACCGTCAGACAGCCGCCGCTGGTGTTCGCGCAACGGCCCTGGGCCGACGGGAGCATGCCCGCGCTGTACTGCCCGCTCGCCGTGCGCGTGGACCACGCGCTCGGCGAGGTGGTCAACGAGCGGCTGGTGGAGTGGGCGGAGAAGATCGGCCTGCACGAGGGGCGCATCGAGACGTTCCGGCAAGCCGGCTTCGGCCACCTGGTCACCCTCGCCCACCCCGACGTCGACGACCCCGACCGGCTGCTGCTGGCCGGGCAGATGAACGCCGCCTGGTGGGCCTGCGACGACTACTACGCCGACGAGACCGAACTCGGCGCCGACCCCGCGTTGCTGGCCAGCCGGCTGGCCCTGGCGATGTCGGCCATGGACGCGCCGCCGCCGGCCGACGAGTTCGGCGACGAGCTGGAGGCGCAGCTCAGGAGCGACCCGGTGCTCGTCTCCCTGACCTCGGCCCGCGACCACGTGGCCGTGCACTCGACGCCGTCGCAGCTCGCCCGCGTCAACCTGACGTCCTTCCAGATGTGGGTCAGCTGGAACGCCTACGGCGCCTGGCGGCAGAGCGGCGAACCCGTGGAGGCCTGGCGCTACCTGGCCGCCCGCCAGCACGACAGCTTCTACACCTCGATGACCCTGTCCGACATCGTGGGCGGCTACGAGGTGCCGGGCAACCTCTTCTACGAGGAGCGGGTGCACCGCGCCGTCATGCGGGCGGGCACCGCGGCCGTCATCGTCAACGACCTGCACTCGGCGATCCGCGAGGCCGCCGACGAGCTGCCCGACTGCAACATCGTGCTGCTGGTGGCCGCCGAGCGCGGCTGCACCCTGCGCGAGGCGGCGGAACGCGCTGTCGCCCTGCACAACGACATCGTCGCGGCCTTCGAGGCCGACTGCCACGAGCTGCGTGCCCTACCCTCGCCCGAGCTCCACCACTTCCTGTGGGCGCTCGGCGCCTGGCTGGGCGGCGGCCTGGAATGGCACGGCACCACCAACCGCTACACGACCACGGAGTAGTGGGTCGTCAGGGGTTAAGGGCATTGACCGGCATCTCCTAGAGTCTGGGTGGCGCGCCACGACGACCGCGCTGGTTCCTCGGGGTGGATCTTGTCGTATACCTCCATACCTGGATCGCCGGAATGTGATGTGGGATCGATGCCATGAAGAACGCGGGAGACCTGGCGAGGGTGAGCGTGTTCGCCGCGCTCATCGCCGTGCTCGGACTACCGGGCACGCTCAACGTTTTCGGCAACGCCGTGCCGATCACTCTGCAGACCTTCGGCGTCATGCTCGCCGGTGCCATTCTGGGCACCTGGCGGGCGGCGCTGGCGGTGACCGTGCTGCTCGTGCTCGTCGCGGTCGGCCTGCCGCTGCTGGCGGGCGGACGGGGCGGGCTGGGGGTGTTCGCCGCCGCCTCGGCCGGCTACCTGATCGGCTGGATCCCCGGCGCCGCCCTCACCGGCTGGATCGTGCAACGCGGCGGGCGCAAGCCGGGCATCGTCCGGCTGCTGCTGGCCTGCGTCGCCGGCGGCATCGGGGTGATCTACCTGTGCGGCGTGCCCGTGCAGGCGCTGGTCACCGGCATCCCCCTGGGCAAGACGATGCTGCTCAGCACGGTGTTCCTGCCCGGCGACCTGATCAAGGCGGTGCTCGCCGCCTTCGTCGCGAGGGGCGTCCAGCGGGCCTACCCCGACGCCGTGCCGGCCATCTGGCAGGAGCGGCACACGTGGCGGTAGCGGCACACGTCCTGGAGCACGCCGCGCGCGACCCCGACAGGGTCGCGCTCGTCGGCCCGGAGGAGGAGGTCACCTACGCGGAACTGGCCGAGCGGATCAAGGCGCGCGACGTGCGTGCCACCGCCGGTCCCGCCGTGATCAGCGTGAAGGACCCGGTGGCCGCCCTCACCCAGGCGCTCGCCGCCGACCTGGCGGGGATCACGCCGCTGGTCTGCGACGACCGCGCCGCCCGCCTGCTGGCGGACCTCCCACCCGCTCCTCCGGCCGAGGGCGGGTGGGCCTGTTTCACCTCCGGCAGCACCGGGCGGCCGCGTGCGGTGGTCCGTTCGCGGGCCTCCTGGACCGACTCCTTCCGGCACCTCGGCCGCCTGTCCGGCATCGGCGGTGAAGACGTGGTGCTGATCCCGGGTCCGCTCGTCACCTCCCTGTACGCCTTCGCCGCCGCCCACGCCCTGGGCGCCGGCGCGACGGCGATCGTCCCCGGCCGGTGGTCCCTGGAGCACCTCGACGCGGCCACCGCGGTCCACCTGGTACCCCACCAGCTCCAGGAGGTTCTGCCCAAGCCCGACTCCCTGCGCGTGGCCCTCGTCGGCGGCGCCGCGCTCGACCCCGCCGCCCGCGAACGCGCCCAGGCCGGCGGCCTCCGGGTGCTGTCCTACTACGGGTCGAGCGAGCTCTCCTTCGTCGCCGCCGACGCCGACGGCACCGGCATGCGCGCCTTCCCCGAGGTGGAGATCGAGGTCAGGGCGGGCGAGGTGTGGGTGCGTTCGCCCTGGGTGGCCGACGGCTACCTGGCGGGCGCCGCCGGCCCGCTGCGCCGGGACGCCGCGGGCTGGGCCACGGTCGGCGACCTGGCGGAGCCGTACCGGCCGGGCGGGGTTCTGCGGGTGCGCGGCAGGGGCGACGGCGCGATCCAGACCGGCGGCGCGACCGTCGTGCCCGAGGACGTCGAGGCGGTGCTGCGGCGGGTGCCGGGCGTGGCGGACGCGGTCGTCGTCGGCGCGCCGCACCCCGACCTGGGCGCGCTCGTGTGCGCGGTGGTCGAGGGCCCGGTACGGCGGGCCGACCTGGAAGCCGCCGCCCGCGCGGGACTGGACCGGGTGCAACGGCCGAGACGCTGGTACGCGGCCGACACCCTGCCGCGCACCCCCACCGGCAAACCGGCCAGGGCGCTGATCGCCGAGACGCTGACCGGCTTCAGGAGGCTGGCGTGAGGCCGGTGGTGGTGGCCGCCCGGCGTACCCCGATCGGTACGGCAGGGCACGCCTTCAAGACCCTCACCGCCGACCGGCTCGCCGCCCCGGTGCTCGCGGCGGTGCTCGCCGACGTGCGCAAGGCGGCCGGCGGGTACCGGGACGTGGACGACGTGGTGCTCGGCAACTGCATGGGCCCCGGCGGGAACCTGGCCCGCGTCTCGGCGCTGGCCGCCGGGTTCGGGCACGAGGTGCCCGGTCTGACCGTCGACCGGCAGTGCGGCAGCGGCCTGGCCGCGATCCTGCTGGCCGGGCAGGCGGTGAGCGCCGGTGAGGCGGAGTTCGTGATCGCCGGCGGGGCCGAGAGCGCCTCGACCGCTCCGCTGCGCACGCGACGGGGGGCGGCGCAGCCGTACGAGCGGGCGCCGTTCACCCCGGACGGGCATCCGGACCCCGACATGGGACCCGCCGCCGAGGCGCTGGCGCGCGCCCGCGGCGTCGGCCGCGAGCGTCAGGACGCCTACGCGATCGACAGCCACGCCAAGGCGCTGGCCGGTGACTTCACGGGGGAGATCGTCGCGGTCGGCGAGCGGGAGACCGACGAGCGGCCGCGCGTCCTGCGGGAGCGGTCGCTGGCCAGGCTGCCGGCGGCGTTCGTGCCCGGCGGCACGGTCACCGCGGGCAACTCCTCGCCGATCAGCGACGGCGCGGCGGCGGTGGCCGTCGTGGACGAGCGGCTGGGGCTGCCGGGCCTGCGGCTGGTGGCCGGTTCCGTCGTGGGATGCGACCCGGAGCTGCCCGGCTGGGGGCCGGTGCCGGCCGTACGGCGGGTGCTGCGGCGGGCCGGGGCCGAGCTCGGGCAGGTGGCGGCGGTGGAGATCGTGGAGGCGTTCGCCGCGCAGGTGCTCGCGGTGACCGACGCGCTCGGCCTCGACCCCTTGGGCGCCGACCGCACGCGCGTCTGCGCCGACGGCGGAGCCCTCGCCCTCGGCCATCCGTGGGGGGCCAGCGGCGCGGTCGTGGTCACCCGCCTGTTCCACCGGCTGGTGGGCGCGGGCGCGCCGCGTGGCACGCTGGGGCTGGCGACGGCCGCGGTCGGCGGCGGTCTCGGGGTCGCGGCGTTGTTCGAGGTGGTGTAGATGATCGAGCTGAGCGGCGTCGGCGTACGGCTGGCGGAGCGCGAGGTCCTGGACGGCCTGACGCTGACCCTGTCCGAGCGGCGGATCGGCGTGGCCGGGGCCAACGGCTCCGGCAAGAGCACCTTCGCCCGCCTCCTGAACGGCCTGGCCCTGCCCACCACCGGCACCGTCCGCGTCCTGGGCATGGACACCCGCCGCGAGGCGGCCAAGATCAGGCGCCGGGTCGGATTCCTGTTCACCGACCCCGACGCGCAGATCGTGATGCCGACGGTCGCCGAGGACGTGGCCTTCTCCCTGCGCCGCAGGGGCCTGCCGAAGGCGGAGGTGGCCGCGCTGGTGGAGGAGGTGCTGTCGCGCTACGGCCTGGCCGCCCACGCCGACCACCCCGCGCACCAGCTCTCCGGCGGCCAGAAGCAACTGCTCGCCCTGTGCTCCGTGCTGGTCCTCGAACCCGACATCCTCGTCATGGACGAGCCCACCACCCTGCTCGACCTGCGCAACTCCCGCCAGGTGGCGCGCATCCTGCGTGAGCTTCCCCAGCAGCTCGTGGTCGTCAGCCACGACCTCGCGCTGCTGGCGGACTTCGACCGGGTTCTTGTGCTCGACCAGGGCAAACTCGTCGCCGACGGCGCGCCGGAGGCAGCGCTCGACCACTACAGGGACCTGATGGCATGACCGGTCTCAAGCTGCTCGGACTGGCCGCCGGATGCACGGTGCTGGTCCTGCTCCAGACCCCGGCGGCGCTGGCCGGCGCGACCGCCGTCGTCCTGGCTCTGTACGCGGTGGCCCGGGTACGCCCGGCGGCCGCCTGGGGGCAGATCCGGCCGGTGCGCTGGTTCGCGCTCGCGCTGTTCGTCACCCAGCTCCTGCTGGCCGACCTGCCGGCCGCGACGGTCACGACGATGCGCGTGGTGCTCATGGTCGCACTGGCCGGGCTGGTCACGCTCACCACGCCCGCCTCGGTGATGCTCGCCGCCCTGGAGCGCGGGCTCGCGCCGCTGCGGCTGGTGCGGGTGGACCCGTTCCGGGTCTCGCTCATGCTCACGCTCACCCTGCGCAGCGTGCCCCTGCTCACCGACCTCGCGCGCCGGGTCAGGGAGGCGCAGCGGGCGCGCGGGGTGTCGTGGAGCGTGCGGGCCTTCGCCGTACCGCTGGTGGTGGGAGCGCTGCGGCACGCCGACGCGCTCGGCGAGGCCCTCAGCGCCCGCGGCCTGGACGACTGAGCCCCTACGGCGCGAGTCGCCCGCGGTCTGGACGACTGAGCCCCTACGGCGCCAGCGGGAAGACGGCGCGGAACTGCGCGCCGGGCCCGTGATCGGTGATCGCGAGGCTGCCCCCGTGGACCGAGGCGATCTGCCGCGACAGCGCCAGCCCGAGCCCGCTGCCGCCCTGGTCGCGCTCGCGTCCCTCCCGCAGGCGGGTGAAGCGCTCGAAGACCCGCTCCCGGTCCTGCGGGGCGATGCCGTTGCCGTCGTCGGTGACGGTCAGCACCACCTCGCCGCCGTCCACGGCGACCGCCACGTCGACGCGCGAGCGGGCGTGGCGCTCGGCGTTGTCGAGCAGGTTCGTCAGCAGCCGGTCGAGCTGGATGGGGGAGCCGTCCACGAAGGCGCCGTCCGGGGCCTCCGCGTGGACGCCCGCCCGCCGGTCCGCCTGTTCGCGCGCCAGCTCGCCGAGGTCCACCCGCCTTCTGTCCGGTACGGCTCCCGCGTCCAGCCTGGCCATCATCAGCAGCTCGTCGATGATCCCCGACAGCCGGTCGACGGCTTCGAGCGAACGGGCGCCCACCTCGGGCCAGTCGGTGTCCGCCGGGTAGGCGACGGCCAGCTCCAGCTGGGTGCGCAGCGCGGTGATCGGGCTGCGCAGTTCGTGCGAGGCGTCGCTGACGAAGTGGCGCTGGGTCTCGGCGGAGCGTTCGAGGCGGGCGAGGGTGTCGTTGGTGGCGGCGGCCAGGGTGGCGATCTCGTCGCCCGTCCCCGGCACGGTCACCCGTTGCCCCAGGTCACCGGCGGTGATGGCGGCGAGCTGGGTGCGTATCCGCTTGACCGGGCGCAGGGCCTGGCCGACCGCGGTCCAGGCGGCCAGGCCGACCATGAACAGCAGCGCGGGCAGGGCGACGGCGAGCGTGAAGTAGAGCAGGCGGATCGCCTCCCGGGTGGCGGAGACGTCCTCGGCGCCGTACACGGTGATCGGGCCGCTGGGGGTGGTGGTGCGCAGGGCGGCGATGTAGTACTCCTCGCTCGCCTCGGGCAGATCGGGCCGGCCGTAGGTGGTGGTGAGGCGTTCCGGCGCCGGGGTGGGCAGGGCGGCGAATCGGTTCTGGTCGCCGGCCTGCGTCGAGGTGCCGAGGACGGCGCCGTCGGCGGCGATGACCTGCAGGAGGTCGATGCCGGGCGGGGTGGACAGCTCGGCGGGCAGGTCGCCGCGGCGGGCGTCGGCGGCCTGCGCCTGCACGGCCTGGTTCACCCGGGCGGCGAGCTGGGCTTCGAGCGTGCGGGGGATGGTCATGGCGAGGATGGCCGCGGCGGCGCCCAGCGCGATCGCGGCCGCGAACGTGGCGGCCAACGTCACCCGGCCCCGAACGGAGCGCGGCATGACCTTCATGGGAAGGTCGTTGCCGCGACCGGTTCGGGGCAAAGCCAGCAACGCTGCCGGATTCGCCCAAGCGGCGGGCTATGCCTTGGGCTTGTAGACGAGCACCTGGACGCCCGAGCTCAGCGGCGTCGACTTCACGAAGTCCAGGTGGGTGATGTCCAGGCCCTCGAACACCCGGGTGCCCTCACCGCCGATGACCGGCATGACCCAGAGGTGGTACTCGTCCACCAGCTTGTGCTCCAGCAGCGTGCGGTCGAGCTCGCCGGTGCCGTACTTCAGGATGCTCTGGCCGGGCTCCTGCTTCAGCTTGGCGACCGTCTCGGCCACGTCGCCCTCGATGAGGGTGGCGTTCCACTTGGTCTCCTTCAGGGTCCTGGAGGCCACGTACTTGGGCAGGGCGTTCATCCGCACGGCGTACTCGCCCTCGGACGCCTCCATCAGCGGCCAGACCTCGGCGAAGCCCTCGTAGGTCTCCCGGCCGAGCAGCAGGGCGTCGGCGCCGTACAGCAGGTCGGCGGCGTATCCGGCATAGTTCTCGTCCCAGTAGGGAGTGCTCCACTTCTCGGGCGAGCTGATGACTCCGTCGATGGTCATGAAGGTGGACTCGATGAGCTTACGCATGTCCGGCGTCCTCTTTCGGGGGTTGTTCTCGGTTCGATGAGGTAACTCTGCCGGACCGTTCTTACCGTTTCTTTTCCGCCCGCCGTAACCCGGCGGAAGTCAGAGGGCGCGGAGGACCTCGCGCAGCCGTACGGCGAAGCCCTCCGCGTCCTCCGTCCAGGCGACGTGCCCGCCGGGGAACATCGTGGGCTCGGTGCCGATCGAGGTGGCCAGCGCCCTGGAGGCGCGGTCGCAGAGCTGGCCGGTGGAGTCCTCGCCCAGCCCGACCAGCACACGGACCGGTCCGTCGCGCAGCGCGGCGACGTCGGGTTCCCAGCGGACGGTGCCGCGCATCATGTGCAGGTAGGAGTAGCGCTCGTCGGCGACGTACTGGGGGTCGGGCTCGGCGGGGAACATGTGCTCCAGGGCGCCCTCCGGCAGGTGGATGTCGGCGTTCTCGAAGAAGATCGCCCATGCGGTCGCGGTGTCGCCTGCGGCGTAGGCGGCGATCATGTCCTCCATGCGGGCGTCGAGCTTCTCGCGGTCGGGCAGCTGCGTGTAGTGGGGCGGCTCGTGCGCGATCACCGCGCGTACCCGCTCGGGGTGGGCCTGGGCGAGGGCGAGCACGCTCACGGCGCCGCCGCTGCTGCCGAACACGACCGCGGGGCCCGCGTCGACCTCGGCGAGGAGCAGGGAGAGGTCCGCGGCGCGGAGGGCGGGGGTGGAGTCTCGCCCGGGGTCGTCGAGCACGCTGCGGTGGATGCCGCGGGGGTCGGTGGTCAGCACCGTGTACTCATCGGCCAGCAGGTCGGCCAGCGACGCGAACGCCCCGGCGTCCATCGGCGCGCCGAACAGGACGACGAGCGGTCCCTGGCCGCGCACCTCGTAGTGCAGCGTGCCGTCGGGGGTCTTCAGGGTGGGCATGTTCATCTCCTCGGCTCCGGTACTGGACGGTACAGTACTCGCTTCGGTACTGGACCGTCCAGTACTATTCCGTCATGGACACCGGACGCACCGCCCAGAAGCGTCGCGCGATCGTCGACGCCGCGCGCACCCTCTTCCTGCGCAACGGCTACGCGGGCACCAGCATGGACGAGATCGCCGCGATGGCCGAGGTCTCCAAGCAGACCGTCTACAAGCACTTCGCCGACAAGCAACGGCTGTTCACCGAGCTGATCACCCTCGACATCTCGCGGATCGAGGTCGAGGTGCACCCGCTCGAAGCCGCCATGCCCGGCACCGACGACCTGGAACGCGACCTGCGGGAGTACGCCCGCACGCACCTGGCCGTGGTCATGCAGCCGCATCTGCTCCGCATGCGCCGCGTCCTCATCGGCGAGGCGGACCGCTTCCCCGACCTGGCTCGTGCCTGGTACGAGAACGGGCCGGTGCGATCGAGCGCGCTGTTCGCCGGGTGGTTCGAGGCGCTCGGGCGGCGCGGGCTGCTCAACGTGCCGGACCCGCTGCTGGCGGCCCAGCACTTCAACTGGCTGGTGTTGTCGATCCCGCTGAACAGGGCGATGTCCTTGCCGGTCGAGGCGGCGCTCTACGAGGAGAAGGAACTGCACCACTACGCCGACGAGGGGGTGCGCGTCTTTCTGGCCGCCTACGGAAGATGACTTCACGATAGAGATACTTTATGGTGGAGGTATATCTGCGACCTCTGGAGTGCCGATGATCGACCCCTTCGCCCCGAGCACGCGCGGCCTCGCCGACCCCGACCCCGCCCGCGAAGCGCTGCGCGCCGCGGGGCCGATCGTGAAGGTGGCCGCGCCCTCCGGCGGCTCGGTGTGGATCGTGACCGAGGAGAACCTGGCCCGCGAGGTGCTGGCCCATCCCGACATCGCCAAGGACCCGGCCAACGCGCCGGAGAGCTGGGACCCGCGGCGCGCCGGGCTCGAACCGGCCGCGGCCGCGCGGCCGTCCCTCACCACGCTCGACGGACCCGCCCACACCGAGCTGCGCCGCGCCCACGCCCCGCTGCTCAACGCCAGGCGGATCGCCGCGCAGTCCGATCGCGTCCACGAACTGGCCCGCGAACTGCTGACCGAGCTCGCCGGCGGGCCGCAGCCGGTCGACCTGATGGCCGGATTCACCGTCCGCTACCCGCTCACCGTCCTGCTCGACCTGCTCGGCATCCCGCTCGACCGGGTGGAGCAGGCGACGGAGGCGTGCAAGCTGATGTTCGACCCCGAGCCGGGCGCGCAGGGCCGCGCGATGGCCGAGCTCGCCCGGCTGGCCGAGGCGGGACTGGACGGCGAGCGCGGCGGGCTCGCCGCCGAACTGCGCGAGCGCGTGCCCGAGGGCACCACCCGCGAGCAGCTTCTCTACTACCTCTTCGGGCTGATCTTCGCCGGCCAGCTCACCACCGACGCCGCGCTCGGCTTCCTGGTCGCCCGCGCGCTCGCCACTCCGTCCGTCGGGGACGATCTCGTGCGCGAGACGTTGCGTGACCACCCGCCCGCGCCCTACACGCTCTGGCGGTTCACCACCGCTGAGATCGAGCTCGCCGGGGAGCGTGTGCCCGCCCGCTCGCCCGTCCTGGTGGACATCCAGGGCATCAACACCGATCCCGGCCGCGAGCCCGGCCCCGACCTCACGTTCGGCGCCGGCGCGCACTTCTGCGTCGGGGCCCAGCTCGCCCAGCTCGAACTGCGCGCGGTGGCCGACGTCCTGGCCGCCGACTTCCCCGACGCCCGGCTCGCCGTACCCTACGACGAGCTGCGCCAGAGCACCTACGGCGGCATCATGGGCGTGCGGCTCACCGCCCTGCCCGTCACCCTTGGCGCTGGGCGAGCGGGACCGCCGCCTCGCTCGTGAAGGGCAGGAACGTGAACGACTCCTGCAGGTAGAGCGTCACCGTGTCGGCGGTGTGCGACAGGTAGCCGATCGACAGGTCCTCGCCCAGGTGCAGGTCGTAGTCGCCGCCGCGGGTGGTCAGCACCAGTGCTCCGGCGAGCGCGGGCGCCCAGATGATGTCGCCGTCCACCATCCGCTCGATGTGCGAGCGCACCGGGTAGCCGTGGTCGCTGGTCTCGGTGACGCCCGTGTACGCCTCCGGGCCCAGCAGGACCGTGTACGGCCCGTCCACGCCGGCCACCCGCAGGGCGCTGAGCGCCTGGGCGATCGCCTCCGGGTAGCCGGTGAACTCGGCAGGCAGCGGGATCGGGCGGTGCGAGCTGGCCGGGACGATGCCGGTGATGCCGGCGGCGCCGTACCCCTGGAAGATCGCGCGGTCCTCGGCGATGGCGAGCGCGGTCGCGGCGTCCTTGGCGGGCTGCCAGTCGGAGTCGCCGGAACCGCGCTCGACGTCGTCGATCGCTTCACGGCTCAGCTCGAACGGCCGGCGCAGCTCCACCAGCGCCGCCACACCCCGCTGCCGGGCCTCGACGCCGTCGCCGGGCGGCTGGATCCCGGTGACGTGGCCGGTTCCGACGGCAGAGCTGTCGGCGCCGGTCGGGCCGTGGGTGTCGACCACGCGGCGGCCGGCGAGGTTGCGCTTGAACGTGCGGGCCACCTCCTCCTCGATCTGCGCCCAGGCGGCGTCGGAGATCGGGGCGAGCTCGCGGTGCAGGTTGTTCATGACTGCGGGACTCCTTTGAGGCTGCCGATCTCCAGAGCGCCCGGCGCCTGCGGTTCGGCCAGCCGTTCGAGCAGGTCGGGCGTCGGGACGAAATAGGTCGAGCCGGTCAGGGCGGTGGAGAAGTCCAGGATCCGGTCGTAGTTGCCGGGAGGGTCGCCGGCGAACATGTTCGTGATCATCCGGTCGATGACGTCAGGGGTCCTGGAGTAGCCGATGAAGTAGGTGCCGAACTCGCCGGCCGCGGCGTTGCCGAACGGCATGTTGTCCCGCACGATCTTCAGCTCCCTGCCGTCCTCCTCGATGACGGTCAGCGCGTTGTGCGCCCAGGTCGGCTTGGTCTGGTCGTCCAGCTCGACGTTGGCCAGCTTGGTACGGCCGATGACGCGCTCCTGGTGCTCGACGGGCAACGCGTTCCAGGCGGCCAGGTCGTGCACGTACTTCTGCACGGTGACGTACGTGCCGCCGGCGAACAGCGGGTCCTCCTCGCCGATCAGCACCGAGTCGGCGGCCAGATCGTCCTCGGGGTTCTCCGTGCCGTCCACGAAGCCGAGCAGGTCGCGGGCGTCGAAGTAGCGGAAGCCGTGCACCTCGTCCACGCCCGACAGCGCGCCCGACAGCCGGTCCATGATCAGCGCGGCCAGCTCGAAGCAGAGGTCCATGCGTCCGGCCCGCAGGTGCAGCAGCAGGTCACCGGGCGTCGAGGGCGCGTGGTGGACGCCGCGCACCTCGGGCATCGGGCGCAACATGGCCGGACGCGGCAGGTCGAACCACCGGTCCCACGCCTCGGCGCCGATACCGAGCACGCAGGACAGATCGCCGTCCAGACTGCGGAAGCCGACCGTGCGCCGCAGCGCCGCCAGGTCGCCGCAGAGCGCCCTGACCGCCTCGCGGGCCGCGGCGTCGTGCTTCACCGTCGCCACGGTGAAGACGGCCGCCCTGCTCAGCGGCCCGAGAACCGCCTGCAGTCCATGCTGTCGTGAGCTCACCTGTCGAACCTTGCCGCCCGGCGGTAAGGCCAACCTCACGGCTCAGCCAACGGAGAGAATGTCAGGTTTCCCCTGGTCTGTGGCGGACACAGGCCCAGCGTGAGACGACTGCCCGCCCTGGGTGTCTGCTTGACGGCCGCGTTCATGTCCGGCCTCGACGTGAGCATCGTCAACGTGGCGCTGCCGTCCATCCAGGAGAGCCTGCACGCCGGTGAGGACGGCCTGCAGTGGACGCTGTCCGGGTACGCGCTCACGTTCGGGCTGCTGCTCGTGCCCGCCGGACGGCTCGGCGACGCGCGCAGCCGGCGGGCCGTGTTCATGGTCGGCGTCGCCCTGTTCACGCTGGCCAGCACCGCCTGCGGTTTCGCGCCCACCATGCCGCTGCTGATCGCCGCCCGGCTGGTCCAGGGCGTCGCGGCCGGCATGCTCAACCCGCAGGTGTCCGGGCTGATCCAGCAGATGTTCCAGGGCCAGGAACGTGGCAGGGCCTTCGGCGCGTTCGGCGCCACGATGGGCATCGCGACCGCGGCCGGGCCCACGATCGGCGGCGCGCTCGTCACCGCGTTCGGCCACGAGGAAGGCTGGCGGTGGGTGTTCCTGGTCAACCTGCCGATCGGCGTCATCCTGCTGCCGCTGGCCTGGAAGCTGCTGCCGCCCGGCGTGAAGGGGCGCCAGGAGAGCATGGATCCCGTCGGCGTGCTGCTGCTCGGAATCGGCGTGTTCGGCCTGCTCCTGCCATTCGTGCAGCAGCACCAGTGGGAGGGACAGGTCAAGTGGCTGCTCGTGCCCGCCGCGCTGGCCGTACTGGCGCTCTTCGTCGCCTGGGAACGCCGCTACAAGCGTGAGCCGCTGATCCAGCTCGGCCTGTTCGCCAAACACTCCTACAGCCTCGGCGCCGTCATCGCCCTGTTCTACTTCGCCGGATTCACCGGCATCTTCTTCATCTACACCCTCTACCTGCAGAACGGCCTGCACTACACCCCGCTCCAGGCAGGGCTGGCCATCACCCCGTTCGCCATCGGCTCCTCCCTGGCCGCCATCGCCGGCGGACGCCTGGTCGGGCGGGCCGGGCGGCTGCTCGTCGCCGTCGGCCTCGCCGTCGTCATCGCCGGACTCGCCGCCACCATCGTGGTCACCGGAATCTGGACCGGGCCCGAACTCGGCTGGGCCAACGCGCCGACCCTGCTGATCGCCGGACTCGGCAGCGGGCTCGTGATCGCGCCCAACCAGGCGATCAGCCTGTCGGAGGTGCCACCGGTCCACGGCGGCAGCGCCGCCGGCGTGCTCCAGACCGGCCAGCGGCTCGGCTCCGCCTTCGGCATCGCCGCCACCGGATCGATCTTCTTCGGCGCGCTCCACGCCGGGTGGCCCTCGGCGTTCCGGCACGGGCTCGTGGTGGTCATCGCCTTCGTCGCCGTGGCGCTCGCCGCCGCCGTCTTCGACCTGGTCCACAGCAGGAGTACGGCCCGCCGTACCGGATAGCCGGATCTTGCAACCTACCCCCCAAACCCACTGTGACCTGCGACTATCGCCGCGCGTTCGGGGCGATAGCGAAACGGTAGTGGGACGATGCCCGCCCGCTTGAGCCTGAGGCCAGTTGATCCACAGGAACCAGCCCAATACGGGTGAGGCGAAGGAGACGCAGGCCATGTTCACCGCCAAATTGACTCGGACTCTCCGGCTTCTGGTATCGCGCTCCGCCAACAACCCCTGGGAATAACGGTGTCGATCCACGTAGAGGTGCCGGCGATCTCCGAGACTCTCGGAACCGGACAGGCGTGCGGCACCTTCGGCGAACTGCTCCAAGGCGCACTGGCGGACCCGCAGGTGGACTTCCTGGTCACCCTGCCGATCGAGGCGGGCAGCACCGCCCGCTTCCGCTACGACCGGCGGACCACCGACATCCGGGTGGTCCCCGGAGACCGGAAGAAGGCCAGGTCGCTGGCCCGCTCGATGCTCACGTTCCGCGGCTACCGCGGCGGCGGCGACCTCCACGTCGACACCGACCTGCCCATCGGCAAAGGGCTGGCCAGCTCCTCCGCCGACCTCGTGGCCACGGCGTGGGCCGTGGGCCGGGCGCTCGGCGAACTGCCCACACCGGGCGAGATCGAGGAGCTGATGCGGAGGATCGAGCCGTCCGACGGCGTGATGTACCCGGGCACCGTGGCCTTCCGCCACCGCGACGTACGGCTCCTCGAACGCCTCGGCCACCTTCCCGACATGACCATCGTCGGCGTCGACGAGGGCGGCAGCGTGGACACGGTCGCCTTCAACCGCGGCCACCGGCGTTTCTCCGACTCCGCCCGGCAGGAGTACCAGCGGCTCCTGGACACGCTGCGCGTCGCGGTCCCGGCCGGCGACACCGCCGAGATCGGCCACGTGGCCAGCAGGAGCGCCGCCATGCACCAGCGGATGCACCCCAAGCGCATGCTCCGCGACATGCTCGGCATCTGCGGCGTCGTCGGCGGCCTCGGCGTCGTCACCGCGCACAGCGGCACCATGCTCGGCATCCTGCTCGACGAGGCCGACCCCGACTACACCGCCAAGCTGGGAAAGGCGATCGGCGAATGCTCCGCGCTGGCCGGCGGCTCCCACCTCTTCCGCACCGCCCGCCCGGCTAGGAGGCCGACGTGAGTTCCCCCAAGCGGCGAGTCGAACTGCGCAGCGACACCTTCACCCTGCCCTCGCCGCGGATGCTGGAGGCGATGGTGGCCGCCGAACTCGGCGACGACGTCTACGGCGAGGACCCGACCGTCAACGCGCTGGAGGTCCTGGCCGCGAGACTGCTCGGCAAGGAGGCCGCCTGCTTCATGCCCAGCGGCACCATGAGCAACCTGGCCAGCATCATGACCCACTGCCCGCGCGGCTCGAAGGTCATCGTCGGCGAAGAATCCGACATCTACGTGTACGAGGCCGGCGGGGCCTCGGTATGCGGGGGAGTGATCTACCACCCGATCCCCAACAAGCTCGACGGCACGATGGACCTCGACGCCATCGCCGCCGCCTTCCCGCCCGACTCCGACGATCCGCAGTTCGCCCTGCCCGCGCTGCTCTGCCTGGAGAACCCGCAGAATCACCGGGGCGGCAAGGTGCTGCCCGCGGCGTACCTGCGCGAAGTCACGGACTTCGCCCGGGAGAACGGCCTGACCGTGCACATGGACGGCTCGCGCATCTTCAACGCCGCGCTGGCCGCCGACGTGCCCGTCGCCGAGCTGGCCGGCTACGCGGACTCCGTCATGTTCTGCCTGTCCAAGGGGCTCGGCGCGCCGGTCGGCTCGATGGCCGTCGGGACCGGGCCGTTCATCCGCGACGTGCGCCGCCTGCGCAAGATGCTCGGCGGCGGGATGCGGCAGGCCGGCGTACTGGCAGCGGCCGCGATCGTCGCCCTGGAGAACAGCGGGCGGCTGGCCGAGGACCACGAGAGCGCCCGGCGGCTCGCCGACGGCCTCGACACCATCCCAGGCATCGCGGTCGACCGCGCCGAGCCCGGCATCAACATGGTCTTCTTCCGCGTCCTCACCATGGACAACCCCACGTTCGTCGCCGCCGCGCAGGCCCAGGGCGTGGCACTGGCCGAGCTCGGCCACGGGCAGATCCGGGCCGTGACCCACTACGGAGTCGAGCCAGAGGACATCGGCTACGTGCTCGACGTGATCCGTTCGATCCTCGCCGACTCCACCAGGAGGAGCCATGCCGATCACAAGCCCGTACTCGCCGGTTGACGTCCGGCCGCAGCTCTCCGCCGAGGAGTTCTACGCCGAGTACGTCAACAAGAAGCCGGTCCTGATGCCCGGCGCCCTCGCCGAGCTTCCCGCCGCCCAGCGCTGGTCGCTGCCCTACCTCGCCTCGATCGCGCCCGACCTGCCGGTACGGCTCAAGACCGGGCGCGTGGCCGAGGGCAAGACCACGACCGTCCGGCTCGACGACTACTCCAAGACGGTCATCGCCTGGGAACAGCGCGGATCCGACGACGTGGAACGGCCCGCGTACCTGCACGACGTGCCGCTGCTCACGTTCATCCCCGAACTGCGGCAGGACCTCGAACCCTTCCCCGGGCACCTGTTCCCCGCGTTCTTCCGCGACAACTGGGCGGTCTTCCCGCAATTCTTCGTCGGCCCCTCGCAGGCCGTCACCACGCTGCACTTCGACACCCTGCTCACCCACAACCTGTTCTTCCAGCTCGACGGCAGCAAGCGCTTCGTCATGGTCGCCAACGAGGACCGCGACCGCTGCTACACCTACAACTGGCGCTGGGCCGAAGTGAACCCGGAAGACCCCGACTACGACCGCCACCCCGACTTCCGCGGCGTACGCGTCATGGAGGCGCACGTCCAGGCCGGCGACCTCTTCTACATGCCGCCCGGCACCCTGCACCAGGTCTCCTCACTCAGCTCGTCGGTGTCGTTCAACATCGACTGGCACGACAAGGTCAGCGCCCTGCGCGGCATCGCCGCCGTACGCCACGGCATGCCGCGCCAGAACCTGCGCTACAACCTGCTGCTCGCCCTCGGCGTCTACGGCCGGGTGCCGCTCAAGGTGCTCATGCCGGCCCTCCGGTCGTACTTCACGTACATCTCCTAATCCTTCCTCTCCGGCCGGGAGAACGCATGCTGTTCAGCCAAGACCTGATCCGCTCGCTGGCCACGGCGGTCGACCTGGTCAACACGCAGCTCGTCACCGTCGCCGACCTGGTCGCGCTCGTCGAGCGCCGCCAGGTCGGATACCCCGACGAGCTGACCGGGGCCGACCTCGAAGCCGTGCGCGGTTCGCGGGAGGAGTTCCACCACGTCTTCATCGCGCCCGACCAGGGCGTCGAGCGCCTCAACAGGCTGCTCGGGCGGACCAGGCTCACCCTGCGGCTGTCCGAGTACGACGGCCAGCGGCTGCGCCTGCAGCACCACGCCGGGGAGGCGCCGGTGGCAGAACAACTCACCGCCGACTGCGGGCTCGCCCTCGCGTACCTGTTCGTCCACGGCGAGCAGACCCGGCTGCGGACCTGCGCCGCCGACGGTTGCTCCCGGGTCTTCGTGGACGCCTCACGCAACCGCTGCCGGGTGTACTGCGACAGCCGTACCTGCGGAAACCGCGCCCACGCGGCGGCACACCGAGCACGTCGCCGGACCTAGGGACGATATGAGCGCCCATGCCTTCCCGCCCTCGCCCAATCTGGCCCTCGACGAACTCGTCAACCACAGACGTCGGGCCGGGCAGCCGCTGATTCACCTGGGGTTCGGCGAATCGCAACTGCCCGTGCCCGACTTCCTCGCCGACCGGCTGCACGCCGGCGCGGCCAGGAACCGCTACGGCCAGATCGGCGGCGAACTCGACTGCCGCGAAGCCGCCGCCGGCTACTTCACCCGCCGGGGCCTGCGCACCCACGCCGACCAGGTCGTCATGGCCCCCGGCAGCAAACCCGTCCTGCTCGCCCTGATGGCGGCCCTGCCGGGAGCCGTCGTGCTGCCCCGGCCCTGCTGGGTCACCTACGAGCCACAAGCACGGCTGTTCGCACGCGAGGTCGTCGGCGTGCCCGTGCCGCCCCAGTGCGGCGGAGTACCCGACCCGGACCGGCTCGTCCCCGCGTTGCGGGCGGCACGACGAGCCGGTCTGCGCCCCCGCTCCATCGTGCTCACCCTGCCCGACAACCCGACCGGCACACACGCGCCCGCCGCCGTGGTGCGCAGGCTGGCGGAGATCGCCGACGACTGGGACCTGCTCGTCATCTCCGACGAGATCTACCGCGACATCGTCCACCCGCCCGGCGAGGACATCACCAGCCCGGCCGAGTACGTGCCCGACCGGACCGTCGTCACCTCCGGCCTCAGCAAGAGCCTGGCGCTCGGAGGATGGCGGATCGGATTCGCCCGCTTTCCCGACACGGTCGACGGGCTGGCGCTGCAGAGCCGGGTCATCGGGCTGGCCAGCGAGATCTGGTCGTCCCTGGCGGGTCCGATGCAGGAGGTCGCACGGTACGCGCTGTCGGAACCGCCGGAACTGCGCCGGCACCTGGCAGCCAGCACGCGGCTGCACGGGGCGGTGGCGGCGGCCGTACACGAGGTGATGACAGGAACGGGCGCGGCCTGCCGCCCGCCGACAGGAGGCTTCTACGTCTACCCGGACTTCTCCCCGATCCACGGCAGACTGGCCGCGATGGGCGTACGCGACTCGGCCACCCTCGAACGCCACCTGCTCGACCGGCTGGGCGTGGCGGTACTGGGCGGCCACCACTTCGGCGACGACCCCAAGGCGCTCCGCTTCCGCGCGGCGACCAGCATGTTGTACGGCGAAAGCGACGAGGAACGCTGGCTGGCCCTGGAAAGCGCAGACCCGGTGGCCCTGCCCCACATCGAACGCCTCCTGGACAACCTGACCGACGCCTTCTCCACGTTGACCGGCGCATCCACCCGGTCCGCGGTGGCCGCGCTCCACTAAAGGCATCGTGTTCCGCTTCGCTCCACGCGTTCTTCCAGTCGAGCCGGGGGCTCGACCCCGCGCCGGACCTCGCTCCGCTCGGGCTGCCTTCCTTGAGCGCTTTCGCCCGCAAGGTGGGCAGCGGTGTGCGTGGGAGCAGTTCGAGCCGGTCGGTGTGCGACCGGCTCCGGGGTGTCGGATCCGCGGCGTCGGGTGGGGCGAGGCCCGGCGAGTCACGTAGACCCTTGTCGGCGCTGGGTGCAGCCAGACTGCCGGCGTTCACAGCCGCCGAGGTCGGGGCGGTCTATCTGGAGTGATCGCGCCCGCCGGCCTGACCCGGTCGTGGGCCGCCCGGCAGTAGCCGGTTCAGTGCGCGATCTCCAATCTGATGTATCAGGCGACGCTTGCGGGTGCCGGTCGCTCGGTCCGGCTGACGTCGCGTACTCGTCCAGGACGACGATCGCGCGCTGGTACTAGGCAGCCCCTGTGGCGCGGCCCGTCTGTTGGGAGGCGAGTTTCGAGTAAGTGGTAATTGGGTCTGCACCGGAATGGTGGCTGGGGCGGTATGCGGTAAAGGCGGCGATTTGTCGTGGGGGAGATTGCTCGTTCGGGCCAGGCTTCTCGCGGATTCCCATTAAGTTGGTTCGGGCTCGGACACATTAACCAAGGGCCGACGCCAGGAATGCCGGTCGAAGGCCTGGCAACTCATGTTTGAGGTGCTACGTGAGCAGACGCAGACGTTTGCAGCGGCCGTGGGATCCGCCCTGGGTGAAGATCGCCGGACTTGCCGCCGCGTTGTTCTCGGTCGTCATCGCGATCTTGAGCTTCGCGGGTGACGAGAAGGGGCGGAGGGTGGTCGCGGGCGGGCCGTCCCCCACGTCCACGCAGCGTCATGAACCCATGGAGGTTCCCGGAGTCGCTGAGCCGACACCCACCGGGGCTGCCACGTCTCCCTCGGCGGCGGTCCCGGATCGTTTCATCGGGACTTGGGTCGGACTGGTAGCCGACGAAGACATGAAAACGCCATTTCCGGTGGAGATTCTCCTACGGCAGGGTGGGCTTGGCGAGACCATAGGGAAAGTCCACTACGAGTCGCTCAGGTGTCAGGGTGTCGTCCGGCTCTATGAAGTCTCGTCGCGAGAACTCTCGGTGCAGGAAAGTCTTTCCGTGTCCACCGATATGTGCGACGAAGATCTTGTGACGCTGAGATATGAAGCGAATGGAACTCTTCACTACAGTTATGGCGCTGGGGAGGGGCGTGCGGTATTGAGGAGGCAAGTGCCGTAGAGCCGGGGGCCATCGGCTTTTGTTACATGCGTCACTCACCGGGCCTGGCGTGACGGGCGCTTCCTGGTTTCCTACCTTCGGGGCAGGCGCCTTACCTGAGGGTACGTCCTTACCTTCAGTAAGCCCGGCTCCTAGGGTCTCGGCCATGCCTGACACATCCAAGGAGACCGCACGGGCCGGGTGGAAGCAGTGGGCGGGGCTGGCCGTTCTCGCGCTCCCCGCCATGCTCGTGATGATCGATATGAGCGTGTTGCACCTGGCCATGCCGCGACTGAGCGCCGATCTCGATCCCAGCGCCCCCCAACTGCTCTGGATCACCGACATCTACGGCTTCCTCATCGCCGGCGCGCTGATCCCCATGGGCGCCCTGGGCGACCGGATCGGGCGGCGGCGGGTTCTGCTCGTCGGGGCGGCCACGTTCGGGGCCGCCTCCGTGCTGGCCGCCTACGCGCCCACCGCCGAGACCCTGATCGCCGCCCGCGCGTTGCTCGGTCTCGCCGGGGCGGCGCTGGGCCCGTCCACCCTGTCGCTGATCAGCGTCATGTTCCACGATCCACGGCAGCGTACAACGGCGATCACCGTCTGGATGGCCAGCTTCATGGCGGGCGGTGCCGTAGGCCCGCTGGTGGGTGGCGTGATGCTGGAGTACTTCTGGTGGGGGTCGGTGTTCCTGGCGGCGGTGCCGGTCATGGTGCTGCTGGTGGTACTCGGGCCGATCCTGCTGCCCGAGTACCGCGACCCCCGGCCCGCCCGGCTGGACCTGCCCAGCGCGGCGATGTCGCTGACGGCGGCCCTGGCGGTGGTGTACGGCATCAAGGAGATGGCCAAGGACGGCTTCGCGTCGGTGCCCGCGGTCGCCGTCGTGCTGGGGCTGGTCGCCGGGGTTCTGTTCGTACGGCGGCAGCGGCGGCTCGCCCATCCGGTGCTGGATCTGTCGTTGTTCGCCAACCGGGCCTTCACCGTTTCGCTGGGCACGCTGACCATCACCGTGATCTTCATGCTGGGCACGCAGTTCCTCATGGCCCAGTACATGCAGATGGTGCTGGGCCTGTCCCCGCTCACGGCCGGGCTGTGGGGGCTGCCCCTGGTCATCGCGGGCACCGTCGCGATCTTCGTCGCGTCGGCGCTCGCGGGGAAGATTCACCGTGCCTCCATCATCGGGACCGGGCTGGTCGTCGCCGCCGCCGGGTTCGCCGTGCTCACTCAGGCGGACGCGTCGGCCGGGCCGCCGGTCGTGGTGACCGGGTCGGTTCTGCTGTTCGCGGGGCTCATGCCGGTGTCGGGGCTGGGCATCGACATGATCGTGGGTGCCGCTCCGCCCCCGCAGGCGGGCGCGGCCGCCGCGGCCGGGGAGACCACCCAGGAACTGGGCGGCGCCCTGGGGATCGCCCTCCTCGGCAGCCTGGTCAACGCCGTCTACCACGGCCGCATGACGGAGACCGCCTTCGGCCACCCGCCCGCCGCCGCGGAAACGCTGCCGGCCGCCCTGGCCGTGGCCCGGTCACTTCCCGGGCCGGCCGGTGACGAGCTCGTCGCCTTCGCCCGGGACGCGTTCGCCGA
The DNA here is from genome assembly GCF_044457345.1 of Nonomuraea sp. NPDC050547. Classification (NCBI taxonomy): domain Bacteria; kingdom Bacillati; phylum Actinomycetota; class Actinomycetes; order Streptosporangiales; family Streptosporangiaceae; genus Nonomuraea; species Nonomuraea sp. NPDC050547. Next base: position 81,017 of record NZ_JBITGW010000004.1, read on the forward strand.
CGGGTTGCGGCTGACCTCGGCCATCGCCGTCCCCGTCCTGCTCGGGCTGGCCGGAGTGGTGGTGTTCCTCCTCAGGAAGGTAGAGCGGACCTAGGGTCTTCGCGCGCCGGTACGGCCAGGGGTGACCTGAGCCTCACGCTCCTGTGCTCGTTCGACGAGCGCTCGTGCCCGTCTCAGCCGTATCGCTCGACGAGCGCGTTGCCGATCGAGGCCAGGTGGTCCCGCACACTCGCGGGGCCGGTCACCTCAAGCCATTCGATCAGCCCGGAAAGCTCGCCGGCGAGCGTGTACTCGTCGTGGCCGCGGATCACGACCTCGACGCGGCCGTCGGTCGTGGAACCTCCCACCTCGAGCCGGCCGCCGAACCCTATCCGGAGCGGGCCTATCCCTTGGGGCGCGCAGAGCGCCTGGATCTCGAAAGGCGTTCGCTTGCGGTCGACTTCGTCGGCGATCTCACGCCAGCTCTCTGCAAGGTCGAAGTCCTCGGGACGGCGCACGGGATCGTCGGTCGGCTCGGCGGACGACACACGATCGATCCTGAAGGTCCGCCGGCCGGCCTCGGTGTGGGAGACGAGGTACCACGACGGACCTTTGGCGACGATGCCCAGCGGGTGGACGGTTCTCTCGGATTCGGCGCCTTCGCGGTCGACGTAGCCGAGCCGCACCTGCACGCCGCGGATCACCGCGTCCTGGAGTTCGTCGAGGAAGCGGGGCGGCCGGTGCTCGCCCCGGGAGTTCGTGTCGAACGTGGAGGTGGTCAGCCTGGATTGCGGCCATTGGATCCAGCAAGAAAGGCCGGAAGAAGCCAACCAGGCGATTCTCAAGTGGCTGGGCCGAAAGCACTCGCGACGCAGCTAGTCGCGGACCGTGAGGCCCATGGAGCGGGCCGTACCCGCGATGATCTTCTCGGCCTGGTCGAGATCGGAGGTGTTGAGGTCGGGGAGTTTGGCCTGGGCGACCTCGCGGAGCTGGGCGCGGGTGATCGAGCCGCCGTTCACGTGCCCCGGGCGCGGGCTGCCGCCGTCGAGGCCGGTGACGCGCCGGATCAACGAGGCGGTGGTCGGCTGCTTGGTGGCGAACTCGAACGACCGGTCCTCGTAGACGGTGATGACCGCGGGGATCACGAAGCCGCGCCGATCCTGGGTCTGCGCGTTGTACTGCCGGCAGAACTCCATGAGGTTGATGCCGAGCGGGCCGAGGTCCTTGCCGACGCTCGCCGGGTTCGCCCCGCCGGCCTCGAGGTGCATGGTGACGACTCTGGCCACCTTGTTCTTCGCCATGTCGGGTACGCTAAAGTCTCCAGCAACTGGAGACTCAAGGGAATTATGAGTTACACGATCGGCCGCCTGGCGAAGCTGACCGGCATGCCCGTCAAGACGATTCGCTTCTACTCCGACTCGGGGGTGCTGCCCGAGCGGGAACGGACCGCCTCCGGCTACCGGATCTACGGGGACGAGGACCGGGCCCGGCTGGAACTGATCCGTACGCTGAGGGAGATCGGGGTCGATCTGGTCACGATCCGCTCGCTCGGCGATCGCAGGCTGAGAAACGTGCTCGATCTGCACCTCAAGGCGGTCGAGACCCAGCTCAAGTCGCTCCAGCGGACCAGGGCGGTGCTCAGGGCGACGCTCGGCAGGGACGGCGATCCGGCCGAGGACGATCTGCGCAGGCTGCACGCGCTCAGCCGGGTCGGGACTGCGGAGATGGAGCTGCTGCTCGACGAGTTCGTCGACGAGGTGGGCGGCGGCATCGAGGCCCGGCACGAGTGGCTGGCCGACATGCGCGACTGCATGCTCCCCGAACTGCCCGAGGAGCCGACCACCGTCCAGCTCGACGCGTGGCTGGAGCTGGCCGGCCTGCTCGCCGACGAGGACTACCGGGAGAGCCTGCGCCGCCAGAGCAAGGACTTCTGGGAGGGAGACGTCGACATCGAGGCCTGGCAGGAGGCGAACACCCAGGTCATGCGGGAGGGGCTGGCCGCGGCGCAGGCGGGCGTCGAGCCCGGCTCGCCCGAGTCGGCGGTGGTTCTCGAGCGGATTCTGGCGGTCATGGGGCAGAGCCGGGAGGAGATGCTGCGCACGTTCGACGAGCACGATCCTCGGGCGGCCAGGTTGTGGGAGCTGGTGTCGATCATCCAGGAGACGCCCTGGCCGGCGGAGCAGACGATCGCCTACGGCTGGATCGAGGCCGCGCTCCGAAAGCTGGATGGCTAGGTGTCGAGGGCGCGTACGCAGGTCAGGCCGGTCAGTGCGACGACGGCCATGACGGCGAACAGGGGGCGCAGGCCGATCTGCTGCGCGAGCAGGCCGCCCACGAGAGCCCCCAGCGGCATCGTGCCCCACGCGATCAGCCGGTAGCAGCTGTTGACCCGGCCCAGCATCGCGTCCGGGGTGATGCGCTGGCGTAGCGAGACCATGACCACGTTGGCCACCACGATGCCGATCCCGCCGACGAAGAAGCCCGCGCCGACGAGGTACGGGCTGGTAGTGGCCGCGGGGACGCCGATGAGCACCGCGCCGGCCGGCAGGGCCAGGACGAGTGTCCGGGTACGGCCCAGCCGCCGCTCCAGCCAGGCGCCGGCCAGCGAGCCCACCAGGCTGCCCGCGGCGATGGTGCCCAGGAGCAGGCCGTATCCGGCTTCCGGCAGGCGCATCGGGCCCGTGGCGTACAGGACGAGGACGGCCGTCGCGGCGTTGCTCGCGAAGTTGAACAGGCCGGTCAGCACCGCCAGACGGCGCAGCACCTTCTGCCGCCACAGGTAGCGCAGCCCGGCCGCGATGTCGGCGCGCAGGGTGGTGGTGGGCTCGGTGCGGTCGACGCGGTAGGAGCCGCGCACGAGGAACAGGGCGGCGACGGCCAGCAGCCACAGGGCGGCGGGGGTGGCGAAGGCGAGTGCCGCGGCGGCGGCCGCCAGCAGGCCGGCGAGTGGCGGGCCGACGAACTGGTTGGCGGTCAGCTCGGCGGCGAAGAGGCGGCCGTTGGCCTGGGTGAGGCGCTCGCGGGGGACGATCTGGGGGACGATCGACTGGGCCGCGGTGTCGTAGACGGTCTCGGCGGTGCCGATGAGGAAGGCGGCGCCGTACAGGAGCCAGATGGAGCCCCACCCGAGCAGGACGGCGGCGGTCACGGCGGCCAGGAGCGCGGCGCGCGTCAGGTTGGCGGCGAGCATGGCGCGGCGGCGGTCGAGGCGGTCGACGAGCGCGCCGGCCGGTAGCGCGCACACGAGCCAGGGCAGGGTGACGGCGACGGCGAGGCCCGCCACGAGCGGCGGGGAGCGGGTGAACTGGACCGCGACCAGGGGCAGCGCGACCTTGAGTATGCCGTCGGCGAGGTTGGACAGGCCGGATGAGGTCCACAGCTGCCAGTAGGCGCGCGACATCGGTGCAGGGTTTCACGAAGATCGCCGGTCGTGCAATGGCCAGGCGATAGGGCGGCAATAGCGACATTTGGCGTAGTGGCCTCATCACGGGATGGAGGCCGGCCTTGACAGAAGCGACAGCGGCATACCAGAACCCCCGCCTGGTACGACTGGGACCGAACCTGTGGGCTGCGTGCTTCACGCTGATGAAGCTCATCCCGGCGCGCTACATCCTGCGCCGGGCCGCCGAGCAGGGACTGCTGACGCCGGACACGGTGATCGTGGAGACCACCTCCGGCACGTTCGGGCTGGCGCTGGCGATGCAGGCGGTGCACCTCGACCGCCGCCTCGTGCTGGTCAGCGATCCGGCGATCGACGAGCGGCTGTACCGGCGGCTCACGGATCTGGGCGCGGTCGTGGACCGGGTGCCCAAGGAGGCGGGCGACGGGCCCGGCGGGTTCCAGACGGCGCGGCTCAACCGGCTGGCCGAGGTACGCGCGGGGCTGGAGCACTCCTTCTGCCCGGAGCAGTACACGAACCCGGACAACCCACGCTCCTACGCGATCGTCTCCGAGCTGCTGCGCGAGCGGCTGGGCCGGGTCGACTGCGTGGTCGGGCCGGTGGGCTCGGGCGGCTCGATGTGCGGGACCGTCACCCACCTGCGCCGCACCGACCCGCACTGCCGCGCCATCGGCGTGGACACCCACGGCAGCGTGCTGTTCGGCCAGCCCGAAGGCCACCGGGAACTGCGCGGGCTCGGCATGAGCGTGCTGCCCGCCAACCTCGACCACCGCGTCTTCGACGACGTGCACTGGTGCTCGGCGGCCGCCGCCTACCAGGCCACCCGCGAACTGCACCAGAGCCACGCCCTGTTCATGGGCCCGACCAGCGGCGCCGCGTACCTGGCCGCGCGCTGGTGGGCGCAGCAGAACCCGGAGGCGCGCACGGTCGTGATGATGCCGGACGAGGGCTACCGCTACCAGGACACCGTCTACGACGACGCCTGGCTGGCCGAGCACCGCCACGACCGGCTGCTCCTGCCCGCCGAACCCAAGATCGTCGACCTGGCCGCCGCGGCGGACGCCGCCTGGACCGGGTTCGCGTGGGGACGGCGTTCCTACGGCGAGGTCGTGGGGTCGTGAACAACGACGCCGGGCGCATACTCGGCGAGCTCGGTCTCAGGACCAGGCAGGTCGTGTACGGCACGGCCGCCCCCGACGAGCTCCCGATGATCATGAAGGTGGACCGGGCCCACCTGGTGATGCTCGCCGAGCGGCGGCTCATCGGCAGGAAGGCGGCCGCGGCCCTGCTGCGCTGCCTGGAGGACCTGACCCCCGGCGACCTGAGCGGGCGCCCGGCCCCCCGCGGCACCTACCTGATGTACGAGGGATACCTGATCGAGCGGCTCGGCCCCGACGTCGGCGGCGTCCTGCAGACCGGCCGCTCGCGCAACGACCTCAAGGCCACCATCACCTCGCTCCGGTGCCGCGCCTGGCTGCTGGACTTCGCCGAGCAGGCCATCCGCCTGGAGGCGATCCTGCTGGCGCGGGCCCGCGCCCACCAGCCGGTGGTCATGCCGGTGTACACGCACTTCCAGGCGGCCATGCCGATCACGTACGGCTACTACCTCCTGGGAGTGGCGCGGGCGGTGGGCAGGGAGATCGACGCGCTGGCGGCCGCCGCAGGCGGGCTGCACATCTGCCCTCTCGGGGCCTGCGCCGTCGCCGGTACGGACCTGCCCATCGACCCGTCGCGCACCGCTGGCCTGCTCGGCTACATCGACGCCAGCAGGCACGCGCTCGACGCCGTCGCCAGCCGGGACGCCGTGCTGCGCATGCTGGCATCGGCGGCCGCGCTGAGCGTCGTGCTCAGCAGGCTGGCCACCGACCTGCAGCTGTGGAGCACAGCCGAGTTCGGCTTCATCGCCTTCCCCGACCGGCTGGTGGGAGGCAGCTCCGCCATGCCGCAAAAGCGCAACGCCTTCCTGCTGGAACACCTCAAGGCCAAGCCGGGACGGGCGATCGCCGCGTGGGCGGGGGCGGCGGCGGCCATGGCGGCGACGCCGTTCACCAACACGATCGAGGTCGGCACCGAGGCCATGGAGTGCGTCTGGCCGGGGCTGGCCGCCGTCGAGCAGGCGGTGCAGCTCGCCCAGGTCGTGGTCGGCGGGGCCAGGCCCAACGCCGACCGGATGGCGGAGCGGGCGGCGGGCGGCTTCACGACCGCGACCGCGCTGGCCAACCGGATGGTCCGCGACGGCGTGCCGTTCCGCACCGCGCACCGCGAGGTCGGCGCGGCGGTGCGCGCGGCACTCGACGCGGGCACCACCTCGCTGGCGGACCTCGACCTCGCCCAGGTCGTCCGCGAGCAGGCCTACGGCGGCGGGCCGGGCGCCTTCGCCGAGCCGTACCAGCGTGCCTACGCCTCCTGGGTCCGCCACCGCCGGTGGTGCCTGGACTGGCGCGACTCGCAGGCCGAGGCCGACGCCGCGCTGGCGACGGCCGTGACGAGCGTGATGGAGCAGGCATGAGCTGGTTCGTGCTCGTCGAAAGCAACACCACCGGGTCCGGGCGGGTGTTCTGCGAACGCGCCCGCGAGCTGGGACTGCGGCCGGTCGTGCTGGCCCGCGACCCCGCCCGCTACCCCTACGTCGCCGCCGACGGCATCGAGGCCAGGCAGGTCGACACCGGCGACCCCGCGGTCGTGCTGGCCGCCTGTCACCGGCTCGGCGGCCGGGTCGCGGGGGTGACCAGCAGTTCCGAGTACCACATCGCGACCGCGGCCGAGGTGGCCAGGCGCCTCGGCCTGCCGCACCCCGACCCCGGCGCCATCCGCGCCTGCCGCGACAAGGCGGTCCAGCGGGCCGTGCTGCGCGAGGCCGGGGTGCCGAGCGCCGCCTTCGCGCCCGCCCGCACCCCCGGCACCGCCGTCGCGGCCGCCCAGCGCATCGGCTTCCCCGTCGTCGTCAAGCCCGTCGCCGGATCGGGCTCGGTCGCCACCCGCCTGTGCCGGGACGCCGCCGAGGTCGAGGCGGCCACCCACCACGTCCTGAACACCGACGGGCTGCCGCCGCAGAGCGCGGTCATGGTCGAGGAATACCTGCGCGGCGCCGAATACTCGGTCGAGACCTTCGACGACCAGGTGGTCGGCGTCACGCGCAAGCACCTCGGCGCGGAGCCGTACTTCGTGGAGGTCGGGCACGACTTCCCCGCGCCGCTCGACCCGGCCGCGCGCGCCGCGGCCGGCGAGCTCGCGCACGCCGCGCTGAAGGCGCTGGAGCTGTGCTGGGGTCCCGCCCACGTCGAGATCCGGTACGGCGCGGCCGGCGCGCGCATCGTCGAGGTCAACCCCCGGCTGGCCGGCGGCATGATCCCGCGCATGGTCGAGGAGGCCACCGGGATCGACCTCATCCGGCACACCGTGGCCAAGGCCGCCGGCCGCGACGAACCCCTGCGGGCCGGCCGGGAACGCGCGGCCTCGATCCGCTTCCTGGTGGCCGGCGAAGAAGGCACCTTGGCCGGGATCGACGGGACGGAGGACGCCGGCCGCGTGCCCGGCGTGGTCGAGGTGGGCCTCACCCGCGCGCCCGGCCAGTACGTGGTGCTGCGCCGCTCGTTCCAGGACCGGCTCTGCTACGTGATCGCGGCCGCCGACACCGGCGCCGCCGCGGCCAGGGCCGCCACGACAGGACTTCACGCACTGAAGGCACGCATCACGACATGAGCGCGATAGGGCGCCGATAGGGAGACGAAGGGCGGTCCGACCACCGTGAACGCAGCGAACGGAGGAGTGGTGAAGACGGTAACGGCGCTGGTGGAAGCGCGGGTGGCGGCCACGCCCGACGCGATCGCGATCGTGGACTCGACAGGATCGACGTCGTACGGCGAGCTGAACCGCCGGGCGGACGCCGTGGCGGCCCGGCTGCGCGCGAAGGGCGCCGGCCCGGGTTCGATCGTCGGCGTCCGGCTGGGCCGGTCGGCGGCGATGGTCACGGCCTGGCTCGGCGTCCTGAAGGCCGGGGCGGCCTACCTGCCCCTGGACGGCTCCTACCCCGAGGCGCGGCTGCGCTTCATGCTCGACGACTCGGGCGCCGAGCTGGTCCTTTCCGAAGCGGACGTCCTTGGGATCGACAGGCCCGAGGCCTCCGGATCCGACGCGCCCGCAGCGCGCGTCGAGCCCGGGGACCTGGCCTACGTGATCTACACCTCCGGCTCCACGGGCCTGCCCAAGGGCGTCATGATCGAGCACCGGAGCATCGCCAACACCCTGGAGTGGTACGCCGGTGTCCTGGGCGTGCGCCCGGGTGACCGGGTGGGGCAGACGGCGGCGAGCGGGTTCGACATCGCCGGCTGCGAGATCTGGGGCGCCCTGATCGCCGGCGCCGAACTGCGCATCGCCCCTGAACAGGCCAGGAAGTCGCCCGAGGAGCTCTGCCACTGGGCCGCGGACAGCCGCCTGGACGTGTTGTTCATGGTGACCCCGCTGGCCCAGCTCGCCATCGAGCACGGCTGGCTGGACGGCTCGTCGCTGCGCGTGCTGGCCACCGGCGGCGAACGGCTGCTGGTCGCCCCGCCCCGGGGAGCCGGCTACCGCTTCCTCAACATGTACGGGCCCACCGAGACCGCCGTGGTGGCGACCTGCACCGAGGTCGCGCCGGGCGCCGAACTTCCGCCGCCGATCGGGGCGCCGATCGCGAACACGACCGCGTACGTGCTGGACGAGGACGGCGCGCGGGTGCCGGACGGGGCCGAGGGCGAGCTGTACCTCGGCGGCGCCGGGGTCGGCCGCGGCTACCTGGGCCGGCCGGAGCTGACCGCCGAGCGCTTCGTCGTCCGCGACGGTGAGCGGCTCTACCGCACCGGCGATCTGGTGCGCCGGCTCGCCGACGGCAACCTGCGTTTCGTCGGCAGGACCGACGACCAGGTGAAGGTCCGCGGCTTCCGCATCGAGCTGGGCGAGGTCGAGGCGCAGTTGCGCGCCTGTCCCGGCGTGGGCGAGGCGGCCGTGGTCGTGTGGGAGCCGGAACGCGGCTTCCCCCGCCTGGCCGGGTACGCCTGCGGTGACTTCGACGCCGCCCGCGTACGGTCGCTGCTGGCCGAACGGCTGCCCGAGCACATGGTGCCCGCGGTGATCGTGCCGATGGCGAGCCTGCCGCTGACCCCCAACCAGAAGCTCGACCGGGCCGCCCTGCCCGACCCGGCGGACCACGCCGCCGAGCTCTGCCCGGCCGCCGGGTTCGACCCCGCGCAGGCGGCGCTGGCCGAGGACTGGCGGCAGGCGTGCGGGGTCACCGCGCGCGACGCCGAGGACAGCCTCGTCGTGCTCGGCGCCGGCTCCCTCGACCTGATCATGCTGCAGGCGCGGCTGGGGGACCGGATCGGGCTGCCCGTCCCCGCTGGTCTGCTCAACCTCTCCCAGCCGCTCAAGGAGCAGGCCCGCCTGCTGGCCGGGATCGAACCCGGCGCCGCCGTACCCGCGCGGGCCGCGCGGGCGTACCAGGGGCCGGGCAGCCTGGGGCAGGAGGCGGTCGTCTTCCTGGAGGAGCTGACCGGCAGCGGCATGGGCTACCAGTACCAGATGATCCTGGAAGGGCCCGGCGCGCCGGACGTCTCCCTCCTGGAGAAGTCGCTGCTGGCGGTCCTCAGGAATCAGGCGGCGCTGAGCTGCCGGTGGCGGATCACCGCCGCGGGCCTCGAAGGCCGGCGCGAGGAGCCCGACACCGCCCCGCTCGCCCTGCACCGGGTGGACACCGAAGAGGTCGAGGCCCTGGTGGCCCGCCTCGTGGACCGGCCCTTCCGCTACGACGACTTCCCCCTGGTCGGCTGGGACCTCATCCTGCACCCGGGCGGCACCGTCCTGCTCCAGCGCGAGCACCACCTGATCCACGACGGCTGGTCGGTGGGCGTCTTCCTCAGCCAGCTCCAGGCCGCCTACGACGGCACGGAGCCGAGGGAGAGCCAGGTCAGCTACTTCGACTGGGCCGGCGACCAGCGCGAGTGGGCCGACGGCGACCGCAGCGCGGCGACCAGGGCCTACTGGCACGAGCAGCTGAAGGACTGGCGCCCTGACTCCGATCCGCCCAGTGAGCTGCGCACCCACCTCAGCCTCCAGCCGCTCGGCGAGGAGCGCTCGGCGCTGCTGGAGGCCGCTGCCGCGCGGCTGGGCGTCACGCCGTACGCGCTGATGCTGGCGGTCTTCCGCCAGATCACGGCGGAGAGCGTGGTCGGCGCCAGCTTCGCCAACCGCGACGTCGACACGCAAGAGCTGGTCGGCCTGTTCGTGAACGTGCTGCCCCTCGTCAGGAGCCGCCACCACGGCGAGAGCCCGGCGGACGCGGCCCGCGCCGAGATGGCCCTGGTCGTCGCGGCCGACCGGCACCAGAGGCTGCCCACGCCCGAGATCCTCCGGGTCAGCGCCCCGGGCGCCAGGAGCCCGCTCTACCCGATCATGTTCAGCCAGCACGACTCGCCGCTGCCCGAGCTGAGCCTGGGCGCATGGCGGCCGCGCGTACGCGAGCTGGGCAACGGTCGCGGCAAGACCGACCTCAACGTGATCGTCATGAACCGCGGCCTCCAGCACGGCAGAAGCACCGGACGCCGTGACGCGAGCGCCTACGCCCTGCGCTGGGAGCACGAGCTCACCCGCTTCCCCGACCACGTGGTCACCGAACTCCAGCGGCGGTTCACCCGGCTGCTGGACCACGCCTGCGCGCACCCGGACCAGCCGTGGCCGCCCGCCGGCGACAACCGGAACGGAGAGTCCAGATGATCGAATCACAGGTCGCCGAGATCGTCCGCAAGCGCTGGTGCGAGGTCCTGGAGACCCCGCAGGTCGCGCAGGACGACGACTTCTTCCTCTCGGGCGGGCACTCGCTGCTGGCCGTACGGCTGACCGCCGCGCTGAGGGAGGACCTCGCCGTCAGGATCCCCGTCTCGGTGCTGTTCGAGTCCAAGACCCTCGAGTGCTACGCCGGCCGGGTCGCCGACTTCGTCCTGGCGGAAACCTGAGCGATGGACGAGCTGACCACGGCCGTGCGGGCCGCATGGGAACAGAGCCTCAACGTGTCCGTCGGCGACGACGCCGACTTCTTCCGCCTCGGCGGTGACTCGATGAAGGCCATCACCATCTGCGCCAAGGTCGAGGAGTCGTGCCAGGTACGGCCCAGGCTCAGGGTGCTGTTCGACAACCCGCGCTTCGACGCCTACGTGAACGCGGTCTCCGAAATCGTGCGGGAGAAGCGGCGATGAACGACTTCGTGCCTTCGACGTCACCGGAGGAGATGCTCAAGGACCCCTGGGTCTCCCGGGCCATCCTCGCCGAGGTGCTGGACTGGCTGCGGACGCACGCGGCGGACCGGCCGGAGAGCGAACAGCGGGCGCTGGCCCGCGCGGCCGGGGTCGCCTCCGGGCTGTTCGCGGCGGAGTTCCCCGAGAAGTACGGGGGCTGGTCGCTGCCGGAACTGGTCGTCGCCGATCTGCGGGAGGAGGCGGCCGCCAGCGGCCTGCCGTACTCGCGGCACATCCTGTCCTGTCCGGACGGGCCGAGCAGGATCGTGCTGTGCGGCACCCCCGAGCAGCGCGAGCGGTGGCTGCGCCCGATGATCGAGGGGCGCATGCGGCGCTGCCTGGCGATGACGGAGGAGAGCGGCGGCTCGGACGTGTCGGCGATGAGCACAACCGCGACCCGCGCGCCCGGCGGCTGGGTGCTGAACGGCCGCAAGTTCATGATCAGCAACGCGGAGACGGCGGACGCCGCGGTCGTGCTGGCCAACGTCGTGGGCGAGCCCGTAGCGGGGCCGACGTTCTTCATCTTCACCACCGACGTCCCCGGCTGGCGGATCGTACGGCGGCTGCCGGGCATGGAACCCGGCTACGACCCGTACGAGGTCGAGCTGGACGGGATCGAGGTCGGCGAGGAGGCGGTGCTCGGCGGCCCCGGCCAGATCGGCGGCGCGAACGGCATGGCCATCGAGTGGCTGCCCTACGGCCGGGTCTCGCTGGCCGCGCGGGCGATCGGCCTGGCCCGCTGGGCGCTTGGTGTCGCGCGGGCCCACGCCTCCCAGCGCAGGATCGCCGGCGGGCGGCTCAGCGACAAGCAGTACATCCGCGAGTTCATCGTCCGCTCGGACGTCAAGATCGAGGCCTCCCGCGCGCTGATCAGGCAGGCCGCCCGCGTGCTCGACGAGGGCGGGATCGCGGTGCGCGAGGCGGCGATCGCCAAGCTCCACGCCACCGAGTCGGCCTGCGAGGTCATCGACGACGCCATGCAGACGCTCGGCGGGCGCGGCTGGCTGCAGGAGTACGGGCTGGAGCGGGCCTACCGGGAGGCGCGCGTCTTCCGCATGGTGGACGGCGCCTCCGAGCTGCTCAAGGAGACCATCTTCCACATCCCGGGCGGAGAATGATCATGAGCGACTGGCTTCAGCCGATCCGCGAGCAGGGCAGGGACAGGTTCGTCTTCTTCCCCTCGGCCGGTTCGAGCGCCTCGGCCGCGCTGGCCCTGGCCGACGCCGTGCCCGACGGGTGGTCGCTGTGGAGTGTGCAGTACCCGGGCCGCGGCCCCCGGCTGCGCGAGCCGCAGGCCGCCTCGGTCAGGGAGATCGCGGTGGGCTGCCTGCCCGAGCTGCTGCGGGCGCCCGGCCGCCTGCTGCTGTTCGGCCACAGCTTCGGCGCCTTCGCGGCCTACGACACCGCCCAGCTGCTGGCGGCCAAGCAGCGGCCCGCCGCCGGGCTGGTGGTCTCCGGCTCGGCGGCGCCCGGCTCGCCCATGCCCGACCTGTCGCCGGAACGGCTGAGCGCCGGATCGCTGATCGCCTCGATGACCCGCCAGGGCGGCACCGCGGCCGAACTGCTCGACAACGAGGAGCTGATGGAGCTGGTGCTGCCCGCGCTGCGGGCCGACCTCGCCCTGGGCAGGCAGTACGTGGACGACCATCCGGCGCCGCTGGCCACCCCCGTGCTCGCGCTGGCAGGGCGGCACGACCCGGTGATGACCGAGGCGCACCTGGCGACCTGGCGTCGGCACACCGCCGCCTGGCTCGGCTGCGAGTCCAACGAGGGCGACCACTTCTTCTACCTGCGCGACCCGGCGGTGCTCGCCGGGGCGGTCGACCGGCATTGGCGGGCGGCATGATCTACGACCAGGTGATGAGCTGGATCAGGAAAGACCCCGAGCGCGCCTGCGTGCTGGAGGGCGGCAGGGTCTACACCTGCGGCCGGATGTTGCGGGACATCGAGGCGTTCAGGACCGAGCTGGCCCGCGCCCGCGTCGGCCCCGGCGACCTCGTGGCCGTGGCCTGCGTGGGCCGGGGGCGGGCGATCGCGGGCATGCTCGCGGCCTGGTCCGCCGGCGCCGCCTACCTGCCGCTGGCCCACGGACTGCCCAAGGCCAGGGTGCGGACGATCGTCGACACCGCCCGTCCCGCCGTGGTGCTCACGGACGACGACGGTGACGGGCCGGGCTCCGGCGGCTGCCGTCTGCTGGCCGATCCGGCCCCGATCGACCCGTCGACCGCGTACGTGATCTTCACCTCGGGCTCCACCGGGAAGCCGAAGGGCGTGGTCGTCAGCCACGCCGGACTGGGCCCGATGACCCGCTGGTACAAGGAGATCACCACGCTGGAGCCGGGCGACGTGGCCGGCCAGGTCGCGCAGCTCAGCTTCGACGCCAGCGTGCTGGAGATCTGGGGCGCGCTGGCCAACGGCGCCGTGCTCGCGGTGCCCTCGCTCGACGCCGTGCTCGACCCGGTCGACTACCAGGACTTCCTGCGCGAACACGAGGTCAGGGCGTCGTTCGTGCCGACCGGGATGGTCGCGGGCGTGCTCGACCAGGACTGGCCGGCCGACTTCCCGACCCGCATGCTGTTCACCGGCGGCGACCGGCTCACCCGGCGGCCCGAGCCGCGCCACCCGTTCGCCTTCTACAACATCTACGGCCCCGCCGAGTGCACCGTCGCCGCGACCTGCCAGCAGGTAGGTCCGGGTGAGGGGCCGCCGCCCATCGGGCGGGCGCTGCCGTACGTGCGGGTCCGCGTCAGCGACGACGGCGAGCTCTGGCTCGGCGGGCCCGCCGTGGCCCTCGGCTACCTCGGCGCGGGCGACGAGGCCTTCGTCCGCCACGACGGCGAGCGCTGGTACCGCACCGGCGACCTCGTCTCCACCGACGCCGACGGCGTGCTCCACTACCTGTCGCGCGCCGACGACCAGATCCAGATCGGCGGGCGCAGGACCGAGCCGGCCGAGATCGTCCACGCCATCCTCATGCTCGCCGGCCTCACGGACGCGGTCGTCTACACCCGGGAGACACCCTCGGGAGAGGTACGGCTGGCCGCCGCCGTCACCCCGGCCACCGCGAACCGGCAGGACATCCAGCGCCACCTCCAGGACCTGCTCCCCGCCTACATGATCCCGTCGGAGATCGTCGCGATGGACGCGCTCCCGCTCACCCGCCACGGCAAGATCGACGTCGACGCCCTGAGGGGAAGCCCGTGAACCACGTCCGCGTGCCCCGCGTCCAGCACCGCCTCTGGCTGGCCGACCAGCTCACCCCCGGCGACACCGGCTACCTGGGCAGCACCTTCCTGCGCCTGCGCGGCCCCCTCGACACCGGGGCGCTGGAGCGGGCGCTCACCACGATCGTCACCCGGCACGAGGTGCTGCGCACCTCCCTGGACACCCGCGACGGCGAGCTCGCCGGAGTTCTGAGGCCGGTCGCCGGCTTCCGCCTCGACGTGCGCCCGATCGACGAGGACGACCTCGGCCCGGCGCTCGCGGCGGAGGCGGCGACGCCGCTCGACATCTCCGCCGGTCTGCCCCTGCGCGCGCTGCTCCTGCGCCTGGCGCCGGACGAGCACGTGCTCTGCCTGACCGTGCACCACCTCGCCTTCGACCGCGGCTCGGTCGGCATCCTCTACCGCGAGCTCACCGAGCTGTACGCCGGGCGCGACCTGCCGCCGATACCCCGGCAGTTCCGCGACCTGGCCGCCGCCGACGACGCCGCGTACGACGCGGGCGAACTCGCCTCGATCGTGGCGGAGCGGCGCGACGCGCTGGCCGACCTGAGCCCGTTCGAGCTGGCCCCCGACCATCCCCGGCCGCAGATCCGCGGCGGCGAGGGAGCGCTGCGGCACGGGTTCGAGCTGCCGGAGGAGACCGCCCGCGGGCTGGCCGAGCTCGCCCGCGCGGAGGGCGCCTCCCTGTACATGGTGCTGCTGGCGGGCGTGCACGCCCTGCTCTACCGCTACAGCGGGCGGGGCGACGTCACCACCGGCGCGTCCTCGTCGACCCGGCGCGAGCCGGTGATCGGCCCGTTCTTCAACATGCTCGTGCTGCCCGGCGACGTCTCGGCGAACCCGGCCTTCACCGAACTGGTCGGCCGCGTGCGCGACGCCGCCCTGGACGCCTACGACGGCCGGGCGCTGGCCTTCGACTCCCTCGTCACCGAGCTGCGGGTCGAGCGCGACCCCGCCAGGACGCCGCTGTTCCAGATCCTCGTGGACCTCACCGCCCCCGTCACCCTGCCCGACCTGGACGGCGTCGAGACCGTCGAGATCCTGACCCCAGGCGGCGGCTCCAAATACGACCTCACGATCGAGTTCCGCCGCGAGGGCGACGGCGTCGCCTACTCCGTCGAATGGGACACCGCGCTCTACGAGAGCACCACCGTCATGCGGCTCATGGCGCACCTGCGGGCGGTGCTCGACGCGGTCGCCGCCGACCCGTCGCTGCGCGTGGACGACGTGCCCGTGCTCGCCGACGCCGAGGTGCTCGGCCTGCGCGCGCATGCCGAGCCCGGCCGGGTCGAGCTGCCCGAGCTCTGCCTGCACGAGCTCTTCGCCGAGCAGGCCGCCCGCACACCGGCCGCCCCCGCCGTCCAGGACGGCGAGCGCCTGCTCACCTACGCCGAGCTGGAGCGCCGGGTCGCCGCGATCGCCCGCGCGCTGGCCGCCCGCGGCGTCGGCGCCGACACGCCGGTCGGCGTCATGCTGGAGCGCTCGGCCGACCTCGTGGCCGTGGTGCTCGGGGTGCTGAAGGCCGGCGGCGCGTACCTGCCGATCGAGCCCGACACCCCGCCCGCCCGCGTGCGCAGGCTCCTCGACCTGGCCGGCGCGGAGGTCTGCGTGAGCGCGGGCGACCTCGCCGAGCTGCTGCTCGGCGACGGCCCGGACCCCGATCCGGTACGGCCCGGCCACTTGTGCGCCGTCTACTTCACCTCCGGCTCGACCGGCGAGCCCAAGGGCGTGGCCTGCACCCACGGGGGCTGGGTCGGCCAGATGGCCAACCTGCAGGAGCGCTACCAGCTCGCCCCCGGTGAGGCCGTCCTGCTCAAGACGCCCCTGACCTTCGACGACGTGGCCAGGGAGATCTTCTGGCCGCTCATGGCCGGCGCCCGCATCGTGGTGCTGCCGCCCGGCCTGCACCGCGACGCGCAGGCGCTGCTGCGGGCGGCGATCGAGCACGAGGTGGTGTGGCTGCAGTTCGTGCCGAGCATGCTGGTGATGTTCCTGGACGAGATCGGGCCGGGCGCGCGCGAGGGCCTGCACGCCCTGCGGCACGTCGTCTCCGACGGCGACCGGCTGCGGCCGGAGACCGTCGCCGCCTTCTACGACCGGCTCGGCTGCCGGCCCAGGCTCAACAACCACTGGGGCACCACCGAGGTGTCCATCGACTCCACGCACCACGTGTGCACGCCCGCCGACGCCGACGGCGGCGAGGCGGTCTGCCTGGGCCGGCCGATGGAGAACCACGAGGTGTACGTGCTGGACCACACCCTCCAGCCGGTGCCGCACGGGGCGGTCGGCGAGCTGTGCATCGGCGGGGTCGGACTGGCCCGCGGCTACGTGGGCGATCCGGGCAAGACGGCGCGGGCCTTCGTCCCCCATCCGTGGCGGGCGGGCGAGCGCGTCTACCGGACCGGCGACACCGGACGGCTGCGGCCCGACGGCTCCCTGCAGTACCGGGGCCGGCGCGACCACCAGGTGAAGGTGCGGGGGGTGCGGATCGAGCTGGGTGAGGTGGAGGCGGCTCTGCGCGCCTACCCCGGTGTGACCGACGCGGTGGTCGCCACCTGGGAACCGCTCCCAGGCGACAAGCGCCTTGCCGCCTATGTGAGCTTCGACGGGCCCGCGCCCGCCGTGGGCGAGGTGCGGGCGTTCCTGGGGGAGCGGCTGGCCCCGCAGGCGGTGCCGAGCGCGATCGTGGCGCTGCCGAAGCTGCCCAGGATGCCCAGCGGCAAGGTGGACCGCAGGTCGCTGCCAGAGCCGGACCCCGACACCCTGAGCGACGAGCCGTTCGTGCCTCCGCGCACCGACACCGAGCGGGCGATCGCCGAGGTGTGGGCGGCCGTGCTGGGCGTGCCCAGGCTGGGCGCCAACGACGACTTCTTCGCGATGGGCGGGCACTCGCTGCTGGTCACCAGGGCGGTCAACCGGATGCGGGAGGCCTTCGCCCTCGACATCCCGCTGCGCCTGGTGTTCGAGCACTCCACGGTACGCACCGCGGCCGCCCGGCTCGAAGAGCTGATCTTCGCCGAGATCGAGGCGATGAGCGACGACGAGGCCGCCCGCCTCATGGTCGCCGAGACGTGAGGAGAAACCCCATGTACAAGGTCGTCGTCAACGACGAGGAGCAGTACTCCATCTGGCCCGCCGCCCGGGACGTCCCCGCCGGCTGGCACGAGGAGGGCACGAGCGGCACCGAGGAGGAGTGCACCGCCCACATCGAGCGGGTGTGGGTGGACATGCGCCCGCGCAGCCTGCGCATCTGAATCCTTGAGGGAGCGACGATGAACATCGACAGCCTTTCGCCCGAGAAGCAAGCCCTGCTGCGCAGGCGCCTGCAGGGCCGGGCCGGTGGCGGCGACGGAGGCATCCCGCGCCGCCCGGACGGCGCCGCGCCGCTCTCGCCGGTGCAGCACGCCATGTGGGTCACCAACCAGTTCTTGGACTCGAACGCGGTCTACACCGTCCCCCGGCTGCTGCGGATCCCGGGCGAACTGGATGTCGACGCGCTGCGCCGCGCCCTCGGCGCCCTGGTGGAACGGCACGAGATCCTGCGCACCGCCTACCGGGGCACGCCGCCGCTGCAGGAGGTCGCCCCTCCCGGCCCGGCCGCCCTGCGCCTGACGGCGGCCGCCGACCGGGACGAGGCGCTCGCCCTGGCCCTCGCCGAGATCGCCACCCCCTTCGACCTGGCGGACGGCCCGGTCTTCCGCGCGCTGCTCATCCGCGTCGCCGAGCCCGGCGAGCACCTGCTCGCGCTCACCACCCACCACGTCGCCTCCGACGGCTGGTCGTGCACGCTGATGGTGCGCGAGCTCGACGAGCTGTACGGCGCCGCCGTGGCCGGCCGTACCCCGTCGCTGGCCCCGCTGCCCGTCCAGTACGCCGACTACGCCCACTGGCAGGCGCGCCGCGTCGCCGAGCGCGAACCCGCCCAGCTCGCCTACTGGCGCGCCGCGCTGGACGGCGTCCCGCAGGTCCTGGAACTGCCCACCGACCGGCCCAGGCCGATGACCGAGTCGCACGCCGGCGACGCCGTCGACCTGGAACTCGCCCCCGAGCTGAGCGACCGGGTGCGCGCCCTGGCCGCCGACCACGGCGTCACCGTGTACACCGTGCTGCTGGCCTGCTACGCGATCGTCCTGAGGCACTACTGTGGCCAGCGCAGGTTCGCGATCGGCTCGGTGCTGTCGGGGCGCAACGCCGCCGAGACCGAGGCGCTGCTCGGCCTGTTCGCCAACGCGGTGGCACTGCCCATGGACCTGTCGGGCGAACCGGCCTTCGCGGAACTGCTGCGCCGTACGCACGAGGTGGTCCTGGGCGCTTTCGACCACCAGGACGTCACCTTCGACCAGGTGGTGGCGGCGGTGAAGGCCACCAGGTCGGCCGCGCGCAACCCCGTCTACCAGGTGCTCTACCAGTGCTTCGAGACCGGCGAGCGGGCCGGTGAGCTGCCCGCGCTGAAGGGCGAGCCGGTCGGCTTCGCCGACCCCACCGCCAAGGTGGACCTGACGCTGATCGCGGTCAACGGCGGCGCGGGCATCGAGCTGTCGCTGAACTACGCCACCGACCTGTTCACCGCCGACACCGCCCGGCGGCTGCTCGGCCATCTGGTGAACGTCGTCGAGCACGTGGCCGCGAACCCCGGCGAACCCGTCGGGAGCGCGGCCGTCCTGGGGGACACCGAGACGCACCTGCTCACCCACACCTGGGCCGGGCCCGCCCGAGGGGAACCACCTACCGGGACGGTGGTGAGCCTCGTCCGGGCGCAGGCGGCGGCCTCGCCCGGGGCGACCGCCCTGGTGTGCGGTGAGCAGGTGTTCAGCTACCGCGAGCTGGACGCGGTCACCGACCGGCTGGCGCGCGGGCTGCTGGCCGAGGGCGTACGGCCGGGGGACGTGGTCGGTCTTGCGCTGCCGCGGGGCGCGGAGCTGGTGCTGTCGGCGCTGGCCGTGATGAAGGCGGGGGCCGCCTATCTGGCGCTGGATCCCGCCTATCCGGCGGCGCGGCTGGCGTACATGCTGGAGGACGTCGACGCGGCGTTCGTGATCACCGACGACCGCTTCGGCGAGCTGGGGGCGGACGAGGGCGAGCTGCCCGAGCCCCGGCCCGGCGATCTGGCCTACGTGGTGTACACCTCGGGCTCGACCGGGCTGCCCAAGGGGACCGACGCGACCCACGCGGCCGTGGTGAACCTGCTGCACGGCGCGCGCGCGTACCTGGGCGCGAGCCCGGATGACCGCTGGCTGCTGCTCGCCTCGATGGGCTTCGACGCCTCGACGCTGGAGCTGTACCTGCCGCTGATCTCCGGGGCGCGCGTGGTCGTGGCGCCGGAGTCGGCGCGGGCCGACGGGGCCGAACAGTGCCGGGTGATCCGCGAGCACGGCGTCACCCACGTGCAGGCCACCCCGTCGGGCTGGAGGCTGCTCATGGCCGGTGACGTCGGCGCCTCGCTGCGGGTCGCGCTCTACACCGCCGAGCCCATGCCCGAGGCCCTGGCCACCGCGATCAGGGCTCGGGCGGCCCGGCTGGTCAACGGCTACGGGCCCACCGAGACCACCGTCCACACCACGTACGCCGACGTGCCGGCGGGCGCGCCGCCCTTCTGCATCGGCCGGCCGATCTCCGGTGCCGCCGTCTACCTGCTCGACGAGCAGTCGCGGCCGGTGCCGCTGGGCGCGCTCGGCGAGCTGTGCATCGGCGGGCGTGGCCTCGCGCTCGGCTACCACGGACGTCCCGGGCTGACCGCGCGCCGGTTCGTCCCCGACCCGTTCGGTACGCCGGGCTCGCGCATGTACCGCACCGGCGACCGGGCCAGGTTCCTGCCCGACGGGCGGCTGGAACTGCAGGGCCGGATCGACAACCAGGTGAAGATCCGCGGCAACCGGGTCGAGCCAGGCGAGGTCGAGGCCGTGCTGCTGGCCCACCCCGGTGTCAGGCAGGCGGCGGTCGTTCCGGTCGAGGGGCCGGGCGGGCTGCGGCTGGCCGGATACGTCGTGCCGTCCGGCGCGATCGAGGTGGCCGAGCTGCGGCAGCACCTGGCCGGGGCGCTGCCCGGGTACATGGTGCCGGCGGCGCTGGCCGTACTGGAGGAGATACCGCTCACCCCGAGCGGCAAGCTCGACCGCAAGCGGCTGCCCGCGCCCGAGGACGGCGAGCCGGCCGACGCCGAGCCCGCCACCGACACCGAGCGGGCGCTCGCGCGGGTGTGGGCGGACGTGCTCGGCCGCGAGACCGTCGGCGCCGGCGACAACTTCTTCGACATCGGCGGCGACTCCGTGCTGGCCATCTACGTCGTCGCCGGGGCGCGCGCGGCCGGGCTGGAGATCACCCCGCGCCAGGTGCTGTCGCGGCAGACGCTGCGGGAGCTGGCCGCCGTCGCCGTCCCCGCCGCCGCGCAGGAGGACGACGACGCGGCCGCGGAGAGCTATCCGCTCTCGCCGCTGCAGGCCGGGATGGTCTTCCACACGCTGTTCGAGCCCGAGAGCACCGACTACATCGTGCAGTTCGTCCACACCATCGAGGGCGACCTGGACGTGCCCGCGCTGCGCCGCGCCTGGGAGCACGTCGTCGCGCGCCACCCCATCCTGCGCACCACGTTCGCGTGGGACGGACTGCCCGAACCCATGCAGATCGTCCACCCCTCCGCTCCGGTACGGCTGCGCGAACTCGACTGGACCGGCATCCCCGCGCCCAAGGTCGCCGAGCGCCTGGCCGGACACCTCGCCGACGAGCGCGCCCGCGGCGTCGACCTGGAGAACGAGCCCCCACGCCGCTTCGACCTGATCAGGCTGGCCGACGGCACCCACCGGCTGATCTGGCACGGCCACCACGTCCTGCTGGACGGCTGGAGCGTCCGCCTGGTCCTCGACGAGGTCCGCGAGGTCTACCGGAGCCTGCGCGAGACGGGCGAACCGCCCGTGCTGCCCGAGCCGATGCCGTTCAGGAAGTACATCGAGTGGGTGCGCGGCCACGACCCGGCCGCCGCCGCGGGCTACTGGCAGGCCATGCTCGCCGACGTCACCAGCCCCACCCCGCTGACGATCCTTCCGCCCGAGCGCGGCGACGGCCGCGGCGCGACCAGCCAGGACGTGGCGCTCCTGCACGAGCGGCTGCCCGCCGAGGTCACCCGCCGGCTGCGCGAACTGGCCCGCGAGCACCGCATCACGGTCAGCGCGATCGCCCACGCCGCCTGGGGTCTGCTGCTCAGCCGCCACGCCGGCGCCCGCGACGTCGTCTTCGGCTCGACCGTCTCGGGACGCTCCGGCGGCCTGCCGGGCGTCGAACGGACCGTCGGGCTGCTGATCAACACGCTGCCCGTCCGGGTACGCGTGCCCGAGCGGGCCACCGTCGCCGGCTGGCTGCGCGAGGTCCACGAGCAGCTCGTGGAGCACCGCGACCACGAGCACTGCGCGCTGGTCGAGGTGCAGCGGCAGTCGCGGGTGCCCGCAGGGCAGCGGCTGTTCCACACGATCCTCATGTTCGAGAACTTCCCCCACAAGGAACAGGAACCCGGCGGCCTGAAGATCGCCGCGGCCCAGACGTGGGAGCAGACCGGCTACCCGCTGGTGCTGAACGTCGGCCTCAACGACGAGCTGCGGCTGCGGCTGGACTACCAGCCCTCCCGGGTCACCGCGGACGGCGCCGGGCGGCTGCTCGCCCACTACCGGATGCTGCTCGAAGCGCTGGCCGCCCGGCCCGGCGCGGCCCTGGCCGAGCTGGCGCCGCTGCCCGCCGAGGAGTGGCGCGCCGTGGTCGAGGAGTTCAACGACACCGCGGCGCCGTACCCTCGCGAGCGCTGTCTGCACGAGCTGTTCGAGGACAGCGCCGAGCGCGCGCCCGGCGCGGTCGCGGTCGTCTCCGGCGGGCTTACCGTCACGTACGGTGAGCTGGACGCGCGGGCCAACCGGCTCGCCCACCACCTTCGCGACCTGGGCGTCGGACCGGAGACGCTGGTCGGCATCTGCGTCGAGCGCGGCGTGGAGATGGCGGTGGCGGTGCTGGGCGTGCTCAAGGCCGGCGGCGCCTATGTGCCGCTCGACCCGGAGTACCCGGCGGAGCGGCTGGCGTTCATGCTGGCCGACACCGCGGCCCCGGTCGTGCTCACGCAGGAACGGCTGGCCGGGCGGCTGCCCGAGCACACCGGCCGGGTGGTCGTGCTCGACGGCGAGCACGACGCGGCGCGCATCGCCGCCCGCGACCCCGGCCGCCCCGGGCGCGCGGCCCGTCCCGGCAACCTGTCGTACGTCATCTACACCTCCGGCTCGACCGGACGGCCGAAGGGCACGCTCATCCGGCACCAGGGCATCGTCAACTACATCTGGTGGATGGTGAGCGGCTTCCCCCTCGACGACGGGGACAAGGTCCTGCAGCTGGCCGGGCTGAGCTTCGACATCTCCGTCTACGAGATGTTCTGGCCCTGGGCCTCCGGGGCGGCGGTCGTCCTGGCCAGGCCGGACGGCTACCGCGACCCGCACTACATCGTCCGGGTCATGACCGAGGAGAACGTCACCGCCGCGCACCTGGTCCCCTCGATGCTGCGGGCCATGCTGCCGCTCGTGGAGGACGGCGGGCTGCCGCTGCGCTGGTTGTTCGCCAGCGCAGAAGCGCTCACCACCGACGTGCTGCGCGCATGGGGCAAACGCTGCCCGGACACGCGCCTGCTCAACCTCTACGGCGCCACCGAGGTGTCCGTGGACTCCACCGTGTGGGTCTGCGACCCCGCCGCCGAGCGGGTCTCGGTGGGCGGCCCGATCGCCAACACCCGCGTGTACGTGCTCGATCCCGGCGGCGATCCGGTGCCCGTCGGGGTGGCAGGGGAGGCGTACCTGGCCGGTGACAGCGTGGGCCGCGGCTACCACGGCCGGCCCGGACTGACCGCCAGGCGCTTCGTGCCCGACCCGTTCGGCCCGCCGGGCGGACGGCTCTACCGCACCGGCGACCTGGTCCGATGGCTGCCGGAAGGGACGCTGGAGTTCCTGGGGCGGCTCGACCACCAGGTGAAGATCCGCGGCTTCCGGGTCGAGCTGGGCGAGGTCGAGGCGGTGATCGAGACGCATCCGCTGATCGACCAGGCCGTCGTGGTCGCCCGCGAGGAGGAGGGCGCGCCCAAGCGCCTCGTGGCCTACGCGGTGGCCCGCGGCCGCACGCCGACCACCTCGGAGCTGCGCGCGCACGTGCAGTCGCGGCTGCCCGACTACATGGTGCCGAGCGCCTTCGTCATGCTCGCCGAGATGCCGCTGAACCCGAACACCAAGGTCGACCGGCAGGCCCTGCCCGCGCCCGACGCCGTCCGCCCCGACCTGGCCGCCGCCTTCGTGGCCCCGCGCACCGAGGTGGAGAAGATCCTCGCCGAGGCGTGGAGCGAGGTCCTGGGCGTGCCCGACGTGGGCGTCCACGACAACTTCTTCGACCTCGGCGGCGACTCGATCCTGTCCATCCAGGTCATGGTCAAGGCCCGCCGCGCCGGGCTCGCGCTGACCCCGCGGCAGATGTTCGCCGACCCGACCATCGCGGAACTCGCCCACGCCCTGGAGAGCGCGGACGTCCCCGCCGCCGCCCACGCCGAGCAGGGCACGGTCACCGGCGCGGTCCCGCTCACCCCCATCCAGCGCTGGTTCACCGCGCTCGACTGGCCGCACGACCACTACAACCAGACGGTACGGCTGCGCTGGACCGAGACCCCCGACCCCGATCGGCTGCGCGCGGCGCTGACCCGGCTCACCGCCCACCACGACGCCCTGCGGTTGCGCCTGCGCAGGTCGCCGGCCGGCTGGACCCAGCACCTCGCCACGACCGAGGACGCCGACCTGCTCCATGAGGGCCCGCCCCTGAGCAGCGGCCTCGACCTGGAGCACGGCCCGATCGTGCGCGCGCACCTGGACGGCCGCGAGCTGACCATCACCATCCACCACGTGGCCGTGGACATCGTCTCGTGGGGCATCCTGCTCGACGACCTGGCCACCGCCTACCAAGGGCTGGAACTGCCGCAGAAGACCACCTCCTTCCGGCACTGGGCCGTCAAGCTGGCCGAGCACGCGGAGTCCGCCGAGTTCGCCGCCGAGGCCGCGTACTGGCGGATGCCGCGCCCACGGGCGGTGCCCTTCCCCGTGGACACCCCCGGCGGCGAGAACGTCGAGTCCTCCACCGCCACGGTGGTCCGCACCCTGGACGCCTCCTACACGCAGGCGTTGCTGCGCTCCGCGCACACCGCCCACCGCACCTCCGTGCACGACCTGCTGGTGACGGCGCTGGCCCAGACGGCCGCCGACCACACCGGCAGCCCCGACGTCCACATCGACCTGGAGGGACACGGGCGCGAGCCGCTCTTCGACGACGTCGACCTGTCCAGGACCGTCGGCTGGTTCACCGCGCTGCACCCGCTGCACGTCCACCTGCCCGACGCCCTCGACACCGGCCGCTGCGTCAAGATCGTCCGCGAGCACCTGCACACCACGCCGCACCACGGCATCGGGCACGGCCTGGCGGTCGAGCACGAGGCGGCGCCGATCAGCTTCAACTACCACGGCCAGGTGCGCACCGCCGCCGAGACCGGGCTGTTCACCCGGATCAGGTCGGCCGGGGGCGGCGACCGCGCGCCCGCCGGGCGCCGGCCCCACCTCATCGAGATCAACGGAGCCGTGGTGGACGGCGTCTTCCAGGTCGCCTGGAACTACTCGGCCGACCTCCACCGCGAGGAGACCGTGGGCGCGCTGGCCGACCGCTTCCTGGACCGGCTGGTCGCGCTGCTCATCCCGGCCCAGGGGCACACGCCGCACGCGCGCGCGTTCCTGGACCGCTTCTTCCCCGGCATCCCGGCCACGCGGCTGCGCCTGCGGCGCCACCGGGTGCCCGGCGCCGCCGTCGCGCTCGTCGCCGACGGCTCGGTGGCCGAGGCGTGGGGCGAGGGTCTCGCCTCGGCCGCCACCGGAGCGCTGGTCAGGCCGGACACCGTCTTCCAGGCGGGCTCGGTGAGCAAGCACGTCACCGCGGTCGGCGTGCTCAGGCTGGCCCAGGACGGCATCGCCGACCTCGACGAGGACGTCAACCACTACCTGCGTGGCTGGCGGCTGCCGTCCGCGGGCGTGACGCTGCGCGGGCTGCTCGCTCACACCGCGGGGCTCACGCGGGACGAGTTCGGCGGGCTGGGCGCCCGGCTGCCGGACGATCCCGAGCCGAGCCTGCTCGACGTGCTGGACGGCCGGCCGCCCGCGGCCACCGCGCCGATCCGCGCCGAACTGGCGCCGGGCGAGCGGTACCGGTACTCGGGCAACCACTTCGTCGTCATCGAGCAGGTGTTGCGCGACCTGACCGGCCGGCCGTTCCCCGAGCTCATGCGCGAGCTCGTCTTCGGCCCGCTCGGCATGCGCGACAGCGGCTACGGCACCGCCTTCGCCCGTTCGCTCGGCGAGCGCGCGGCGGTCGGCCACGACCAGGACGGCCGGCCGCTCGACGGCGGCTGGCGGGTCTACCCGAGCGCCACCGGCGGGCTGTGGACCAGCGCCGCCGACCTGGCCAGGGTGGCCGCGGAGATCCAGCGGGCGCACACGGGCACCGGCCGGCTGCTCGACCGGTGGGCCGCCGGTCAACTGCTCACCCCGGCCGCCGGCGCCGCGTATGGGCTGGGGACCGTCGTCAGGGAGGTCGACGGGATCCGCTGGTTCGGGCACACCGGGGTGGCCGCCGGGTATCGCTGCTATTCGGGGATCGGCCTTGAATCGGGGGCCGGAGTGGTCCTGATGTCGAACGGAGAATCGGGAACGGACTTCGCCATCGACCTGCTCGTGGAACTCGACGCGGGATTCCACGCCTGGGCGGAACAGTAGTCAGACCTTGCCGGGTGCCACCTGCCGATTTCAGCGGGTGGCACCCGTGCTGTTATGAAGATTAACTCGTATGTTGGCATTTGTGCTGGCCGAAACCCTGCCCCCGAATCGGGGTTCTCCCCAACGTCATATTTCACGCATATAGTGATCTCTGCAGATCAACGGTAACTCGTTGTCAAGTGAGTAGGTGGGCGTTGATCCTCGAGTTTCGGGTGCTTGGGCCGCTCGAAGTATTCGCCGGAAGCAAGGTGAATATCGAGGGCCGCCGCCGTCAGACCGTGCTGGTGATGCTGTTACTCGAACCCGGCCGCGTGGTCACCACCGGCCGTCTGGTCGAGGCGCTTTACGGCGAGGAGCCCCCGAAGACCGCCGACGCCCAGGTCCAGATCTGCATCTCCCAGCTACGCGGCTGGTTCGGCAAGTACACCGACGCCGAGGTCATCGTCACCCACTCCGCCGGCTACCTCATCCGGGTCCCCGAAGACTGCCTCGACCTCACCCGCTTCCGCCGCCACGTCACCCGCGGCCGCGAAGCCGCGCGCTCCCAAGATCTCGAAGGCGCGGTCAGCGAGTTCCGCTCCGGCCTGGCCCTGTGGCGGGGCGAGGCGCTGGAGGGCATCAACAGCCGCCGCGTCCAGGCCGCCGCCACCCGCCACAACGAGGAACGCTTCGTGGCACTCCAGGAGTGCATCGACCTCGAACTGCGCCTGCAACGCCACCACGAGCTGCTCGGCGAGCTCAAGGAACTCGTCGCCGTCCACCCGCTGCGCGAAGAGCTGCACATGCAGCTCGCCCTCGCCCTCTACCGCGCCGACCGGCAGGTAGAGGCGCTCGAAGTGCTCAGGAACGTGCAGTACACGCTGGTCGAGGAGCACGGGCTGAGCCCCGGCGAGGAACTGCGCCAGCTCGAACAGTCCATCCTGTCGCAGGACCCCGCCCTGGCCGCCGCGCCCGTCGCCGAGCCCGCGAAGATCGTGCCCCACCAGCTGCCCGCCGGGCCGTCCAACTTCGTCGGCCGCGACGAGGTCATCGCCGACGTGCGCGACCATCTCGTCAACTCGCGGCAGTTGCACCGGGCCGCCGTGGTCATGGTCACCGGGCCCGGCGGGGTGGGCAAGACGGCGCTGGCCGTACATGCCGCACACAAAGCACGCGAGGCCTTCCCCGACGGACAGCTCTACGCCCACCTGCGCGACGCCGACGGCCACCCCGTCCCCGCCGAGCAGGTGCTCGAACGCCTGCTGCGCTCCCTCGGCGTCGCTCCGTCCGTGCTGCCGAGCGGCATCGTCGAGCTCGGCACCATGTACCGCAGCGTCATGGCCAACCGGCGGGTCCTCGTCGTGCTCGACGACGCCGCCAGCGCCCGCCAGATCCTGCCGCTGGTGCCCGCCGAGCCGCGCTGCGCCCTCCTCGTCACCAGCCGCCGCTCCGTCATCGGCCTGCACGGCGCCCACCACGTCGACCTCGACATCTTCGACGAGGCCACCAGCCTCGAACTGCTCTCCCAGGTGATCGGCCAAGGCCGGGTCATGACCCAGCACGCCGCCGCCAGACGCCTCGCCGAAGCCTGCGGCCACCTGCCCCTCGGCCTCGGCATCGTCGCGGCCAAACTCTCCATGCGCCAGCACTGGCAGATCGACCAGATGGTACGCAGGCTCGCCGACGAACGCCGCCGCCTCGACGAGCTGATCCTCGGCGACGCCAGCGTCCGGGCGACCATCTCCATCTCCTGCCAGGAGCTCGACCCGCCCGCCGCCCGGCTGGTGCTGCTGCTCGGGGCGCTGGACGAGGTCGACTTCGGCGGCTGGATCGCCGGACCACTCCTCGACATGGACCCCTACGCCGCCACCGACATCCTGGAAACCCTCGTCGAGGAGCGCCTCGTCGACCTGGTGGTCCGCGACGACCAGCAGGTCCGGTACCGGCTGCACGACCTCACCAGGACCTATGTACGTGAGCTGCTGGCCAGGGAGATTCCCGCGCAGGAACAGGAAGAGGCGCTGCACCGGCTGCTGCGATGCTGGCTCCACCTGGCAAGCAGAGCCCACCGGCAGGCGTACGGCGGCGACTACACCATCCTGCACTCCGGCACCGAGCCGTGGACCCTGCCCGAAGAGCTGGTGGAGAGCCTGATCGCCGACCCCATCGAATGGTTCCAGATCGAACTCACCAACCTCGTGTCCAGCGTGCACCAGGCCGCCCGGCTCGGACTTCACGAGCTGTGCTGGGACCTGGCCGTCACCTCCGTCACGCTTTTCGAGACCCGCTCCTACCGGCAGGCCTGGCGGGAGACACACGAAGTGGCCTGGGGCGCGGTACGGCGGGCCGGCGACAGACGCGGCGAAGCCGTCGTCCGGTACTCGCTCAGCGGGCTGGAACTCGTCGAACAGCGGCTCGCCGAGGCGCAACAGAACCTCGAAGCCGCCCGCGCCTGGTTCGAGGCGAGCGGAGACGTGCACGGGCGCGGGCTGGTCCTGCGGCACCTCGCCTTCATCGAACGCACCAAAGGGCAGTACACGGTGGCTCAGGAGTGGTACGAGCAGGCGCTCGAAGACCTCCGATCCGTGGGCGACCCCGTCGGGGAAGCGCACGTGCTGCGCAACATCGCCCAGATCCACCTGGAGTCGGGGCGGGCGGAGGAGGCGGAGCCGTACCTGCGGGAGTCGCTGGCCATCTGCGTGCGTACCGGGTCCAGCCGGATCGAGGCGCAGGTCCGGTTCCGGCTGGGTGAGGCGCTGCTCACGCGCGGACGGCTGGAAGCGGCCGAAGAGTCGTTCGACGCCGCCCTGCACACGGCGACCAGCATGAACGACTCCATCGGCGAGGCGTTCGCGCTCCTGGGAATCGGACGGGTGCGCCTGGCACAGGGCGACCTGACGGGTGCGCGGCCGTTGCTCGGCGATGCCCTGATGGCGGCGTGCCTGGGAGGCAGCCAGCAGTGCGAGGGACAGTCGCTGCTGGCGCTGGCGGAGCTGGCACTGGCCCGCGACGAGCCGGAGATGGCGGCGGTCCGGTTGGAACGGGCGGAAGCCATCTTCACGGACAGCGAGGCCAAGGTGTGGCGAGCCCGAGTGGACGAGCTCCGCAGCAAGTTCTGAGGGCAAGGTGCTCGGGCCCGCCCGTTGCCCAGTTGGATCCCACCCGGGACAATGGTGTTTCGCTTCGCTCCGCGCGTTTTCGTCCGGCGGAGCCCGACCCCCCGCTTGCGCCAGCCCACCTCTGCGGTTGTCCGGGTAGCCGGGTCCCCTTTGTGTGAACGGACCCCCGCAGCCGACGGAAGCTCAACGCACCCGTCAGGTGCCCTCGAAGCGATCCTCCGGCCGGTCGCGCAGGCCGGAGGATCGGGCGTTGTCGCTTCGGTGGGGAGGTCAGATCGGGAGGGCGTCGGCGTTGGGGGCCACCACGCCGAACAGATCGCCGATCGTGGTCAGGGCGGCGGTGTGCAGGGTGGCGGCGGGCACCACCGTGCTGTCCGGGGCGGAGAGGGGGCGGGTGGCGCAGGCGTCGGCGACGATCGTGGGGCGGTAGCCCAGGTTGAAGGCTCCCTGCGCGGTGAACATGACGCACATGTGGGTCATGAAGCCCGCCAGGATGAGGTCGGGGCCCGCGTTCAGGCCGGTCAGGACCTGCTGGAGGTCGGTCTCGTGGAAGGCGTTGGGGAACGTCTTGACCACCACCGGCTCACCGTCGCGCGGTGCGACGCGCGGGTTGATGGCGCCGATCTCGGCCCGGATGTCGTAGGGGGTGTCGGGGCCGCCGTCGTTGATGATGTGGATGACCTTCGTGCCGGTGGTACGGGCGCGTTCGAGCAGGCGGGCTCCTGCGGTGAGGGCCTGGTCGGCGGCGGTGAGAGCCATGACGCCGGTGCTGTAGGTGTTCTGGTAGTCGATCATGATCAGGGTGGCGTCGGTCAGGCGGGCCGGGTCGGTGGGCAGGCCGGAGACCTGGCGGAGGGTGGGCGAAGTGGTGGTGCTCATGGTGGGGTTCCTCTCGGGTTGTCTGGCAGGCTTGCGCCTCGGGATTTCTGGGTGGCTTGCGGGTACGCGCCTCGGGATTTCGCGCAGGCTTACGCCGTAGGAGGTGCGGGCTTGGGCCGTCAGACGAGGTCGGTAGGTGAGGTGGGTGGGTCAGGCCACGGTGCGGAAGCGGCGGCGGTAGGAGCCGGGGCCGGTGCCCAGGCGGCGGCGGAAGGCGCGGTGCAGGGTTTCCACTGAACCGAAGCCGCTGTCGGCCGCCACCTGGGGCAAGGGCAGGTCGGTGGTTTCCAGGAGGCGCCGTGCCGCCTCCACGCGAGCGGCCTCGATGTAGGCGCCGGGAGTGCTGCCGGTACGTTGCCGGAACACGCGGGTGAACTGGCGCTGGCTCAGCCCCATCCGGGCCGCCATTTCGACGGCGGTGAGTTCCTCGGCCAGGTGTTCGGCGATCCACAGGCGCAGGTCGTCGATGTCGCGGCGGCCGGTGGCGGCGTGGGCCATCGGGACGCTGAACTGACTCTGACCGCCCTGCCGTTTGAGGTACATGACCAGTTCGCGGGCCACCGCCAGCGCGGTCTCCTCGCCGTGGTCGTCGGCGACGAGCGCGAGGGTCAGGTCCAGGCAGGCGCTGATGCCCGCGCCCGTCCACACCTGGCCGCTCGACCGTACGAAGATCGGGTCGGGGTCGACGGTGATGTTCGGGTGGTCGGCGGCCAGTTGCGCGGCGGTGGACCAGTGGGTGGTGGCCGTGAGGCCGTCCAGCAGTCCGGCCTCCGCCAGAATGTGCGCGCCTACGCACACCGATGCCACGCGGCGGGCGATCGGAGCGGTTCGCCGGACCCATGCCACCACGTCGGGATCCGTCAGGGCGAGCGGGCCTTCTGGGGTGACGTCCACGGCGCCGGGTACCAGCAGGGTGTCCACCCGGTCGCCGACCTCGTCGAACGACAGGTCGGCGACCAGCCGCACCCCGGCGGACGTGGTGACGTGGCCGCCTTGGGGCCCGGCCAGCAGCACCTCGTACAGGGCGCGGCCGCTGACCCGGTTGGCCAGGGCGAACACCTCGGCCGGGCCGGTGACGTCGAGCAGGTCGACGTTCGGGAAGAGCGCGATCACAACGCGGTGTGCGGTGGACATGTCCTGATTGTCACCGAATGCGCAGAGTGGCCGCAACGACAGTTATCTGTCACATCCGGCCATCATCCCGGGAGCCCTCCGCGAACCGCAGGCGTGTCCTTGCCTGGCGGGTCTTTGCGACATCTCGAAAATTACGTTGCATACGCGAATTCGTCAATCACAATTCGGCGAATCTAGATGCAAATATGCAGGTAAATAACATAGAATTGTTGCGTAGGGGCTGTCAGTTAATGCAACTAGCGTTTGCACTGCGCTAGGCTGACTCCCGATCGCTTGAGCAAGGAGCCCGATGCCCGGACAGAGGCTCACCCAGCAGGACCGCCGTCAGATCGCCGTGGGACTGCGCGATGGAATGACGTACGCCGCCATCGCCCGTGCCCTCGACCGGCCCACCTCGACCATCACCCGCGAGGTCATGCGCAACGGCGGCCCGAACGAGTACCACCCCGACCAGGCCCACCGGGCCAGCAGGCAGCCCGTCCGCCCCCAGGGCTCCGGCCGGTCGGCGTCGGCGAGGGCCGCCGACCTCGGCGCCCGCGATCCCCGGGTCGTGGAGCGGGTGTCCACGCACCTCACCGAGCTGCTGATGCAGAGCGGGCTGCCGCAGATGATGGCCAGAGTGCTCGCCGCGCTGTTCACCACCGACGGCGGCAGCCTCACTTCGGCCGAGCTCGTGCGACGCCTGAGTGTCAGCCCCGCCTCGATCTCCAAGGCGGTCGCCTACCTGGAGGAAATGGAGATCATCAAGCGCGAGCGCGACCCCCGCGGCCGAGCCGAGCGCTACGTCATGGACGACGACGTGTGGTACCAGGCCATGCTGGCCAGCGTCCGGATCAACACCCTGATCGCCGAGGCCTCACGCGACAGCGCCCAGGCACTCGGCGTGGACACGCCCGCCGGAACCCGCCTGGACAAACTGGGCCAGTTCCTCTTTCGGGTCAGCGACGACCTGCGTAACTCGGCGGAGCACTGGCGCCACATCTACGCGCCCGAGCAGCAGGACCGGCAATAGCCATTGGCCGCCTCGTCACCCGCATCGCCGCCCGTACCTGCTGGCCGACATGGGGCCGGGCATCGACGCTCACCTGGTCGGCCGCCTGCTCGCGACGCAGGTCCGCAGGGTCAGGGCCGAGACGGGGACGACGAGGGGTTAGGCGGGGAAGAGGGCGTCCACGTAGGGGTTGCGGAACTTGCCGGATGGGTCCAGGTCGCGGGCCAGCCGCCCGAACTCGGGCGCCCGCTCGTACATCGCGCTGATCTGCCGGGGTTTGGTGGTGGTGAGTTTGCCCCAGTGTGGGCGGGCGCCCAGTGGTATGAGCCGCTCCTCGACCTCGGCCAGGGCGGGCATGACCGCCGCCGCGTCGCGGATCCAGGTGAAGTGCAGGGTGACGGTGTCGCGGCCGTAGGCGGGGCTGAGCCACAGGTCGTCGCCGCGGACGGTACGCACCTCCGAGACGTGCAGCACGGGCGCCACCAGCGGGCCGATCTCCCTGATCGCCTCGAAGGCCTTGCCCGCGGCCTCGCGGGGCAGGTAGTACTCCGACTGCAGTTCCTCGCCCGCGCCGGGCACGAACTCGGGGCGGAAGTGCGGCAGCCGTTCGTGCCACGGGCCCGGCACCCCGAGCTGTTCCGTGCAGGACTCGGGCGGCATGCCGGGCACCGGGTGCACCGGCCGCTCGGCGGCCCGGCCTCCCGCCCAGCCGCTCCCCGCCCAGCCTTCCGCCCTGCCGCTTCCCGCCGACCCGCCTCCCGTCCTGCCGCCTCCCGTCCTGCCGCCTTCCGTCCTGCCGCCTTCCGTCCTGCCCCTTTCCGCCGAGTCGCCTTCCGGCCGTCCGTCGCCGGAGCGCTCCTCGTCGAGGCGGTGCTTGAGCCACACCTCGGCCTTGCCGCCGCGCCAGTCGGTGAACGCGCTGACGCTGTAGGCCGCGCCGTACACCTCGTCGAAACGCTTGGACACCTCCTCAAGCGGCACGTCGAGCCGGACCCGCTGCGCCACGTCGAAGGCGGGCTCGATCTCCAGCGTCAGCCGGGTGACGACGCCGAGCGCGCCGAGCGCGACGACGGCGCCGGGGAAGACGTCGGGGTCGTGCTCGCGGCTCAGTTCGACCAGGTCGCCGTCGGGGCCGACGAGCTGGAGGGCGACGACGGCGGCGGCCAGGCAGCGGAGGCCGTCGCCGGAGCCGTGGGTGCCGGTCGCGCACGATCCGGCGACCGAGATGTGGGGGAGCGAGGCCATGTTGGCCAGCGCGAATCCGGCGCGGTGCAGGTGCCCGGCGACCTCGGCGTAACGCAGGCCGGCGGCGACGGTCGCGGTCGAGCGCTCGGCGTCGATCTCCACCGTGGGCGGCAGGCCGTCCAGGCGGACCAGGTCGTGGCCGGTGTCGGCGACCAGGCTGAAGGAGTGGCCGCTGCCCAGGGCCCGTACGCGCGGCGCTGCCGCTACCACGCGGCGCAGCTCGTCGAGGGATTGCGGCCGGTGGACGCGGGCCGCGCCGAAGGTGACGTTGCCCGCCCAGTTCATGATCGGCATGTCGGCTCCTGATCTGGCGTCGCTCGTCCCCGCGGGCGCGACGAGCCCGCGGGGGACGAGCCCACGGGGACGAGCCTGCGGGTGTGACGAGCCCGCGGGGGACGCGTTCGGCCTCGCGCACGGATGGTGCCCCGGAAGCGCTCGCTCAGCCGCTGGATGGGCGGCAGAATACGGCACTCGCGGACGTACGGCAGGGCGAACCCCGCCGTCGCAGGCACGTCGTGGAGAGCCCCGGTTGCCCCGAAGGGAGACGCCGAAAGGCGCGGCCACGGGACGGCCGTCGCGCCGGGTGTCCTGCCCGGCTGCGCCCCGTTCTAGGGTGGAGCCCGTGGAGCAGCGAGCATTCGGCAGGACAGGACAATCCGCCTCGGTCGTCGGCCTCGGCACCTGGCAACTCGGCGCCGACTGGGGGACCGTGGACGAGCGCGACGCGCTCGCCATCCTCGACGCCGCCGTCGCGGCGGGCGTGACCTTCCTCGACACCGCCGACGTGTACGGCGACGGCCGCAGCGAACGCCTCATCGGCCGGTTCCTGCGCGAGCACGACGGCCTCACGGTCGCCACGAAGATGGGCCGTCGCGGTCCGCAGGATCCGGCCGAGTTCACCCTGAAGAACTTCGTGGAGTGGACCGACCGCTCGCGCGCCAACCTCGGCGTCGACCGGCTCGACCTGGTGCAACTGCATTGCCCGCCGACCCCGGTGTTCGACACCGGCGAGGTCTACGACGCGCTCGACACGCTCGTACGGGAGGACCGGATCGCCGCCTACGGAGTGAGCGTCGAGACCTGCGACGAGGCGCTGGCCGCGATCGCCCGGCCGGGTGTCGCCTGCGTGCAGATCATCCTCAACGCCTTCCGCCGTAAGCCGCTCGAACGCGTGCTCCCGGCGGCGCACGCGGCCGGGGTCGCGATCATCGCCCGGGTGCCGCTGGCGTCAGGCCTGCTGTCGGGGCGCTTCCGCCGCGACACCGTCTTCGCCGCCGACGACCATCGCGCCTACAACCGGCACGGCGCGGCGTTCGACGTGGGGGAGACGTTCTCCGGCGTCGACTACGAGACCGGCCTGGAGGCGGCGGCCGAGTTCGCCGCGCTCGCCCCGGCCGGGGCGAGCCCCGCGCAGACGGCCCTGCGCTGGGTGATCCAGCAGCCTGGGGTGACCACGGTGATCCCGGGCGCCAGCACGGTGGACCAGGCCAAGGCCAACGCCGCTGCCGCCGCCCTGCCCGCGCTGCCGCCCGAGACGCTGGCCGCCGTCGAAGACCTCTACGACCGCCGTATCCGCGCCCAGGTTCACAACCGCTGGTAGCCCTCACCGAGCAGGCGCAGGGCGTCGGCCGCGGCGGGGGAAAGCGCCGTACCCGAACCCAGGTCCGTGATCGGCAGCCAGGTCACCGCGTCGGTGGTGCCGTTCGTCTCGGTCACCGCCGGAGAGCCCGGGGCGACCTCGGCGGCGTAGAACAGGCCGGTCAGGTGCCAGCTCACCCCGAGCCGGGTCACCGCGTACGTCCTGGCGGCGACCAGGCGCGCGCCGGTGAGGTCGAGGCCGGTCTCCTCGCGCAGCTCGCGGGCCAGCGCCTGCTCGGGCTGCTCGCCGGGGTCGATCCCGCCGCCCGGCAGGTGCCACGCGCCGGGCGGGAAGATCGGGGAACTCTCCGACAGCCGGGTCAGCAGCAGCCGCCCGGCCGAGGTGACGATGGCGTAGGCGGAAACGCGCGTGCGTATCTCACCGTTCAAGGCGAGCCTCCGTCCCGAGGCGAGCGTCCGATCCAAGCCGAGCGTCCGGCCCAGGGCGAGCATCCGGTACGGCGAGCGCGAGGGTGGTGTCGAGCATGAGGCGCAGGGTCGATTCGCAGGCGGCGAGGTCGTAGTCGTCGGTCAGGTACCGGGTCACGATCCCGTCGAACCCGCTGAGGAAGAAGCGGGCGATCTCCTCGGCGGGCAGCGCGAGATCCTGCCCGGCGCGCGTGGCGGCGTCGGCGAGCAGGCGCGCCGCGGTGGCGTCGAGGTCGTGGGTGAACTCGGAGGCCACCTGGCGCAACACCGGGTCGCGCAGGGACAGCATGATCAGCTCCACCAGCAGCCGGTAGCGCTCGCGCTCCTCGGTGACCGTCCGCCACAGCTCGTTGACCAGCGCCGAGACCGTCTCGCCGAAGCCGGCGTCGGTGGGCATGGCCGCCTGGACCCGGGTGACCAGGGATCTGCCGAGGTCTTCCAGCACCGACCGGTAGAGCTCCTGCTTGGAGCCGAAGGTGTAGTGCACCATCGCCTGCGCGACGCCCGCTTCGGCGGCGATGGCCCTGGTGCTCCCGGCCGCGACGCCTTCGCGGGCCATGAGCCCGATCGCCGCCTCCACGATCTGCGGGCGCCGCTCGGCGGCGGGAACATGAGCCATGCCCGCACCCTATCGGCTGTGACCTGCGCGAAGTTCCGATGTCCCAACGGCCCCGACACCCCCGGACACGCAGAAGCGGGTGCTGTTCGATCGACTTAGTCGAGTGACAAAGTCTCGTGCTAGCCTGGCGGCGAAGGCGTACACCAGCAGAAGGGAACGTTCGCGTGTCCACAGCCGAGATTCCGTCGCCGCCCGCCCTGCCGATCGTCGGTCATGCCCTGAGCGTGCCGGTGGACCGGCAGGTCGCCTACCTGTGCGAGCTGGCCGGCACCTGGGGCCCGATCTTCAAGCTGGGCGCCTTCGGGGAGGAGTCCGTGATCGTCACCGGCCTCGACCTCGTCACCGAACTCTGCGACGAGACCCGCTTCCGCAAGAACGTCCACCCCGACCTGGTCAACCTGCGGCCCCTGGCGGGCGACGGGCTGTTCACCGCCTACGGCGACGAGCCCAACTGGCGCAAGGCGCACGACATCCTGCTGCCCGCCTTCTCCGTCTCCGCCATGCGCGGCTACCACGCGACCATGCTCGGCGTCGCCAGGAAGCTGGTGGACTCCTGGTCGCGGGCCGGGCAGGAGCCGGTACAGGTGAGCGCGGACATGACCCGCCTGACGCTCGACACCATCGGCCTGTGCGGGTTCGGCTACGACTTCGCCTCCTTCGAGAGCGCGGAGCCGCACCCGTTCATCGGCTCGCTCGTCGGCGCGCTGAAGTACGCCCAGGCCAAGGGCGCCTTCATCCCCGGCCTCGACGTCCTCTACCGCAAGCGCACCCGGCGCTTCCACGAGGACGTGCGCGCCATGGAAGAACTCGTCGACGAGGTGATCAGGCTGCGCAGGGAGTCGGGCGACCAGAGCACCGGCGACCTGCTCGGCCGCATGCTCCACAGCACCGACCCCGAGACCGGCGAGCCGCTCGACGACCTCAACATCCGCTATCAGGTGATCACGTTCCTGATCGCCGGGCACGAGACCACCTCGGGCGCGCTCTCCTTCGCCCTGTACTACCTGGCCAGGAACCCGGCCGTGCTGGCCAGGGTCCAGGAGGAGGTGGACACGCTGTGGGGCGACGTGGCCGAGCCCGACCCGTCGTACGCCGACGTGGGCAGGCTGAGCTACACCCGCCAGGTGCTGATGGAGAGCCTGCGGCTGTGGCCGACGGCCCCGGGGTTCGCGGTGGAGGCGCTGGCCGACACGGTGATCGGCGGCCGGTACGAGATCAAGGCCGGCGAGTCGCTGTTCGTGCTGACACCCCAGTTGCACCGCGACCCCGCCTGGGGCAGGAACGTGGAGCTGTTCGACCCCGGCCGCTTCGCCCCCGAGGCACAGGACGCCCGGCCGCCGCACGCGTTCAAGGCGTTCGGCAGCGGTGAACGGGCCTGCATCGGCAGGCAGTTCGCGCTGCACGAGGCGACGCTGGTGCTGGGACTGCTGGCGCACCGCTTCCACCTGACCGGCGATGCGGACTACGACCTGGAGGTCAAGGAGACCCTCACACTGAAGCCCGACGGCTTCACGCTCCAGGTCGAGCCCCGCACGGCCGCCGACCGCCGTACCCGCCCCGTGGCCGAGGCGGCGGAGCCGGAGCCGCAGGTGAAGAGGGCCGCGCCGGGCTCGGCGCTCTCCATCCTGTACGGCTCCAACATGGGCACCTGCTCGGCCATCGCCCACGACCTGGCCGCCGAGGCGGAGGAACGCGGCTTCGCCGCCAAGGTCTCCTCCCTGGACGAGGCCGCGGGCACGCTGGCCGACACCCCGGTCGTCATCGTGGCCGCCTCCTACAACGGCCGCCCGACCGACGACGCGACCCGGTTCATGGACTGGCTGGCCACGGTGGACACGGTGCCCGGCACGCCGTACGCGGTGCTGGGGGTGGGCGACCGCAACTGGGCGGTCACGTTCCAGCGCGTCCCCAAGCTGATCGACGAACGGCTGGCCGAGACGGGTGCGAGCCGCCTGGCCGAGCGGGGCGTGGTGGACGCCTCCGGCGACCTGGAAGGCGCCGTCGACGCCTGGACCGCCAACCTGTGGCAAGCCCTGGACGGCTCGGAAAAGGCCTCGCCGGACGGGCCCGCGTTCCGCCTGGAGTCCGTGATCAGGTCGCCCGCCGAGGAGCGCGCCGAGCACCACGGCGTGCGCCCCATGCGCGTGCTGCTCGCCGAGCCGCTCACCCACCCGGACGGCCGCCAGAAACGCCACCTCCGCCTGGAACTGCCGCGGGGCGTCACCTACCGCACCGGCGACCACCTCGCCGTCCTGCCGGAGAACCCGCCGCACCTGGTCGAGCGCGCCGCCGCCCGCTTCGGCCTCGACCCCGCCCAGCTCGTACGGCTGCGCCAGGCCCGCCGTACCCGCACCCAGCTTCCCCTCGACACCCCGGTGACCGTGCGCGAACTCCTGTCCGGCTTCCTGGAGCTGCAGCGCCCGGCCACCGCCCACCAGGTGCGCACGCTGGCCGCCCACACCCGCTGCCCCCACACCAGGGCCGGCCTGGAAGCCGCGGACCCGGCCCAGACGACGGTCCTGGCTCTGCTGGAGGAGTATCCGGCGTGCGAGCTGCCGTTCGAGGTGTTCCTGGAGCTCATGCCGGCCCTGCGCCCGCGCAACTACTCGATCTCCACCTCCCCGCTGGCCCGCCCCGACGCGGTGGACCTGATGGTCTCGCAGCTGAGCGGCCCGAACCGGACCGGCGCCGGATGGTTCCACGGCGTCGCCTCCAGTCACCTGTCCGAGGTCGAGCCGGGCGCCGCCGTGCAGGCGCGGGTGGTGCCGGGCCCGGCCGCCTTCCACGGCCTGGCCGACGAGCGCACCCCGGCGATCCTGGTCAGCGCGGGCACCGGCCTGGCCCCGTTCCGCGCCGTCGTCATGGAGCGCCTGCACCGCCGCGCCCGCGGCACGCTGCTGTGCTACTTCGGCTGCGACGCCCCGGACATCGACTACCTGCACCGCGCGGAGCTGGAGGAGGCCGAGGCGGCGGGCGTGGTCAGCCTGCGCCCGACGTTCAGCGAGGCTCCGGAGAACGGCCTGCGCTACGTGCAGGACCGGCTCCTGCGCGAGGCGGACGAGGTGTGGCGCGTGCTGGAGGACGGCGGCCGCGTCTACGTCTGCGGCGATGGCGGCCGCATGGCCCCGGCGGTGCGGGCGGCACTGGCCCGCGTCCACGGCGAGCGCACCGGCGCCGGCCGGGCCGCGAGCGAGGCCTGGCTGGAGGAGCTGCGCGTCGCCGAACGCTACAACGAGGACGTGTGGGAAGGGTCGGCTTCTCGGCCGTGAACGACCGAGCTCGCGGCTCCTCGTCACCCCGATATCCGGCGAGATCGTCGCGTGGTCTACAGCCGCATGCCCACGCCCAAGTACCGGCGCGAGATGTTCACCGAGACCGACGGTCAGGGCACCGCTCAGACCTCCACGATGTGGGCTGCCCCAGACATACGCTCCCGGAATTCCACTCCAGATCACGCTGAAGATTGCCTGAGGGGCGTTTTGTCCGGTCCGGTGGGTTCGCATAATGGGCGGATGACCAGTTCGGCGCGGGTGATGGTGATCGAGGACGCGGAGGCGATCCGGCTCGCCGTGCTGTCCGGGCTGGGGTCGGCGGGGTACGTGGCCCGCGGCGTGCCCGACGGCACCGGCTTCGAGCAGGAGCTCAACACCTTCCAGCCCGACCTGGTCGTGCTCGACCTCATGCTGCCGGGCCGCGACGGGTTCGCGCTGCTGGAGGTGGTGCGCGGGCGCAGCGACGCCGGGGTCATCGTGCTCACGGCCAGGGACGGCGTCTCCGACCGGCTGCGCGGGCTGCAGGCGGGCGCCGACGACTACGTGGCCAAGCCGTTCGAGCTGTCGGAGCTGACCGCGCGGGTCGGCGCGGTGCTCAGGCGGCTGCGCCGTACGCCGTCGACGCTGCAGATCGGCAGCCTGATCATCGACGTGGACAAGGGACTGGTCCTGCGTGACGGCCGGCCGGTCGAGCTGACCAGGACCGAGCTGCGGCTGCTCGGCCACCTGGCGCTCCACCGCGGCCAGGTGCTGAGCAAGACGCAGTTGCTCACCAGCGTCTGGGGCTACGACGCCTACGACCCCAACCTGGTCGAGGTGCACGTCAGCGCGCTGCGCCGCAAGCTCGAAAGCTCGGGCGAGCGGGTCCTGCACACCGTGCGCGGGCTCGGCTACGTCCTGGACGGACCCCGATGAGACGGTACGGCCGGCCCGCCGGCTCACTGCGCGGCCGGGTGGCCGGGGCGACCCTGCTGGTCGTCGCCGTCACGCTGGTCGTGCTGCTGCTGGCCGTGGACGCGTTGTTCGGCCTGCTGGCCAGGAACCAGGCCCAGGACCGGCTGGTCGACCGCGCCCAGTTCGCCGTCCAGCTCGACCGGCGCAAGGTCATGCCGGACCGGCTGGTGCGCCGGGTCAGCGGCGCCGGCATCGAGGCGGTGCTCGTGGACCTGGCCGGCCGCCGCCACACGCTCGGCGGCTTCGCGGCCGATCTCGGCGACCTGACCCTGACCAGGCGGCTGCCTGGCGGCGGGCTGCTCACGCTCTACGCCGACACCGAGTCGATCGACGGGCCGCGCACCACCCTGCGCATGCTGATGCTGGTCGCCGGCCTGGCGGCGCTGGCCGCGCTCGGCTTCGTGCTGCCCGTCGCGCTGCGGCGCGCGACCCGGCCGATGGACGACCTGGCGGGGCTGGCCAGGCAGATCGCCCAGGGGCAGCGCGGCAAGCGGCTGGCGCCGGAGCGTACCGACACCGAGCTGGGGCGCACCGCCGCCGCGTTCGACTCGATGCTCGACTCGCTGGAGGGCGCCGAGCAGCAGGCCCGCGAGTCGGAGAACCGCTCACGGCAGTTCCTCGCCGACGTCGCCCACGAGCTGCGTACGCCGCTGGCGGGCATCCAGGCGACGGCCGAGGCGGTGCTCCAGGCGCCCGCCGCGATGCCGGCCGAGGAGCGCGAGCGCATGCAACTGCTGCTGGTGCGCGAGACGCGGCGGGCCGGACGCCTGGTCGACGACCTGCTCGCACTGGCCAGGATCGACGCCGGGCTCGGCCTGCACCGCGAGCCCGTCCAGTTGCGGGCGTTGTGCGAGGCCGAGGCCGACCGGGTCATGCTGCGCGCGCCGGAGATCACCGTGGCGGTCGAGGGGGAGGAGGCCGCGGTGATCGGTGACGCCCAGCGGCTCGGCCAGATCATCGCCAACCTGCTCGACAACGCCCGCCGGCACACCCCGCCGGACGGCCTGGTCACCGTGACGGTCAAGGGCGAGGCCGGTGAGGCGATCGTGGACGTAGCCGACACCGGCCCCGGGGTGCCGCCGTCGGCACGCGACCTGATCTTCCACCGGTTCGTCCGCCGGGACACCGCCTCGGGCGGCGCCGGGCTCGGCCTGCCGATCGCCCGCGGCCTGGCCCTGGCCCACGGCGGCACGCTGACCTGCGAAGAGTCGCCGTCGGGTGCGGTGTTCCGCCTCCGCCTGCCAGCATGGGCGGATGGCACTGCTCCATGACATCGTGTTCGACTGCCGTCACCCCGCCGCGCAGGCGAGGTTCTGGGCGGAACTGCTCGACGACTACGCCGTGGCGCCGTACGACGAGGCGGAGCTGGAGCGCCTGCGCGCCCGCGGCCTGTCCGGCCCTGAGGAGGACCCGACGGTGCTGGTCGAAGGGCCGCCGGGGGCGCCGAGGCTGTGGTTCGTCCTCGTGCCCGAGCCCAAGACGGTGAAGAACCGGGTGCACCTCGACGTGCGCGCCGCCGACGTCGAGGCCGAGGGCGTACGCCTGCGGGCGCTCGGCGCCGTCGAGTCGGCCAGGCACGAGGACTGGATCGTGCTGGCCGACCCCGAGGGCAACGAGTTCTGCCTACAGCCCGCGCGCAGTGGCTAGCTGCTTGGCCAGGTCGTCGGCGCGTACCCGGTTCTCCAACTGGTGGGGGTCCTTGCGCAGGTCGTAGTACTCGCGGAACTTCACCCCGCCGCCGCCGTCGTAATACTCGGTGTAGATGCGGGAGCCGGTGTAGACCGAGGCCCAGACGCCTGGTCCCGGCCCGTCGGCCTGGCCGTGGAACTCCAGGAACAGGTGGCTCCGCCTGCCGCCGCGCAGCAGCGACCTGCCGTCCATCCGGGTACGCGGCCGGATCCCGGCGGCGTCCAGGATGGTCGGGGCGACGTCGATGTTGGCGGCCAGGCGGTTGTCGTCCGTGCCCTTGCCGAAGCCGCCCGCCGGCCACGACAGGTAGAACGGCACGCGGAAGGCCGGCTGGTAGGGCACGCTCTTGCCGATGTGGCCGTGGTCGGCCCAGCTGAAGCCGTTGTCGCCGATGAAGATGATCAGCGTGTCGTCGAGCTTGCCCTGCGCCACGAGCTCCGCCCTGACCGCCTTGAACAGGTCGTCCACCGACTTCAGCGTGCGCAGCTGGGCCTGGCGGACCTTCTGCCCCGCTGCCAGGTCTTGGGTGGCGTTCTGTATGTAGGGCGGTTTGTCGCTCTTGTCGGTCTCGGCCACGGCGGGGTTGCCGTCCCAGGCGGGCACGGGCAGGTTGGCGTATTTGTCCTCGGGGGTGTTCGGCCCGTGGGAGGCGTACGGCGACAGGTACAGGAACCACGGCTGGTCCTTGTTGGCCTTGATGAACTCCAGCGCGTGCCGCCTGACGAGCGTGGTCGTGTAGCCGGGGCGGCGGCCCACGGTGCCGTTGACGTTCCACTGGGCGCGGCGGTAGGCGGGG
Organism: Nonomuraea sp. NPDC050547; assembly: GCF_044457345.1. Classification (NCBI taxonomy): domain Bacteria; kingdom Bacillati; phylum Actinomycetota; class Actinomycetes; order Streptosporangiales; family Streptosporangiaceae; genus Nonomuraea; species Nonomuraea sp. NPDC050547. Next base: position 123,442 of record NZ_JBITGW010000004.1, read on the forward strand.
CGCATGATCGCGAAGTCGTCGAAGTTCGGCGGGGCCTGGTTCAGGTCCCAGGCGTTGAGGTATTTGCCGAACAGGCCGGTCCGGTAGCCGCCCGCGCGCAGGTGGCTCTGCACCGTGGTGTCCTGGTCGAGCCGGCCGGGGGCGGTGTTGTCGACGACGCCGTGGTTGCGGGCGTAGCGGCCCGACATGATCGACGCGCGTGAGGGCGAGCAGAGGGGCGTGGTGACGCAGCCCTGGGAGAACGCGACTCCCTGCCCGCCGATCAGGTCGACGATCGACGGGATCGCCCACTCGGTCTCCCTCCTGTGATCGTCGGTGACGATCAGCAGGATGTTGGGGCGTTTCGGCTTGGCCGCGGCGGCGGGGGCGCTGGTGACCGCGGCTGCGGCAGCCGTACCTGCGATGAAGGTTCGTCTGCTGAGTTGACTCACGTCGCTGACCTCCAGAAAGCGGTGGTCCGCAATTATTGGCCGCTCTTGTGGGTTGATTTCCCAGCGAATGGGGCATTCCCAGCTTTCCTTAAGAAGGGGTGCGGCATGAACGAGATCCTGGTTCTGGGGGCGACGGGCTCGACGGGGCGTCGCCTGACGGGCCTTCTGCGGTCCTCCGGCCATCCGGTACGGCCGGCGTCAAGGCACGGTGAGGTGCGCTTCGACTGGAACGACCGCGCCACCTGGCGGCCCGCTCTGGCCGGAGCCGACCGCATGTACGTGATGGCGCCGGACGATCTGCCGGTCGACCCGGAGTTCGTGGCGGCGGCGGTCGAGGCGGGTGTGCGCCGCATCGTGCTGCTGTCCAGCGGCGGCATCGAGGTGATGGGCGACGAGCGGCTGATGGCCGCCGAGCGGGTGGTGCGCGGTTCCGGCGTGGAGTGGACGATCCTGCGCCCGTCGTGGTTCGACCAGAACTTCGACGAGGGCGCGATGCGCGAGGCGGTGCTCGCCGGTGAGGTCGCGGTCCCGCTGGGCGAGGCCCGTCAGGCCTTCGTGGACGCCGGTGACATCGCCGCCGTGGCGGCGGCGGCCCTGGTCGGGGACGGGCACGCGGGGCGCTCGTACGAGGTGACGGGGCCGCGCGCGCTGACCTTCGCCGAGGCGGTGGAGATCATCGGCCGGGCCTCGGGGCGGACCGTGCGCTACCTGGGCTCGGAGGCGGACTACCTGGCCGTCATGACCGGGTTCGGGCTGCCGGAGCCGGACGTGCGGGCGGAGATCGAGGCGTTCGCGGCGCTGCGTGCCAAGGGCGACGCCGTACCGACCGACGTGGTGCGGCGGGTGACGGGCCGGCCGCCCAAGTCCTTCGAGGATTTCGCGGCCGACGCGAGGTGGGGTTGACACCACTCCGTCTGTAGTACTACGTTGACAGCACTTCAAACGAAGTGGTCTCAAACAAAGGAACCAGATGCGAATCAAGCTCCCCAGCTCCATCACCGGCACCACCACCGAGCAGGCCGACGGCCGCGCCGCCAAGCGCGAGCACGCGGTCCGCGCCATCCAGCCCACCGGCCGCGCCAACCTGTCCCGCCGCCCCACCGCCGCCCCGCGCAGGAGCTCCTACTGAGCCGCTCCTACTGGGGCTGCTCCTCCGCCAGGCGCAGGGCCTCCTCGATCAGGGTCTCCACGATCCGCGACTCAGGAACGGTCTTGATCACCTTGCCCTTCACGAAGATCTGACCCTTGCCGTTGCCCGAGGCCACGCCCAGGTCCGCTTCGCGGGCCTCGCCCGGCCCGTTCACCACGCAGCCCATGACCGCCACACGTAGCGGGAACGGGAAGCCCTCCAGCCCGGCCGACACCTCCTCGGCCAGGCGGTAGACGTCCACCTGTGCCCGTCCGCAGGACGGGCACGAGACGATCTCCAGCTTGCGCTGCCGCAGCCCCAGAGATTCGAGGATGCCGATGCCGACCTTGACCTCCTCCACCGGAGGCGCCGACAGCGAGACCCGGATCGTGTCGCCGACGCCCTCGGCCAGCAGCACCCCGAAGGCCACCGCCGACTTGACCGTCCCCTGCATCAGCGGCCCCGCCTCGGTCACGCCGAGGTGCAGCGGGTAGTCGCAGCGCGCGGCGAGGCGGCGGTAGGCGGCGATCATCACGACCGGGTCGTGGTGCTTGACCGAGATCTTGATGTCGCGGAACCCGTGCTCCTCGAACAGGGAGCACTCCCACAACGCCGACTCCACCAGCGCCTCCGGCGTCGCCTTGCCGTGCTTCTCCAGCAGCCGGGGGTCCAGGGAGCCGGCGTTGACCCCGATCCTGATCGGGACGCCCGCGTCCGCCGCCGCCCGCGCGATCTCGCCCACCCTGTCGTCGAACTTCTTGATGTTGCCCGGGTTCACCCGCACCGCCGCGCACCCGGCGTCGATGGCGGCGAAGACGTAGCGCGGCTGGAAGTGGATGTCGGCTATCACCGGGATCTGCGACTTGCGGGCGATGTCGGCGAGCGCGTCGGCGTCGTCCTGCGTCGGCACCGCCACCCGTACGATCTGGCAGCCCGCCGCGGTCAGTTCCGCGATCTGCTGCAGCGTCGCGTTGACGTCGTGGGTGGGCGTGGTGGTCATCGACTGCACGCTCACCGGCGCGCCCCCGCCGACCGGCACGCCGCCCACCATCACCTGCCGCGAGACCCTCGGCCTCCTCGTCGGCATTCCGAGCTCGATCATCGGGCCAGCTCCTTCCGTACGGCGTGCGCGATCCCCGGACCGGTCAGTCCCGCGTCGGCCAATAACCGCTCGCGCGAGCCGTGCGGGACGAACGCGTGGGGCAGCCCGAGATGGCGCACCCGTGTCCCGCCCGCGCACGCCTGCCCGATCGCCGCTCCCGCCCCACCGGCCACCACGCCGTCCTCGACGGTGACGACCAGGTGGTGCGCGGCGGCCACCCGGACCAGGCCGGGGGCGACGGGCAGCACCCAGCGCGGGTCGACCACCCGCACCCCCACGCCCTCCTCCGCCAGTGTCGCCGCCGCCTCCACGCACGCCTCGGCCGTCGCGCCGACCGCGACGAGCAGCACGTCGTCGCCGGTGTTCCACAGCACGTCCAGGCCTTCGGAACGTTCCACGGCGGCAAGCTCGGAGTCCGCACCGGCCTTGGGGAAGCGCAGCACGGTCGGGCCCTCCACCGCCACGGCCTCGCCGAGCAGTTCGCGCAGCCGCCGGCCGTCGCGCGGCGCGGCCACCCGCAGGCCCGGGATCGCCGACAGGATCGCCAGGTCCCACATGCCGTGGTGGCTGGGGCCGTCGGGACCGGTGATGCCCGCCCGGTCCAGGACGATCGTGACCGGCAGCCGTTGCATGGCCACGTCCAGGAGCACCTGGTCGAAGGCGCGGTTGAGGAACGTGGCGTAGACGGCGACCACCGGGTGGAAGCCCTCAAGCGCCAGCCCGGCCGCCGACACCATCGCGTGCTGCTCGGCGATGCCCACGTCGAACATCCGCCCAGGGAAGCGCCTGCCGAACGCCTCAAGCCCGGTGGGTCCCGCCATCGCCGCGGTGATCGCGACCAGGTCGGCCCTGGCCTCGCCGAGCGCGCACAACTGCTCGGAGAAGACGTGGGTCCAGGTCCGGCCCCCGGCCGACAGCGGTTTTCCGGTACGCGGGTCGCTGGCCGGGACGGCGTGCATGTGCTCGCCCAGATCCAGCTCGGCGGGGCGGTAGCCGTACCCCTTGCGGGTCTTGCAGTGCACGACGCTGGGGCTCGGCAGCGTGCGCGCGGTGCGCAGCGCGCGCTCGACGGCGGCGACGTCGTGGCCGTCGACGGGGCCGAGGTAGACGAAGCCGAGGTTCTCCAGCAGCGTGCCGAGGTTGCGGGCGCAGCCGCCGTGGGTGGGGGCGTAGGAGCGGCCGTTGTCGTTGAGCACGATGACGACCGGGCGGCCCTCGCCGTCGCTCAGGTTGTTGAGCGACTCCCAGGCCAGCCCGCCGGTCAGCGCGCCGTCGCCGACCACGGCCACCACCGCGCGGTCTTCCTCGCCCTTGAGCCTGCGGGCCTTGGCGATGCCGTCGGCGTAGGCGAGCGCGGTGGAGGCGTGGGAGTTGTCGATGTGGTCGTGCGGCGACTCCTCGCGCGAGGGGTAGCCGCTGAGGCCGCCGTGGGCGCGCAGGCTGTCGAAGTCGGCCCGCCGGCCGGTGAGCAGTTTGTGGACGTATGCCTGATGTCCAGTGTCAAACAGAAGTGTGTCCTCCGGGGAATGGAAGACGCGGTGCAAAGCAATCGTGATCTCGACCATGCCGAGGTTCGAGCCGAGGTGCCCGCCCCTCGCCATGACCTTCTCGATGAGGAACTCGCGGATCTCGCGAGCCAGTGTCCCCAGGTGCGCGGCTGGGAGAAGGCGCAGGTCGCGGGGGCAGGTGATGGTTTGGAGCAGAGATTCGTCCAGGCCAGGAGGGGCCGCCATGATCGCTCCACAAGGGTCGGCTGCGGTCGTGGTCGAATACTGGCTCCGCCGGGGGACGTCCGTGAACCGGGTGTTCCGGTCAATGGAACGACCGATTTCACTCTGGGTATTCGTGACCTAGCTTCTCGTGTGTGTCCGACGATCTCGAAAGAGGAGAACGGATCATGACGGCGGAGGTTGCGGAACCCCCCGTGGAGCCGGTCGACACGACCATCCACAGGGTCAGGACAGCGGTCGACGACCTGCTGAGCGAGTTCATCGACACCCACCCCGCTCCCGTCGCCGACCCGGAACTGGCCGAGGGCCACCGGCTCCTGCGCGAGTTCGTGGTCAAGGGCGGCAAGCGGATCAGGCCCCTTCTCTGCTACTGGGGGGCGCGCGGCGCCGGCGGCACGGACGAGGTGGCCCCGGTGGCCGCGGGCGCCGCGCTGGAGCTCTACCACGCGGGCCTGCTCATCCACGACGACATCATGGACGGCAGCGCCCTGCGCAGAGGCCGGCCCACCCTGCACAGGAGCTTGGCGCGCCCGCCGCGCCATCCGGGAGCCGAGCCCTTCGGCCACAGCGCAGCCGTTCTCCTCGGGGTGCTCGCCCAGGCCTGGTCCGACGAGCTCTTCGGCGATACGGGCGGCGCGCCCAGACGGCTGTTCAACCGGATGCGCGCCGAGGTGATCGCCGGCCAGTACCTCGACATCCAGTCGCACCTCGACCCGGAAGCCGAGCGCGCGCTCACCGTCATCCGCTACAAGACCGCCAAGTACACGGTCGAGCGCCCCCTGCAGATCGGCGGCGCCCTGGCCGGCGCCTCCCGCTCGCTCCTTGAGTCCTACTCACGCTTCGGGCTGCCGCTCGGCGAGGCGTTCCAACTGCGTGACGACGTCCTGGGCGTGTTCGGCGACCCGGGCGTCACCGGCAAGCCCGTCCTCGACGACCTGCGCGAGGGCAAGGCCACCGTCCTGATCGCGCACGCCTACGCCGAGGCCACCGGACCCGCGCTGCGCCTGCTGCGCGCCTGGCACGGCAACCCCGACCTCGACGAGAAGCGCGCCGCCGACCTGCGGCAGATCATCGTCGACACCCGAGCACTCGCCCGCGTCGAGACGATGATCGACGGCCGGGTCCGAACCGGACTTGAGGAGTTGCGGACATGCGCGATCGACCAGCACGCCCGGCAGGGGCTGACCCTTATGGCCGACCGGCTCACGCACCGCAGCGCGTGAAGCGGGTCCTGCTCGCCGCCCCGCGCGGCTATTGCGCCGGGGTGGAACGTGCCATCCGCACCGTCGAGGAGGCCCTGAAGAGGTACGGCCCGCCGGTCTACGTCCGTAAGCAGATCGTCCACAACACCTTCGTGGTCGCCGACCTCACCAAGCGGGGCGCGGTCTTCGTGGACGAGCTCGACGAGGTGCCCGACGGCTGCCTGGTCGTCTTCTCCGCCCACGGGGTCTCGCCCGCGGTCAAGGACACCGCTGCCGTCCGCGGCCTGCGCAGCATCGACGCCACCTGCCCGCTGGTCACCAAGGTGCACAAAGAGGCGGTCAGGTTCGCCGAGTCCGGCTACGACATCGTGCTCATCGGCCACGCGGAGCACGAGGAGGTCGAAGGCACGCTCGGCGAGGCCCCCGACCGCATGCACGTCGTCGACCCGGCCCGCACCGACGAGCTCGACCTGCCGGCCGACCGGCCGATCAGCTGGCTGTCGCAGACCACGCTCTCGGTGGACGAGACCATGGGCGCGGTCGAACGCCTGCGTGAGCGCTACCCCCGCCTCGTCGACCCGCCCAGCGACGACATCTGCTACGCCAGCCAGAACCGCCAGGAAGCGGTCACCGCCATCGCCCCCGAGTGCGACCTGGTGATCGTGGTCGGATCCTCCAACTCCTCCAACTCCCGGCGCCTGGTCGAGGTCGCGCTCGCCGCCGGCGCCCGCGCCGGCCACCTCGTGGACGGCGTGGCCGAGGCCGAGGAGAGCTGGCTCGACGGCGTGGAGACCGTCGGCGTCAGCTCCGGCGCCTCCGTCCCCGAGCACCTCGTGGCCGAACTGCTCGGCTGGCTCGCCGAGCGCGGCTTCGCCGACGTCCAGACCGTGACGCTGGCCGAAGAAAGCCTGATCTTCTCCCTCCCGCCCGAGCTCCGTGAGCTCCGCTCCCCGATAGGTGGTGTCCTGTGACCGAATCCGTCCTGAACAACGAGAGCCCCCTCAGCCTCGGTACGAAGGCCGCGCGCAACCTGGCGACCACGACCAAGACGCAGCCGCAGATGCAGGAGATCACCTCCCGGCACCTGCTCAAGGCGCTGCCGTGGGTCGAGGTCGTCGGCGGTGCGTACCGGGTCAACCGCCGGCTCACCTACACGGTCGGGGACGGAAGGGTCACCTTCACCAACACCGGAGCGGCTGTGCGGGTGATTCCCGCGGAGTTGTGCGAGCTGCCCGCGCTGCGCGGCTATGACGATATCGACGTGCTGACCGCCCTGGCCGACCGGTTCACGCAGCGCGAGTACGAGGCCGGATCGGTGATCGTCGAGGCGGGCACCCCGGCGACCGAGGTCGTGCTGGTGGCGCACGGCAAGGTCAGCCTGCTCGGCGAGGGCGCGTACGGCAAGCAGACCGTGCGCGGCGTGCTGGCCGACGGCGACTACTTCGGCGACAGGTCGCTGGCCGGCGAGGCGGGCACCTACGACCTGACCGTCCAGGCGGTCACCGCGTGCACCGTGCTCGCGCTGCCCAGGTCGGCCTTCGACGAGGTCGCCGACCAGACCGACGGCCTGCGCGAGCACGTCGAGGCGTGGGCCGCCGACCCCGACCGGTCGCTGAACGCCCATGGCGAGGCGGAGATCGTCCTGGCCTCCGGCCACACCGGCGAGCCGACGCTGCCGGGCACGTTCGTCGACTACGACCTGGCGCCGCGCGAGTACGAGCTGAGCGTCGCCCAGACGATCCTGCGGGTGCACACCCGCGTGGCCGACCTGTACAACGAGCCGATGAACCAGACGCAGCAGCAGTTGCGGCTGACGGTGGAGGCGCTGCGCGAGCGCCAGGAGAACGAGCTGGTCAACAACCGCGAGTTCGGCCTGCTGCACAACGCCGACCTCAAGCAGCGCATCCACACGCTGACCGGCCCGCCCACCCCGGACGACTTCGACGAACTGCTCGCCCTGGTCTGGAAGAACCCGGCCGTCCTGATCGCGCACCCGCGGGCGATCGCCGCGTTCGCCCGCCAGTGCACCGAGCGGGGCATCTACCCGCAGAGCGTGGAGGTCAACGGGCAGAAGGCGCCGTCGTGGCGGGGGGTGCCGATCCTGCCGTGCAACAAGATCCCGGTCAGCGACTCCGGCCTCAGCTCGATCATGGCGATGCGGGTGGGCGAGGCGGCCCAGGGTGTCATCGGCCTGACCCGCACGGGGCTGCCGGACGAGTACGAGCCCGGCCTGTCGGTGCGCTTCATGGGCATCAACGACAAGGCCGTCATCTCCTACCTGGTCACGACCTACTACTCCGCGGCGGTGCTCGTGCCGGACGCTCTCGGCATCCTGGAGAGCGTCGAGGTGGGCTGATGGCGTATGAGCTGCCTGACTTCTACCTGCCGTATCCGCCCAGACTGAACCCCCATCTGGAGACCGCCCGCGCGCACACCCGCGCGTGGGCGGCCCGGATGGGCTTCTTCGACGACCCCGACATCTGGGGCCCCGCCGACCTGGAGGCGCACGACTACGGCCTGATGTGCGCCTACGCCCACCCCGACTGCCCGGCACAGGAGCTCGACCTCGTCACCGACTGGTACGTCTGGGTGTTCTTCTTCGACGACCACTTCCTGCACGCCTTCAAGCGCACCAAGGACCTCAAGGGCGCCCAGGCCTACCTGGACCGCATCGACCTGTTCATGGCCGACGACCCGCCCGAGCCGACCAACCCGGTCGAGCTGGGCCTGAAGGACCTGTGGGCCAGGACGGTACCGGCGATGACGGACGGGTGGCGGCGCCGCTTCGTCACCGTCACCCGCGATCTCACGCAGGAGTCGATGTGGGAGCTGTTCCACATCGACTCGGGTCTCGTCTCCAACCCCATCGAGTACATCGAGGCGCGCAGGAAGGTCGGCGGCGCCCCCTGGTCGGCCTGCCTGGTCGAGCACGCGGTCGCCGCCGAACTGCCCGCCCGCCTCGCGAGCACCCGGCCGATCCGGGTGCTCACCGAGACGTTCGCCGACGCCGTGCACCTGCGCAACGACCTGTTCTCCTACCAGCGGGAGGTGGCGGCGGAAGGCGAGCTGTCCAACTCCGTGCTGGTCTGCGAGAACTTCTTCGGCTGCGACACCCAGCGCGGCGTCGAGATCACCAACGACATGATCACCTCGCGGCTGCACCAGTTCGAGCACACGACGCTCACCGAGCTGCCGGTCCTGTTCGCCGAGCACGCGGTGGCGCCGCACGAGCAGGAGCGGGTGCTGCGTTACGTCAAGGGCCTGCAGGACTGGCAGGCCGGCGGCCACGCCTGGCACCTGGCCTCCAGCCGCTACACCAAGGCCAGGCGCGAGCACGGCCCGCTCAACGTCTCGCCCGCGCACGTGAAGAGCGGCCTGCGCAACTTCTCCCACCGCCCCTACACCGAGACCACGGTACGGCTGCCGCAGATCTCCATGCCGTTCACCGTCCGCGACAACCCGCACCTGGAACAGGCTCGCGCGAACGCGGTGCGCTGGTGCCGGGAGATGGGCTTCGGCGACGGCCTGCCCGGCCTGCCGTCCACAGCGCTGTGGAGCGAACGGCAGCTGACCAGCTTCGACTTCGCGCTGTGCGCCTCCGGCCTGGCCCCCGACGCCTCAGCGGAAGCCCTCGACCGGGCGACCCAGTGGCTGGCCTGGGGCACCTACGCCGACGACTACTATCCGCAGGTCTTCGGCGCCAGTCACGACCTGACCGGCGCCAAGCTGTCCAACCGGCGGCTGCGCGAGTTCATGCCCCTCGGCCGGCTCCCGCTCACCCCGGCCGTCAACGCCGTGGAGCGAGGGCTGGCCGACCTGTGGGCACGCACCGCGGCCCTGCTCTGCGAGGAGGACCGGCGGGCCTTCCGCCACGGTGTCGAGGTCATGCTCGACAGCTGGGAATGGGAGATCGCCAACCTCATCCAGAACCGGGTGCCCGATCCGGTCGACTACCTCGAGATGCGCCGCCTGACGTTCGGCGCCGACCTCACGTTCAACCTGGCCCAGCTCCATCTCCCGCGGCGCCCGCCCGGCGAGCTCTTCCGCACCCGCGAGCTCCTCGCCCTGTCCAACGCCGCGGCGGACTACGGCGCGCTGCTCAACGACCTGTTCTCCTGCCAGAAGGAGATCCAGTTCGAGGGTGACCTGCACAACGCCGTGCTGGTCATGCGCAACTTCTTCGACTGCGACCTGGACGGGGCCGTCACCATCGTCAACAAGCTCATGACCGCCAGGATCACCCAGTTCGAGCACGTCGCCGGCACCGACCTGCCCGCCATGCTCGACGCCCGCGGCGCCGACGACGAGACGCGGAACGCGGTCGCCCGCTACGTGACCGGGCTGCAGGACTGGATGGCCTCCGTCCTGCGCTGGCACGCCCAGACCACCCGCTACCCCGAGACCGAGCTACGCCGCCGCTCCGCCGTCCGCTGGACCCAGGGCCCCACCGGCCTCGGCACGGCGGTCCGCCGGATCCACTCCCTGCTACCGATGGGCGCGCCATGACAGAATCCCTGCTCAGCCTCGGGACCGCGGCGGCGCGCAAGCTCGCCACGACCACCAAGACCGTCCCGCAGATGCGGGAGATCACGCCACGCCACCTGCTGCACGTGCTGCCGTGGGTGGAGGCGGTCGGCGGCGTGTACCGAGTGAACCGGCGGCTCAACTACACCGTGGGCGACGGGCGGGTGAGCTTCACCTCGGTCGGCGCCGCCGTACAGGTGATTCCGGATGAACTACGCGAGCTGCCGTCGCTGCACGACTTCGAGGATCCGGCCGAGCTGCGGGCGCTCGCCGAGCGCTTCGTCCAGCACGACCTGGTCGAGGGGCAGGAGGTGCCGGACGGGCAGATCGTGCTGGTCGCGCACGGCAAGGTCGCCAGAACCGGCATCGGCGGGTACGGCCGCGCCACCGTCGTCGGCATGCTGGCCGACGGCGACCACCTGGGCGACCTGACCGGCGAGGGCGCCCAGCCCGCCAGAGCGCTGACGGCCTGCACGGTGCTGGTGCTCTCCCGGGAGGACGCCGGCCGCCTGCGCGAGCGCTCCGACAGCCTGCGCGAACACCTCGACCGCCCCGCCAGGACCGGCCCGAGCAACAAGCACGGCGAAGCCGAGATCGCCATGTCCGCCGGCCACAGGGGCGAGCCGACGCTGCCCGGCACGTACGTCGACTACGACCGCGGGCCCCGCGAGTACGAGCTGAGCGTGGCCCAGACCGTGCTGCGGGTGCACACGCGGGTCGCCGACCTCTACAACGGGCCGATGGACCAGACGGAGCAGCAGCTCCGCCTGACCATCGAGGCGGTGCGCGAACGGGAGGAGCACGAACTCGTCAACAACCGCGACTTCGGGCTGCTGCACAACGTCGACCTCAAGCAGCGCTTCCAGACCCGCACCGGCCCGCCCACCCCGCACGACATGGACGAGCTGCTGTCACGCCGCCGCAGCTCCCACTACTTCTTCGCCCACCCCCGGACGATCGCCGCCCTCGGCAGGCAGTGCACCGCCCGCCGCATCCAGCCGGATGTCACCGAGGTCAACGGCGCCAAGGTGATGGCCTGGCGCGGGGTGCCGATCCTGCCCACCGACAAGATCCCGATCAGCGAGCAGGGGCTGAGCTCGATCATCGTCATGCGTACGGGGACGGAGAAACAGGGCGTGATCGGACTGACCCGCACCGGGCTGCCCGACGAGCACGAGCCCGGACTGTCGGTGCGCAAGCTGGGCATCGACGACAAGGCGATCATCAGCTACCTGGTGACCACCTACTACTCGGCGGCGGTGCTGGTGCCCGACGCGCTCGGCGTACTGGAGAACGTCGAGGTCTGAGTACGTCGGCGGGATGACGTCCGGGGTCGGCCGTCCGGCCGACCCTCGGGGCGCCGTGCTGGGTATTTCGGCTGATCCGCGGGGTGCTGGTGTTCCTGGAGTATCCATCGGGAACACGAAAGAAAGGCCCCCAGTGCGTATCCGTACCGCCCTCGTCCTGCTGACCCCGCTGGTGGCCGTGGCCGCCTGCGGCACCGCCGCCACCACGGCCAAGCCCCAGCCGAGCGCGCCCGCCGCGGCCTGGCGTCCGTGTCCCGGCGGCGAGGGGGTCGAGTGCGCTGACGTCACGGTCCCGCTCGACTGGAGCCGGCCGGGCGGCCCGGTCATCGAGATCGCCGTGGCCCGCAGGAAGGCGCCCGTGTCCGAGGGCACGATCGTGTACCTGCCCGGCGGCCCCGGTCAGCCGGGCGTCGAGATGCTCATCGGGAGCAAGAAGTTCGGCGGGCTCGAACGCCGCCACGACATCGTCAGCATCGACCCGCGCGGCGTCGGCGCCAGCAGCCCGCTCACCTGCCCGGCCGCGCAGGTCATGGCGCTCGGGCCGGAGCGCCTCCCCACCACCGACGCCCAGTTGCGCGAACTGCGTCAGGCCTCCGCCGCCCTCGCCGAGGCGTGCAGAAAGGCCACCGGGCCCGCGTTCGACCACCTCGACAGCGCCAGCGCCGCCCAGGACCTCGACCGGGTCAGGCAGGCCATCGGAGCCGACAAGATCACGATCTACGGTCACTCGTACGGCACGCTGCTCGCCCAGGAGTACGCCGCCAGGTTCGGGCAGCGGTTGCGCGGAGCCGTACTGGATGGAGTGATGGACCACAGCCTGGACCGGCGGACCTTCACCGTCAGCGCGGCCAGGGCGCTGGAGGAGTCCTTCGGGCAGTTCGTGACGTGGTGCGCCAAGGACAAGACGTGTGAGGTGGACGATCCGGTCGCGGCCTACCGGCGGGTGCTCGCCAAGGCGGAACGCGGCAAGCTGGGCGAGGACGAGAACGGGCGGGCGTGGACGCCGTACACGGTGACCGCGACGATCGACGCGATGCTGTTCACGCCGTCGTGGCCGGCCGTGGGCCTGTTCCTGAACACACTCGACAAGGGCAGGCCGTGGCGGACCGACGGCGACGACACCCTCCCCAAACGGATCAACCACGCCGACCCGATCGTCTGCCAGGACTACGCGATGGCCTACCGCGACGCCGCCGAGATCAAGGCCGACCTCGCCGCCGCGGCCGCCGTCGCGCCGACCGTCCGCTACTCGCCGAACGCGATGAAGGCGGTCCTGACCTGCCAGGGCTGGCCCGCGCCGGTCAAAAACCCGCAACACCCGCCCACGTCCGGGGCGACCACGCCACTGCTGCTCCTGCAGAGCCGCTACGACAACGCCACCCCGGTCACCTGGGCCTCGAACGTGGCCAGGCACCTGGGGAAGCGGGCCCGCCTGACCGTGCTGCCCGACTGGACCCACGCCATGAAGCTCTACAACAAGGGCTGCCAGGCACGTTACGCCGCCGACTACCTGTCCTCGCTCAAGCTCCCGCCCGCGAGCCCGGCATGCACCGGCACGCCACCCGGCGTGACCCTCTAGGATCGGGGCCCGTGAACCAGATCGCCGCGTTCGGAACCCAGCTCATCGAGGTGCACGACTGGCTGAGGAGTGAGCTCGCACGGTTGCGCGAGGACCTGGAGTCCGGCGGACGCCCGGCCGACCTGCGCGCCCACTGCCTGGCGTTCTGTACGGCGGTGACCCGGCACCACACCGGCGAGGACGGCGTGGCCTTCCCCGCGCTCGCCGAAAGCCACCCGGAGTTGCGGCCCGTCATCGCGCAACTGGAGGAGGACCACCAGCTGGTGGCGCACCTCCTCGAACGCATCGAATCCCTGGACGGCAGCGACCCCGAGGCCGCCCTGTCCGAGCTGGACGGCCTGACCGCCATCCTGGAGTCACACTTCACCTTCGAAGAACGCAAGATCGTCGCCGCGCTTGATGCCCTTGACCTGCCTGAATGGCGGGACCATCGGCCCGACTACCTGGCGCGGGACGACTCGTGAGCACCGAGATCGAGGAACTGGCCGCCCGGTTCCGCACGTTCGTGGAGGCCCGGGACTGGGAGCAGTTCCACACCCCGAAGAACCTGGTGATGGCGCTGGCAGGGGAGGTGGGGGAACTGGTGGCCGAGTTCCAGTGGCTGGCTCCCGGCGAACCGCTGGATGAGGCGGCCATGGGGCGGGTGCGGGCTGAGCTTGGGGACGTCACCGGGTATTTGGTGCGGTTGGCGGACGTGCTCGGCGTGGACCTGATCGCCGACGCTCACGCCAAACTGGACCAGAGCGAGAAGCGATACGACGCCGACACCTACCGAGGCTCAGCCCGCAAAGCCCCACCCCTACCCCCTTAACCCCACCCGACCTCCTGCCCTTGGGCTTTCCACCCGGGCTTCCCGGCCCGGCTCCCTCCCGGGACTTCCTAGGCCTGCGACTCCGGCCCCCGGCCTGGCCTTCGGGCCTCGGCTCGCAGCCCGCGAAGCCTCCGCCGTGCGCCGCCGGCCCTGGCTCCGGGATTACCAGAGGTGTGTCCTGGACGTCTTCGGGGCGATAGAAGCTGGTGCCGCCTACCGTCTGGAGGTCGTTCTCTGGCAAGGCCGGTGATCTGGGTTTCGGGTGGCTGGAGCAACGCGGTTACCTCGTGGGCGACTGTTTCGGTGGGCACCGCCTTGCTGTACGCGCAAGCCGCGCCGGAGGCGCACGTGAGGGCGTCCGAGCGGAGCGAGGTCCATTGACCAGGGCGGGCTCCAACTGCCTGACCACTTGGCTGGGCAACGGGTGGGACCTAAAGAAAGAACGCCCGACCGAAGGGAGGCCCTTTGACCCAGGAAACGTGCGAAGCGAAGCGGAGCACCATGCCTTTCAGAGGCCCGCAGCCTCCAGCCGGGCCGTCAGGGTGGTGTTGCGGCGGTGGCCCAGGCGGTGGACGGCGAGGTCGAGGGCGTTGCGCTGGCCCACCAGGACCACCCAGGAACGTGCCCGGGTCACCAGCGTGTACAGCAGCCGCCGCCGTAGCATGATGCCGCCCGACTCGGCCACCATCGGGGCGACCACGAACGGGTACTCGCTGCCCTGTGCCCGGTGCACGCTGATCGCGTAGGCGTGGGTGAGGTCGTCGAGTTCGTCGAAGGTGTAGGTGACGAGGTCGCCGTCGTCGATCTGGACGTCGGCCTGGCGTTCCTCGGGGACGAGGCGGGTCAGGGTGCCGGTCTCGCCGTTGAAGACGCCTTTGTCGTAGTTGTTGCGGATGGGCATGACCCGGTCGCCCACGCGGAAGAGGGTGGCGCCGGACCAGTGTTCCGGCTTGTCGGCGGCGGCGGGGTTGCGGACCTCCTGGAGGCGGCGGCCCAGTTCGGCGGTGCCGGTGGTGCCTTTGCGCATGGGGGAGAGCACCTGCACCTGGGCGGGGGTGATCTGTTGTTTGCGGGGGATCGCCACCGTGGCCAGGTGGACCACCCGGTCGGCGATCGCCTCCGGGTCGTCGAGTTCCTCGAACCAGAAGCCGCCGCCGCCCGGCAGCGCGGGCAGGTCTCCGGCCCGGATGCGGTGGGCGGCCTTGATGATGGCGCTGCCCTCGGCCTGGCGGAAGACGCGGGTCAGGCGTACCCGGGGAATGCTTTCCACGGCGAGCAGGTCGGCGAGTACGCTGCCGGGACCCACGCTGGGCAACTGGTCGCTGTCGCCCACGAGCAGCAGGTGCGTGCCGGACGGCAGCGCCGCGGCCAGTCTGGTGGCCAGGCCCAGGTCGAGCATGGAGACCTCGTCGACCACGACGAGGTCGGCCCGCACGGGAGTCTCGTCGAACAGCGCGTCGGGGTCGGGTTCGTGGGCGAGCACGCGGTGGATGGTCATCGCGGGCAGCCCGGCCAGCTCCGACAGGCGTTTGGCCGCCTTGCCGGTGGGGGCGCAGAGCGTGACGGCGCCGCCCATCGCGCGTACGGTCGCCGCCAGGGCCTTGACCGTGTGGCTCTTCCCGCAGCCCGGCCCGCCCGTGAGGATCGACAGGGTGCTGGTCAGGGCCATGGTGACGGCGGCGCGCTGGTCGTCGTCGAGGCTTTCGTCCTCCTGGTAGGAGCGCAGGGTCAGCGTGGAGCGGGCGCGGGCCAGCCGGGCGAGTTCGGTGGTGAGCCTGAGCTCGCGGCTGTGGAGCTCCTTGGGGTAGACGGCGTCGGCCTCGCGCACGACGCGGCGCTCGGCGGTCAGCGCGTCGAGGCCCTGCCTGATGAGGTCCTCGTCCTGCTCGATGAGGTCGATGGTCTGGGTGACGAGCGCGGTGGGGGACAGGAAGCAGTGGCCGCCGCCGCTGGCCGCGGCGTCGAGCCGGTCGAGCAGCGCCGCCTGGATCCGCTGGGGACTGCTCTCCGGTACGCC
The DNA here is from genome assembly GCF_044457345.1 of Nonomuraea sp. NPDC050547. NCBI lineage: Bacteria > Bacillati > Actinomycetota > Actinomycetes > Streptosporangiales > Streptosporangiaceae > Nonomuraea > Nonomuraea sp. NPDC050547. Next base: position 139,274 of record NZ_JBITGW010000004.1, read on the forward strand.
GGAGCGCAACGCGATCCGGTCGGCGGTGGCGAACGCGATGCCCCTGACCCGGTCGATCAACTGGTAGGGGTCCTTGGCCAGCACCTCGCCCGACTCGGCGCCGAACACCTGGTAGATCTTGGCCGCGAGCAGCGGGCTGACCCCGAAGCCCTGGAGCACGACCATCAGCTCGGCGACCGCTTTCTGCTCCCGCCAGGCCTCGACGATCTGGGCCTGGCGGACGGGGCCGATGTTGATGACCTCGCGCAGGCGGCCGGGCTCGGCGTCGATGACGGTGAGGCTCTGCTCGCCGAAGTGCCCGACGATGGCCTGCGCCAGCCTCGGCCCGATGCCTCTGATCAGGCCGGATCCGAGGTAGAGCTGGATCGCGCGGATCGTCGACGGGGTGATCCGCTCGCAGCCGGTGACCGCGAAGCGGCGGCCGTGGCGCGGATGGTCCTCCCAGGCGCCCAGAAGCCTGACCGTTTCGCCGGGCTGCACCCCGCCCAGCGCCCGCCCGGCGGCCACGAACCCGGGCCGGCCGTCGCCGCTCATGCGGGCGACGGTGTAGGCGTCGTCACGCACGAAGACCAGCTGCTCGACGGACGCTTCCACGTCTCGAACATTAGGCCATGGCACCGACAGAGAACCGCACGCCTACCATGATGCGGTGGAGACGCTGGAGGAGCGGGAGTGGCGGCGGCGGGCCGAGGCGCACGAGCGCCGGGTCGACGCCTGGGTCGGGCCGCATCTGCGCAGGCGGCAGGAGCGCGAGACGCATCCGGTCGAGGACTTCCTGTTCAGCTACTACAGCTTCCGCCCGGCGAAGCTGCGCCGCTGGCACCCGGGCGCCGGGGTCGTGCTGCTGGGGGCCGAAGGGCTCGGGGCCGAGTACGTGGACGTCGAGGGCGGGCAGCGGCTGGACACGAAGGGCCTGCTGGACAAGCGGCTGGCCATGGTCGAGTGGACGGCGCGGCTGCTGGGGGCGACCGCCGGCCGTACCGGGCAGTTCGGGTGTTTCGGGATGCACGAGTGGGCGATGGTCTATCGCACCGATGCGGTACGGCACGCCAGGCAGCCCCTCAGGATGGCGCCCAAGGAGATCGCGGCGGTGGTGGAGGCGCGCGGGGTGCGTTGCAGCCACTTCGACGCGTTCCGGTTCTTCACGGAGGCGGCCAGGCCGCTCAACGTGCTGGAGCCCACCCGCGAACGGCAGGCCGAGATGGAGCAGCCCGGCTGCCTGCACGCGAACATGGACCTCTACAAGTGGGCCTACAAGCTGTCGCCGCTGGTGCCGAGCGAGCTGATCGCCGACTGCTTCGCGCTGGCGCGGGAGATCCGCGAGGTGGACATGCGAGCCAGCCCGTACGACCTGAGCGCGCTGGGCCACCGGCCGATCCCGATCGAGACGTCGGCGGGGCGGACCGAGTACGCCGCGCTGCAGCGGGGGTTCGCGGAGCGGGCGGCGCCTCTGCGCGCGCGGCTGCTGGGCGTGTGCGAGGAGCTGATGGCGATTGACGCCCCGGTGTGAGGAGAACTAGGTTCTGGATACCGGCTGGTCGGTACAGGAGCGTGGTGTATGCACATCAGGGGCAAGGTCGCCGTGGTCACCGGAGCGGCGGGCGGGATCGGGCGGGCGATGGCCTCGCGCTTCGCCGCGGAGGGTGCCGCCGGGGTCGTCGTCGCCGACCTGGACGGTGACGGCGCCGCCGCCGTGGCCAAGGAGATCGGCGAGCGGGCGGTAGCCGTACAGGCGGATGTGTCCGTCGAGAGCGAGGTGGCGGCGCTGGCGAGCACGCCCTTCGGGCCCGTCGACCTCTTCTGCTCCAACGCCGGCGTCATCGCCGGCCACGGGCTGGACGCGAGCGACGCGGAGTGGGGCACGTTGTTCGGGGTCAACGTCATGGCTCACGTGTACGCCGCTCGCGCCGTGGTGCCCGGCATGGTCGAGCGGGGCGGCGGCTACCTGGTCAACACCTGTTCGGCCGCCGGGCTGATCAGTTGCCCCGGCGACGCCCCCTACGCGGTCACCAAGGCGGCGGCGATCTCCTTCGCCGAATGGGTCTCCATCCACTACGCGGGCAAGGGCGTCAAGGTCAGCGTGCTGTGCCCGCAGGGCGTGCGGACCGGGATGCTCCGGCGCGGCGTCGAGGAGGACCACCTCACCGCGCGGGCGGTCGGCGCCTCCGGCCCGATCCTGGAGCCGGAGGAGGTCGCGGCCGCGGTCGTCGCGGGCGTCGAGGCCGAGCGGTTCTTCATCTTCCCGCACCCCGAGGTGCCCGAATACGTGCGGCGCAAGGCCGGCGACCCCGACCGGTGGCTGGCCGGGATGTCGCGGTTCGTGGAGTCGTTGTAGCGGATATGGTGCCCGGGTGGAGGAACTGAGCCGTCTGTTCCGCTTGGCCGCCGAGCATGGGGCCGGCTACCGCCGCTCACTGCCCGACCGGCCCGTCGGCGTGCCCGTCGACCAGGACGCGCTGGTCGAGGCGTTCTCCGGGGCGTTGCCCGACGGACCCACGCCGCCGGAGCGGGTGCTGGCCGAACTGCTCGCCGCCGCCGCGCCCGGCCTGGTCGCGAGCGCGGGGCCCCGGTACTTCGGGTTCGTGGTCGGCGGCGCCTTGCCGGCGGCGAGCGCGGCCGACATCCTCACCGCGGGCTGGGACCAGATGGCGACCAACGTCGTCTCCTCGCCCGCGGCCCTCGCGGCCGAGGCCGTCGCCGGGGGCTGGCTGAAGGAACTGCTGGGGATTCCCGCGTCGGCTTCGGTGGGGTTCGTCACGGGATGTCAGGCGGCCAACACCGTCGGCCTGGCCGCCGCGCGGCACCAGGTGCTCGCGGAGGCGGGCTGGGACGTGGAACGGCGCGGGCTGTCCGGCGCGCCGCCGATCCGGGTGCTGGCCGGAGCGGAGCGGCACGGGACGATCGACCGGTCGCTGCGGCTGCTCGGCCTCGGGACCGACGTGGTGGAACCGGTGCCGGCCGACGCGAACGGCGCCATAGACCTCGGGTCACTGCGGGAAAAGCTGCGCGCCGGTCCCCTCATCGTCTGTCTTCAGGCGGGCAACGTGAACACCGGCGCCTGCGACCGGCTCAGGGAGGCGTGCGAGCTGGTCCACCGGCACGGCGGGTGGGCGCACGTGGACGGGGCCTTCGGGCTGTGGGCGGCGGCCGGTCCTTCCATCCGGCACCTGGTGGACGGCTTGGAGCTGGCGGATTCGTGGGCCTGCGACGGGCACAAGTGGCTGAACCTTCCCTATGACTCGGGGTTCGCGTTCTGCGCCCGGCCCGAGGCGCACGGGGCGGCGATGTCCTACGCGGCCGCGTACCTGGTCGGGTCGGGGGGCGCGCCGGAGGGCGCGGACCTCACCGCGGAGTCCTCGCGGCGGGCCCGCGGGTTCGCGGTGTGGGCCGGGCTGCGGGAACTGGGGCGCGACGGGGTCGCGGCGCTGGTCGAGCGCTGCTGCGCTCTTGCTCGCCGGTTCGCCGACGGGCTGGGCGCGGCCGGGTTCGAGGTGGTCAACGACGTGGTGCTCAACCAGGTCCTGGTCGGGTTCGGCGACGACGCGCGTACGGAACGGGTGGTGGCGACGGTCCAGGCGGACGGCACGTGCTGGGTGGGTGGCACGACCTGGCGAGGACGGCGGCTGATGCGGATCTCGGTGGCGAACGCCACCACCACCGAGGCCGACGTGGACCGCTCGATCGCCGCGATCATCCGCGCCTCGGTATAGGCGGCCGCACGCTTGACCGCGTTGCAACCGCTTGCAATCATCGGATGTCTGGAGGTGCCATGCGATCTCGCGCACTCGCCGTCATCCTGGTCCTGTTATCCGGCCTGCTCTGGGCCCTGCCTGCCCGGGCGGAGGTCGAGCATCCGCGTCAGAAGTGGATGCGCGACTCCACCGCCGGGCTCTTCCTTCACTGGGGCATGTTCACCGCCCCCCGCCACCTCGACTGCGCGGCCTGGGAGCGCGACGTCACCGGGGGTGGCTGGACCGCCGACTACTGGGTGGACGAGGCGCGCAAGCTCGGCGCCTCGTACATCGTGCTCGCGACCTTCCACAGCAGACTCGGGTACGCCCGCCCGTGGCCGTCCAAGATCCCCGGAAGCTGTGCCACGGAGCGCGACCTGCTCGGCGAGCTGGTGGCGGCCGGCAAGGCCAAGGACGTGCGGATCATCCTCTACATGACCGACGACCCGCAGTGGCACAGCGAGCAGGGCGTGCGGACCCTCGACTCGGCCGCCTACTCCGCCTACAAGGGCCGGCAGGTGGACCTGACCACGCGCGACGGCTTCGGCATGTATTCCTACGACCTGTTCTTCGAGGTCATGGAGAACTACGCGGACCTGGCCGGCTTCTGGATCGACAACGACAACGCCTACTGGGAGCGCAACCGGCTCTACGAGCAGATCAGGGAACGGCGCCCGTCCTGGTTGCTGAGCAACAACAACGAGGACACGCCGATCATGGACACGGTCAGCAACGAGCAGAAGACCGGCATGACCCCGTCCTACGACTACCCGCAGGCCGTGTGGACGCCGATGCCGCGCCTGGTCGAGGCCGACTACAAGCTGCCGACCACCGGCCAGTGGTGGTACGACGGCGGCGACCACCCCGTCGACACCCGGCTCAGCACCGGCCGCTACATCACCAACGCGGGCTCGTCCATGAAGTCGCTCATGGCCGAGACCCCGATGGTCAACGGGAGGTTCCCGCCCCAGCAGGAGGCGTTCAACAACTTCATGGCCGGTTGGGTCCCGCCCATCCGCTCCGCCCTCTACGGCACCGAGGGCGGCGGCTACATGTACGGCGGCATGCGGCCGGGCTTCTGGAACGACGGGGCGCACGGGGTGATCACGGTGGAGCCGGGCGCCCGCACCCAGTACGTCCACGTGGTGACCCGCCCCCGCACCGACCACGTACGGCTGCGCGACAACGGCTACCGGGTCACCCGCGTCAGCGACCTGCGTACCGGCAGGAGCCTGCGCTTCCACCAGTCGGCAGGACACCTGACGATCCTGGGCGTCACCGACTGGGACCCGTACGACACCGTCTTCAAGGTCGAGACAGCGGGCCGGCGCTTCTACCACGACAAGATCCGCGCCACCGCCCCAGAACTCGTCGACGGAAATTTCTCGACCTACTGGGATAACAAGGGCCAGCTCCCTGCCTCCACCACCCTCGACCTGGGCCGCCGCCGCGCCCTCACCTCGCTGGCGGTCAACCAGCGTGAAGGGTCGCCCACCTACGCCCGCGAGAGCTTCGGCCGTCCCGAGGACTCCGCGCGCGTCAAGGACTACCGCGTCTTCCTGAGCTCCGACGGCAAGACCTGGGGCGGCCCCGTACGCTCCGGCGCCCTGCCCAGCGCCCGCGGCGTGCAGTTCATCGACCTCGGCGAGCAGAGCGCCCGCTACGTCAAGCTGGAGGTGCTCAACACCTGGGGCGGCCCGCAGGCCCCGCGCTACCACCGCCAGGTGCAGATCGACGAGATCAAGGTCGCCTACGCGCACCCGTTCTCGGCCGGCCCCGCCGCGCCCCTGGAGGCCGAGCACGCCGACCGCGCCCGCGGCGCCCGGCCCGACCTGTGCCGCACCTGCTCCGGCCACGCCCGGGTCACCGGCCTGCGGCACGGCACGCTGACCTTCGACGACGTGACGGCGCCCGAGGACGGGACCTACCGGCTGCAGCTCGACCACACCTCCGGCACGGACACCTCGGTGAGGGTCGCGGTGAACGGGGCCGCGCCCGTCGAGGTCCCGGTCAAGGCCGACGCCGAGGACGTGCCGGTCTCGACGGCGCTGGCCGTACCGCTCAAGAAGGGCGCGAACACGATCGTGCTGTCGGCGAGCGCGGCCGGGATCGACCGGATCGCGGTCGCGCCCCTGCCGCCCGCCTCCCAGGTCCCGACCACGACGCTGACCGTCGAGCCGGGCGGGCTGCAGTGGGCGGGTCCGGGTCAGCAGGCGATCAAGGTCTCGGCCACGCTGCGCCTGGACGCCGACGACCAGCTCGACCAGGTCAGGCTGGCGCCGGCGGCCCCGCAGGGCTGGACGGTCCAGGGCGACCCGGCGACCGCGGCCACGCTGCGGCTCGGCCAGACGCTGTCGGCGACCTGGACGCTCACCTCGCCGCCCGGCCAGGACGTCACCGCGGCCGACATCCCGATCACCGCGGCCTTCCAGGTGCTCGGCCGCCCCGCCCAGACCTCCAAGCAGGTCCGGGTACGGCCCCGCCCGGCCGACCGGGTATGGATGCGCGAGGCCGAGGACTCGGCCAACCAGCTCGGCAGCTCCGGAATCACCGGCTGCGGCCCGTGCTCAGGCGGGCAGAAGGTGCGCAATCTGGGCGGAGGACCCGACGCGTACGTGCTGTTCGAGAACGTGAGCGTGCCCTCGGCCGGGACCTACACGCTGTTCGCCGACTACACGGTCAACGGTCCCCGGTCGTTCTTCGTCACCGTCAACGGCGGCACGCCGGTCGAGGTCCAGGTGGACGGCGTCGGCAACAACACGCCCTACACCACCCGGGTCCCGGTGACCCTCGGCGCCGGGCAGAACACCATCAAGATCCACAACGACACCGGTTCCGCACCCGACCTGGACCGGCTCTCGCTCGGCTGACCCACCCGGAGGAGCACCGCCATGCACGACACCGTGACCCGCCGCGCCCTGCTGGGCGTGGCGGTGGCCGCCGCGGCGGTCCCCGCACTCGCCACCCCGGCCCGAGCGGCCTTATCCGAGGAAGACCGCGGGCCCAAGGACGACTCGGCCGCGCTCCTGGAGCAGTGGGCGCAGGCGCCCGGCGCGCACCCGCTCGTCCCCGACGTCTCCCGCGCCGGCTACCGCCTCGGATCCAGGCTGCCCAGGCACGGGCGCGTGGTGACGAAGGTGACCGACCACGGCGCCAAGGCCGACGGGAGCACCGACTGCGCCCCGGCCTTCGACGCCGCGCTCAGGGCGGCCGGGGAGCGGGGCGGCGGCGTCGTGCTGGTGCCGCCGGGCACGTACCTGCTGAACTCCCCGGTCTTCATGCACTGGTCGAACGTGGTTCTGCGTGGCTCGGGCCGGGACCGGACGATCCTGCGCTTCGCCAGGAGTCTCGACGACGGCTACCGGCCCGCCCGCCAGTCGAACGGCAACAGCCGCTGGTCGTGGACGGGTGGCCAGGTGTGGTTCATCTCGCCGGAGCGCCGGGCGCTGTCGGAGTCGGAGGACTTCGCCGGCACCGAGAACTGGCTGATGGGCGAGACGCTCGCCGAGGTGTCGGCGGCCACCCGCGGCGCGCGCACGCTCGTGGTCTCCGGCACCGCCAAGCTCCGCGCGGGCGACATGGTGCTGCTGGAGACCGAGAACCGGCCCGACGCGGGGCTGCTGAAGCACCTGGCCGGCGACATCCCGGGCACCCGGGCCTATGACTGGCCGCGCCGCGCGCCGCAGCTGGTGACCGGATCCGGCGGGCAGTACGTGCAGTACGCGTCCTTCCAGTGGCCGGTCAGGGTGGCGGCCGTCCTGGGCCCGCGCATGGTCAGACTGGCCGAGCCGATCCGTTACGACCTGCGCCCGGAATGGCCGGCCCGGCTGCGCGCCCTGGGCCCGACCGTGCACGACAGCGGCGTCGAGCACCTGACCATACGCAACGCCGTCGTCCCGATGACCGCCCACAACCGGCACCCCGGCTCCAACGGCGTCTGCTTCCAGGCGGTGCACGACTGCTGGGCCCACGACGTCCGGGTGGAGAACTGCGACCTCGGCTTCGGCTTCACCACGGCCAAGTCGAACACGCTCAGCCGCGTGGCCGTGGGCGGCCGGGCCGCGCACCACAGCTTCGCCTGCCGGATGCAGTCGCACGACAACCTGGTCGAGGACTTCGAGATCGAGGCCTTCACCGTCCCCGTGCCCGCGGGCGCCGTGCACCACGGCCTCAACCTGGAGGGGCTGTCCTCCGGCAACGTCTGGCGGCGCGGCACCATGGCCGAGGGCACCTTCGACACCCACCGCGGCCTGCCGTTCGAGAACGTCAGGACCGACATCACCCTGGTCAACAACGGCCGGGTCGGGGGCTCGGGCGCCTCGGGGCCGTTGTTCGGCGCGCGCATCGCCCACTGGAACGTCCGCATCATCGGCGGCAGCCCGTACGCCCTGACGATCGCCGACGTGGCACCGCGCAGCGTGTCGATCGGCATCCAGGGCGCGAGCGGCGGCAGCGAGCTCACCCCCGACTTCACCGGTGACCTGGAGGCCTTCCAGGGCGATCACGGGGTACGGCCGCGCGTCCAGGACCTTTACCAGGCGCAGCGGGAGATTATTGACAGGGACTGATAGGGAGAAGAAGCTTTCTTTCGTGACGACAGGTCGTGGTGTCTTAGCCGTCCTTGCCCTCCTTCTCACGTCCCTCCTCAACCCGGCGCCAGCCGCGGCGGCAGCCGTGGCGTGCGCCGTGGATCCGGCCACGCCCAAGCGGCAGTTCCGCGCGATGTGGGTGGCCAGCGTCGCCAACATCGACTGGCCCAGCGCCACCGGGCTGAGTGTGGCGGCGCAGCAGGCCGAGTTCCGCTCATGGCTGGACCTGGCGGTGCAGAAGCGGATGAACGCCGTCGTGGTGCAGGTCAGGCCGACGGCGGACGCGTTCTGGCCGTCGCCGTTCGAGCCGTGGTCGAACTGGCTGACCGGGACGCAAGGGGGCAACCCCGGCTACGACCCCATGGCCTTCATGGTGGCCGAGGCGCATGCCAGGAACCTGGAGTTCCACGCCTGGTTCAACCCGTACCGGGTCGCCAACCACGCCGACCCTAACCGCCTCATCTCCACCCATCCGGCCAGGAAGAACCCCGGCTGGCGCTTCGCGTACGGCGGCAAGCTCTACTACAACCCCGGCATTCCCGCCGTGCGGTCCTTCATCCAGGACGCGATGATGGACGCGGTCACCAAGTACGACGTGGACGGCGTGCACCTGGACGACTACTTCTATCCGTATCCGGTCAGCGGGCAGGCGATCCCCGACTCGGCCACGTTCGCGCAGTACCCCAACGGCTTCACCAACATCAACGACTGGCGGCGCGACAACGTCAACCTGCTGATCAAGGAGCTGGGCCGGCGCATCCACGCGGCCAAGGCGCACGTGCGGTTCGGCGTCAGCCCGTTCGGCATCTGGCGGAACGCGGGCGCGGACCCGCTGGGCTCCAACACCTCCGGCCTGCAGTCCTATGACGCGATATATGCGGACTCGCGGCGGTGGGTGAAGGAAGGCTGGCTCGACTACATCACCCCCCAGCTCTACTGGCACATCGGCTACAACGTCGCCGACTACAAGGTGCTGACCGCCTGGTGGGCCGGCGTCGTCAGGGGCACGGACGTGCAGCTCTACGTGGGCCAGGCCGCCTACCGCGCCGGCGTCGACCCCGCCTGGCAACGCACCGCCGAACTGTCGGACCACCTCACCTACAACCGCCAGCATCCCGAGGTACGCGGCGACGTCTTCTTCAGCGCCAAGGACGTCAAGGCCAACCGGATCAACAGCGTCTCCACGATGACCGCCGCCCACTACACCAAGCCCGCCCTCCTGCCCGAGCACGGTTCGGCGGCGGCGCCGGGCGCACCGTCGATCACCTCGGCCACCCGCGGCGGCGGCGGCGTGGCGCTCGCCTGGCAGGGCGGCGGCACCGCCTACGCCGTCTACCGGGTGAACGGCTCGCCCGCCGCCGACCCGTGCTTCTTCGCCGACGCGCGCAACCTGCTGATTACCACCCGCGCCACCACGTTCACCGACGCCACCGCCGCGGCCGGCAGCACGTACACCTATTACGTGAGCGCGCTCAACCGGACCCACCAGGAGAGCGGCCAGAGCGCGGGCCGGGTGGTGACCGGGGGCGACGGCGGCACGTTCAGCGTCATCGTCGACAACGCGGGCGCCGGATTCACCGCCGGGGCGAACTGGGGCACCTCAACCTTCTCCGCGCAGCGTCACGGCGCCGACTACCGGTACGCCCCGCCGGTGGCGGCCAGCGACCCGGCGTGGTTCAGCGCGGCGATCCCGGCGGCGGGCAGCTACCGGGTCGAGGTCTGGTATCCGGCGGATCCGGGCTACAACAGCGCCACGCCGTACCTCGTCGCGGGGCAGACCATCAGGGTCGACCAGCGGACGGGCGGCGGGACGTGGCGCGGCCTCGGCACCTTCACGCTGCCCGCGGGCACCGCGAACGTCGTCGGCGTCAGCAGGTGGACCTCCACCACCGGCTACGTGATCGCGGACGCGGTGCGGATCACCAAGGTCTGACCGCTCAGTAGGCGCGCAGGTGGCCGCACATGCCCAGGCGCGGCTCCGGCACGGCGGCCGACACCCCGGCCGCGGCGAGCAGCGTGCTCTCGCCGCGGCCGAGGTGGTCGAGCCGCACGGCGGTCTGCCGCGTCTGCGCCAGGATGCGCGACTCCCACAGCTCACGCCAGCGCGCCACCTTCGGCGCCACCAGGTGTACGGCGAGGGCGTGCAGCTCGGCCAGCGCCTGCGGGCCTTCGGCCCGGACCCGCTCGCGCCAGACCTCGAAACCCCGGACCGCCAGATCCCTGCGATCCGGGTCCGGGGGCAGCGCCGCGGCCCGCGCGTAGGCCTCCCGGGAGGCCAGGATCTCCTCGGGGAAGATCATGACGGCGTCACCGGCCTCGGGCAGCCCGGCGTTCTCCATGACGACGAGGATCTCCAGCTCACCGAGCACCCGGTGGACGGTGCCCGGCGTGAACCACACCACCGTGCCCGGCTCCAGCGGGTGCTCGCCGTACCCCTGGGCGCTGAGGGTGGCGAGCGTGCCCTCGCCCTTCAGCACCACGTAGCCCTCGGTGGATGCGGTGTGGAGATGAGGGGAGCCGCCACAGTCGTAAGGGCGCAGGTGGGAAAGGCCGACCGCGCCCGGGAAACCGTTTTCCATGGCGTCCATACAAGCACGCGAGCCTTGCCGGGCGTGCCGCCGCGGCTTTCAATGATCTCCTAGGCTGATCTAGGAGGAGCCGTGCGTGGCTTACGTGTGTCAGCAAGTGTCCTCGCCTTAACCCTGTTAGCCGTTCTGTCCGCGACCCCTGCCGTGCCCGCCGCCGTGACGGCGGCGCCCCCGGCGGAACCGGAACCCGCCTCCCTCATGACCCTCTCGGTCCCCGACCGCGCGACCCTCGAACGCCTGGTCGCCCAGGGCACCGACCTCACCGAGCGGGTACGCCCGCAACCGGACGGCAGCATCCGTGCCGACGCCGTCCTCACCCCGAGCCAACTGGCCGAACTCCGGCCGCTCGGCGTCGCCAAGGCCGACCCGGCCGCCCCCGCTCCCGCCCCGCCCCAGGCCAAGGGCGCCGCCGTCGCCGACCAGATCGTGATCGAGCGCGCCGTCTTCTGGAAGACCCGCGACGGCTACTTCCTGTCGGTCGAGGCGACCAGCAGCGCGGGCGGGCCCGCCGTGCTGACCGCCGCCTGGCGCGGCTCCCGAGGCAGCGGCGGCCAGGTGCCGATGGTCGCGTACGTGGACGCGGGCGCCTATCTCGGGCACCAGTTCGCGACGCCGTCCCCGGTCGCGAGCCGCCCGCAGTGGGTCACCGTCACCTCGGCCGGCGGCGGCACCGCGCAGGCCCGGGTCAAGGAATGGCCCGACGGCGAACGGCCCGACCGTAACGTGCCCGGATACCAGAAGGACTTCGTCACCCAGTACATGCCGCCCGACCAGCTCAACGAGCGCGTACGGGCGCTGCACCGGCGATATCCCCGCCTGACCGACATCATCGCCCTGCCCAACAGGACGAACGGCTACCGCCGCCACGCCCAGGGGCAGTTCGGGACCGTGGTGGTCACCTCGCTGGCCTACGGCTCCGAAGGCGGCAACGACCTGGCCGTGGAGCTGGTGGACCCGGGCGCGCCCGACCGCCCGCTGCGGGTGACCGTCAACGGCAAGATCATCTCGGTGAGCCTCGCCACCGGGCCCACCGGCGCGCTCGCCAGTACCGCGGCCCAGGTCGTCGCCGCGATCAACGCGGGCGCCGGAACGCTGGTCAAGGCGGCGCCGTACCGCAACGACCCGGGGACGGGCGTGGTGGCGGCCGCGGCGCTCACCCAGCTGACCGACTTCCTGAAGGCGCCGGCGAGCGTCTCGCGCAAGCCCGCGACGGTGCTGGCGCTGCGCGTCGGCGAGCGGCGGGACGGCTCACGCACCGGCGTGCTCGCCTACGCCCAGGAGCACGCCCGTGAATGGGTGACCCCGCTGGTCACGATCGAGGCGGCCGAGCGGCTGCTGCGCAACTACCATCGCGACCCGGCCACCCGCAGGCTGCTGAGCCGCACGGACATCTTCATCGTGCCGACGGTCAACCCGGACGGCGCCAACTACAGCTTCTACGACTTCAACCTGCAGCGGAAGAACATGGTCAACCACTGTCCCGCGCAGCAGGCCGACCCGGCCCTGCGCAACACGTGGGGCGTGGACATCAACCGCAACTACGCCTCCGGCTCGCTGTTCGACGGCTACTTCGGCGCCTCCACGAACTGCCAGAGCGGCAATTTCGCGGGCCCCGCCGAGCACTCCGAGGCCGAGAGCCGCAACGTGATCTGGCTGGCCAAGACCTTCCGCAACATCAAGTTCGCGCTCAACGTCCACAGCTACGGCGGCTACTTCATGTGGCCGCCCGGCGCCTACAAGCTCGACGGCCGAGTCCCGCTGCCCCGGCCGAGCGCCGGCGAGGAGGCCTACTTCCTCAAGTCGGCGCGGACGATCGAGGAGGCCATCGCCTCCTCGCGCGGCACCGTGACCTGGCCGCAGCAGACGGGCCCGGTCACCGACGTGCTGTACTCGGCGGCGGGCAACTCCGCCGACGAGCTCTGGTACGACTACGGCGTCTACGGCTGGGACTTCGAGGTCGGCAGCGACATCTGGGACCCGGTCACGAAGACGTGGCAGGGAGTCGGCTTCCAGCCGCCCTTCGAGGAGGGGCATCAGGAGGCGCTGGAGTTCGCCACCGGGCTCATCAGCCTGATCGGCGTCGCGGCCGACTACCGGCGTAAGGATTGAGGCACGGGTGCCCGCTCCGTCGAGGGGCGGGCACCGCGCCCTGATCACGCGCGGGCGCTGACCTCCGCCTCGTCGCCCAGCGAGTCCACGAGCTCGTCGGCCTTCTGGCCGCGCCACGGCAGCAGGAGGCCGACGAGCACGAACACCGCCAGCGAGCACAGCACCGGCCCGCCGACCTCCACCCACCGCGGAACCACCACGACATACTTGACCAGCGCGAACACGACCAAGCCCGTGGCCCACGAGGCGATCGCCGCGAACGGCCCGCAACGCCGGAAGGCCGGCAGCATGCCCAGCAGCATCGGGATCGCGATCGGCCCGACCAGCGCCCCGAACCACAGGATGATCAGCCCGAGCACCCCGCCGAAGCTGTCGGCGGTCAGCGCGATGCCCATCGACAACGCGATGAACAGGAACGTCGCGACCCGCCCCGCCAGCAGTTCCTTGGCCGAGGACAGGTGACCGGCGCGCTTCCAGACCGCGGGGACGATGTCGCGGATCACCACGGACGAGATCGCGTTGGCGTCGGAGGAGGTCATGGCCATCGTGTGCGCGAACATCCCGGCCAGCACCAGCCCGATCAGGCCGCTGGGCAGCAAGGACTGGGTGAGCAGTGCGTACGACTGGTCCGGCTGCGCCAGCCCCGGCAGCAGCACCGGCGCCGCCCACATCGGGAAGAACAGCACCAGCGGCCAGACCAGGTACAGCCCGGCCGACAGCAGCGCCGCCCGGCGCGCCGAGGCCCCGTCGGGCGCGGCGATGAAACGCTGGGCCAGGTTCCAGGTGCCGCCGTTGTAGGACAGCGTGTTGATCAGCAGGTAGACCATGACGAACGCCATCGTGTACGAGCCGTTGAACGGCTGCCCGTGCCCCTCCGGCAGCCGGTCCCACAGCGTCCAGATCGCCGGTACGCCGCCCAGCTTCGCCAGCACCGCCACGAACAACGTGATCCCGGCGACGAGCTGGATGACGAACTGCCCCAGGTCGGTCAGCGCGTCCGCCCACAGCCCGCCGATCGTCGAGTAGATCAGCGTCACGCCGCCGGTCAGCAGCACACCCCACGCGATCGGCACCCCGGCGAACACCTGCAGCAGCAGCGCCGTCGCCGCCCACTTGGCGCCCACGTCGAAGACCTTCAGCGCGGTGCCGCTCCACGCCAGCACCTGCTGCGTGGGCACGTTGTAGCGCGTGGACAGGTACTCCAGCGGCGAGATGATGCCCAGCCGCCGCCGCAGCCTCGGCCAGCGGGGCGCGAACAACGCCGACCCGATCAGCATCGCGATCGTGATGCCCAGCGCCCACCAGACGTAGAGGGTGAAACCGGCCGTGTAGGCGATGGCGGCGTTGCCGACGAACACCGCTGCGCTGTAGCCGGACATGTGGTGCGAGATGCCGGACAACCACCACGGCATCCGGCCGCCTGCGGTGAAGAAGTCCCTGGCGTCGTGGACGCGGGACTTGGCCCACCATCCGATCGCCAGCATGACGAGGAAGTATCCGCAGATGACCAACCAGTCGAGCACGCCCATGGAGGCTCCTTGGGGGGTTGAGGATCACAACCAGCGCACGCGCCCGCGGAAGCGGTGCAGGAACACGGCGTTCGCCTCGTCACCGCCGGGGGCGTTGCCGCTGCGCCAGATGTCGGGCTTCGCGCCCCGCTCCGCCAGCAGCGCGATCGCCGCGGCCATCAGGCAGTTGAGCGCGTAGGCGTTGGCGAACGTGGAGATCGCGCCGATCCGCTCGGTGATCCCGTCGATCTCCAGTACGGCGTCGCCGACCGGCACCTTCGTGTCCACGTGCACGTCCACGAGGTCGTGCAGGTTCTTGCCTGACGGGTGGCGGGCCGGGTGGTCCGGTGCGGTGGAGTCGGCGTGGATCCGCGACGACACCCCGATGACCGTGGCGCCCCGCTCACCGGCCGTCAGGGCCGCGTCGATGAGCGCCGCGTTGATCCCGTAGGCGTTGACCAGGATGAGCAGGTCGTCGGCGCCGATCCGGTTGTCCTCGACCACGAGCCTGCCGTAGCCGGGGGTGCGTTCCATGGCCATCGAGCGCAGCGCGCCGCCGGACAGCAGGGTGCCCTCGTCCAGGACGGCCGAGACGTTGACCAGGCCGCCCGCCCTGAAGAACACCTCCTGCGCCGCGAGGTTCGAATGGCCGCCTGGCCCGTACACGAAGATCAGCCGATCCCGCGCGGCGTGGTCGGCGACCAGCGTGGCGGCGGCCTGGATGTTGCCGGCCTCCTCGGCCTCGATGCGGGCCAGCAGGTCGGTGATCGTCTCGAAGTAGGCGCGCATGAGCGCGGCGGGTCCGGTCACGGGCTCGACTCCTCCGGCCGGGGCATGAAAGCGATTGCACGGAATCTAGGCCGACCTCTCGTTCGCGGTCAACCCCCGCGACCTCTTCACCCTGACCGCGGCCCGGCGGTCATGCCCTCGCCATGCCACGCCCTCTGCCGGTCATCGCCGGAGCCCCTGCGGCGCGGCCGGTGTCCTGCCTACGGAGTGGGACCGGTGGAGTCGCGGGGGGTGAAGACGCCCGGCAGGCGGCGCGACTCCGGGGGCGCGTCGGGGGCCTCGATGTGCCTGGTCAGGACCTCCATGGCGGTCTGGCCCAGGTCGTCCATGGGAGCCGAGACCGTGGTCAGGCGGGGGGTGACCGTCTGGGCCAGCAGGACGTCGTCACAGCCCACCACGCTGCGGTCGCCGGGCACCGACACGCCACGCCCCGCCAGCTCGGCGAGCACCCCGCACGCCATCAGGTCGTCGAAGGCGAACGCGGCCGTGGCGGAGGTGCCGATCAGCGCCTCACCGGCCTGCCGCCCGCCCTTGTACGTGGCGCGGAACGGCCCGAGCTCCACCAGGTCCACGCCCCGCCCGCGCGCCCACCGGCGTACCGCCTGCGAGCGCCGCCCCGCCGCCCATGACGCGCTCGGCCCCGCGAGCAGCGCGAACGAGCGATGCCCCAGCCCGTACAGGTGCTCACCGGCGTCGAACAGCGCGGCCGTGTTGTCGCACACCACCGAGGACATCTCGCGCAACGTCCGGTTCACCAGCACGATCGGCAGGTCGCCCGCCGCCTCGCGCAGGGCGGCCGCGGGCGAGCGCGGGGAGGCGGCGATCACCCCGTCGACCTTGCCGCGGAGCTGGTTCACCAGGCGTACCTCGGTGGCCGCGCTCTCCTCGGCGTCGATGAGCATGAGCGCGCTGCCGACCCGGTCGGCGGTGCGCTGCACGGCCCGTACCAGCAGAGGGAAGAACGGGTTGGTGATGTCGGGCACGAGGAGCCCGACCATCCCGGCCCGCCCCGTGACCAGCCCGCGCGCCGCCGAGCTGGGCTGATAGTCGAGCTCGCGGGCGGCCCGCAGCACCCGCTCACGCACGACGGGGCTGACCAGCTCCGGCCGGTTGAACGCGCGGGACACGGTCGCCGCCGACACCCCGCACACGGCGGCGATGGAGTAGATCGTCGCGCGGCCCACCTCACGCTCCCTTCTTGACGGGTAACTCTAGCGAAGACAGAATCCATGCAATCGCTTTCATTTCACGACCCTAGGGGCAGCATGGGGCCGGAACACGCGGCACGCCGGCAACTCGAGGACGTCATCTTCCCGTTCTGGCTGGCCAACGGCATCGACGAGGTCAACGGCGGCTACTACACCTGCTTCGACAACCGCGGAAGGACGCGGCTGTCGACCGACAAGTACACGTGGTCACAGGGCCGCTTCGTGTGGTTGCTGGCGCGCGCGGCCCGCCTCGCCGAGCGCGGCCTGCTCACCCTGGACCCCGCCGAACTCCTCGCCCACGCCGAACGCGGCGCCCGCTTCCTGGTCGATCACGCGGTACGGCCCGGCGGCACCTGCGCCTATCTCCTGGACGAGACGGGCACCGAGAAACCGTCCGAACGCAGCATCTACGCCGACTGCTTCGTGGCGATGGGCCTGTCCGAGCTGTCCAGGCAGACCGGCTCGGCGGAGTGGCTGGACGTGGTGGACCCTATCCTCACCAGAGTCGCCGACGACATCACGAACGGCGACCCGCCGACCCCGCCCTACCCGCTGCCACCCGGCCACTCGGGCTTCGGCGCTCGCATGATCCTCCTGAACGCCCGCCTCGACCAGGTCCGCGCCCACGAGCGCACCGGGGGAGAGGCCGCGGGGCCGCGGGGGGAGCTGGCCGATGCCTTGCGGGGGGTGCTGGCGCATCGGGAGGAGACGGGGCTGTTCGCCGAGGTTCTGGTCGGCGATCCCGGACAGCGTGACACCGTCCTGGCCAGGCACCGCAATCCCGGCCACGCCCTGGAAGGCGCCTGGATGGTGCTGGAGGCCGGGGAACTGCTCGGAGATCACCGGGCGGACCGGCAGGTGCTGGACAGCATCTCCAAGCTCTGCGCCACCGGCTGGGACGTGGAGCGGGGCGGGCTGCTGCGCTACACCGACGTGACGGGCCGGCGGGGCGGCGGGCCGTACGAGGAACTGATCGTCAGGACGTGGACCACGAAGTTGTGGTGGGTGCACACGGAGGCCGCCTACAGCACCCGCCTCGCCGCCGTGAAATATGGCGACAAATCGGCGGAAAGGTGGTTCGGGGAGGTCTGGGACTACACGCTGGACACCTTTCCCGGGCGTGATGACGGGGCGGAGTGGGTGCAGATCCGTGATCGGAACGGGCGGCCGCTTGACGAGGTGGTGGCGCTGCCGGTCAAAGATCCGTACCACATCGCCAGGAATCTCATGCAGATCGTCGAACTGGGGGAGGGCTGATGCGGGTCAGCGTCCACGCCGACCGGGCGGCCACCGGCGCGGCGGCGGCGCGGGCGGGCGCCGAGGCTCTGCGCGAGATCCTGGCGGCACAGGACGAGGCGCGGGTGGCCTTCGCGGCGGCGCCGTCACAGCGCGAGATGCTCGCCGGTCTGCGCGCCGCCCCGGGCATCGACTGGTCGCGGGTGGTGGCGTTCCATCTGGACGAGTATGTGGATCTGCCGGCGGACGCGCCCCAGCGCTTCGCGGCCTTTCTGCGGGAGGAGATCTGGGGTGTCGTCGGGCCCAAGGCCGTGCACGAGATCGTGCCGGCTACGGACCCGGCCGCCGCGGCGGAGCGCTACGCCGCGCTGCTCGCGCGGGACCCGCTCGACCTGGCCTTCCTGGGCATCGGCGACAACGGGCACCTGGCCTTCAACGATCCGCCCGTCGCCGACTTCGCCGACCCGTTCGCCGTCAAGGTGGTCGAACTGGACGAGCCATGCCGCAGGCAGCAGGTGAGCGACGGCTGCTTCGCCACTCTCGACGAGGTGCCGCGCCGCGCGGTCACGCTGACCGTGCCCGCCCTGCTGGCGGCGCGCCGCCTGGTGGTCACGGTCCCGGGCGCGCGCAAGAAGGCCGCGCTCCAGGCCGCCCTGCACGGCCCGCTCACCACCGCCTGCCCGGCCTCCGCCCTGCGTACCCACCCCCGCTGTACGCTCTTCGCCGACCAGGAGGCAAACGGATGAAGATCGTCGACGCGCGGGTCATCGTCACCTGCCCAGGCCGCAACTTCGTCACCCTGAAGATCACCACGGACGACGGGGCGACCGGACTCGGCGACGCCACGCTCAACGGCCGCGAGCTGGCGGTCGCCTCCTACCTGCGCGACCACGTGGCCACGCTGCTCATCGGCCGCGACCCCGCCCGCATCGAGGACACCTGGAACTACCTCTACCGCGGCGCCTACTGGCGGCGCGGCCCGGTCACGATGACCGCGATCGCCGCCGTCGACACCGCTCTCTGGGACATCAAGGGCAAGGTGGCCGGGCTCCCGGTGTACCAGCTGCTCGGCGGCCGTTCCCGCGAGGGCGTCACGGTGTACGGCCACGCCAACGGCGAGACCGTCCCGGAAGTCCTGGACGAGGTGGCCCGCTACACCGAACTCGGCTACAAGGCGGTGCGCGTGCAGTGCGGCGTCCCCGGCCTGCCCGTCACCTACGGCGTCAGCCAGGACAAGATGTTCTACGAGCCCGCCGCCGCCAGGCGGCCGGTGGAGGCGACCTGGTCGAGCGAGCGGTACCTGCGCATGGTCCCCGAGCTGTTCGCCGCCGCGCGTGACCGCTTCGGCCCCGACCTTCACCTGCTCCACGACGTCCATCACCGGCTGACCCCGATCGAGGCGGCCAGGCTGGGCGCGAGCCTGGAGGAGTACGCGCCGTTCTGGATCGAGGACCCGGTCCCGGCCGAGCTGCAGGAGGGCTTCCGGCTCATCAGGCAGCACACCACGACGCCGATCGCGGTGGGCGAGGTGTTCAACTCGATCTGGGACTGCCAGCAGCTCATCACCGAGCAGCTCATCGACTACATCCGGGCCACGGTCGTGCACGCGGGCGGCATCACCCACCTGCGCCGCATCTTCGACCTCGCCGCCCTCTACCACGTCAGAACCGGCTCGCACGGCGCCACCGACCTGTCGCCGGTGTGCATGTCGGCCGCGCTGCACGTGGACCTCGCGGTGCCGAACTTCGGCATCCAGGAGTACATGCGCCACACCGAGCTGACCGACGAGGTCTTCCCGCACGGCTACCGCTTCGCCGACGGCTACCTGCATCCGGGTGAGGAGCCGGGGCTCGGGGTGGAGATCGACGAGAAGCTCGCCGCCCGCTACCCGTACGACCCGGCCTACCTGCCGGTCAACCGGCTGCTTGACGGGAGCATGCACCATTGGTGAGGCTCAGCCGTACCTCGTATGAGGGGGCTTTCCTGCCGGGCGCGACGGGAATCGTGCATCTCGGGATCGGCGCCTTCGCTCGCGCGCACCAGGCCGTCTTCACCGAGGAGGCGATGGCGGCCACCGGCGACGACCGGTGGGGGATCTGCGGCGCCACCATGCGTGGCCCCGGTGTGGTCGAGCAACTCGGCCCGCAGGACGGCCTCTACAGCGTGCGCGCGGGCGGCGACCTGCGCGTCGTCGGCGCGGTCACCGAGGTGCTACGGCCCGGCGACGACCTGCTCACCGACCGGCTGGCCGCGCCGGGGACCCAGGTGGTCACGGTGACGATCACCGAGAAGGGGTACCGCGCGGGACCCGCCGTCGACCGGCTCGTGGCAGGGCTGCGGGCCAGAGCCGCCGCGGACGCTGGGCCGATCACGGTGCTGAGCTGCGACAACCTGCCCTCCAACGGGGCCAGGCTGGCCACCCTGGTCAGGGCGGCCGCGGAGCCGCGGCTGCTCGGCTGGATCGGCGAGCAGGTCCGCTTCCCCTGCACGATGGTGGACCGGATCGTGCCCGCGAGCACGCCCGCCGACCTGGCCGAGGCGGCGGCCCGGCTGGGGCTGGAGGATCGGGGGGCGGTGGTCGCCGAGCCGTTCCTGCAGTGGGTGATCGAGGACGACTTCGCCGCCGGGCGGCCCGCCTGGGAGAAGGCGGGGGCGTTGCTGGTGGCGCGGGCGGGGCCGTACGAGGTGATGAAGCTGCGGCTGCTGAACGGCAGCCACTCAGCGCTCGCCTACCTCAGCGCGCGCGAGCACGTCGCGCAGGCGCTCGGCGAGCTTCGTGAGGCGCTCGTGCGCCTCATGGACGAGGTGACGCCGACCCTGGGGGAGCTTGACGGCGTGGACCTGGGCGCGTACAAGGCCTCGCTGCTGGAGCGGTTCGCCAACCCCGAGTTGCGCCACCGCACCGCGCAGATCGCCGCGGACGGCTCGCAGAAACTGCCGCAGCGGCTGCTCGATCCGGCCCGCGAACTGCTCGCCGCCGGGCGCGAGCCGCGGTGGATCGCGCTGGTCGTGGCGGGGTGGATGGCACACGTGAGTACGGCCGCCGCCGTGGACGACCCGCTGGCAGGACGGCTCGGAGCCACCGGTGACGCGGCGCGGGTGGCGGGGCGGCTCCTGGCGGTCAGGGAGGTGTTCGGCGAGGACCTGCCGGAGCACCCGGGGTTCCGTGAGCTCGTGACCGAGGCGCTGGAGCGGATCATGGCCGAGGGGGCGGCGGCGACCGTGCGCGCGTACCTCGCCGAGCCGTAGGGTCTCCGCTCCCGGGAGGAGGGCGGCCCGCGGCGCTACACCGGCTGGGGTAGCGGCGCGGGGGCTGCGCGGCGGACGCGGCGGACGGCGTCCCGCAGGACGGTAGGGGCGTAGCCGATCGCGAAGGAGATCCCAGATGATCACGCACGCCGCCCTCGCCGCCGCCGCGTTCTCGCTCACCACGGGGCCGGTCGCCGACTGGGTGAAGGAACACGCCGTCCCGCTGGCCACGATCGACCCGGCGGCGCCGCTGGACGACCTCGCGCCGCTGGCCAGGATGGTCGGGGACGCCAAGGTCGTGGGGCTGGGCGAGTCGACGCACGGGGCGCGCGAGGAGGCGCTGCTCAAGCACCGGCTCCTGCGGTACCTGGTGGAGAAGCGCGGGTTCCGCACGATCGCGTGGGAGGAGGACTGGACCACCGGGCAGCTCGTCGACCGCTACGTCGTCACCGGGAAGGGCGACCTGGACGCGGTGGTGAAGCAGATGACCACGACGTGGCAGGCCGAGGAGATCAGGGACGTGCTGCGCTGGCTGCGCGCCTACAACGCCGAGCACGCCGACAAGGTGCGCTTCGTCGGCGTGGAGTTCTACGCCACCCGCCCCGCCGCGTACGACGCGGTGATCCGCCACGTGGCGAAGGCCGCTCCCGCCGAGCTCGAATCGGTCAGGGCGCACCTGGCGGAGATCCGCCCGCCCTCCGACGACGTCGGCAAGTACCTGCGCGAGCTGTTCGAGAGCGGCCGGGACATGAAGCCGTACATCGTCCACGCCCGCGCCGCCTACGACGTGGTCAAGGCGCTGCCGGACTCCCGCGCGCAGGCGCTCGCCCTGCACAACGCCCGCCAGATCGTCTCGTTCTTCGAGTACCTGGACCGCGGGGCCGACACCGGCTACCGCGACCAGCAGGCCTCGCGCAACCTGCGCTGGTGGCAGCGCTTCTCCGGCGACAAGGTCGCCTACTGGGCCGCCAGCGCCCACACCGCCAACGCCCCGGATCTGCGCCTGTCGCTGCCGCCCGCCCCCGAGCGCCGCTTCGCCAGCGCGGGTTCGCACCTGCGCCGCTGGTACGGCCCGCGGTACCTGTCCATCGGCTTCACCTTCGACCACGGCACCCTGAAGATCGGCGGCAAGCCGGTTCGCATCCCCCGCCCGCCCCGCACCTGGGCCGACCGCCCGTTCGGCGACGCCGGCATCTCCCAGTTCGCCGTCGACCTGCGGGTCAAGACGCCGCCTCAGCTCAACCGGCCCACGAAGATGCGAGGCATCGCCAACTACGACCCCAAACGCCCCTTCGACTACTACATGTACGGCGGCGCGATCACCCAGTGGTTCGACGTGATCGTGCACCGGCAGGCCGTGACCCCGCTGCGCATGCTGGGCTGAAGCTTATTGACACGATGCGAGCAGTGCGTGAAGCTTTTCGCGCATGACGGGTATGGCGGATGGAACCGGCGCGACGGGCGTGGCCACGGCACGGTCGCGCCGGGCGCTCGTGGCCGGATCAGTTGGAAATTTCATCGAATGGTATGAGTTCGGGGTCTACGGGTACTTCGCCACGATCATCGCGGCGAACTTCTTCGCCCCCGCCGGGGCGAGTGATCTCGAAGCCCTGGTCAAGACGTATGCCTCGTTCGCCCTGGCGTTCTTCTTCCGGCCGCTCGGCGCCGCCGTCTTCGGCCGCCTGGGGGACCGGATCGGCCGCCGCCCGCTGCTCATCCTCGTCGTCCTGCTCATGTCCGCCGCGACCGCGCTGATCGGCGTCCTGCCCACCTACGACACGATCGGCGCCGCGGCTCCCTGGCTGCTGACGCTCGTCCGGATCCTGCAAGGACTGTCCGCGGGCGGTGAGTTCGGCGGGGCCGTATCGCTGATGACCGAGTTCGCGCCCGACCGCAAGCGCGGACTGTACGGGTCGTGGCAGTCGTTCACCGTGGCGCTCGGGCTGCTCGGCGGGGCGGGGGCGGCGGCCGTCATGGCCACCCTGCTGTCCGAGGCCGATCTCAAGGCGTGGGGCTGGCGCATCCCCTTCCTGCTCGCCGTCCCGCTCGGGGCGGTGGCCCTGTGGCTGCGGCTCCGGCTGGAGGAGACGCCGTCGTTCACGAACCGCGAGACGCGAGTGAAACCCACCGCGGGCGAGACCGCGCGCGCCATCCTGCTCGGCATCGCCCGCCTCATGGGCTGGTCGGCGGCCGGATACACCTTCCTCGTCGTCATGCCGTCCTACCTGCAGACCACCCTCAACGCCACCTTCCAGCAGGCGCTCATCGCCACCGTCGTGGCCAACCTGGGGTTCGCGCTGGCCATCATCCCGGCCGGGATCCTCAGCGACCGCTACGGCCGGCGCGTCGTCATGACCACCGGCGCCGCCCTCATCGTCGTCCTGGCGCTGCCTCTCCTGAACGTCCTCCAGGACCCCGGCGGCTCCCTGGCCCTGAAGGCCGCCGCCGTCTTCGTGGCCGGAGCCGTGGTCGGCCTGATGGCGGGGCCGGGGCCGGCGATGCTGGCCGAGATGTTCCCCACCAACGTCCGCTACACCGGCCTGGGCCTGGCCTACTCACTGTCGAACGCGGTGTTCTCCGGCTCGGCGGGGCTCATCATCACCCAGCTCATCAAGAACACCGGCGACGCCGACATCCCCGCCTACTACGTGATGGCCACCTGCCTGATCAGCACCGCCGCCCTCCTGACCCTCCGCGGCGGCGCCCACAAGGAACGCCTCCGCTCCTGACTCACGGGGCGCTCGTGTAGGCGGTGGCGAAGGCCGCCTCGCCCAGGGCGGCCTTGGCCCGCTCCGTCGCGCGGGCGATGTCGTCGATCTCGTCCGGTGAGGCCGGGGTGCTGTGGGCGACGCGGCTGGCGGCCGCCGTGCCCAGCAGACGGGCGGCCTCCTCCGGCTCGGCCACCGTGGCCAGCGCCTCCATGGTGCCCGCGATCGTCCGCGGATCGCCGATCTTCCTGGAGGCCACCAGCGACTCCCGGAACAGCTCGCGGGCCTCCGGCTCCCTGCCCTGCATGCGCCGGACATGGCCCAGCTCGTTCAGGACGGTCGGGACGAACAGCTGCGGATCGACGTCCGGGCCGCGCGGCACGCCACGCAGCAGCACGGCGATGTGCTCCTCGGCCAGCTCCAGCCGTCCCGAGTGCCGGGCCGCGATGCACAGGCCCATCCTGGCGAAGATCGTGCCCTCCTTGTAGCCCTGGCCGTCGGCCAGGCGGAGCGCCTCCAGGCAGGTCTCGATCCCGCGGTCGTAGTCGCGCCGGTAGGCGGCGATCCAGCCCAGCCACGACAGGCGGCGTACCTTGTCCGGCCACAGGCCCAGTTCCTCGGCCACCGCGGCGTCCTCGGTGAAGATCCGGACGGCCGCGTCGTAGTCGCCGCGAATCTCCTCCAGGCCGCCCAGCCACTCGTTGGCCTGCAGGACGCCCCACCGGTCGCCGAGCTCGGTGAACAGCCGCCTGCTCTCGTGACCGACCCGGTCGAGCTTGTCCAGTTCACGCAGGGTGAAGGCGTCACGGGACTGCCGGCTCAGCGCCACCGCGACGCCCCACCGGTCGCCGAGCTCGCGGCAGGTCGCCAGTGCCCGGTCCACCACGGCGGTCGCGGTCGGCATGTCGGTCACCCCGTACTGCACGAACAGCTCCGCCCGCGCCCGCGCGGCCGGGTCGGCGATCTCCAGCGCCGCCTCCCAGTCCACGCTCTCACCCAGTAGCAACGCGAACCCGGCCCGCCAGGCCCGCGCCTTCTTCACCTCGACCCCGTCCGGCAGGTCGGGGCCGGACAGGGCGAGGTCGAGTGAGCGGAGGGCCTCGTGCAGGCGGCCGCGCAGGTACCAGTGCCACGACAACGCGTTCACCAGCCGCAACGCCTCAGAGGCCGGCGCGGAGTCGAGGGCGCTGCGCAGGTTCGCGGACTCGGCGTCCAGGTCGCGCATCCAGCGCACCTGCTCGGCGCCGCGCAGATGCCCCTCCGCCCGCTCGGCGAACGAGGTGTAGTAGGCCACGTACGCCCGCCGTACCCGATCGGTCTCGCCGGCGTCGTCCAGCCGGCGGCGGCAGTAGGCGGCGACCGACTCCAGCAGCCGGTACCGCACCCCGGACGGCCCCTCCACCACGGTCACCAGCGACCGGTCGACCAGCCGCGCGAGCAGCTCCATCACGTCGAGCCCGCCGTCGCCGCACAGGACCTCGGCCGCCTCCAGCGTGCACCCGTCCGCGTGTACGGCCAGCCGCCGCAGCACCACCCGCTCGTCGTCGGTCAGCAGGGTCCAGCTCCAGTCGATCATCCCCATGAGCGTCTGCTGCCGGTCGGAGACCCCGCGCTGCCAGCCGGACAGCACCCGGAACCGGTCGTCCAGCCGCGACACCAGCTCGTGGATGCCGAGCGAACGCACCCGGGTGGCCGCCAGCTCCAGCGCCAGCGGCAGCCCGTCGAGCCGCCGGCACAGCTGCGCGACGGCCGCCGCCGTGGACGCGTCGAGCACGAACCCGCGCGCCGACGCCGTGGCCCTGGCCATGAACAGGCGTACCGCGTCGGAGGCCGCCACCGCGTCGAGCCCCTCCTCCTCGGGCAGCCCCAGCGGCGGCACGCTCCACAGCGTCTCGCCGGCCACGCTCAGCGGCTCCCGGCTGGTCGCCAGGATCCGCAGCCCCGGCGCGGCACGCAGCAGCGACTCGGCCAGCTTCGCCGCCTGGTCGACGACGTGCTCGCAGTTGTCCAGGACGAGCAGCATGCGCCGCGCGCGCAACGTGTCGGCCAGCCGGTCGAGCGCGTCGCCCGGCCCGGCGCTGTCGCGGATGTCCAGCGCGGCCAGCACGGCGTCGGCCAGCGAGGCGGTGTCGCGGTCGTAGGCGGCCAGCTCGACCAGCCACGCCCCGTCCGGGTACGCGCCGGTCAGCTGGGCGGCCGTGGCGATGGACAGGCGGGTCTTGCCGACGCCGCCTGAGCCGGTGAGCGTGACCAGCCGGCTCGTGCCGAGCAGCTCGCGTACCTCGGCCACGGCGCGGTCGCGGCCGATGAGGTCGTCGACGGTGGCGGGCAGGTTGGTGACCGGGCGCCGGTCCTGGCCGCTGAGACCCGGGTCCTGGCGCAGGATGCGCGCCTGCAGGTCGGCCAGCTCGGGGGACGGGTCGAGGCCCAGTTCGTCGGCCAGGCGTTCGCGCAGCTCGCCGTAGGTGGCCAGCGCGTCGCTCTGCCGTCCCGCCCGGTACAGGGCCGTCATGTGCACGGCGCGCAGCCGCTCGCGAAGGGGGTGCTCGGCCACCAGCTCGGCCACGTCGACCGGCTCGCCGGCGGCCAGCCGTACCTCCGCGAGCTCTTCGAGGGCGGCCAGCCGCTGTTCCTCCAGCTTCGTGATCGGCGCGCGCGTGAACTCCATGTCGGAGAAGTCGGCGTACGGCGAGCCGCGCCACAGCTCCAGCGCCTCGGCCAGCAGCCCTTCTCCGGCCAGCCTGGCGAAGCGCAGCGCGTCCACCGCGTCCGGCGCGACCTGCAACTGGTAGCCGGGCGCCCGCGAGACGATCAGGTTCTTGCCGCCCGGCTCGGCGTCCTCCAGCGCCTTGCGCAGCTGGGAGACCCGCACCTGCAGCGCGGCGGCCGGGTTGGCCGGCGCGTCGTCGCCCCACAGGTCGTCCACGAGCCGGTCCGTGGACACCACCCGGCCGTCGTGGGCCAGCAGGTCCGCGAGCAGGGCACGCACCTTCAGCCCCGGAATCGAGACGACCTCTCCGGCGTCCGTCCAGACGGTCAGTGGTCCCAGCACTCCAAAACGCATACGAAGCACCTTAAGGCGCTGGAAAGGAGACCAGAAGCGCGTCCGGCCACTGTGGAGCCATGAACACGACCTCGACCGCCGGCAAGCGCGACTGGATCGCACTCGGCATCCTCAGCTCGATCGCCCTGCTGCTCTCCATCGACGTCAGCGTCCTGTACCTCGCGCTGCCGCACCTCAGCTCCGAGCTGGGCGCCAGCGCCCCGCAGCAGCTGTGGATCATGGACATCTACTCCTTCATGCTGGCCGGCTTCCTGGTGACCATGGGCACGCTCGGCGACCGCGTCGGCCGCCGCAAGCTGCTGCTCATCGGCTCGGCCGCCTTCGGCGTGATCTCCGTCGCGGCGGCGTTCTCCTCCAGCGCCGAGATGCTGGTCGTGACCCGGGCCCTGCTGGGGATCGCGGGAGCCACGCTGATGCCCTCCTCGATGGCCCTGATCCGCAACATCTTCCGCGACCCCAAGCAGATGGGCGCCGCGATCGGGATCTGGTTCAGCTGCTTCATGGTGGGCATGGCCGCGGGTCCGCTCGTGGGCGGGCTGCTGCTGCAGCACTTCTGGTGGGGCTCTGCCTTCCTGCTGGGCGCGCCGTTCATGGCCGTCGTGCTGATCGCCGGTCCGCTGGTGCTGCCGGAATACCGCGACGGTACGGCCGGCCGCCTCGACCTGGCCAGCGTCGCCCTGTCGCTCGGCGCGATCCTGCCCGCCATCTACGGCCTGAAGGAGATCACCAGGAGCGGCTGGCAGCCGCCGGCCCTCGTGGCCGTCGCCGCCGGTCTGGCCATGGGCGCGCTGTTCGTCCGCCGCCAGCGCCGCCTGGCCGACCCGCTGCTGGACCTGCGCCTGTTCGGCAACCGCGCCTTCGCCGCCTCCCTGACCATCCTGATGCTCGGCGGCGTCGTCATGGCCGGGGTCACGCTGACCGTCACCACGTTCCTGCAGTCGGTCGCGGGCCTGTCCCCGCTGGCCGCCGGGCTGTGGATGATCCCGCCGAGCCTGGTCATGATCGTCGCCCTGTCCGCCGGTCCCATGCTGGCCCGGCGCGTCCAGCCCGCGTACGTGATGGCCGGTGGCCTGGCGCTCGGCGCGGCCGGCATGGCGCTGATGACCTTCGCCGACGCGACGAGCGGCGTTCCGGTCCTGGTCGTCGGGCTGGTGCTGGCCCAGGCGGGCATCGCGCTGCCGATGGGCCTCGGCAACGGCATCATGATGGCCGCCGCCCCGCCGGAGAAGGCCGGTTCCGCCGCCTCGATCTCCGAGACCAGCGGCGAGTTCGGCGTAGCGGTGGGCGTCGCGGCGCTGGGCAGCCTGGCCGCGGCCGTCTTCCGCGCCGGTCTTCCGGCCGAGGTGAAGGCGGACACCCTGGCAGGGGCCGTAGCCGAGACGCTGGGCGACCCGGCGCTGCTGGCCGCCGCCCGCGCGGCGTACACCTCGGGGCTGCACGCGGCGGCCGGGGTGGGCGCGGCGCTCTTCCTGGGCCTGGCCGTCCTGACGGTGACGGTCCTGCGCGCCCGTGCCGGGCGCGGCGAGCGGCCGGTCGCGCTCGCCGAGCAGGTGGCCGCCTGAACCCCCGATCGGAGCGCCCCGCCGGACCTGTGCCGGCGGGGCGCTCTTACGTGGAGTTAGCAGGCGCTCCAGTGGTATCGGCGGCACCATCCGCTACGAACAAGGAGATCCGCCTTGACCGACGACCCTTCGCGGCGCTCCGTCCTGGGCCTGCTGGGCGCGGCGCCGCTGATGGCGAGCACCGGCCGGGAACCGGCCGCCGCCGGCCGCTCGCTGGAGGCCTACGACGACTACATCCGGGACCTGGCGGACCAGGACCGGTTCTCGGGGACCGTGCTGGTGGCCCATCGCGGCCGCGTGGTCCTGTCCCGCGCGTACGGCATGGCGGACAGGGAACGGAAGATCCCCAACGGCCCCGACACGATCTACGCCCTCGCGTCGGCGTCCAAGCCGTTCACCGGCCTGGCGATCGTCCAGCTGGCCCAGCAGGGCAGGCTGAGGTTCCACGAGAAGCTCAGCACCTACCTGGACGGCTTCCCCCCGGACGTCGGCGCCGTCACCGTGCACCAGATGCTCACGCACACCGGCGGCATGACCGACCCGACCAACAGCGCCGGCGGCGGCGACAAGATCCTCAACAGCATCGAGGAGGCCGAGGCCGAGGGCAGGAAGCAGGCCCGTGAGCAGAAGCTGCGCTTCGTCCCCGGCACCAGGAAGGAGTACGCCAGCATGGGCTACAACGTCCTCGGCGAGATCGTGGCCGCGGTCTCCGGCATGCCGTTCCACGAGTACATGCGCGAGCACGTCTTCCAGCCCGCGGGCATGCGGCGCTCGGCGTACTACACCAGGCCCCAATGGCTGGACGACGAGCGCATCGCGCACCCGTACATGCTGCAGGAGGACGGCTCCCGCATCGACGGCGTCCGCAACCTCGACAAGGGCGGCACGATCGGCGTGAAGGGGTCCAACTCGGCGCGCGGCTTCATCGGAGCGGGCGGCGGCAACGCCTTCGCCTCGGCCTCCGACCTGCTGCGCTTCGCCTGGGCGCTGAAGAACCACAAGCTGCTCAACCGCGCCTACACGGAGATGTGGCTGAGCCCGAAGATCTCCGGGCCGTCCCCGGGAGTTCCCGATCCGCGCCGTGGGGAGAGCTTCCACGCCTACGGCCCGATCGCCCCCATCTTCAACAACCAGCGTCTCATCACGCACGGCGGCGGCATCGCCGGCGGCTCGACCAACTGGAGCGTCTACCTCGACACCGAGTGGACGGCCGTGGTGCTCTGCAACTACGACCTGCGCGATCTCCAGCAGATCATCGAACAGGAGCGCGAGGCGATCGCCGGGTAGCGTGAACGGCCTGATCGAGCGTGGAGGGGTTGGCATGGAGTACACCCGGCTGGGGTCATCGGGACTGAAGGTCTCGCGCGTGTGGCCGGGCATGATGAGCTTCGGCCACTCGCGGGCCTGGCAGCTCGGCGAGGACGCGGCGGAGCCGATCGTCCGGCGCGCGGCCGAGGTCGCCGCGCTGGAGGCGCCCTACCGGCCGCACGCCGTGAGCGGGCACGCGTGACGGCTCTCAGGGAGGATGTCGCGCCGCGGGACCGGCACCTGAGGAGGAGACGAGCCCTGGGGCGGCCGCACTAGGCGGATAAGCCTCACGGCGGTGGTGGGTTGATCGCGGCTCCTCCAGGCTTGCCGTATGTCGTTGATTTCCGTGGCTTTAGCGGCGGTCGTGGGGTTGTCGCCGATCGTCCCCACCCCTCCGCCTCCTGTCCCGAGTACGCAGCAGGCCCGGCCGCACCCGTTCGCGCCCGTGCCCTTCCCGCTGCCGTCCGGCCTGGACAGCGCGTCCAAGGCCCCGCACACCCCCGAGCCCGGCGCGCCGTCCTGGTGTCCCGCGGTGCCGGGCCGGCGGGTGGAGTGCGGCACCGAGCCGCGCCCGCTGGTCGCCGGCAAACCGGAGCTGGGCACCGTCGAGGTGGCCTACGCACTGGTGCGCCGGGAGAACGAGACCGCCCCCGCCAAGAACACCGTCATGGTCAACCCGGGCGGGCCGGGCGGCGCGCCCGTCGTCCTGGCCGGCTGGTACTCCATGCTGCTCGGCTCTCTGAGCCCCGACCACGACCTCCTGCTGATCGACCCGCGCGGCACCGGCTACTCCGGCGCGGTGGCCTGCGGCACCGATGGCTTCCTGTGGGCCGACCGGGCCGAGCAGCGGCGCATCGTGGACAGGTGCGGCGCCACGCTCGGTCCGCGTGCCGCTGGATACACCTCCGCCGCCACGGCCGACGACTTCGACGCGGTCCGGCGGAAGCTCGGCCTCGGCAAGGTCGTCCTGTACGGCATCTCCTACGGCACCTACCTGATGCCGATCTACGCCGAACGCCACCCGGGCACCGTGCGCTCGATCGTCCTGTCGGGCGCCTACCCGGTGACCTTCGACCCCTTCGGCGCCCCGAGCGCCAGGGCGATCTCGCTCAGCCTGCGCCGGATCTGCGAGCGCAGCGGCGCCTGCGACGGCGGCGCCGCCGTACGCGATCTGCGCAAGGTGGCCGCGATGCTGCGGGCCGGGCCGATCGACCTCACGATCACGGTCGGGGGACGGCCCCAGACGGTGAAGCTGACCGAGAGCGTCCTGGCCCAGATCCTCACGTTCACCGCCAGCGGCGGCCTGGGCGGTTCCCCCGACGAGGTCTCGCTGATCGGCACGATGCCCGCGCAGCTGCACCGGGCGGCGAGGGGCGACACCGGCCCGCTGGTCAGCGCGATGACCGCGCTCTTCCAGCAGACCGCCGACCAGGGCGTGCCGGACATGGGCCTGACCATCGCGGTGGTCTGCAACGACTACACGCGCCCGTGGTCGGTGGACGCGCCGATCCGGCAGCGGTGGCGGCAGTTCGAGCGGGCGCTGAAGCGGGCCGACCCCCACGGGTTCGGCGCCTTCAGCCGCGAGGGCTACGCCTTCAGTATCCCCGACGGCGGTGAGGTGTGCATCGGGTGGCCGAAGGAGGGTACGGCCCGGCCGTACGCGCTGAGCGGCAAGCTGCCCGACGTGCCCACGCTGGTGGTCTCCGGCGACCTGGACAACAACACGGCGGCGGAGAACAGCAGGCTGAGCGCGGCCCAGTTCCCCCGGGCGCGGTTCCTGTCGGTCCCGAACACCGGGCACGTCGCCGAGATGGACGCCTCGGGGTGCGCCGTGGGCCTGGTCAGCGGGTTCATCCGGGACGAGCGGCTCGGGGACACCTCGTGCCTGGCGAAGATCCCGCCACTTAAAGTGAACAAGCCCTATTGATTGTGTAGGGAATGAGGGTAATTTGAGAGGCCCGACCCCTGGGAGGTAGTGCGATGAGCGTCACCGACGAACTGCTCGCCAACGCCGACCGGTACGCCGCCACGTTCGACAAGGGTGAGCTGCCGCTCCCGCCCGCGAAGGGCATCGCCGTCGTCGCCTGCATGGACGCGCGGCTCAACGTCTACGGCCTGCTCGGCCTGCGGGAGGGCGACGCGCACGTCATCCGCAACGCCGGTGGCGTCATCACCGCGGACGAACGGCGCAGCCTCGCCATCAGCCAGCGGTTGCTGGGCACCACTGAGATCATCCTCATCCACCACACCGACTGCGGCATGCTGACCTTCACCGACGACGCGTTCAAGGAGGCCATCAGGGCCGAGACCGGCATCAAACCGGACTGGTCCGCGGAGGCGTTCTCCGACCTGGAAGGCGACGTCGTCCAGTCGGTGTCGCGCGTGAAGGCGGACCCCTTCATCCCGCACCGCGACGAGGTGCGCGGCTTCGTCTACGAGGTGGAGACCGGCCGGCTGCGCGAGGTGAAGGCCTGACGCCGGGCGCCGGGGGCCCGCCTCCGGCGCTCAGCCCGTCGCCTGCTTCGGCGCGGCGATCAGCCCGTAGATCACCAGCACGCAGAGCGCGATGCTGATCACCGAGTAGACCGGGTAGGCGCTGAGAAAGGCGAACTGGCCGATCATGGCCAGCGCGGCGAAGATCGCGCCCAGCCACCTGGCCCAGATCTGCCCGGCCAGGATGCCGAGCGCCACCGCCACCTGGACCAGGCCGAGGATCAGCCAGATCCAGCCCCAGGTGTTGTAGTCGAAGACCAGGAGCTGCCCGCCGGAGGTCAGATAGTACTCCTGGCGGAAGAAGGCGATGATCCCCTGGATCACGTGGAAGAAGCCCAGGATGACGCCCAGCATTCCGGCGAATCCGAGCCAGCCGGAGCGGCCGGCGGGTTCCGTGTAATACGCGTTCATCATGTGGACGTGCCCCCGTGGGAGCGGGCGCGACAGGGCCTTGTCCTATACGGGCCGAGAATTTGCCGCCCGATGGCCGCCGAACGGGCATTCCTCTCTGAACGAGGGGGTGGCGATGTCCGAGGAGCCGCAGGACGCCGAGGTGCGGGCGGAGCTGGCGCGGCTGCGGGCCGAGGTTGCCGAGCTGCGGGGCCGTACCGGCGGGGGAAGGTGGCGCGCGGTCGTCTCCGCGGTGCTGATCACGCTCGGCTGCGTGTTCGTCCCGCTGGCCGGCGTCGGCTTCTGGGCCGCCAACGAGGTCTCGGACACCGAACGGTACGTCGAGAACGTGACGCCGCTGGCCGGTGATCCGGCCATCCAGAACGCCGCCGCCACCCGGGTCACCGGCGCGGTCATGCGGGCACTCGACGTCCAGGCGATCGTGGATCAGGTCGCCGGCAGGCTGCCGCCGCGCGTCGGGGACAAGCTCAAGGGGCTGTCCGGGCCGATGGCCGACGGCGTCGAGGGCTTCGTGCGCGACAAGGTCGGGCAGGTCATCGCGAGCGACACCTTCCAGACCGTGTGGGTACAGGCCAACCGGGTCGCGCACAAGCAGCTCGTCGCGGTGCTGTCCGGCGAGGGCAGCCAGCTCCTCAAGGTGAACGGCGGCGCCGTCAGCCTCGACCTCGGCCCGATCATCGACCGGGTCAAGCAGAAGCTGGTCGCCTCCGGCCTCGGCCTGGCCGCCTCCATCCCCGAACTGCACCCCACGATCGAGCTGTTCGACTCGGCCGAGCTGGTCACCTGGCAGCGCTGGTACGGCTGGCTGATGACGCTCAGGTGGGCGCTGCCGGCGCTGGCGCTGATCCTGCTCGCCCTCGGCGTCTGGGTCGCGAACAGCCGCCGCCGCGCCCTGGCCGGGGTGGGGATCGGGCTGATGGCCGGCATGCTGGTGCTGGCCGCCGCCCTGGCCGCCGGGCGCGCCGCCTACCTCGGCTCGGTCGCCCGGCACGGGCTGGACCAGGCGGCCGCCGCGGACCTGTTCGACACGCTGGCCCGCTTCCTCAGAGGCGGGCTGCGTACCGTGCTGGTGCTGGGCCTGGTGATCGCCGCCGCGGCGTTCTTCACCGGCCCGTCCGCGACCGCCGTCAGGACGCGCTCCGCGCTGAAGCGGGCCATCGGCTTGGCCGGCTCCCGGCTGGACACCGGCCGCTTCGGCGCCTGGCTGGCCCGCAACGCCACCCCGGTGCGCGCCGGGCTGGTGGCGCTGGCCGCCCTGGTCTTCGTCTTCTGGGACCGGCCGACCGGCGCCGTGGTGCTAGGGATCACCGTCGCGACGCTCCTGCTCCTGGGCGTGGTGCAGTTGCTGGCGCGCGGCTCATGAACGCGACGCGCGGTTCATGTGCGCGGCGCGCCGGACAGGTGCTCGCCGAGGCGGTCCAGGGACTCCAGCCAGGCCGCCCTGACGTGCTCCTGGCCGTCGCCCCAGTGCTGGAAGCGCAGCGCGGTGCCGGCCTCGTCGCCTGCCAGCGTCACGGTCACGACCGCGTCGCCGGAGGTGAAGACGAGCCTGGCGGGGGCGCGGGCCTCGTGGTAGACGCCGCCCAGCGTGGTCTCGAAGCCGTGCTCGCCGACCAGCGTGACCTCCCACGCGCCGCCGGGGCGCGCGTCGAGGAGGACCCGGTCGGCGGGCGTGG
Organism: Nonomuraea sp. NPDC050547; assembly: GCF_044457345.1. Taxonomy (NCBI): domain Bacteria; kingdom Bacillati; phylum Actinomycetota; class Actinomycetes; order Streptosporangiales; family Streptosporangiaceae; genus Nonomuraea; species Nonomuraea sp. NPDC050547. The sequence continues at coordinate 173,503 of NZ_JBITGW010000004.1, forward strand.
TGAAGATCCGGGGACCGAACCAGCGGGCGAAGCACCCGGGCGTGGTCCATGCGGTGTACACCTGGTCGGGGGAGGCGGCGAGCGTGCGTTCGATGGAGTACTGCATGGCCCCACGGTGCGCCGCCGCGCTTACGGTCCCCTTCCGGCGGGCTTAAGGGCGGAGAAACCCGGCGACGTCGGCCGCGAACCGTTTGTGGCGGAACGTCCCTAGGTGGCTGGCTCCGGGATACACCAGCAGCTTCCCGTACGGCAGGCCGTCCGCGGTATCACGGAACAGCTCGGGCGTGTAGGCCAGATCGCGCTCCCCGCCGACGACCAGGGCGGGAACCTCGATCCCCGCCAGCCGGTCGCGCAGGTCGAAGGAGTCCTCAGCCTGGGCGAAGTGCAACATGTCACGCGGGTCGGCGGGACGGATCGCCGGATCGGCCAGCCACATGAGCGCGGTGAAGAACGCCCGGGTCAGCGGGTTGGCGCCGGCCAGCGGGGCCAGGTGGTGGGCGCCGCGGCGACCGGCCGCGACGGCTTCGGTGTAGCGGAGCTGCGCCAGCCGGGTGCGCGGCGGCAGCGTGTACGCGGCCCCCGCCACCACCACGCGGCGCACCGCCTCCGGATGGTCGGCGGCCAGTTGCAGGGCCAGGGAACCGCCCGAGGACATGCCCAGCACGTCCACCGGCCCCCCGAACCGCCGGCCGATGGCCTCGGCGTGCTGCCCGGCGATGTCGCCCATGGTGGTGCCCTCGGGCATGCCGGGCGCGCGGTTCACCGCGTGGACCCGGAAGCGCTCGCCCAGGGCGGTCAGGACGGGGCGTTCGCCGGCGGCGGGCTTGGCGGAGTGCTCGGGCGTGAACCACCGCAGCACGACCAGCGGTTCACCGGCACCCGACTCCGACCACGGAAGCTCCATGCCTCCCAGTCTGCGCTCCCCGCCCGCCCCACGCGCGCTCCTCCCCACCCCGCCCAAACCCCGCACAGCGACAAGCCCCGCGCCGCCCCAAGGCTTCTCGGCTCGCCTGGCCTTCTTGCCGCGTTCCCGGTCCGAGGGTGAGGGGGTCAGGCGAGGCGGGCCGCGGTTTCGCGGGTCAGGGCGTGCAGGAGGGGGCGGCCGGTGGCGAAGCGTTCCAGTTCGGCCGCCACCAGTTCGCCCAGCAGCCCGCGCTCGGCCCCGAGGCTGCCCGCGATGTGCGGGGTCACCACGACGTTCGGCAGCGTGAACAGCGGTGATCCCGGCACGGGCGGCTCGGGGTCGGTGACGTCCAGGACGGCGAACAGGTCGGGCCGTCCGGCCAGCACCTCCAGCAACGCGCTCTCGTCGAGGACGGCACCCCTGGCGGTGTTGATCAGCGTCGCGCCCGGCTTCATGGAGGCCAGCAGCGACCGGCCGACCAGCCCGCGCGTCTGCGCCAGCAGCGGCGTGTGCACGCTGACCACGTCGCTCGTGGCGAACACCTCCTCCAGCCCGGCCATCCGCACGCCCTCGTAGGAGGCGGACGGGTCGTAGGCCACCACTTCCAGGCGCAGCGCCCGCAGCCGGTCCGCGACCAGCCGGCCGATCGCGCCCAGCGAGACGAGGCCGACGCGTGAGCCGTACAGGCCGGGCTGGGGTGTGCGGGGGAGCGGGGCCGTGGCGGCGCGGGCGTTCAGGACGTAGCGCCACCCGCCCTTCAGCGCGTAGACGATCTGCGCGTAGGTGAAGTCGGCGACGGGCACGGCGTTGGCGGTGTAGGCGGAGACGAGGGGGATGCCGCGGTCCCAGAACTCCGGGGTGACGATCTTGCGGACCGATCCGGCGGCGTACAGGACGAGCTTGAGGCGGGGCATCGACTCCAGCAGGGCCCGGTCGAGCATCGGGGCGCCCCAGCTGGTGCAGAGCACGTCGGCCTGGGTGGGGCCGGGGTGGGCGGCGGGGCCGTACACGATGTCGGCCTGGGCGCGGATGCGGTTCAGGACGGGTGCGTAGACGTCGGGGAAGACCTGGGGGTCGAGCACGAAGGCCGCGGACAGCACACCGACGACCCTACATTTGCCTACTTTTCTGGTAGGTATTAGGGTTTTGTCGCGTAAGCCCCCAGAAGTGAAGGGTCGTCGTTCCATGTCCTCAACCAGACCTGCGGTCTTCAGCGTCGCCATGCTCGCCGTCGTAGGGCTGCTGAGCTCCTGTGGAGGCGGCACCGGATCGGCCGCGGGAGCCAAAGCCGCCGACGGCAAGCCCGTCTACGGCGGCACGCTCACCTACCTGGAACACCAGCCGCCCACGTGCCTCTATCTGCCGGCGGCCGGGTTCTATCCGAACGGCGGCGTGCTCAACCAGATCACCGACAAGCTGACCTGGCAGAACCCCGCGACCCTGAAGATCGAGCCGTGGATCGCCACCAAGTGGGAGGTGAACGACGACGCCACCGAGTACACCTTCCACCTGCGCGACGGCGTGACCTTCAGCGACGGCAGCCCGCTCGACGCCGCCGCGGTCGCGGCCAACTTCGACGTGTACGGCAAGGGCGACGAGAAGTTGAAGCTGCCCCCGGCCGAGTTCGTCAACAACTACGAGCGCTCCGAGGTCGTCGACCGGAAGACGGTGAAGTTCTTCTTCGACAAGTCCTCGCCCGGCTTCCTCCAGGGCACCTCGGTGATCGGCGCGGGGCTGGTGTCGAAGAAGACGATCGGCCTGCCGTACGAGGAGCAGTGCCAGCTCAAGAACGTGATCGGGTCGGGGCCGTTCACTCTGGCCAAGCAGATCGTGGACAAGGAGATCGACCTCCAGGCCCGCAAGGACTACAACTGGGCGCCGCCGTCCTCCGAGCATCAGGGCCGCGCGTACCTCGACCTCGTCAAGATCATCGTGACTCCGGAGGACAACGTGCGCGTCGGCGCGCTGACCTCGGGGCAGGCCGACTACGTGCGCTACGTGCAGGCCTACGACGAGCAGACGGTCAAGGGGGCCGGCTTCACCGTCAAGGCCGAGCCGACCCGCGGCGTCAACAACGGTCTCTACCTGCGTCCGGGCAACAGCATCCTGAAGGACGTCAAGGTCCGCAAGGCGCTGCAGAAGGGCACGAACGCCAAGGAGATCGTCGACACGCTCTTCACCGAGAACTATCCGCAGGCCACCTCGGTGCTCAGCCACCTGGCCCAGGGCTACGTGGACCTGTCGAAGGAGCTGGCCTACGACCTCGACGGGGCCGGCAAGCTGCTCGACGAGGCCGGCTGGACGCGCGGCGCCGACGGCACGCGGGAGAAGGGCGGCGTCAAGCTCCAGCTCGGCGTCTTCGTGGCGGGGCCGCAGCCGCTGTCGAAGCAGACGCTGGAGCTGGTCGCGCAGCAGTGGTCCAAGCTAGGGATCAAGCTGGAGATCCGTCCCGCCGACGCCGGCACGATGGCCGTGGACATCAAGGACGCCGAGAAGACCGCCGTCTCCCACAGCATGGTCGGCCGCGCCGACCAGGACGTGATCAAGAGTCAGTTCCACAGCAAGAACCGCGACGTGATCCTGTCCGCGGACAAGACGCTCGACACGCTGCTGGAGGAGCAGTCCGCGCTGGCCGACGTGGCGCGCCGTAACGCCAAGGTCGGCGAGATCCAGCGGTACGTGATCGAGCAGGGCTACGCCATCCCGCTGTTCGAGGAGCCCCAGGTGTACGGCGTGGCGCCGTACGTCCAGGGGGTGGCCTTCGAGGCGGTGGCCCGGCCCAGCTTCTACTCGGTCTGGCTCAATAGATGACGAAATATCTGGCTAAGAGGGTGGGTCAGGCGCTTCTGGTGCTCTGGGCCGCCTTCACCGCCGCGTACATCCTGCTCCAGGCCATGCCCGGCGACTCCATCCTGATCAAGTTCCAGAACCCGGAGCTGGGCCTGTCTCCCGAGCAGATCGCCGAGATCCGCGCCTACTACGACGCCGGTGGTTACCTGCACACCGTCCTCGGCTTCCTGCACGGCGACTTCGGCTACTCGGTCGACACCGGCACCCCGGTGCTCGAACGGCTGGCCGAAGGGCTGCCGGAGACGGCCAAGCTGGCCACGGCCGCGTTCGTGCTGGCGGTGCTGCTGGCCGTGCTCATCGCGTTCGCCGCCGCCCACAGCTCGCGGCTGCGCGGCGTGCTGCTGGCGGTGCCGTCTTTGTTCATCTCGGTGCCGGCCTTCTGGCTGGGCATCCTGCTGATCCAGGTGTTCTCCTTCCGGCTCGGGCTGGTGCCGGTCATCGGCGGCAGCGAGATCCAGCAGCTCATCCTGCCGGTGCTGACGCTGGCGGTGCCGATCTCCGCGCCCATCGCGCAGGTCCTGGCCCGCAGCCTCGACCAGGTCTTCACGCAGCCGTTCGTCCCGGTCGTCGCGGCCAAGGGCGCCTCGCGCTCGTGGATCCTGTGGCGGCACGTGGCACGCAACGCGCTGCCGCCCACGCTGACGGTGGCCGGCCTGACGTTCGGCGAGCTGATCGCCGGTTCGGTCGTGACCGAGACCGTCTTCGGCCGCAACGGCGTCGGCCGCCTCACCGAGCAGGCGGTCAACGCCCAGGACACGCCGGTGCTGCTGGCCGTGGTGGTGCTGGCCGCGACGGTGTTCGTGCTGGTCAACTTGCTCGTGGACCTGGTGTTCCCGGTGCTCGACCCGAGGCTGGCGCGATGAGGTGGCTGTCCTGGCTCGTGGTGGCCCTGGTGGTGCTCTGGGCGGTCGTGCCCTGGTTGTTCACCGGCTACGACCCGCTGAACGGCGTACCCGCGGAGAAGCTGCAGGGGCCCAGCGCCGCCCATTGGTTCGGCACCGACGCCGTGGGCCGCGACGTGTTCGCCCGCGTGGTGCACGGCTCCGTGCACTCGCTGTCGGGCGCGTTCGTCGCGGTCGGGGTGGGGCTCGTGCTCGGCACGCTGCTCGGGCTGCTCGCGGGGTCGGCGGGCGGGCCCGCCGACGAGGTCATCATGCGCCTCATGGACGTGCTGCTCTCGGTGCCCGGCCTCCTTCTCGCGCTGACCGTGATCATCCTGCTCGGCCCCGGCACGGTGAACGTGGCGATCGCGGTGGGTGTCGGCTCGGTCGCCGCCTTCGCCCGCCTCGCCCGTGCCGAGGTGGTGCGGGTACGGCGCAGCGACTACGTGGAGGCGGCCTTCGGCAGCGGCGGCACCTTCGCCGCGGTCCTGTGGCGGCACGTGCTGCCCAACTCGCTCGGACCGGTCGTCGCGCTGGCCGCCCTGCAGTTCGGCGTGGCCATCCTGGCCATCTCGACCCTCGGCTTCCTCGGGTACGGGGCCGAGCCGCCCACGCCCGAATGGGGCCTGCTGATCTCCGAAGGCCGCAACTACCTGGCCACCTCGTGGTGGCTGACCACGCTGCCCGGCGCCGTCGTGGTCGCGGTGGTGCTGGCCGCCGGCCGTATCTCGAAGGAGATCCGATGAGCCTGCTCGACGTCAGGGACCTGCGCGTCTCCTATGGGGGGCACGAGGCGGTCAAGGGCGTCTCGCTGAGCGTCGGGGAAGGCGAGTTCGTCGCGGTGGTGGGCGAGTCCGGCTCGGGCAAGACCACCACGGCGAACGCGATCATCGGCCTGCACCCCGGCGACAGCGGCGAGATCCTGCTCAACGGCACCGACATCGCCCGCTGGTCGCAGCGCCGCCTGCGGGCGATCCGCGGCGCCCAGATCGGACTGGTCCCGCAGGATCCGTCGAACTCCCTCAACCCGGTCAAGAAGGTCGGCGTCCAGATCGCCGAGACCCTGCTCATCCACAGGCATGGGGACAAAACCTCGCGGCGGCGCCGGGTCCTGGAGCTCCTGGAACGCGTCGGCCTCGACGACCCGGCGAGAAGGGCCGGGCAGTACCCGCACGAGCTGTCCGGCGGCATGCGCCAGCGCGTGCTCATCGCCGCCGCTATCGCGCTGCGGCCCAGCCTGATCATCGCCGACGAGCCGACCAGCGCCCTGGACGTGACCGTGCAGCGCCGCATCCTCGACCTCATCGACGACCTCAGGCAGGAGTACGGCACTGCCGTCCTGCTGGTCACCCACGACCTGGGCATCGCGGCGACCCGTTCCGACCGGCTGGTCGTGATGCGCGACGGCCGGGTGGAGGAGGGCGGCGGCACCCGCGAGGTGCTGGCCGCCCCGGCCGCCGGCTACACCAGGCGGCTACTGGCCGACGCGCCCGCGCTGAGCGCCCGTGCCTTCAAGGAGCCGCCGCCGCAGGCCGGGCCCGCGATCGTGGTGCGGGACCTGGTGAAGGAGTTCGGCGGTTTCCGCGCGGTGGACGGGGTCTCCTTCGAGGTGGCCAGGGGCAGCACGCACGCGCTGGTGGGGGAGTCGGGCTCCGGCAAGACCACCACCGCCCGCATCGTCACCCGCTTCGAGAAGGCCGATTCGGGGAGCGTGGAGATCCCCGGCGTCACCGAGTTCCGGCGCGGGGTGCAGCTCGTCTACCAGAACCCCTACGGCTCGCTCGATCCCCGGCACAGCGTGGCCAGGATCGTGGAGGAGCCGCTGCGCAACTTCCGGCTCGGGGACCGGGCGGCCCGCCGTACCCGGGTCAAGGAGCTGCTCGATCGGGTCGCGCTGCCCGAGGCGCTGCTGGAGCGCAGACCACGGGAGCTGTCCGGAGGACAGCGGCAACGGGTGGCCATCGCCCGCGCGCTGGCCGTGGAACCCCGGGTGGTGGTGCTGGACGAGGCGGTCTCCGCGCTGGACGTGACCGTCCAGGCGCAGATCCTGGACCTGCTGGAGCAGCTCCAGCGCGACCTCGGCCTCACCTACCTGTTCATCTCGCACGACCTCGCGGTGGTGCGCCAGATCTCTCACACCGTTTCCGTCATGAACAAGGGACGCATCGTGGAATCAGGGACGACGCAACAGATCTTCGACAGCCCGCAGGACGACTACACCCGCGAGCTGCTCGCCGCCGTGCCGGAGCCGGTGCGATGACCCGGCTCGGCTTCTTCACCCGGCTCCTGGACGACGTCCCGCCCGCCGAGCGCTACCGGCTCGCGCTGGAGCAGATCGTGCACGCCGAGCGGCTCGGCTTCGAGACCGCCTGGGTCGCGCAGCACCACTTCGACGGCGAGGAGGGCGGGCTGCCCGCGCCGCTGGTGTTCCTCTCGCACGTGGCGGCGCGGACCGAACGGATCAGGATCGGCACCGGGATCATCACGCTGCCGCTGGAGCACCCGGTGCGGGTGGCCGAGGACGCCGCCGTGCTCGACCTGCTGTCGGGCGGGCGGCTGGAGGTCGGCGTCGCCGGCGGCGGCACGCCCTCGGCGTTCGAGGCGTTCGGCAAGGACCCGGCGCGGCGCGGTGAGATCTACGCCGAGCACCTGGACGTCCTGGTCAACGCCTGGTCCGGGGGCGATCTGGGTGGCGGGAAGCGGCTCTACCCGCCGGGGCCGAGACTGCTGGACGCGATCTGGGAGGCGACGTTCTCGGTCGGCGGCGGCGAACGGGCCGGGCGGGCGGAGCACGGGCTGATGCTCTCGCGTACGCAGCCGCGGCCGGAAGGGCGGCCCGAGCTGTCGCTGGCGGAGATCCAGAAGCCGATCGTGGACGCCTACTACGCCGCCCTGCCCCCGGGGGTGGCGCCGCGGATCATGGCCTCGCGCACCGCGTTCGTCGCCGACACCCGCGAGGAGGCGCTGCACTGGGCCGCCCAAGGGCTGGCCAGGCCGGGCCTGCCGCAGCCCGACGGCGGCGGCGTGGACGAGCTCATCGCCGCCTGGGACGCCCACGTCGGCACCCCGGAGGACGTCGTGGCCAGCCTCAAGGCCGACCCGACACTCAAGCGGGTCACCGACCTGGTCTTCCAGGTGCACTCCATCGACCCGCCCCACGAGCAGGTCCTGCGCTCCATCGAACTGCTCGCGACCGAAGTCGCCCCCGCCCTGGAAGGGAGCACCGTATGACCGCCGACGTGATCGACCGGCTGGCCGGCATCCAGCCGGGTTCGCGCCTGGACCAGCTGCGCGAACGCCGCCCCGACGCCCGCGAGCACGCCCAGCGCAGCTACGAGGCGCTGTTCTGCCCCGAGACCGAGGAGCACGTCACACTCATCGAGCGCGACGCCGTGGCCGCGTTCGTCGCCGGGCTGCACCGCGACGACGCCGTCGCCGGCTTCTACGCCGAACGGCTGGGCGAGCTCGCCCCCGACCTGCTCACCCGGGTCAAACAGGAGATCGACACCGGCCGGACCACCGGCCCGTACGGCGCCTACGGCGAGCCGGAACTGGCCGCCGAGAGCACCGTCGGACCCGTGCACCGCTCCAAGCTCGACGGCCGGCTGGCCGCCGCCTTCGACCACGCCCACCTGCTGGTCTTCCGGCCGCGCGAGGCCCAGGCGGAGCATCTGCAGAACCTCCTCGACGCCGGCTGGAGCACGACCGGCATCGTCACGCTCTCGCAGCTCGTCGCCTTCCTCACCTACCAGGTCCGCGTGATCGCGGGCCTGCGCCTGCTGGGAGCCGCCGCGTGAATTTCACCCAGGACCGGATCGGCTGGCGGCCGTGGCTCGCGCCGCTGGCCGAGGAGGAGCTCACCGATGAGCACTGGGAGGCGCTGGTCGACAAGGCGCGGGCGGCTTCGCCGTACTTCCTGCTGCTGGCGCGCGATCCGCACGTGCTGCACGCGCGCACCAAGACCGACAACGACATCTTCTACAACGCCGACGGCGGGCTGCCGCGCGCCGAGCGCGAGCTGGCCGCGACCGCGACCTCGCGCCGCAACGGCTGCGTCTTCTGCGCGTCGGTGCACGCCCGCTTCGCCAGCCACTACGCCAAGCGCACCGCCGACGTGCAGCGGCTGCTCGACGGGGGCGTCGAGGCGCACCAGGACGAGCGCTGGCGGGCGGTCATCGACGCCTCCGCCGCGCTCGCCGAAACGCCCGGCACGCTGGACGCGGGGCACCTCGCGGCGCTGCGCGCGGCCGGGCTCGACGATCTGGCCATCAGCGACGTCATCCATTCCGCCGCATTTTTCAACTGGGCCAACCGGCTCATGCTGTCCCTTGGAGAACCCGAATGAGCACTCTCGACCATCTTGTCTACGCCGTGCCCGACCTTCTGGAGGGGGTGGCCGCGTTCGCCGAGCGGACCGGCGTGACGCCCGTGGAGGGTGGCGCCCATCCCGGCGGCACCGCCAACTTCCTCGTCGGCCTGGGCGAGGGGGCGTACCTGGAGATCATCGGGCCTGACCCGTCGGTCGCGGGCGCGCGCCCGCGCGCGTTCGGGCTGGAGTCGCTGACCGCGCCGGCGCTCGCGGCCTGGGCGGTTCGTCCGGTCGACATCGACGCCACGGTACGGCAGGCCCGCCAGGCCGGCTACGACCCCGGTGACGTGCAGCCGCTGTCGCGCCGCAAGCCCGACGGCACGCTGCTGGAATGGCGGCTGACCAGGCGCGAGGACCCGGCGGGTGTGCGGCCGGTGCCGTTCCTCATCGACTGGGGCGCCACGGCGCATCCGTCGGCGTCGGGGCTGCCGCCGCTTGAGCTGGTCTCGTTCACGATCGCGCACCCCGAGCCGGACGCCCTGGCGGCCGACCTGAAGGCCGTGGGCGCCACGGCCGAGGTCGTCGCGGGCGAGTCCGTGGCGCTGCGCGCCGTGCTGGGCACGCCCGAGGGCCCGGTGACGCTGGCATGAGCACGTTGCGCGACTACCTGAAGCAGAAGCGCGCCGCACTGCTGGCCCGCCGCGAGAAGCCGTCGGACGGGCCGGTGCCGCTGCGCGCGAGCGTCACCGCCGAGGGGCGCAGCGGCGTACGCCGCATCCGCATCCGCGAGCACCAGATCCTCAGCGACAGTGCCGCCGACTTCGCCGGATACGACCTCGGACCCGGCTCACCCGAACTGCAGGCCGGGGTGCTGGGCAGCTGCGTCACGCACATCTTCCTGATCAAGGCGGCCGAACTGGAGGTGCCGCTTGACTCCCTGTCCGTGGACGTGAGCGCCACCTACGACCCGCGCGCCCAGGCGCCGGGCAACACCGGCATCCCGGTCTACCCGCAGGACTTCCGCTACGTCGTGAAGATCGACTCGCCCGCCTCCGACGAGGACCTGGCCAAGCTCCACGCCGAGGTCGAACGCGTCTGCCCGATCCTCAACCTCATCCGCAACCCGCAGGACATCAAGGGGGAGGTAGTGCGGGTCTAGAGCTTTTTGGGAAGAATGTCCGAGTGTTCGATCATGCACCTAGCGCAGGGCTGCGCGCTCCCCGCGCGGCCCTGGCCGGCGACGCCCCAGCCATCGACCTCAACGGCCCGTGGAGCTTCCGGCTCAGCCCGGACGCCCACGCGAGCCTGGACTTCGTCCATCCCGGCTACGACGACTCCGCGTGGGATCGGCTGCCCGTGCCCGCGCACTGGCCGCTGCACGGGTACGGCTCGCCCGCGTACACCAACGTCTCCTACCCCTTCCCGATCGACCCGCCGAACGTCCCGGACGACAACCCGACCGGCGACTACCGGCGCGTCTTCGAGGCGCCGGAAGGCTGGGACGACGCGGTGCTCCGCTTCGACGGCGTCGACTCCCACGCCAGGGTCTGGCTGAACGGGCACGAACTCGGATTCACCACCGGCAGCCGGCTGGCCGCCGAGTTCACCGCGGGGCCCTGGCTGGTGCCCGGCCGCAACGTGCTGGCCGTCCGCGTCCACCAGTGGTCGGCCGCCAGCTACCTGGAAGACCAGGACATGTGGTGGCTGCCCGGCATCTTCCGCGACGTGACGCTCACCCGCTCCACCGCCGACCTGTTCGTGCACGCCACGCACGACGGGCGGCTCTCGTTCGAGGGCGACGGGCTGCTCAGCGTCCCGGCGCTCGGCCTGACCGGCCTCGAACCCGGCGTGGAGGCGCGGCTCGACGTCACGCCGTGGAGCGCCGAGAACCCCTTCCTGTACGACGCGGTCCACGTCGGCCCCACCGAGACCGTGCGGCTGCGGATCGGGTTCAGGAGCGTGTCCATCGAGGACGGCGTGCTCCTGGCCAACGGCGTGCCGCTGAAGCTGCGCGGGGTCAACCGGCACGAGTTCCATCCCGACCACGGGCGGGCGGTGCCGTACGAGACCATGCGCGAGGACGTGCTCCTCATGAAGCGCCACAACGTCAACGCGGTCAGGACCAGCCACTACCCGCCCCACCCCGCCTTCCTCGACCTCTGCGACGAGTACGGGCTGTGGGTGATCGACGAGTGCGACCTGGAGACGCACGGCTTCGGCCAGGTCGGCTGGCGGCGCAACCCCAGCGACGACCCCGCCTGGGCCGACGCCTACGTCGAGCGCATGCGGCGCATGGTCGAACGCGACAAGAACCACCCGTCCATCATCATGTGGTCGCTCGGCAACGAGTCCGGCACCGGCCGCAACCTCGGCCTCATGGCCGAGTGGGCCCGCGAGCGCGACCCGTCCCGCCCGCTCCACTACGAGGGCGACGTGACGTGCGCGGACACCGACGTCTACAGCCTCATGTACGCCTCGGTCGCCGAGGTGGAGGCCATAGGCAAGGGCACGGAAGCCGCCCTCGACGACCCCGCCCTCGACGCCCGGCGGCGGCGCATGCCGTTCGTGCACTGCGAGTACGCCCACGCGATGGGCAACGGCCCCGGCGGCCTGCTCGACTACCAGGACCTCTACGACACCTACCCCCGGCTGGCCGGCGGCTTCGTCTGGGAGTGGATCGACCACGGCCTGCGCCACGAGAAGCTCGGCCACGCCTACGGCGGCGACTACGGCGAGCCGGTCCACGACTCCAACTTCGTCATCGACGGCCTCGTCTTCCCCGACCGCACCCCCTCACCCGGCCTGCTGGACCTGAAGGTGGTCTTCGCACCCGTCCGCATCACCTTCCCGTCCGCGGGCGAGGTCTCCATCGAGAACCGGTACGGCTTCCGCGACCTCGCCCACCTGCGCTTCGAGGCGACCGTCGAGGACGTGACCACGATCCTGGAAGTCCCGGCGGAGGGCGGCGTGATCAAGCTGCCCGGGTCTCCGGCCACCTCGGACGAGACCTGGCTGACGGTCCGCGCCGTGCTGGCCGCCGACGAGCCGTGGGCGCCGGCGGGCCACGAGATCGCCTGGGGTCAGATACGCCTGACCACCCCGGCCCCCTCCTCCCCGAGGCCGGGCGGAAGCCTGGCGGGGGCCGAATTCTCGCCGGGCACCGGGCGGCTGGTCCGCTTGTTCGGCATCGAGGTCGAGGGGCCGAGGCTGGAGCTGTGGCGGGCGCCGATCGACAACGAGCGCTTCGGCGGCCTCGACTGGCACTGGCGCACCATGGGTTTGCACCGCCTGACGCACCGCGTGGACGCGGCCGACCGGGACGGGGACCGCCTGACGGTCGTCACCCGAGTCGCCCCGGCCGCCTCCGACCTGGGCCTGCGCACCACGTACACGTGGACAGGCGTGGACGACGGCGTGCTGCTGGAGGTCCACGTGGTGCCGGAGGGCGAGTGGAAGCACCCGATCCCACGCCTGGGCGTCGCGATGTCACTCCCCACCGCCTACGACCAGGTCACGTGGTACGGCCGCGGCCCCGGCGAGGCCTACCCGGACACCGGCCTGGCCGCCAGAGTGGGCCGTTGGTCGGCGACCGTGGACGAGCTCCAGACCCCGTACGTGTATCCCCAGGAAAACGGCCACCGCGCCGAGGTCCGCTGGGCCACATTGACGGACGAGACAGGCGCGGGCCTGCGAATCGGGGGTCACTACGGCCTGACGGCCCGCCGCTGGACCACAGCAGATCTGGAGGCAGCCCGCCACCGGCCCGACCTGGTGCCGGGAGACCGCATCCACCTCAACCTGGACCTGGCCCACCACGGCATCGGCTCCGCATCCTGCGGTCCAGGCGTCCTTCCCCACTACGAACTCCAAGCCCGGCCATCCACCCTCACCCTCCACTTCACCCACCCCTAACCCCCTCCCGGTGAACCAGACGCCACGGCGGCCCCTGGGGTGCGGTGCCGTGGTGGCTGGTCAAGGGGGCGGTCGTCGCGGCGGGGTGGTGTGAGCTGGACGACCGTTTCCTGGATGGGGGCCGGCCGGAGTATGGCGGGCGGGATGGGGGCGGCTGGGCCGTAACAGAAAAGCGCCCTTATGGGGCTAGTGTGGCCTGTCGTGAGTGGAGAGCTGAAGGAGCGGGTCCGGGAGCTGCGGGCGACCGGGCAGTCGCCCAAGGAGATCGCCAGGGCGCTCGGCGTCAAGCCGTCCATCGTCGCCCCCCTGGTGCGGGAGATCGCCGCCGAGACCGCCGGCGGTGCCACGCCCGAGCTGGTCGGCAGCTGGGTGAGCACGGGCTGGAGCACCGGCCTGTCGGTCGCCCCCGACCGCGGCTGGACGGACGCGGCGGCGGGCGAGCCCGGCACCGGCGGCCTGGTCAGCGTGCTGGTCGCGCGCCGCCACGGCTACAACCGGGTGTCGATCTGTGGGTATCTGGCCGATGTGTACTGCCTGGGGGTCAAGGTCACCCACGGCCCCGAGATCATGGACGAGCGCGGCATGCGCCAGTTCCGCGACTTCTTCTTCAGCGACTACTCCGGCTACCAGGAAGCCCCGATCGAGCTGGCCAGGCAGATCGTCTACGGCTCCGAGGAGTACGCGAGCGGCCTGGGCTTCTCGTCGTTCGAGGATTTCGAGCAGGTCAAGGGGCATCTGGGCGACCTGGAGGGGCCCTCGGCGATCACGTTCGGCCGGGACGGGCGCCCGTTCTACGTCCCGAGCCCGCAGGACGACCAGAACAAGGTCCACCGCCAACTCCGCCGCGCGGTCGGCGACGACTTCGACTACGTCGAGATCGACGTGGAAGACGATGCTTAGGTAGCGGTTCATGATGGAGGCGCCGCTCACCTGGGGACAGCAGGACGTCTGGCGCGCGGTCGTCGCGGCCGAGCCGCAGGAGCAGTACCTGAACCTCGCCCGCCTCTTCGCCCTCCAGCACCCGGTCACGCCGGAGCAGGCGCGCCACGCCCTCGACCGGCTGATCATCCGCCACGAGGCGCTGCGCACCCGGCTCACCGGCCCGCGCGCGACCCCGCGGCAGGCGCTCGCGGAGTCCGCGGCGCCGCAGGTCGAGGTGGTGGAGGGGGAGCGGCCGCACCGGGTGTCCGAGCGGCTGTCGGCGGCGCCGTTCGACTACTGGAACGAGTGGCCGCTGCGGGCGGCGTTCCTGGTCGCCGACGGGTACGTGCGCCAGGTCGTGCTGGTGCTCTGCCCCCTCTCCGTGGACGGGCCCGCCGCCGACCTGGTGGTGCGCGACTTCCGCGTGCTGCTCGGGCGCGGGGAACCGCCGCCGCACCAGGCCGACCGGCCGCGGGACCTGGCCGCGTGGCAGGTCTCGGGCGACGGGCGCGGGCACTCCGACGAGGTGGTCGCGTGGTGGCTGGAGCAGTACGCGCGCATCGACCCGTTCGAGCTGACCGCCACGCCCAAGCGGCCCCGGTACATGGAGGCGACCATGTCCTCGCCCGCGCTGGCCGCGGCGGTGCGGACGGTGGCGGCGCGACGACGGGTCGCCTCCTCGACGGCGCTGCTGACCGGAGCCGTGAGCCTGGCGGGTCGGCTGACCGGGCAGCGCACCTGCGGCATGCGGGTCAACGTCGACAACCGCTCCGACCGCGGACGGCGGGACGTGGTGTCCACGCTCGCCCAGGAAGGGCTGGTCGTCCTGGACCTCGGCACCCCCGACTTCGGCGAACTGCTGGCGCGGGGCCGGCAGGCGGTCTCGCGGGCGGATCGCCGGGCGGAGTTCAACCCTTACACGATGGAAGAGGCGCTCGCCGGACGGGTCAGGACGTTCGGCCGGTTCGACGACCGGCGGCCGGGCCGGCGCGACCAGGCTCCCGAGCTGGACGCGCGGCAGATCCGGCTGGCCATGGACAAGACCGACCTGGCCTGGACCGATGCCATGGACCGCAACATCTGCGACTTCCACCTGCGGGTCGCCGGGGAGCCTGACCGCATGGAGGTCTCGCTCTACGCCGACACCGGATTGCTGTCGCCGCTGGCCATCGAGGCGTACCTGCTGGATCTGGAGCGGCTGTTCGTGGAGGAGTCCCTGGTCTGAGTCCCCGGGAAGGAATACGATCACCGCAACTACGGTGGAGGTCGCATGTCAGAGGCGCAGGAGATCACCTTCACCGGCACGCGCGGGCCCCTCGCCGCCCGCCACTGGCCCCACCCCTCGCCGCGCTACGTCGCCCTCCTCGTCCACGGGTACGGCGAGCATTCCGGCCGCTACGAACACGTGGCCGCCCACCTGGTACGGCACGGCGCCGCCTGCTATGCCGTCGACCACATGGGACACGGCCGTTCGTCGGGCGAACGCGTCCTGATCCACGACTTCGAAGAGGTCGTCACCGACGTACACCAGCTGGAAGAACGCGCCAGGGCCGACCACCCGTGGCTGCCCGTCGTGGTCGTCGGCCACTCGATGGGCGGCATGATCGCCGCCCGCTACGCCCAGCGCTACGGCGCCGACCTGGCCGGGCTCGTGCTGTCCGGCCCGGTGATCGGCTCCTGGGACGTCATCGGCGTCCTGCTCGCCATGGACGACCTGCCCGACATCCCGATCGACCCCGCCACGCTCTCGCGTGACCCGGCGGTCGGCGCCGCGTACGCCGAGGATCCGCTCGTCTGGCACGGCCCGTTCAAACGCCCCACGTTGCAGGCCTTCGCCCGCACCCTCGGCCAGATCGCCGGTGGCGGCTCGCTCGGCGACCTGCCCACGTTGTGGATCCACGGCGAGGACGACCAGCTCGTCCCGCTCAGCGGCAGCCGGGGCGGCGTCGAGGCGATCAAGGGCGCCCACTTCAGCGAGCGCGTCTACCCGGGCGCCCGGCACGAGGTGTTCAACGAGACCAACAGGGACGAGGTCCTGCGGGAGGTCACCGCCTTCGTGGACCGGGTCCTCCCCTAGCCTCGTGGATCGATTCCGCGCCATCGTGGACGTGCACGTCCTGCTCCTGCGTGCGCCGGAGGAGGTGCTGCTGATCCGGCGGGCCGGCACCGGCTACCGCGACGGCCAATGGCACCTGCCCAGCGGGCACCTGGAGCCGGGCGAGACGGTCGTGGAGGGCGCGATCAGGGAGGCGCGCGAGGAGGTCGGCGTGGTGATCGCGGCCGCCGCGCTGCGGTTCGTCCACGTGATGCACCGCTCGCCCGACCGGGTCGGGCTGTTCTTCGCCGCCCTGGAGTGGGCCGGCGAGCCGTACAACGCCGAGCCGCACAAGTGCTCGGCCATCGGCTGGCATCCGCTGGCCGGGCTGCCCGCCGACACCGTGGACTACCCGGCCGCCGCGCTGGCCGCGATCGGGCGCGCGGAGCCGTTCGCCGTGTTCGGGTGGCCGGCCGGAGGCGATGATTTCCCCGGCGGGGCCGGGTCTATCCCTGTGTGAGCGCCGTCCTGCTCGAACGAGCCGTCAGCTACACCCTCGGCAGCCTGGTCCTGGTCAGACCCGAGCTGCTGGGCAACCGGACGCCCTGCGCGCGATGGGATCTGCGCGCGCTGCTCGACCACATGAACGACTCCCTGCTCGCGCTCGCCGAGGCGGGCGACCTCGGCCACGTCGCGCTCCGGCCCACCGGCTGCGAGGGCGATCCGGCCGGGATGCTGCGCCGCAGGGCGTGCCGCCTGCTCGCCGCCTGGCCGGAGGTGTCCCGCTGCTCGCAGGTCGCCGTCGGGGACGCGTGGCTGGCGCGCGAGGTGGTGGCGGGGGTCGGCGCGATCGAGGTGGCCGTCCACGGCTGGGACGTCGCCGCCGCCTGCGGTGACGTCCGTCCCGTGCCGGAGCCGCTGGCCGCCGCACTGCTCGATCTCGCGCTGGGGTTCGTGGACGACGATGACCGGCCGCACCGCTTCCATGCTCCGGTACGGCCCGCCTCACCTGCGCGTTCTTCCGATCGGTTGTTGGCGTTCCTCGGCAGGTCGGCTTGACAGTTTTATTTTTCAAGGGCAGCCTGGAGGCATGCACGACATCGCGGTGATCGAAGATCCGGCCGCGGCCGAGGCGTCACTCGATCCGATGCGCACCCGGCTGCTGGCCGCTCTCGCCGAACCCGGATCGGCCACCACGCTGGCCGCGAAGGTCGGCCTCGCCCGGCAGAAAGTCAACTACCACCTCAAGACACTCGAGAAGCACGGCCTCGTCGAACTCGTCGAGGAGCGCAAGAAGGGCAACTTCACCGAACGCGTCATGCGGGCCTCCGCCGCGTCGTACGTGATCTCGCCCAGCGCGCTCGGCGCCGTACAACCCGATCCCGCCCGCGCGCCCGACCAGCTGTCGGCCCGCTGGCTCCTCGCGCTCGGCGCCCGGCTCGTCCGCGAACTCGGCGAGCTGATCACCGGCGCGGCCAAGGCCAAGAAGCGGCTCGCCACGTTCGCGATCGACGGCGAGGTCCGCTTCGCCTCCGCCGCCGAGCGTGCGGCGTTCGCCGAGGAACTGGCCACCTCGGTCGCCGTCCTCATCAGCAAATATCACACCGAAGAAGGACGCGATCACCGGCTGCTGATCGCCGTCCACCCCGTCGTCAAGGAGCAAGGGCATGGGTAAGGACTTCTCCATCCAGAAGGACACCGAACTGCGGGCGACCCCCGAGCAGGTCTGGGACGCCATAGCCACCGGACCCGGGCTGAGCTCGTGGCTGTTCCCCTTCGCCATCGAACCGGGAGTGGGCGGCGTCATGCGCCTCGACGTGCCCGGCGTCACCGAAGAATCCACGATCACCGGCTGGGACCCGCCCCACCGCCTGGCCGTGAAGAGCGCCGAGGGCGAGGACGGCACCTTCCAGGCCTACGAATACCTGATCGAAGGCCGCGACGGCGACACCACGGTCCTGCGCTTCACCCACTCCGGCCACGCCGGCGAAGGCTGGGGCGAGGAGTTCTTCTCCAGCCTCAACACCGGCTGGGACCAGTACTTCCACACCCTCGCCCAGTACCTCCTCCACTTCCCCGGCCGCACCGCCGTCTACGCGCTGGCCGAGGGCCCCAAGGGCCAGAAGGACCTCTGGCCCAGGTTCAGCGCCGCACTCGACCTCCCCGCCGCCCCCGAGGAAGGCGACCGGGTACGGCTGACGCCCGACGGAGCCGAAGGCGTCGTGGACTACGTGGTCATCTCGGGGGACAAGGGCTTCATGTTCGGCGTACGGACCGCCGACGCCTTCTACCGCTTCCACGGCCTGGGCGAGGGCATGGGCGGCGGCGTGGACATGGCCGTCCACCTGTTCGGCGCCGACGACGCCAAGGAGACCGAGCGAACCTGGAAGACCTTCCTCGCCGACACCTACAGCTGAATCCGGCGTCCCGTTGAACCGGGTGGGGAGGCGAGCCCGTACTGCTCTTCGTCACAGACGGAAATGACGAACAGGAGTACGACATGTTCGCAAGAAAGCTCGCCTTCGCCACCGTCATCGCCGGTGCCGCCGCGGCCATCGGCATGGCCCCCGCCGCGAACGCCGCCGCCCTCCAAAAGGTCACGGTCAAGGTCACCAACAAGGCGTCCTTCACCGCCACGGTCTGCGTGACCGACAACCTGGGCGGCGGTTGCCGCGACATCGGCCGGGGCAGATCGCAGCTCTTCCGCGTGGAGCCCGGCCGCGGTACACCGGTCAACGTCCGCGTCCTCGCCAGAAACGGCGGCAGCGACGACATCTCGGTGGTCACGGGCAGAACCTCCCTGACCTTCGAAACCCGAGGCAACCGGACCCGCCCGACCGTCAAACTCACCTCCCGCCGCTGACCCCCGTACGGCCGTGACGTCAAAGGCCTCAAGCCGCACGACCGTGAGGTCACGAAGCCTCAACCCGCACGACCGTGAGGTTACGAAGCCTCAACCCGCACGACCGTGAGGTCATGAAGGCTCAAGCCGCACGACCATGAGGTCATGAGGCTCAAGTCCGCCCGGATCGCTGAACCTGAATACTGGCCCGATGCGCCCAGAAGACCTCCGCCTCATCTCCGAGACTCTCGGCAGCCCGGTGACATCGGTGTCAACGCTGGCAGGCGGCTTCTCACACGAGACGTGCCTCCTGGAGCTCCCCGACGGTCAGGTGGTGGTACGGCTGGGCGGCCCCGACCCGGCGATCGAAGCGGCGGTGATGGCGGTGGCCCGCGACCACGTCCCCGTCCCAGAGGTCCTCCACCTGCTGCCAGAAGCCATGATCCTGGAATACGTCCCCGGCATCCCCCTGACCAAGGCCTTCACCGAACCGGGCATGAAGGAACTGGGCCAAGAGGTAGGCCAAGTGGTAGCGAGAATCGCCACCGTCACCTTCGACCGCCCAGGCTTCTTCGCCGACGCGGCCCTGTCCATCCCCCCAGAACCCCCATGGTCATCCCAACTCCCGGAGATGGCCGCCACCTGCATGGCCGCAGCGGGCCACCGCCTGGACCCCGCCACCCGAGAAGCCTGGCTGTCCCTCTGCACCACCCACGCCCCGGCCCTGAGCGAGATCGACACCCAGCCCTTCCTGGTCCACGCCGACATCAACCCCAAGAACATCCTGGTCACCCGACGAGACGGCACCTGGCAGGTGGCCGCCATCCTGGACTGGGAGTTCGCCTACTCAGGCTGCCCGTACGGCGACGCCGCCAACATGACCCGCTTCGGAGCCGACTACCCCGAGGACTTCGTGGACGCCTTCCGCGAAGCCTTCGGCGGCCACCACCCGCACGATTGGGAGTATCTGGGCTGGGTCCTGGACATGTTCGCCCTGAGCGACCTGGTAACCCGCCCACCCGGCCACGAAATAGCCGACCAAGCCGCCACCCGAATCCACACCCTGACCACCCAAACCCCACCCCACCCCTAACCAGCCGCCCCCACCACACAGCCCGGAACACTCCGTTTTCGAGCCTGGGGCAACCTCAGAGCCACTCGCCGAGCCGCTCCTTCTCACGCCGAGACCGTCTCGGTCGCAACCCAGGCTCCCGCCAACAGGAACTCAGCCGGGTGGGTATGGACCCCGGCTGACCGGCTCACGACCCGGGGAGCGCGAGGGGCCGGAGGCCTCTCGCCGGGGGTGCGGGGGCTTGCCCCAGCTGTCACTGCCCGAGTCCTCGGCGCGCAGCGCCCCTTCGCGAGGACCACGCAGCGGGGGTGCGGGTGCTCGCCCCCGCTGTCACTGCCCGAACCTCATGGCGCGCAGCGCCCTTCGCGAGGACCACGCCCTTAGGAGTGGAGGGTTTCGAGGACCTGGGGGCCGAACTTGGCGAGTTTGTTTTCGCCCACCCCGCTGACGGTCCCCAGCTCCGGCAGTGTCGTCGGGTTGCGGGTGGCGATCTCGCGGAGTGTCGCGTCGTGGAAGATGACGTACGCCGGAACCCCCGTCTCCTTCGCCGTGGCGGCACGCCACGCACGCAGGCGTTCGAACCGGGGAGCCGCCTCCGGCGTGAGGTCCACCACCTCGCGGGACTTCGACGAGCCGCCGCCCGAGCGCGACGGGGTGCGCGGCTTGAGGTCGCGGCGGAGGTTGACCTTCTGCTGGCCGCGCAGCACCCCCGTGCTCTCGTCGGTCAGCACCAGGGCTCCGTAGGCGGGTTCGACGGCCAGGATGCCCTGGGCGAGGAGCTGGCGGACGACTCCGTGCCACTCCGGCCCGGTCAGCTCGGTGCCGATGCCGAAGACGGTGAGCGTGTCGTGGCCGAACTGCTCGACCTTCGCCGTCTTCTTGCCCAGCAGGATGTCCACCGCCTGCCCCACGCCGAACTTCTGCCCGCGTTCCCTGGCCAGCCGCAGCACTGTGGACAGGACCTTCTGGGCGGGCACGGTGGCGTCCCAGGTTTCCGGCGGGGTCTGGCAGGTGTCGCAGTTGCCGCAGGGAGCGGTGCCTTTTTCGCCGAAGTAGTCGAGGAGCATGACGCGGCGGCAGGTCACGGTCTCGCAGAGGGCGAGCATGGCGTCCAGGTGGAGCGCCTGGCGGCGGCGGTGGGCCTCGTCGCCCTCCAGCGCCAGGCGGCGGTGCTGGACGACGTCCTGCAGGCCGTAGGCCATCCACGCGGTCGCGGGCTGGCCGTCGCGGCCGGCCCTGCCGGTCTCCTGGTAGTAGCCCTCCAGGGATTTCGGGAGGTCCAGGTGGGCGACGAAGCGGACGTCGGGTTTGTCGATGCCCATGCCGAACGCGATCGTGGCCACCACGGTCAGTCCTTCCTCGCGCAGGAAGCGGGACTGGTGCAGGGCGCGGGTGCGGGTGTCGAGGCCCGCGTGGTAGGGGATGGCGGCGATGCCGTGGTCGGAGAGGTGCTCGGCGATCTTCTCCGCCGAGGAGCGCGACAGGCAGTAGACGATGCCGGCCTCGTCGGGGTGCTCGGTGCGGATGAAGTCGAGGAGCTGCCGCTTCGGCTCGCTCTTGGCGGTGATGCGGTACTGGATGTTGGGCCGGTCGAAGCTGGCCACGAAGTGCCGGGCCTGCTCCAGGCCGAGGCGGGCCGAGATCTCGGCGTGGGTCTCCGGGGTGGCGGTCGCGGTGAGGGCGATGCGGGGGATGTCGGGCCAGCGTTCGTGGAGGCCGGAGAGCATGAGGTAGTCGGGGCGGAAGTCGTGGCCCCATTGGGAGACGCAGTGGGCCTCGTCGATCGCGAACAGGGCGACCTCGCCCTTCTCCAGCAGGCGCAGCGTCGAGTCGACGCGCAGGCGCTCGGGAGCCAGGTAGAGGAGGTCGAGCTCGCCGGCCACGAAGGCGTTCTCCACCCGCTGGCGTTCGTCGAAGTCCTGGGTGGAGTTGAGGAAGCCGGCGCGGACGCCCAGCGCGGTCAGCGCGTCGACCTGGTCCTGCATCAGCGCGATCAGCGGGGAGATCACCACCCCCACGCCCTGGCGGACCAGGGCGGGGATCTGGTAGCACAGCGACTTGCCGCCGCCGGTCGGCATCAGGACGAGCGCGTCGCCGCCGGCGACCACGTGCTCGATGATCTCCTGCTGGCCGGGCCGGAAGGAGTCGTAGCCGAAGACGCGGTGCAGGACCTCCAGGGGCGTATCCATGCGGCTACCTTACGTGGCGAGGGAGGAAGGGTCAGGGCGTTCGCCCACGGCGATCAGGCCGACAGGCCCCGTGAGACAAGGCGATCGTAGGCGATCAGGCCGACAGTCCCGGTGAGACAACAGGCGGCGACCGCGATCATGGCCACGGGGAAGCCCATCAGCGCCGCGATCGGGGGCGCCACCGCCTTGGCCACGGTGATCGGTAGGGCCAGGGCGCCGCTGATGGAGGCGTAGGCGGCGGTGCCGTACCTCTCGGCCAAGAGCGCGGGGCGGGCGATGGTGGCGACGCCGAAGCCCAGCCCGAACAGGACCACCGCGCCGATCGCCCCGGCCACGCCGCGGCCGGCGATCGGCAGCAGCAGCGCCGCGCCGCCCTGCAGCGCGAAGACGGCGGCGGCCACAGGCGCGACCCGGAAGCGGCTCTGCAGGCCGGTCGTGACCACGCGGCCGGTCACCGAGAGCACTCCGAGCAGGCCCGCGACGGCGGCGGCGAAGACGGGGGAGTGGCCGAGCGCGATCAGGTACGTGACCAGCAGGATGCCCATGACCGACACCGCGCCGGTCTGCGCCAGGAAGGCGAGCGCCAGCAGCCAGAACGGCCGTTCGCGCAGGGCCGCGCCGACCGCCGCGCGCGAGGGCGGCGGGCGTTCGGCCGCGCGCCTCCGCACGGTCAGCCAATGCAGGGGTACGGCCAGCAGCCCGTACCCCACGGCCAGGACGACCAGGGCGGCGCGCCAGCCGTACCGCTCGACGAGCAGGCCCGTGACCGGCAGGAAGATGCTGGACGCGAACCCCGCGACGATCGTGACGGCCAGCAGCGCCCGCGGCCGCCGCGCCGCGTCGAACCAGGCGACGATCACCGCGAAGGCCGCCTCGTACAGCACCATCGCCGACGCGACCCCGAGCACCGCGCAGACGAGATAGAGCTGAACGAGGTTCTGCACCTGTGACCAGGCGAGCAGCGCGCCCGCGCCCAGGGCGGAGCCGAGCGTCATCAGCCCGCGCCCGCCGCGCCGGTCGAGCCAGCCGCCGATCAACGGCGCCACCAGCCCGGACAGCAGGATGGACAGGGTGAGTGCCCCGGTGAGCTGCGGCACGCCCGCCCGTAGCTCCCGCGACATCGGCATGATAAAAACCGAAAAAGCGTAATAAAGCACGCCGAAGCCAGCGGTCTGCGTGATCGCCAGAGCGGCGACCATCCGCATCCCCTGCGGAGGAGACCCACGCCGATCCTCCACGATCACACCCAAGACCCTTCCCCCGGGCAATCACGCTATGTGGTGATATGCATCACCTATGGGCTATGTCGTCACAGGAGGCAGCAAGGGAATCGGGCGCGCCATCGTCGAACGCCTGCCCGGCACCGTCGTCGTCATCGACAGGGAACCCCCCGAAGGCCACGACGACCGCGTGATTCCGGTGCTCGGCGACGCCGCCGACGAGCAGGTGGCGCGCGAGGCGGCCCGCCGGGCGGCCCCGCTGACCGGCTGGGTCAACAACGCGGCCGTCTTCGGCGACGCCTCCCTCCACGACGCGCCCGTCGAGCGCGTGCGCCGCCTGATCGCCGCCAACCTCGACCTCGCCGTCGTCGGCTGCGCCGTCGCCGTCCAGACCTTCCTCCGATCCGGTACGGCGGGCGCCATCGTCAACCTCACCTCCCACCAGGCCACCAGGGCGGTGCCCGGCGCCCTCCCCTATGCCACAGCCAAAGCCGCCGTCGAGGGCCTGACCAGATCCCTGGCCGTCGAGTACGGCAGGCACGGCATCCGGGTCAACGCCGTGGCCCCGGGCTCGGTCGCCACGGGCCGCTACGAGGAGATGGCCACCCCGGAGATCGAGCGCGAGATGGCCCGCCTCCACCCGGTGGGCCGGGTGGCCAGGGCGGATGAGATCGCCGCCGTCGTGGCGTTCCTGCTGTCGGAGGAGTCGTCGTTCGTCAACGGCGCCACGGTCCCGGTGGACGGCGGCAGGACCGTACTCGGATTCGACCCCGAAGCCAGGGAATGAAAACCATTGCCACATGGTTGAGGCGGCCATGAAGAAGAACCTGCACCCCGAGTACCGCCCGGTCGTCTTCCGCGACAAGAGTGCGGATTACGCCTTCCTCACCCGATCGACCAGGTCGAGCGCCCAGACGATCGAGTGGACGGACGGCCGCGTCTACCCGGTGGTGGACGTGGACGTCTCCTCCGCCAGCCACCCCTACTACACCGGCCGCGGCCGGGTCCTGGACACCGCGGGCAGGGTCGAGCGCTTCAGGCAGCGGTACGGAAGCGAGTAAGGGTGGCCGTTCAGCCCGCGCCCGCCTGGGCCGTACCCGCGCCGAACCGCGGCAGGTCGGCGCGGGCCGGTAGCGTCTGCCACTCGCTGGCGCCGGTCGTGGCCGCCGCGCTCAGCATGCTGCCGCGCGCCAGGCGCTCGGGCGGGGTGAGCCCGTCCAGGGCGGCCGAGATGTAACCGGCCGCGAACGCCTCCTCCGACCCGGCCACGTCCACGACCGGCACCTGCGTGCGCGGCACGTCGTAGCGCATCCGGTCGGCGCGCACGCTGAAACCCTTCGTACCCCGGCTGACCACCACCTCGCGCTCGGGCGTGAGCGCGGGCTTGACCAGGTCGAGCTCGTCCTGGTCGACGAACAGCAGGTGGGAGGCGCGGGCCAGCTCGCTCAGGACCTCCTCCGCCTCGCGTACCGACGGCCACAGCGAGGGCCGGTAGGTGACGGCGAAGGAGATCAGGGCGTCGGCGTTGCGCGCGGCGGTGACCGCGATGCGCACCGCCTCCAGGCAGTCGCGGCCGAGCGCCGCGGTGGTCCCGGTGATGTGGAGCAGGCGCGCGGCCCCGATCCTGTCGATCGGGACGTTGCCCGGTGACAGGCGGGTGCCCGCGGAACCCCCGTGGTAGTAGGACGTCAGGCCGGGGTATCCGACCCGCGACTCCTTCAGCAGCAGCCCCGTTGTGGCGCTGTCGTCGACGCGCGTGTCGGCGATGTCCACGCCCTCCCCGCGCAGTACGGAAAGGGCCCGCGCGCCGAGTTCGTCGGCGCCCACCTTGCCGAGGAAGGCCACCCGGTGCCCGAGCCGCGACAGGCCTATGGCCAGGGAGAACTCCGGGCCGCACACGTCGAGCCTGGCCTCGTTGTCGTGGCGGACCCGGCCGCTGGAGACGACACCCATGACGGCGCCCAGGGTGTAGACATCGGTCATGGAGCCTGACTGTAGCCGCACATAACGGATTTCTGCGCTTTACCCCTGGTCGGGACCGTGATCAAATATTTCTCGTAACTTTAGACAACCTTTTCCACTCCCGGTGCCTCAAAGTAGTAGAGGAGCTGGCTATCCCGAGCCGGCTCCAGAGAACGGGGAGAGGATTAGCACCCTCATGAAGAAGATCGCAGTAGGCGCCATCTCCGCCATGGTCGGCGGCGCGATGCTGCTGACCGGTGGCGCCGCTTCCGCTCAGCAGAAGACGTCATCCGTAGACATCCAGAGCATTTCGCCGAACCCGGTCGTCGTCCCCAAGGGCGGCGAGGAGGACGCGTTCATCAGGGTCAACGCTTCATCTGACGTTGACAAGGTCACGGTGAAGGTCCAGCCCGAGGGCGACAGCTTCCGCACTCTCAGCGAGAAGACCGTCACCCAGCACAGCTGGCGCTTCGCCGTGTCGTTCGACAGCAACGACCCTGAAGGCAAGTGGAGCGCCATCGCGGAGGCGTGGAAGGACGGCAAGAAGGTCGCCGAGGACAAGGCGTACTTCTCCGTCGACGTCGAAGACGCGGGCAAGGCCGACAGCCGGATCACGCGCTTCAGCGCCGACCCGTCCAAGGTCCGCAAGGGCAAGTACATCCACTACACCGGTCGCCTCCAGGCCGACGACGACGGCTGGGAGGGTGCTCGCGGCGAGAAGGTGAACATCTACTACCGCGCCAACGGCTACAGCACCTGGAAGTGGGTCGCCTCCGGCAAGACCGGGTGGGGCGGCAAGTTCTACGCCAAGTCGCGTGCCTGGAAGTCCGGCACGTTCAAGGCGGTCTTCAACGGCAGCGACGAGCTCAACGGCTCCGAGAGCCGTCGTGACTACGTGCGTGTCGTTCGCTGGCACCACTGAGCACTAGGCGCCATCTGAGAGCCCGGTCCCGCAGGGGCCGGGCTCTCGCATGTTCACGACGGCCTCAGCGAGGTAGCTAAGAGGGTATGGAGCTGCTGAAAGACTTCGACCCGTTCGACATCTTCGACGCCGAGGCGGCGCGCCTGGACGCGTTCTTCTCCGGCCTCGACGCCGCCGGGTGGGACCGGCCCTCGCGCTGCGCCGGATGGTCGGTGCGCGACGTGCTCGGTCATCTCGCCGGGGAGGAGCTGTACAACCACGCCGCCCTCGACGGCACCGTGCAGCAGCTCATGGCCCGCCTGGCGGGCGAGGGCGTCACCGGCTTCAACGACTTCAACGAGTGGTGTGTACGGCGGCGCCGCGCCGTACCCCTGTCGGAGGTCCTGGCCGAGTGGCGGGAGAAGAACGGCGAGACCCGCGCCCGCATGCGCGCCCTCGGCCGGGACGCGACGCTCGACACGCTCGCCGGCCCCTACCTCGTCGGCGACCAGGCCTTCCACTACGACTCCGAGTACGCCACCCACGCCGACGACGTCGGCGCGCCCGTCACGGAGGAGGAGGTCGAGGGCAGGACGCTCTGGCGGGTCGCGGTGGGCCGCTTCGCCCTGGGGGAGCACGACGCGAAGATCCAGGTCGAGCAGCCGGCCGACCACATCTGGGTGAACGCCGACGGCCACGAGGCCACCCTGTCCTACCCGGAGTTCGTCAACGCGACCGTGGGCCGTCCCGACGAGCGGACCGATCCGCGGATCGCGGAGGCACTGAGGTGCCTGGCCTGAGAGGGGGCCGATCATGTGGTTGCGCAACCGCGAGGGCACGGAGCCGCTGAGCGCGCGCAGCCCGGTGCGCGCCCGCCGGATCCTGTCGGTGATCGCGCTGGTCGTGGGCACGGCGCTGGCGATCTTCTGCCTGTTGCGCGCGATGAGCACCGGCGAGGAGGTCTGGCGCTGGGAGGCGGCGATCGCCGGGTTCGTGGCCGTGGTGGCCGCGGCCGACCTCCTGGTGCTGCGCCGCCGCCGCTAGGACGACCTCTACGTAAGTGAGCGCAAGCCAGTGTAAATTCTTGCGTGAATAGTCGTATGATTTGCGCATGACACGACGACTGGCAGAGGTGGCCAAGAAGGTCGGAGTGAGCGAGGCGACGGTCAGTCGCGTGCTCAACGGCAAGCCCGGGGTGTCGGACGCCACGCGGGAGGCGGTGCTGACCGCGCTCGACGTCCTCGGCTACGAGCGGCCGAGCCAGTTGCGCGGCGACCGGGCCAGGCTCGTCGGCCTGGTCCTGCCCGAGCTGCAGAACCCGATCTTCCCCGCCTTCGCCGAGGTCGTCGGCGGGGCGCTGGCGCAGCAGGGGTTCACGCCGGTGCTGTGCACCAGGACGGTCGGCGGGGTGACCGAGGCCGAGTACGTCGATCTGCTGCTGCAGCAGCAGGTCAGCGGCGTGGTCTTCGCCGGTGGCCTGTATGCGCAGGCCGACGCCGCGCACGGCCACTACGAGCTGATCCTGGAGCGCAAGCTGCCCACCGTGCTGGTCAACGCCGCCGTCGAGCACCTGGGGTTTCCGCAGGTCTCCTGCGACGACACGGTGGCCGCCGAGATGTCGCTGGCCCACCTGCGCGCGCTGGGCCACGAGCGCATCGGCATGGTGCTCGGCCCCGCCGACCACATGCCCTCGCGGCGCAAGCTGGCCGTGTTCCTGTCGAGCGGGGGCGATCCCGAGCTGGTCGAGCAGACGATGTTCTCGCTGGAGGGCGGGCACGCGGCCGCCGCCAGGCTGGTCAGGCGCGAGGTGACCGGCATCGTGTGCGCCAGCGACCTGCTGGCGCTGGGGGCCGTGCGCGCGGCCAGGCGGGCCGGGCTGTCGGTGCCCGAGCACGTCTCGGTCATTGGCTACGACGACTCCGCGCTCATGAACTGCACCGATCCGCCCCTCACCACGGTTCGCCAGCCGATCGACGCGATGGGCAGGGCGGCGGTCGACCTGCTGGTCGCGCAGATCGGCAAGGCGGCCGTGCCCGCCGACGAATTGCTGTTCGAGCCCGAGCTGGTGGTGAGGTCGTCGACCGCCCGCGCCTAATCGTTATCTTGCGTATATCTGTCGAATTATTGCAGCCTTCTGTTCGCGAACCTATCGTGTGGGCCACACCACAGGGATCGCACCAGAAGGGTCAGATCCATGCAGAGCAATCGCAGAGCCCTGGCACTGCTCCTCATCGCGGGGCTTGCGGGACCAACGGCATGTGGCACGTCCACACCCGCCTCGAAGACCGAGGGCGGCAAGGTGACGATCAAGGTGGCGTGCCAGCCGGCCAAGAGCGACCCGCGCAACCGCAAGGTCTGGGACGATGACGTCGCCGCCTTCCAGAAGGCGCACCCGGACGTGACGGTCGTGAGCACGGACCAGCAGCCGTGCTTCGACCCCAAGACGTTCGGCCCCAAGCTGGCCGGCGGCCAGGTGGAGACCGTCTTCCGGGTGCCGGTGACCAACACCCAGGACGTGATCGCCAAGGGCCAGGCGCTCGACATCTCCGGCCTCACCGGTGAGATCAAGAACTTCGCCGACCTCTCGCCCGCCACCATGACCCCCTACAGCGCGGGCGGGAAGGTCTACGGCATCCCGACCAGCACCTACAGCGTCGGCCTCGTCTACAACCGCAAACTGTTCACCCAGGCGGGACTCGACCCGAACAGCCCGCCCAAGACCTGGGCCGAGGTCCGGGAGGCGGCCAAGAAGATCGCCGGGATCGGCGCCGGTTACGTCGGCTACGGCGAGTACAGCGGCGGCAACACCGGCGGCTGGCACTTCAACCAGGCCATCTACGGCCGCGGCGGCGAAATGGTGACGCCCGACGGCAAGCAGGCGGCCTTCAACAGCCCGGAGGGCAAGGCCGTCCTGCAGTTCCTCAAGGACCTGCGCTGGAGCGACAACAGCATGGGCACCAAGCTGCTGGTCGGCTGGGAGTCGCTGATGCAGGCCATGGGCAGCGGCAAGACCGGCATGATGCTCGGCGCCCCCGACGTCGTGCCCGACCTGGTCAACAAGTTCGGCGGGCAGATCGCCGACTACGGCATCGCCCCGTTCCCCGAGGCCAAGGCCTCGCTGAGCGGCGGTGAAGGCTTCATGATCAACCCGAAGGCCACGCCGGAGGAGGCGAAGGCCGGACTGCGATGGATCGACTTCTACTGGACCACGCCGGGCCAGGGCGCCTTCGACTACGAGCGGGCGAAGACGATCGGCAACCCGGTCGGCCTGCCCAACAACTCGCTGTTCGGCGACTCGCCGTCCGGCAAGAAGATCGCCGACCTGCAGAAGCAGCACGCCACGCTGCCGGTGGAGAACTTCTCGCCCTTCGTCGAGGGTTCGGCAGCGGTGCCGCCGAAGCTGGAGCCGCCGAAGGCGCAGGAGCTCTACGCCATCCTGGACGTGGCCATGTCGGCCGTGCTCAGCCGTAAGGACGCCGACCTGGACAAGCTGCTCACCGACGCGGAGAGCAAGGCCAACGCCGTCCTGGCCAAGAGCTGATGCTGATCGCGGATGCCGGGGCGCGGCGGCGGGCACGCGTGCCGTCGCGGCTCGGCCGTTCGATCCGGCGCAACCTGACCGCCTACGGGTTCCTGTGCGCGGCGCTGGCGTGCTTCGCGGTGTTCGCGTGGTACCCGATGGTGCGCACGTTCATCCTGAGCTTCCAGCAGACCAACCTGATCGACGCGCCGACCTGGGTCGGGCTGGACAACTTCCGCACCGTGGCCGACGACCCGGCCTTCGGCGAGGCGTGGCTCAACACGCTGGAGTTCACCGTCCTGGCGCTGCTGTGCGGGTACGTGGTGCCGTTCGCGATCGCGATCGTGCTCAACGAACTGCGGCACGCGCGGGCGTACCTGCGCTTCGTGGTCTATCTGCCGGTCATGCTGCCGCCGATCGTGTCGGTGCTGATGTTCCGGTGGTTCTTCGACCCGGGGCCGGGCCTGTTCAACCAGATCCTGGACGTGGTGGGCATCCCTCCGCTGGCCTGGCTCGACTCCACCAGCACCGCGTTGATCTCGCTGGTGATCGTCTCGACCTGGATGAACCTGGGCAGCGGCACGCTCATCTACCTGGCCGCGCTGCAGAACATCCCCGGCGAGCTGTACGAGGCGGCCGAGCTCGACGGCGCCGGAGTCTGGCGGCGCATCCGCCACGTCACGATCCCGCAGACCAAGCTGATCCTGCTGCTCATGCTGATGCTGCAGATCGTCGCCACGATGCAGGTGTTCATCGAGCCGTTCATGCTCACGCTCGGCGGACCGGAGAACGCCACGCTCACCGTCGCCTACCTCATGTACCAGTACGCCTTCGTCTACGGCGGCAACTACGGCGCGGGCGGCGCGCTGGGCCTCATGCTCATGCTCGTGCTGCTGGCCTTCGCCGCCGTGCAGCTGCGGCTGAACCGCCAGGACCGCCCATGACCCGGACGATCATCTCTCCGTTGCAGCTCGGCTCCCGCTGGGGCAGGCGCGTCTACTGGCTCGTGCTGGTGACCGTGCTGGTCACCTTCACCCTCGCCTTCGTCTTCCCGCTCTACTGGATGATCACCGGGGCGATGAAGACGGGCGAGGAGATCGCCCAGATGCCGCCCACGTTCTTCCCGGCCAACCCGAGCCTGGACGCCTTCCTGGAGGCGTGGGAGCTGTTCGACATCGGCACACTCCTGCGCAACACCGGCGTCTACGCGCTCGGCGCCTGGGCCTTCACCATGGTCATCGACGTCACCGCCGCGTTCGCGCTGTCGAAGCTGCGGCCGATGTTCGGCGGCTTCATCCTCGGCGCGATGCTGGCCACGCTGATGATCCCGCCGATGGTGATGCTCATCCCGCTGTACGTCACCGTCGTCGACCTGGGCCTGCTCAACACGCCGTGGGCCATCTGGTTCCCCGCGGCGGTCAACGGGTTCAACATCTTCCTGCTCAAGCGGTTCTTCGACTCGATCCCGCGCGAGCTGCTGGAGGCCGCCGAGATCGACGGGGCCGGCGCGGCGCGCGTGCTCTGGTCGGTGGTGCTGCCCGTCTCGCGGCCCATCCTCGGCGTCGTCTCCATCTTCACCGTGGTCAACGTCTTCAGGGACTTCGTCTACCCGTTCCTCGTCCTGTCCGACAGCGACAAGATGACGGTCTCCGTGGGCCTGTCCCAGACGGCCGGCCAGGTGACCCAGAACGCGATCATGGGCGGCCTGGTGATCGCCGGCATCCCGACCGTCATCGTGTTCTTCCTTTTCCAGCGGCACATCATGGCGGGCCTCACCGCCGGAAGCATCAAGGGGTAACCACATGTCGCAAGCGTGGTGGCGGGGGGCCGCGATCTACCAGGTCTACCTGCGTAGTTTCGCCGACGGCAACGGGGACGGCGTGGGCGACCTCGCCGGGTTGCGGGGGCGGCTGCCGTATCTGAAGGACCTCGGCGTGGACGCGATCTGGCTCAACCCCTGGTACCCGTCGCCGATGGCCGACGGCGGCTACGACGTGGCCGACTACCGCGGGATCGAGCCGGTCTTCGGCACGCTGGAGGAGGCGGAGAAGTTCATCGCCGACGCCCACGAGCTGGGCATCAAGGTCATCATCGACGTGGTGCCCAACCACAGCTCCACCGAGAGCGCCTGGTTCAAGGAGGCGCTGAGCGCGCCGGAGACGCGTGAGCGGTTCTGGTTCCGCGACGAGCCGAACGACTGGCAGTCGATCTTCGGCGGCCCGGCGTGGACGCAGGTGGCCGACGGGCAGTGGTACCTGCACCTGTTCGCACCGGAACAGCCGGACTTCAACTGGGACTCGCCCGAGGTGCACGCCGACTTCGAGAACGTGCTGCGCTTCTGGTTCGAGCGCGGCGTGGACGGCTTCCGCGTCGACTCGGCCGCCCTGCTGTTCAAGGACGCCGAGCGCTGGCAGGACCTCGACCCCGTCCACGACGTCTACCGGCGCTGGCGGGAGATCGCCGACGAGTACGGCGACCGCATCCTCATCGGCGAGGTGTGGCTGCCCGATCAGGAGCGCTTCGCCCGCTACCTGCGTCCGGACGAGCTGCACACGGCCTTCAACTTCGACTTCCTGTCCTGCCCGTGGGAGCCGGCGGAGCTGCGCCGCGTCATCGAGCTGACCCTCGCCACGCACACCCCCATCGGCGCGCCGCCGACGTGGGTGCTGTCCAACCACGACGTCACCCGCCCCGTCACCAGGTACGGCAGAGCCGACACCACCTTCGCCCACGGCGGCGCCCTGCACGGCACCCCTTCGGACCCGGAGCTGGGCACGCGCCGCGCACGGGCGGCGGCGCTGCTGGCCATGGCCCTGCCCGGCTGCGTCTACGTCTACCAGGGCGAGGAACTGGGCCTCCCGGAGGTCGAGGACCTGCCGGACGCCACCCGCCAGGACCCCATGTACGCCCGCTCCGGCGGCGCCAACCGGGGCCGCGACGGCTGCCGCGTCCCGCTGCCGTGGTCGGGCGAGTCGGCCCCGTTCGGCTTCGGCGGCCACCCGACCTGGCTGCCGCAGCCGGCGGACTGGGCGTCGCTGACCGCGAAGGCCCAGACCGGCGACCCGGGCTCGATGCTGTCCCTCTACCGGGCCGCCCTGCGCCTGCGCCACGAACTGCTCGGCGACGGCACCCTGACCTGGCTGCCCATGGGCGCGCACGTCCTGGCCTTCACCCGCGACTCCGGCCTGACCTGCGTGACCAACCTCGGCCCCGACCCGGTACCCCTCCCACCCGGCGAGATCCTGCTGGCCAGCGGCCCGCTGACCGGCGACCACATCCCCCAGGACACCACCGCCTGGCTGATCTAGCATCGGGACGCGTGACCAGACTCACCCCTTCGCGCCCCGACCGGCTGGACCCGGACGCCCGCGCGGTCTACGACAAGATCACCTCTGGACCGCGCGGAGCCTCCGTGACCGACGCGGACGGCGCCCTCATCGGCCCGTTCAACGCCATGCTGCTCAGCCCGCCGGTCGGCGACGCGCTGCAGGAGCTCGGCGCCGCCATCCGCTACGGCTCCCGCCTCACCGGCCGCTGCCGCGAACTGGCCACGCTGGTCGTCGCCAACCACTGCGACAGCGCCTTCGAACGCCAGGCGCACGAAACCCTGGCCCGCGACCTCGGCTTCACCGAAGGGCAGCTGGCGTCGCTGCGCGCCGGTGAGGAGCCGCCACTCGACGACGAGGAGGAGGTGGCCGTCCACCGGATCGCCCGCGCCCTGGTCACCCGGGGCGACCTGGACGAGGAGGAGTACACGCTGCTGGCAGAGCCGGTGCTGTTCGAGCTGACCACGCTGGTCGGCTACTACCGCACGCTCGCCCTGCAGATGCGCGTCTTCCGCGTCTAAGTTCTAGGCCGACTCGCGGATGATCAGCTCGGTCGGCAGGATGACCGGATCGGCCGGACCGTGCTCGAACAGCGCCAGCAGCAGCCGCACCATCGCCGCCGCCTGGTCGAAGACCGGATGCTTCACCGTGGTCAGGGGCGGCTCGGTGTACTTGGCCGCCTCGATGTCGTCGAACCCCACCACCGCCACGTCATCGGGCACCCGCCGGCCCGCCTGCCGCAGCGACTGCAGCGCGCCGACCGCCATCAGGTCGTTGGCCACGAACACCGCGTCCAGCGCCGGATCGTCGTGCAGCAACTGCCGCATCGCCGTCGCGCCCGACTCGCGGGTGAAGTCGCCCACCGCCACGATCGAGCGGCGGTCGGAGTCGCGCAGCACGTTGCGGTAGCCGGTCAGGCGGTCCTGCCCGGCGATCATGTCCAGGGGGCCGGCGATGGTCGCGATGCGCCGCCTGCCCGTCTCCAGCAGGTAGCGCACCGCCGACTCGGCGCCGCCCACGTTGTCGTTGTCGACGAACGGGATGTCCACCGGTACGGCCGGCCTGCCGTACGAGACGACCGGCACGCGCAGCCGCGAGACGGCGGCGGGCAGGGGGTCGGCGCCGTGCATGGAGATGAGCATGACCCCGTCGACGTGCCCGCCCGCGATGTAGCGCTCCACGCGCGCGTGGCTCTTGGCCGATGAGGCCAGCATCAGCACGACCTGCTTGTCGGCCGACTCCAGCTCGACGCTGGCCGTCCTGATCACCGTGGAGAACAGCGGATCCTCGGAGAAGACCCGCGTCGGCGGCTCCGAGACGACCAGCGCGATCGAGTCGGTACGCTGGGTGACGAGGCTGCGGGCCGCGCTGTTGGGCACATACCCGAGCTCGTCGATCGCCCGCAGCACCGCGTCGCGGATCCCCGGCGCCACGGTCGTCTGACCGTTGACGACCCGCGAGGCGGTCGCGCGCGAAACCCCGGCCCGCGCCGCGACCGCCTCCAACGTCGGACGTTTCATCACGCTAGGAATCTACAGTCCGTTCCTGGCTATGACGTCGCGGTACCACAGGGCGCTGTCCTTGGGGGTACGCGCCTGGGTGTCGTAGTCGACGTGGACGATGCCGAAGCGGCGGCGGTAGCCCTCGGCCCACTCGAAGTTGTCCAGCAGCGACCACACCAGGTATCCACGCAGGTCGGCGCCCTGTCGCACGGCGTCGTGGGCGGCTCGGAGGTGGCTGTCGAGGTAGGCGAGGCGGTCGGCGTCGTGGACCCGGCCTCCTTCCACGACGTCCTCGTAGGCGGCGCCGTTCTCCGTGACCATGAGGCCGACCTGGGGGTAGTCGCGCGAGAGCCGTACCAGAAGCCTGGACAGGCCGGACGGGACGACGGGCCAGCCCATCGCGGTCCTGGGGGCGTCCACGGAGGTGAAGGCCACGTCGTCCGAGCCGGGCCAGGCCGGGTCGGCGGGGGTGCCGGGGGCGGACGCCACGAGGCAGGGGTTGTAGTAGTTGACGCCGACGAGGTCCACCGGGGCGTTGATGAGGGTCAGGTCGCCGTCGAGGATGTGCGCGGTGCCGCCGTTGCGCTCGGCGGCCGCGAGCACCTCCGCGGGGTAGGCGCCGCGCAGCGCGGGGTCGAGGAACTGGCGGTTGAGCAGCGCGTCGATCCTGCGTACGGCCGCCGCGTCGGCCTCGGACGGCTCGGCCTGCGGATCGTTCACCTGGGCCGTGGTCAGGACGGGGGCGGCGTTGACCACCAGCATGATGCTGCGGGCCCCGGCGGCGCGCAGTTGCCTGGCGGCCAGGCCGTGGCCGAGCAGCAGGTGGTGGGCGGCGCGCATGGCGGCGGCGGGGTCGGTGCGGCCGGGGGCGTGCACGCCGTTGCCGTAGCCGAGGAACGCCGAGACCCAGGGCTCGTTGAGCGTGGCCCAGTGCTCGACGCGGTCGCCCAGCCTCGCGTGTACGGCTGCCGCGTACTCGGCGAAGCGGTAGGCGGTGTCCCGGGTGGCCCAGCCGCCCCGATCTTCGAGTGGTTGGGGGAGATCCCAGTGATAGAGCGTCACGTAAGGCGAAATTTCGGCCTTAAGTAGCTCATCCAGGAGTCTGTCGTAAAAGTCGAGGCCTGCCGGGTTGATCGCGCCCGAGCCGGTCGGCTGGACGCGGGGCCAGGCGATGGAGAAGCGGTAGGCGGCCAGGTTGAGCTCGCGCATCAGCTTCACGTCGTCGGCGTAGCGATGGTAGTGGTCGCACGCGACGTCGCCGGTGTCGCCGCCGACGACCTTGCCGGCCGTTCTCGAGAAGGTGTCCCAGATCGACTGGCCGCGCCCGTCCTCTGTGGCCGCCCCCTCGATCTGGTAAGAGGCCGTGGCGGCACCCCAGACGAAGTTTTCCGGGAAAATCATCCCTTAACAGCTCCTTGCATGATTCCACCGATGATCTGCTTGCCGAACACGGCGAAGACCAGGACGAGCGGCAGCGTGCCGATCGCCGTCCCCGCCAGGCCGAGCACGTAGTCGTTGACGTAGCCGCTGGCCAGCGTCGAGAGCGCGACCTGAACCGTGGGGTTGTCGGGGGTCAGCACGACCAGCGGCCAGAAGTAGTCGTTCCAGGCCGACATGAACGTCAGCATCCCGAGCACCGCCATCGCCGGCCTGGCCACGGGCAGCACCACGTGCCAGAACAGCCCCCACGTGGTGGCGCCGTCGACCCGCCCCGCCTCCAGCAGTTCGTTGGGCAGCGCGCGCTCCAGGAACTGCGTCATGAAGAACACCCCGAAGGCGTTGACCAGGGCGGGCACGATCAGCGCGTACATCGTGCCGGTCCACTCGACCTTCACCATGAGCATGTAGAGCGGGATGATCCCGAGCTGGGCCGGGACCATCATCGTGCCGACCGTGATCAGCAACATCGCGTTCCTGCCGCGGAAGCGCAGCTTGGCGAAGGCGAAGCCGGCCAGCGTCGACAGGAACATCACCGCCACCGAGATCGCCCCCGCCACCAGCACCGAGTTGGCCAGCGCCAGCGCGAACGGCACGGTGTCGAAGACGCGCGAGACGTTGGCGAGGAAGTTGCCGCCGGGCAGCAGCGGTGGCGGCACCTCGGCCAGCGCCGAGTTGTGCCGCGAGGCCACGACGACGCTGTAGTACAGCGGGAAGGCGGAGAAGAAGGCGACGGCGATCAGCGTCAGGTATCGGAGCCGCATCACAGACCGCCCTTCATCCGGCGCGTGAGCAGGTAGTTGATCCCGGCCGCCAGGACCACGAAGAGGAACATGATCCAGGAGGCCGCCGAGGCGTACCCGAAGTCGAACTTGGTGAAGCCGTGCTCGTAGACGAACAGCGAGAGCGTCTGGAACTGCCGGTCGGGACCGCCCGTCACGCTGGAGCCCCCGAACAGCAGCGGCTCGGCCAGGATCTGCATCGCCCCGATGGTCGAGACGATGACCACGAAGACGATCGTGGGCCGGATCATCGGCACCGTGATCCTGCGCAGCTGCGTGAGGTTCGACGCGCCGTCGATGGTGGCCGCCTCATACAGCTCCCTGGGTACGGCCTGCATAGCCGCGAGGAAGATCAGCGCGTTGTACCCGGTCCACCGCCACATGATCATGACCGAGATGGCGATGTGCGACGTCGCGGTGCCCGCGGCCCAGTCGATGGTGCCCACCCCGAACCAGCCGAGCACCCAGTTGATCAGCCCGAAGTCCCGTCCGAACAGCTGGCTGAAGATCACCACGACCGCGACCACGCTGGTCACGTTCGGCAGCAGCAGGCTGATGCGGAAGAACGTCTGCATCCGCAGCGGCCGGTTGAGCAGGTGCGCCAGCCAGATGGCCAGCAGCAGCTGCGGCACCGTCGAGATGACCCCGATGGACAGCGTGTTGAAGGTGGCGTTCCAGAAGTAGGCGTCACCGAGCAGCGTGCCGAAGTTCCCGAGCCCGACGAACGTGTGCACGTCGGACAGCAGTGTCCACTCGTGCAGTGACACCCACGCGGTGTAGAGGAGCGGGAACAGCCCGAAGGCGCAGAACAGCAGGAAGAAGGGGGCGACGTACGCATACGGCGACACCTTCATGTCAACGACGTGCCGTCTGCGCCTCCTGGACAGCGCCCTCAGCGAGATGACGCTCATTTGATCTTCGCGACGTCCTGGAGGACCTGCGCCCACGCCTCGTCGGGCGACTGCTTACCCTGCTCGACCCGGCCGAGTCCGTTGCCGATCGCGGTGCGCACGTCGGCCTCCTTCGGGCCGAGGTGCTGGGGCTTGAGTGCCTTGGCGGCGTCGGAGTAGATCTTGCCGATCGGGGCGTCGCCGAAGAACGGCTTGGTGAACGTCTGGATCGACGGGTCGTCGTAGAGCGCCGGGATCGAGGGGAAGGTGCCCTCCTCCTTGAAGACCCGCGCCTGGTTCTCCTTGGAGGTGAGGAAGTCGATCAGTTCGGCCGCCTCCTTGGCGTGCTTGCCCTGCTTGGGGAGCATCAGGTGGGAGCCGCCGCTGTTGCCGGAGCCGCCGGGCACGGCCGCGATGTCCCATTTGCCGGAGGCGTTCGTGGCCTGCTCCTGGATGTAGCCGGTCATCCAGGCCGGGCAGATGATCGTGGCGAACGAGCCCTTGGCGAAGCCGGTGTTCCACGGCGGGGAGAAGGCGGCCAGCTTGGCCGACAGGTTGTTCTGGGAGATCTGGTTGGACAGGTCCCAGGCCTTCTTCACGTCGGGGTTGGAGTCCACGATGATCTTGTCCGTGGGGTCGTACAAGCCGACGGGCGCCTGGTTGACCATCGCGCGGAAGATCTCGCCGGGGGAGTCCACGAACTTGGCCCCCGCCACGTTCGCGGCCGCGAACTTCTTGCCGGTCTCGATGTAGGACTCCCAGGTGGGCCAGAGCCCCGCGACCTCGGCGCGGTCGGTGGCCAGCCCCGCCTTCTTGAACAGGTCCTTGCGGTAGCACATGGCCAGCCCGCCGACGTCGGTGCCGAGGCCCAGCACCTGCGCGCCGTCCTTGCTGATGCCCTGCTGCCACTTCCAGTCGAGGTAGTCGGCCTGCCGCTTGTCCAGCCCGAACTGCTTGAGGTCGTGGAACTTGCCGGTCAGCGCGGTGAACGTGCTGATGTAGCCCACCTCGACCGCCTCGATGTCGGCCGCGCCCGCGTTGGTCGCCAGCCGCTTGACCAGGTTGTTGTGGTGGTCGTTGAACTGAGTGACCTGCTCGACGATCTCGACGTTCGGGTGCGTCTTCTTGTACTCCTCATAGAGCGGCTTGAAGCCGAAGTCGCCGAAGAGGCCGACGGTGAGCTTGACCTTCTCGGCGGGCTTCGCGGAGGAGGCCGTGCCCGCGGTCTCACCGCCGCCGCCTCCGCAGGCGGTGACGGCGAGAGCGAGCATCAGGGGTACGGCGAGCAGTCGCAGACGAGGGGTCATGGAAACCCTCCAAGGCTTTCCTGGGAACGATGAGAGAGCGCTCTCTCAGAGTTATCTCGCCCTTCACTGCAGCTCGTCAACGGAGGTTAGATAACGATCCGAGCGACATAAGAGAACGCTCTCTCGGTGTTTCCTGGCTGTTTGCCCAGGTCGCGCCGGTCGTTCTTCGGTTTGGGAGCGCTTTCATGCCACCCGCTCGCTGCGCCGTACCAGCCGGCGGGCGGGCAGGTCGTACGCCAGCCCGACCACCGCGCACACCACCGCCACCGCCGCTGGCGCCAGCCAGAGCGGGCCGGCCGGCCACGGGCGGCCGAGGAAGCCGATGCTCAGGAACATCAGCGGCACCGCGCTCATCAGCAGGCCGGCCACCGACGCCGTGAGCGCGATCAGCAGCGCCTCCCAGCGGATCATCGAGCGGATCTGGCCCGGCGTCGCGCCGAGCCGCCTGATCGCGGTCAGCTCCGCGCCACGGGCCGCGGTGGTGGCGACCAGCCGGTTGGCGACCGAGACCAGCACGTACCCGAGCAGAACGGCCAGCACCGCGATGTTGATCCACAACTGCGCGGAGGTCTCGCCCGCCTGCGGCGAGGTGGCGGCCGAGGCGACGCTGAGCGCGGGCCAGCGCTCGCTCAGCTTGTTCAGCGCCGACGGGTCGGCCGTGCGCACGAACACGGTCGAGTCGAGATCCGTGGTGGTGTGCCCGGCGACCAGGTCGCGCGCGAGCACGATCGGGCCGAGTCCGAGTGCCCGGCTGTAGGTGGCCACGACGCGGGCCCTGACCTTGGCGCCGTCGCCCAGCACGAGGTCGCGATGCTCGCCCACCGAGCCAGAACGCTCGTCGATCGCGATCGACGGCCCCTTGAGATCGGCCAGACCGCCCTTGGTGACGCCCAGGTCGACCAGGCCGCGGGCCTCCGGCCCGAGGACCATCGCGGAGCGCGCCATCGCCGACTCGGCGCCGTCGCCCAGGGCGAGGCCGCGTCCGATGACGGTCGTGGTCGACGCGGTGACGGCCGAGCTCACGCCGGGCACGGCCCGGACCTCGCCGAGCAGGTCGCGCGGGATGCCGCCATAGGCGGGCGCGGTGATGACGGCGTCGGCCCTGAGCGTACGGGCGGTCTCGTCGGCGGTCGCCCGCATGACGGTGGTGTGGGTCAGCGCGTTGCTGGTGCCCAGCGTGATGACCATGCCGAGCGCGGCGACCGCGCCGGCCGTCCTGAGCGCGTAGCCGTGGGTGTTGGACACCGCGAGCCAGAGCGGCGGGGACACACGGGCGGGCAGCACCCGGACCAGCAGGCCGGTGGCCTTCTGCACCAGCCTCGGACCCGCCAGCGCCAGGCCGATCACCGACAGCAGGCCGCCCATGCTGGGGCCCAGGACCGCGACCTCGCCGCGCAGGAACAACGGCATCGTCGACAGACCCATGGCGGCCAGGATGATCAGCAGGCCGCTGTTGAAGCGTACGGCCGACGGCCGGCGCGGCTCGCTCTGCGCGTCACGCACCGCGGCGACCGCGGGCATCTTGGACGCCGAGATCGAGACGGCCCAGGCCGACACCCGCACCACGCCGAGCAGGACCAGCGCTGCGGCGGCGGCAGGGATCGGGCTGTAGGTCAGCGGGAGCTCTGGGGGCAGCAGGCCCAGATGGATCAGCAGATCGCCGAAGTGGGCGGCCAGGTAGTAGCCGGCGGCGGCGCCGGGCAGCAGGGCCGCCAGGGCGGCGGTCATGCCCTGGACGGCGACCAGCTTGCGCACCTGGCGCGGGGTCGCGCCGGCCGCGCGCAGCAAGGCCAGGTCGCGGCGCTGGCGGGTGATCGACAGCGAGATGCCGCCGCCCACGACGAAGCCGACGATGAGCATGCTGATGCCGCTGATCGAGCTGGGCAGGGCTATCAGCATGCCGCGGGCGGCGGCCGTACCGGGGGACTCGGCGTCGCCCTTGTCCGGCCCTGTGCGTACCTCGTAGCGTTCGCCGACCTTGCGGTGCACGGCCTCGGCCAGGTTCGCCGGGTCGGTGCCCGGTGCGGCGCGCAGCGCGATCAGGTCGACGGTGCCCGCGCGCGGGCCGCTCGTCCGGCCGGCCAGCTCGGCGGCGGTACGGTCGGCGAAATACAGATCGGGCCCGTCCATGACACCGGTGACCCGGTACTCGCCCCGCCTGCCGCCCGCGACGACCTCGATGCTCGCGCCCTGCCGTACGGCCAGCGCCTTGGGCACCACGATCTCGTCGCCGGCCCGCGGCGCCCGGCCACTGATCAGCTTCCCCCCGGCAAGGGCCGCAGAATCCCACCCATGCCCGGTCCCCGCCACGGCTTGGCCCGCCGATGCGGCGCCACCCTCCACCTCTTTCTTTGCGCCACCCTTCACGTCGCTCTTGGCGTCGCTCCTTCCGTCGTCCGGCGGTGTGGCGTCGCCCTTCAGGTCGCCCAGGGGTGTGGCCGGGAAGCTCACGTCACCCGTGGCCGAGGCGACGCCGTCGAGGCGGGCCAGTTCACCCGCCAGTGTGGCCGGCAGCACGGCCCGCTCGGGCAGCGCAACGGGCAGATCGCCCTCCTGCGCGAGGCTCTGCGGGGCGGAGACGAGCACGTCGGCGTGGACGAGCCGCTGGCCGGAGATGTTCGAGCGCAGCCCCGACTCGATGATCACGCCGGTCCCGGTGATCAGCGCCATGCCGCCGAACACCGCGAAGAAGGCCACGACCAGCCCACCGAGCCCCGACATCGCGAGCGCGGTCCTGATCACAGCGCACCCCCCACAGCGTGTACGGCGAGCCCGCCCCGGGCAAGCTGGGTGAGCCGCGCGGCCAAGTCCTCCGCCGACGGCTCGGCCAGGACGTCGACCACCTTCCCGTCCGCCATGACGAGCGCGTCGTGCGCGCGAGCCGCGGCGGCCGGATCGTGGGTGACCATGACGACGGTCTGCCCGAGGTCGTCCACCAGGCCGCGCAACAGGTCCAGCACCTGGGCGGCGCTACGCAGGTCGAGCGCGCCCGTGGGCTCGTCGGCGAAGACCACGTCCGGCCGCCCGGCCAGCGCGCGAACGATCGCCGCCCGCTGCTGCTGCCCGCCGGACAACTCCGCAGGCCGGTGGCGCAACCGATCCTGCAACCCCACCCGCTCCACCAGCTCGCCGATCCAGGCACGATCGGGCCGCTTGCCCGCCAGCCGCAGCGACAACGTCAGGTTCTCCTCGACGGTGATCGCGGGCAGCAGGTTGTAGGACTGGAAGACGAAGCCGATGTGCTCGCGGCGCAGGACGGTGCGCTTGGTCTCGTTCAGCGAGCCGACGTCGACGCCGCCGATCGTGACCGAGCCGGAGGTGGGCTGGTCGAGGGCGGCGGCGCACTGGATCAGCGTGCTCTTGCCCGACCCCGACGGGCCCATCACGGCCACGAACCGGCCCTGCGGAAAGCCGAGCGACACGTTGTCGAGTGCCACGAGCTCGCCGTACTTCTTCGTGACCGAGGTGAGGGTGACGACGTGGCTCATGCCCGGCGCCCCGAGACGTGGCTGACGATGAGGCCGGCGATGCACGCGACGGCGACGAGCCCGGCGACGATGCCGATCGCCGCGGTTCCATGGAGGATGTTGTTGGCGATCACGTTCACCACCGCGCTCACCGTCAGGACGAGCCAGAGGACGGCACGGGTGGCGGTTCTGCCCACGGGGCTCCGCTTGCCGGGGGCGCTCTTCGGGCTGATGCGGTAGGGATCGTTCATGAGAAGAACCCTAGAAAGCACCCTGAGCTGCAGGAATCCCGCGAGCTACCCACGTCACGGTAGTGCAGGCGGTAAGAAGATCCGTCCAGTTCCCCAACAGTCCGGTCGCACCCCGCCCAGGCCCTTGCGGGCCTTGGTCGCCACCCGGCAGGCCCCCGATCGCGACCTGGCAGGCCCCGGTCACGGCCCGGCGGGCACGGCCGCGACGCGGTCGGCTCCGGTCACGACCCGGCAGGTCCCCGATCGCGACCCGGTCGGCTCGACCCGGTCGGCCAGTGGTCGCGACTTGGCCGCTTGTCCCGCAGCGCTGCGTCGATCCGTCCGAGTACGCGGCGCGGCTCACCCCGAGTGGAGGCGCCACGCGCACGACCGCGCGCGGACCGCGGCCGGATGCGCCACGCGCATGACCGCACCCAGACCGCGGCGGGCCGGTTGACCGTCGGGGCGCGCGACGGAACGATGGCTCTGACCAGCCCCGACGGAGGGCCGACCATGATCGAGGTGGAACTGCCGTGCGAGTCGTGATCGCCGAGGACGACGCCCTGCTGCGTGAGGGCTTGGTCCTGCTGCTGACCGGCGAAGGCATCGAGGTGGCGGCCGCCGCGGGGGAGCCGGAGGGCTTCCTGGCCGCCGTCGAGGAACACCGCCCCGACGTGGCCGTCGTGGACGTCCGCATGCCGCCCACCCACACCGACGAGGGCATCAAGGCGGCGGTGAAGGCCAAGCGCCTGCATCCGGAACTGGGCGTTCTGGTGCTGTCCGCGTATGTGGAGCAGGCGTTCGCCACCGACCTGCTGGCCGTCGGCACCCGCGGCATCGGGTACCTGCTCAAGGAGCGGGTCGGCAAGGTCGAAGAGTTCCTGGACGCGCTGAACAGGGTCGGCGACGGCGGCACC
This sequence comes from Nonomuraea sp. NPDC050547, assembly GCF_044457345.1. Lineage (NCBI taxonomy): Bacteria > Bacillati > Actinomycetota > Actinomycetes > Streptosporangiales > Streptosporangiaceae > Nonomuraea > Nonomuraea sp. NPDC050547. The sequence continues at coordinate 216,879 of NZ_JBITGW010000004.1, forward strand.
GCGATCGACCCCGACGTGGTCGCCCAGCTCTTCGCCCGCCGCCGCGACCCCCTCGACCAGCTCACCGCCCGCGAACGCGAAGTCCTCTCCCACATGGCCCAAGGCCTGGGCAACATGGCGATCGCCGAGAAGCTGGTGATCTCGGAAGGCGCGGTGCACAAGCACATCCGCAACATCTTCGCCAAACTCGACCTGGCCCAGACCGACCGCGTGGACCGGCGCGTGGCGGCAGTGCTCGCCTACCTGGACAACACACCCCCCGACCCAAACCCAACCAGATAACAACCCACCCCACCCCCTTCCGGACCACCCCCCAAACCCCCGCTCGGCGGCCCGAGCCGAGCCGAGGGCGGGGTCTGGGGCAAGGCAGGGGCAGGGCTCAAAGGGCGAGGCAGTGGGGCGCCGACTGGCTGGGTGAGGGGGTGGGGTTAGGGGGTGGTGGGTTGGGGGTTGGGTTCTGGGGTGGGTTCGTGGTCCAGGGGGTGGGCCAGTTCGTCGGCGGGCATGCGGGCCAGCAGGATGGCGATGATGGCGATCGGGAGCGGCAGGATGCCGGCGATGATGAACGTCGGGGTCAGGCCGATGGCCACGCTCACCGGGCCGGCCAGGGCCATGGAGACGGGCATGAAGACCAGGGAGACGAAGAAGTCGAGGCTGGATACACGGCCCAGGAGTTCCGGGGGTACGCGGCGCTGGAGCAACGTACCCCAGATGACCATCGGCGCGCTGAACAGGGCGCCCAGGATGAACGCGGCCAGCACGATCAGCCAGATGTTGGAGGCCACGCCGATGAGGATGAAGGGGAGGCAGGCGAGGCCCCACATGAGGTTCATGGCGGTCAGGTAACGCTTGGGGAGTTTGCGGCTGGCCATCACCAATGAGGCCAGGGCGCCGCTGATGCCGAAGGCGGCCATGACGATGGCGTGTTCCTTCGGGCCGCCGCCCGCGCCGTCCTTCACCGCGAACGGGATGAGCACCTCCATCGGGCCCATCGTCACCAGGATCATCAGCGAGGCGAAGAGCAGGGTGGCCAGGAGCCACGGGGTCTTCAGCATGTAGACGAAGCCGTCGCGCAGGTCCTTGGCCATGGATCTGACGGGGTGGCCGGTGTCTCCCTCACTCTGGTCTCTGCGCAGCGGGACCGGGCGCATGAAGACCAGGAAGATCGTGGCCACGATCTGCGTACCGGCGCCTACCGCGAGGGCGGCGGCCGGGGACTGGGCGGCCACCAGGAAGCTCGCGATCGCCGGGCCCGCCGCCTGCATGACGACCGGGCGCAGGACGCCCTCCACGCCGTTGGCGGCCAGCAGATGGTCGGCGGGGACGATGGAGGGGAGCATCGCCGAGTAGGCCGGGTAGTAGAAGCCGCTGCCTATGCCGCGCACGAAGGCGACCACGGCCAGGTGCCAGATCTCGATCACGCCGGTCAGCGCCAGGGCGGCGATCACCATGGCGGAGGCGGCGAGGACGAGTTCGGTCGTCAGGAGTACGCGGCGCTGCGGGACCCGGTCGGCGATCACACCGCCGAGCAGCACCGTGGCCACCATGCCGACCGCGGCGCCGGTGGAGACGATGGAGAGCTCGCCCGCCTTGCCGTCGAGGGCGATCACCTGCCAGACCATGGCCATCAGCCACAGGCCCTCGCCCAGCATGGACGCGGTGAGTGAGCCCGTCAGCAGGCGGTACTGGCCGTGCTGGAACGGGCGGAGCGGTCCGCGCAGCCAGCGCGCACCCTGTCCGGCGACGGGCTCGGTCATGGTGAGAGTCTCCTCGGGGAATGTGATGGGCACCACTATTGACCTCGGGACCGACAAAAACTCATCGGCCTCACGCTCCCGACACCCATCGAGACCGGGCAAGGGGGCGCGCCACCGAACAGCAGAGGGAGGCGCGCCAGGGCTGAGGGCCGCCGTAGGGCGGGAGGGCCTGGAGAGCCGGTGGCAGGTGGGCCGGCAAGAGGAGCGGCGAGGCGGTGAGGGGGAGGGAAGAGCAGTCAGGAGGAGAGACGGGGGAGGGGAGACCGGGGGCGGTGAGGGTGGGTCAGGGGGTTAGGGCTCGGCCTACTATTCGGGCGTACATGCGGCCCGGACTGGGGTCGGGGGCGAGGAAGCCGGGGAGCATCGGCAGGCCCTGGGCCAGGGGGTCGAGGCGGCGGTACAGGGTGGCGGCGTCGGCGGGGCGGGATTCGGGCGTCTTCTCCAGCAGGGCGGCCAGGATCGCGGCCAGTTCGGGAGGCAGGCCGGGGATCTCCGGTGGCGACTCCTTCACCTGCTGTTCGAAGACCACGTAGTCGGTGGGGCCGGTGAACAGCTGGCGGCCGGTCAGCATCTCGTGCAGGACGCAGCCCAAGGAGTACAGGTCGCTGCGCGGGTCGGCGAGGCCGCGTTGGATCTGCTCGGGCGCCATGTACGCGGGTGTGCCGAGGATCTGGCCGATGCGGGTGAACTGGCCGAGGTCGGTTTCGCGGAGCATGGCGAGCCCGAAGTCGAGGACCTTGACGCTGCCGTCCGGGCAGAGCATGAGGTTGGTGGGCTTGAGGTCGCGGTGGCAGATCGCCAGCGCGTGGGCGGCTGACAGGACGGCGGCGGCCTGGGCGGCGATGGCGCAGGCCCACGGCACCGGCAGCGGCCCGTGCTCGCTGACGACGTCGGCCACGGTGACGCCCTCGATGAACTGCATGACCTGGAACAGCCGTTGTTCGTGGGTGCCGAAGTCGTACAGGACGGGGGCGCCGGGGTGTTCCAGGCGGGCGAGGATGCGGGCCTCGCGGATGAAGCGCCGCTCCAGTTCCTCGTCGTCGGCGCTGAATCCGCGCATGTGCAGGAGCTTCACGGCGACCCTGCGGTCGAGGTGGCGGTCGTGCCCGGAGTAGACCGCGCCCATGCCGCCCTGCCCGAGCGGGAGGTCGTCGAGCTCATAGCGGTCGCCGATGACCATTCGCCCCTCCCCGCAGCCTTTCGGGAAAAAACTACACCGTCAGGACTACGGGTGCAGATGCCCGTCGATCAAGCCGTCGAGGCCGAGACGGATCAAGGACTGGCCCAGCGCGCTGGCCTCGCGCAGCGCGTCTTCGAGATCGGCCAGCTGGCGGAAGGCGGCGCCGTACTCGCGCTGCTCCTCCATGGACACCCGGGGCAGGCGCGTGCGGCGGGCGTCGAAGCGGCTGGAGCCGGTCGTGGCGCGGCCGCCCGCGCCGCGCAGGAAACCGGCGAGGAAGTCGGCGTCCAGGCGGCGCGGGTCGACGCGGTAGAGCGTGAGGTGCGGGCCGAGCACGCCGTCGGGCTCGCCGATGACGCGGACGCTGGAGTAGGAGGCCACGACGTCGCCGGGTAGTACCGGGACCAGACCGGTGGACGGCGTGGTGCGGCCGGACGGTGGCGAGCCCTGCGCCACGTCGTCGGCGGTCAGCACGGGCAGCTCGCCGCCGTCGGCGGTCATGCGCGGCGGTGCCTGCAGCACCGCGACCAGCCCTTCCTTGATGAGGTCGCCGACGGTGGTGACGGGCCGTTCCAGCGGCTGGTCGAGAACCTTCAGATCCGGCGGTACGGCGGAGGCCGCCAGAAACCTGTCACGGGCCTCGGTGAAGGCCCTGCCCAGATCCTCCAGGCGGCGATGCCGGGCCGGGGTCATGTCGACCTCGTCGGCGAGCAGGTCGATGATGCGTACCGTCTGCTCGGAACGGTCCTCCAGGTGCGCGCGCCAGGCGGGCTCGACGGCGGACAGGTCGTCGGTGGCGTCCACGATCAGCACGTCGGAGGGCGGGCGCTCGCCCTGCGTGGGACGGCGCAGCAGCCACAGGTCGGAGCCCGGCAGCGCGATCACCGCGCGCAGGGCGCCGGCGCGCAGGAGGTTGGCCCGGATGCGGCGGCCGGGCTTGCGGCTGGCGGCGGCGGGCGGCATGAGGATCGCGACCGTGCCGCCGGGCCGGACGTGGGTGAGGCAGTGCTGTACCCAGGCCAGTTCGGACTCGCCGCGCGGCGGCAGGCCGTGCTCCCAGCGGGGGTCGCCGGTGAGCTCCTCGTAGCCCCAGGCGCGTTCGTTGAAGGGCGGGTCGCAGACGACGGCGTCGGCCTTGGCGCCGGGGAAGCCGTCGCGGCGCATGGAGTCGCCGGCGACGATCTCGGCCTCGTGGCCGCCGAGCCGCAACCGGGCGGCGGCGATGCGGGCGGAGGAGGCGCTGAGGTCCTGGCCGAGGTAGCGCGGCCCGGGGACGGCGCCGGCTGCGGCCAGGAGGAGGGTGCCGACGCCGCAGGCCGGGTCGAGAACGGTCCCGCCCTCCGGCACGGCCAGCCGTACCATCAGCGCGGCCACTTCCTCGCGGGTGACGGACAGCTGGCGGGAGTGGGCTTCCAGGTAGCGCTCGCAGAGGAAGTCGTAGGCCGCCGCGGCGCCCTCCTCGCCGGCCAGCTCGGTGATCATCGCGGCCAGCTCCGGGTCCGGCACGCTCTCGCCGCCGGTCAGCAGCGCGCCGGCCTCGGCGACGAGCTCGCCGAGCCGCAAATCTCCGGCGGCTTTCAGGCGTTGCCACACCCGGTCGGCCAGTGATACCTGGTAGGACTTCCCATAGCGCAGCAGCCAGGCCTCGACCTGGCGCAGCAGGAACAACGGCTGGTTGGCGGTTCCGCCGACCGGCTGGGGGAAGTCGTCGTGGCGGCGTCGCCAGTTGCTGACCGCGGCACGCCCGACACCGGCGAGCCGGGCGATGTCCCCGGCGTTGACGGTGGGGTCGTGGCTCATGACGCCCACAGTAGTTCACAAGAGTCTTCAGCGCATCTGCTTGTGAAGTCTTTCAACCAATGATTTACTGCAGGGTATGAAGCACAACATCCGCTATGCCGCGGGATCAGACGTGGGCCGCCGCAGAGAGCAGAACGAGGACGCGGGCTTCGCGAGCGCCCGCCTGCTCGTCGTGGCGGACGGCATGGGCGGGCACGCGGCGGGAGAGCTGGCGAGCTCGGCCGCGATCGCCGTCATGCGCGAGCTGGATGCGTCGCTTCCCGAGACGGGCGCCGATTTGGAGGCCGCGCTGGAGGGCGCCGTGCACGAGGCGGCGCGCCGGCTGGTCGAGCTGGCCGACATCGACCCCGCGCGCCGGGGGATGGGCACCACGGTCACCGCCACGCTGTGGGACGGCTACCGCTTCGCGCTGGCTCATCTGGGTGACTCCCGTGGGTACCTGCTTCGCGACGGTGCTCTTTACCAGATCACCAAGGATCACACACTTGTGCAGTCCATGGTGGACGAAGGGCGGATTACCGAGGACCAGGCGGCGGTGCATCCGCGCCGGTCGATGGTGCTGCGCGTGCTGGGCAGCGAGGGCAGGGCGGAGCCGGACATGTCGCTGCGCGAGGCCGATCCTGGAGATCGCTACCTCCTCTGCTCCGACGGGCTGACCGGGGTCCTGGGGCCCGAGATCCTGCACGAGATCCTGACCACTGTGGCCGACCCGGCCCTCGCCGTCCAGAGGTTGATCGATCTTGCCAACCAGGGCGGCTCGCCGGACAACGTCACCGTCATCGTGGCGGACGTCGTGTCACCGGGGGAGGGTGACGCGAAGGTCTTCCGCGTCGGGGCTGGTTCCTAAGCCGCGTAGTAGCTAGTCACCCGCGCCACAAAAGCCACATTTTGCCACCCCAGTGACTATCTTCCGGATGTACGGCACGCGATCACGAAGGCGCTACTACAGTCCATCGTGATCTGCCGGTTATCTGGGAGGAGTCGTCCTGGACCCGATCGCTGAAGATCTTCTGGAAAAGGTCCGCCCGGAGCTCGGATACCGGGAAAAGGGCGGGCAGCACACCAAGTTCGGCGAGTGGTACGCGGATCGCCTCCAGGATCCCCAGTACAAGAACGCGCCGTGGTGCGACATGTTCATCGCGTGGGCCGCGGAGAAGGCGGGCGTCGGCGAGTACGTCGGCCAGTTCGCCTGGACACCCTCGCACGCCGCCTGGTTCATCAAGCAGGGCGCCTGGTCGCGCACGCCCGAGCCCGGCGCCCTGGTCTTCTACGACTGGAGCGGCGGCAAGAGCTACAAGGGCGTCGACCACGTGGGCATCGTGGAGAAGGTCGACGGCACCAAGATCCGCACCATCGAGGCGAATGTCGACAAAGTCTGGTTAAAGCGGAAATTTCGTGACCAGGAGAAAGTCGTCGGCTACGGCCTGCCCCGCGTGGTCAAGGAGAAGACGCTGGCCGGCACGCTCCAGCCCACCGAACAGCCCACCGCCTACGCCCCCGAGCTCAAGACCTACACCGAGATGCCCGCGAACGATTCCCCGCTTGACCTCCTCGGCACCCCGCAGGCCCTGCTCGCCTTCATCGTGCTGACCACCGTCGTGGTGAGCTTCCGCCTGGCCGGCCGTAGTCGTGGCACGCACCGCAGGGTCCTTCGCGAGCTCGTCCCATGGAACGCGCCAACCCCGGAGCCCCCACCGGAACCAGTGGAACCTCCGGTGCGCGAACGGGCGCCCAACCGCTTCCACGAAGGGCCGCCGCCGATCCATCGCACCCACGTCAGAACGCGGGGCCGCAGGCCGTACGAACGCCTCTGAGAGGGGCGGTCACCTGCGACGCTGGGCATTTAGTAGGACGTCCTAGTAGTTTGTAGGTGAGGCCCCTCACGAAGGAGTGATCTGGCGTGCACGTTCCGGCCCACCCTGTTCGATTCGTGACCGCGGCGGCGTTGTTCGACGGCCACGACGCCGCGATCAACATCATGCGCCGCATCCTGCAGACCCAGGGCGCGGAAGTGATCCACCTCGGCCACAACCGCTCGGTGGACGAGGTCGTCACCGCCGCCATCCAGGAGGACGTCCAGGGCGTCGCCATCAGCTCCTACCAGGGCGGTCACGTCGAGTTCTTCTCCTATCTCGTCGAGCTGCTGCGCGAGCGCGGCGCCGGGCACGTCAAGGTGTACGGCGGAGGCGGCGGCGTCATCGTCCAGGACGAGATCGACCTGCTCCACTCCCGCGGCGTCACCCGCATCTTCTCGCCCGAGGACGGCCAGCGGCTCGGCCTGCCCGGCATGATCAACAAGCTGATCGAGGAGTGCGACGTCGAGCTCGGCGGCGCCCCCTCGACCGAGGCGGTGCTCTCCGGCGACCAGGCCGCCCTCGCCAGGGCGATCACGCTGATCGAGTCGGGGCGCGCCGAGGAGGAGCTCCTCGCGGGCATCCGCGGCGCCCAGCGCCACGCCCCGGTGCTCGGCATCACCGGCACCGGCGGCTCCGGCAAGTCCTCGCTGACCGACGAGCTGGTCCGCCGCCTGCGCGTGGACAACGACGACAAGCTGCGCATCGCCGTCATCGCGATCGACCCGACCCGCAGGCGCGGCGGCGGCGCCCTGCTCGGCGACCGCATCAGGATGAACAGCCTGGGCGCCCAGACCTTCTTCCGCTCCCTGGCCACGCGCGGCGCGGTCGCCGAGGTCCCCGAGCACCTGGACGACGTGATCGCCGCCTGCCGGGCGGCCGGCTACGACCTGGTGATCGTGGAGACGCCCGGCATCGGCCAGGGCGACGCCGGCATCGTCCCCCACGTCGACGTGCCCATCTACGTGATGACGCCCGAGTTCGGCGCGGCCTCCCAGCTGGAGAAGATCGACATGCTCGACTTCGCCGAGGCCGTGGCCATCAACAAGTACGAGCGCCGCGGCGCCGAGGACGCCCTACGCGACGTGCGCCGCCAGATCGTGCGCAACCGCGAGGCCTTCGGCGCCAAGCCGGAGGACATGCCCGTCTTCGGCACCATCGCCGCCCGCTACAACGACGCCGGCGTCACCGCCCTCTACCAGCACGTCAAGGAACTGCTGGCCGAGAAGGGCCTGCAGGCGGGACCGGGGCTGCTGGCCAGGGTCCAGGGCCGCACCTCGCAGGTGTCGGCGGCGATCGTCCCGCCCGCGCGGGTGCGCTACCTGGCCGAGATCGCCGAGGGCGTGCGCGCCTACCACGCCGAGACCCTGGCCCAGATGGACGTGGCCCGCCGCCGTCAGCAGCTCGCCGCCGTCCGCGACATGCTGGGAGAGGACGCCTCGCGCCTGGACGAGCTGCTCGGCCGCGCCGAGTCCGACCTGTCGGCCGAGTCCCGCGCCCTGCTCGCCGACTGGCCCGCCACCAAGGAGGCCTACCGGGCCGACGAGCTCGTGGTGAAGGTCCGCGACAAGGAACTGCACACGCCGCTCTGGCGCGAGACGCTGTCGGGCAACCGGATCCCCCGCGTGGCCCTGCCGCGCTTCGAGGACCACGCCGAGCTGCTGCGCTTCCTCAGGAGCGAGAACCTGCCCGGCCGCTTCCCGTTCACCGCGGGCGTCTTCCCGTTCAAGCGCGACGACGAGGACCCCACCCGGATGTTCGCGGGAGAGGGCGACCCGTTCCGCACCAACCGGCGCTTCAAGCTGCTGTCGGAGGGCCAGCCGGCCACCCGCCTGTCGACGGCGTTCGACTCGGTGACCCTGTACGGCCACGACCCCGACCTGCGCCCGGACATCTACGGCAAGGTCGGCACCAGCGGTGTGTCCATCGCGACCCTGGACGACATGAAGGTGCTCTACGACGGCTTCGACCTGGCCGCCCCGAACACCTCCGTCTCCATGACCATCAACGGCCCCGCCCCGACGATCCTGGCCTTCTTCCTCAACGCCGCCATGGACCAGGCCCTGGAGCGCGACCCCGACGCGGACCCGGACGCGGTGAGAGCCGCCACCCTGGCCAAGGTGCGGGGGACCGTACAGGCGGACATCCTCAAGGAGGACCAGGGCCAGAACACCTGCATCTTCTCCACGGAGTTCTCGCTGCGGATGATGGCCGACATCCAGGAGTGGTTCATCCAGAACCAGGTGCGGAACTTCTACTCCGTCTCCATCTCCGGCTACCACATCGCCGAGGCCGGGGCGAACCCGATCAGCCAGCTCGCCTTCACCTTGGCCAACGGCTTCACCTACGTCGAGGCGTACCTGGCGCGCGGGATGAACGTGGACGACTTCGCGCCGAACCTGTCGTTCTTCTTCTCCAACGGGATGGATCCCGAGTACTCGGTGCTCGGTCGCGTGGCCCGCCGCATCTGGGCGGTGGCGATGAGGGAGAGGTACGGCGCGGGCGAGCGTTCCCAGAAGCTCAAGTACCACGTCCAGACCTCGGGCCGGTCCCTGCACGCCCAGGAGATGAACTTCAACGACATCCGCACCACGCTGCAGGCCCTGATCGCCATCTACGACAACTGCAACAGCCTGCACACCAACGCCTACGACGAGGCGGTGACGACGCCGTCGGCCGAGTCGGTGCGCCGCGCGATGGCCATCCAGCTGATCATCAACCGCGAGTGGGGCCTGGCGCGCAACGAGAACCCGGTGCAGGGCGCGTTCATCATCGACGAACTCACCGACCTGGTCGAGGAGGCGGTGCTGCGGGAGTTCGAGCGGCTGTCGGACCGCGGCGGCGTCCTGGGCGCGATGGAGACCGGCTACCAGCGCGGCAAGATCCAGGACGAGTCGATGCTCTACGAGACCCGCAAGCACGACGGCTCGCTGCCGCTCATCGGCGTCAACACCTTCCGCAACGGCGACGACGGCGGGGAGCCGCACAAGAAGCTGGAGCTCGCCCGCGGCACGGAGGAGGAGAAGCGCTCGCAGCTCGACCGGCTGCACGCCTTCCACGAGCGCAACCGCGCCGAGGCCCCCGCGGCCCTGGCGAGGCTGCGCGAGGCGGCGATGTCGGACGGCAACGCCTTCGCGGCGCTGATGGAGGCGGCCCGGGTGTGCTCGCTGGGCCAGATCACCGACGCGCTGTTCGAGGCGGGCGGGCAGTACCGGCGCAACGTTTAGGTCGGCCCTAACCAGGTCATGGTTCGGGGCATGACGACCCTTGCCGAGCAGTTCGTACAGGTCTTGATTCAGGCCGGCGTGGAACGGGTCTACGGGGTCGTGGGCGATAGTCTCAACCCCATCGTGGACGCGATCAGGCGCTCCGGCTCCATCGAATGGGCACACGTGCGCAACGAGGAGGCCGGGGCGTTCGCCGCCGCCGCCGAGGCCCAGGTGACCGGGCGGCTGGCGGTGTGCGCCGGCAGCTGCGGCCCCGGCAACACCCACCTGATCCAGGGCCTGTACGACGCCCAGCGCAGCGGCGCGCCCGTGCTCGCGCTGGCCTCGCACATCCCGAGCACGCACATCGGCACCGGCTACTTCCAGGAGACCCATCCGGAGCGGCTGTTCACCGAGTGCAGCGTCTACTGCGAGGCGATCAACTGGCCGGCCCAGATGCCGAAGGTGCTGCGCAGCGCGATCCAGCACGCGATCGGGCTCGGCGGCGTCGGCGTCGTCGTGCTGCCCGGCGACGTGGCCCACCAGAAGGCGGCAGCCCCGGTCGGGCGGCACGACATGCTGGTGCGGCGCGGCGTCGTGCATCCGCCGGCCGACCAGGTCGCCCAGCTCGCCGGCGCGCTCAACGCGGCCGAGAAGGTCACGCTGTTCTGCGGCGCGGGCGTGCGCGGCGCCCACGACGAGGTCATGTCGCTGGCCGCGCGACTGAACGCGCCCGTCGGCCACGCCCTGCGCGGCAAGGAGTGGATCCAGTACGACAACCCGTTCGACGTCGGCATGAGCGGCCTGCTCGGGTACGGCGCCTGCTACGAGGCGATGAGCGAGGCCGACCTGGTGGTGCTCGTCGGCACCGACTTCCCCTACACCGACTTCCTGCCGGGCACGAAGACCGTGCAGATCGACGCCGACCCGGCGGTGTTCGGCCGGCGGACGCCGCTGGACCTGGCCGTGCACGGCGACGTGGCCACGACGCTGCGGGCCGTACTGCCGAAGGTGGAGCAGAAGAGCGACCGGCGCTTCCTCGGCAAGATGCTGCGCGAGCACTGCAAGAAGCTGGAGCACGTGGTCGAGGCCTACACGCGCGACATCAAGGACAGGGCGCCCATCCACCCCGAGTACGCGGCGAGCATCCTGGACGAGGTGGCCGCCGACGACGCGGTCTTCACCGTGGACACCGGCATGTGCAACGTCTGGGCGGCCCGCTACCTCACCCCGAACGGCCGGCGGCGGGTGATCGGCTCCTTCAAGCACGGCTCGATGGCCAACGCGCTGCCGCACGCCATCGGCGCCGCCTTCGCCGACCGCGGCCGCCAGGTCGTCTCCATGTCCGGCGACGGCGGGCTGGCCATGCTGCTCGGCGAGCTGATCACGGTCAAGCTGCACGACCTGCCGGTCAAGACGGTGGTGTTCAACAACTCCTCGCTCGGCATGGTGAAGCTGGAGATGCTCGTGGACGGCCTGCCCGACTTCGGCACCGACCACGAGCGGGTGTCCTACGCGGCGGTGGCGGCGGCCGTCGGCATCCCGTCGGTCACGGTGACCAGGCCGGGGGAGATCCGCGAGGCGCTGACGAAGGCGTTCGCCGCCGACGGCCCCTACCTCGTGGACCTGATCACCGACCCGGACGCGCTGTCGATCCCGCCGAAGGTCTCGGCCGAGCAGATGAAGGGGTTCGCGCTGGCCGCCGGGAAGATCGTCCTGTCCGGCGGGGTCGGCAGGATGGTGGACATGGCCAGGTCGAACCTGCGCAATGTGAAGGGCATATGATCGCCTGCTGGGGAGCACAGCTAACTGGAGGTTTTCATGTCCGAGATCACGTTCAAGGGCAACCCGGTCACGGTCGGCGGCACGTTCCCGCGGCCCGGTGACAGCGCGCCCGGCTTCACGCTGGTGGCCAAGGACCTGTCCGACGTCTCGCTGGCCGACTACGGCGACAAGTACAAGGTCCTCAACATCTTCCCGAGCATCGACACCGGGGTCTGCGCGGCGTCGGTGCGGCGGTTCAACGAGGTGGCCGCCGACCACCCCGACGCCGTCGTCCTGTGCGTCTCGGCCGACCTGCCGTTCGCGCAGGGCCGCTTCTGCGGCGCCGAGGGCCTCGACAAGGTGGTGACGCTCTCGCTGATGCGCGGCAGGGAGTTCCTGAGCGACTACGGCGTGGCGCAGGAGAGCGGCCCGCTGGCCGGACTCGCGGCCCGCGCGGTCGTCGTGCTCGACGGCGAGAACAAGGTCGTCCACTCCGAGCTGGTCCCGGAGATCGTGCAGGAGCCCGACTACGAGGGCGCGCTCAAGGCACTCAAGTAGAAGTCAGGTCTTCCGGCCGATTCCGCAGAGGATGAGCGACTTCTCCGGCTGCCCGGGGAAGTCGATCATGTCGGTGTCGTCGGGACGCCATTCCGGCAGCCAGACGACGCCCGGCTCCTCCAGCGCGAAGCCGTCGAACATGGCCGCGATCTCGTCCCTGCTGCGCAGCGTCAGCGGGCTGGCGGAGTTCTGGTAGACCTCGGTGCCCTTGGTCACCGCCGCCGCGCGGGCGTCGCTGGTGCCGTGGGACAGGACCAGGAAGCTGCCGGGCGCCATCGCGTCCCTGAGCGTGGCGATGATCCGGCCCGGGTCTTCGGAGCGGGCGACGAAGTGCAGGACCGCCACGAGCAGGATGCCGACCGGGCGGTCGAAGTCGATGCCGAGCTCGCCGTCCTTGAGTATCTCCTCGGGATGGCGCAGGTCGCCCTGGACCACGGAGGTGTCGCTGTCGAGTGCCAGCAGCGCCCTGGCGTGAACGAGCACGACCGGGTCGTTGTCCACGTACGCCACCCGCGCGCCGGGCGGCGCGACCTCGTGCACGTTGCCCTGCGTGGGCAGGCCGGTGCCGATGTCCAGGAACTGCGTGATCCCCTGCCCCGACAGGTGTCTCACCGCACGTCCCAGGAAGGCGCGGTTGGCGCGGGCGGCGGCCCTCAGCTCGGGCGCCACCCGTAAGATCTTCTCCGCCGCCGCCCGATCGGCCGGGAAGTTGTCCTTGCCGCCCAGGTAGTAGTCGTACAGCCGGGCGGCGTTGGGCTTGTTCGGATCGAAGCCCCTCGAACTCCTCTGGTCCAACCGGTGATCCCCCGATCACAAATAGTCGGCCTTTGCTGCGATCCTACGTATTCGACCCGTGACGTGGCGCGAGATCGGCCATAACGTCCGGGAGGGGATCACCGTGCTATGGGACGGCGTGCGGGATACTTGGCCGTGTGCTGAACGACGACACCGGAGCCCCCTCGGCGGTGCCCGACCAGGTGCGGCGGATCGTCTCGCTGGTCCCCTCGCTGACCGAGTCGGTCGCGGCCACGGTGCCCGATGCGCTGGTCGGCGCGACCGACTGGTGCTCGCATCCGGCGGACCTCGACGTGACCCGCGTACGCGGCACCAAGAACCCCGACCTCGACGCCATCGTGCGGCTGCGGCCCGACGTGGTCCTCGCCAACTTCGAGGAGAACCGCGAGCAGGACATCCTGGCGCTGCGAGAGGCCGGGATCCCGGTCTGGGTCACGGTGATCAGGACGGTGGAGGAGGCGTTCACCTCGCTGGCCAGGATGTTCGAGCTGGCCTGCCGTACTCCGGCGCCGCCCTGGCTGGGCGCGGCGCGGGCCGCCTGGGACCTGCCGGAGCCCGCCGTACGCGCGAGCGCCGTCGTGCCGATCTGGCGGCGGCCGTGGATGGTCGTGGGCAGCGGCACCTTCACCGGTGACGTGCTGCGGCGCCTCGGCGTCGACAACCTCTACGAGGGGCACGCCGAGCGCTATCCCAAGATCCCCCTGCCCGACCTGCTCGCCGCCGCCCCCGACCTGGTCGTGCTGCCCGACGAGCCCTACGCCTTCTCCGCCGGCGACGGGCCCGAGGCCTTTCCCGGGCTGCCCTGCGCGCTGGTGAGCGGGCGCCTGCTCACGTGGTACGGGCCGTCGCTGGCCGTCGCCCCCGCCCTGCTGGGCGAGGCGCTGGGCCGTACCGCGACCTAGGCGCGATCGGCCAGCCGGGGCCCCTCCAGCGCGGCGTCCACGGCGTCAGGGGACAGGACGTGCTCCGTCACGATCACCGCCGTGCCCACGATGCCCGCACGCGCGCCGAGCACACTCGTCACGATGTCGAGATTGCGGGTCGTGTACGGCAGGCTCCGCCGGTAGACGCTCTCCCTGATGCCCGTCAGGTAGTGCTCCCGGGTCTCGGCCATGTCACCGGCCAGCACCAGCACCCCCGGGTTGAGCAGGCTCACCGCCGTGGCCAGCACGATCCCCAGCGTACGGCCGGCCTCCTGGGTACGCGCGATGGCCGTGGGGTCGCCGGCCTGCACCAGCCGGACGACGTCGCGGCTCGAGGCCTGCCCGAGGTCCACGGCGAGCGCGTGGCCGCTGGCCAGCGAGGCGACGCAGCCGCGTGAGCCGCAGGTGCAGACCCGGTCGTCGCTGTCGCGCAGCCGTACGTGGCCGAGGTTGCCCGCGGCCGCCTCCACGCCCCGGTAGATCTGGCCGTCGATGACGATGCCCGCCCCGATCCCGGTGGAGACCTTGATGAGCAGCAGCGAGGGCGTCTCGCGCCAGTGCGTCCACCATTCGCCGAGCGCCATCGCCTTGGCGTCGTTCTCCACCAGGATCGGCACGTCGAAGCCGGCGCCGATGGCCTGGGCGATCGGGTACTCGTCCCAGCCGGGCATCAGGAACGACCTGACGGCCCGGCCGGAGGCGTGGTCGACGGAGCCGGGCAGGTCGACGCCGATGCCGCAGACCCGGTCGCGGGCGTGCCCGGTCCGGTCGAGCAGACGCTGGAAGGCCTGGCGGACCCAGGTCAGGACGGGTTCGGGGCCGAGCTCGATGCGGATCTCGGTGTGCTCCTCGGCCAGCGGGCGGGCGGCGAGGTCGGTCAGCGCCACGCGGGCGTGGCCGGCGCCGAGGTCGGCCACGAGGGCGAACCGGTTGGTGGAGTCGATGTCGAGCACCGACGGCGGCCGTCCGCCGCCGGAGATGGCGACGCCGGACTCGTGGATGTATCCGGCCTCGATGAGCCGGTCGACCCGGTCGGTGATCGTCGAGCGGGACAGGCCGGTGAACTCGATGAGTTCCTTGCGCGTTCGGCAGGAGCCGTTCCTGATGAGCTGGAGCACCTGCCCTGCCGTGAGCATGGCCTATCCCTTCTCCGCCCCGGCGGTGAGCCCTTCGGTCAGCAGCCGCTCGCTGGCGAAGAAGACGATCACGATGGGCAGCGTCAGAACCACCGATCCTGCCATGAGAACCGTGGTCGGGATCTCGATACTGCCCGCCAGCTGGGAGAGCCCGAGGGAGACCGTCCATCTCTCCCGCCGCTCGACCAGGAAGAGCAGGGCGAACAAGAACTCGTTCCAGGCGATCATGAAGGCGTACAGTCCGGTCGCCATGAGCGCCGGCTTGGACAGCGGCAGCACCACCCGCCAGATGGTCTCCACCCGGGAGCAGCCGTCGATGGCCGCCGCCTCCTCGACGCTCCGCGGGACGGTCTCGAAGTAGTTGCGCAGCATGTACACGGTGACCGGGACGGTCTGGGCGATGTAGACGAGGATCAGACCGGCCAGTGAGCCGCGCAGGCCCATCATCGTGAACAAGACGAACAGCGGGATGGCCAGCACGATGGCGGGGAAGAGGTAGACGGCCAGGAACAGGAAGTGCACCTGCCGGCGGCCGAAGAAGCGCAGCCGGGCGACGGCGTAGGCGCCCGGGACGGAGATCAGCAGGGTGACCGCCACCGAGGAGACGGCGATGATCGCGCTGTTGCCCATGAAGGTCAGGAAGCCCTGCCGGGTCAGGACGTCGGCGTAGGTGCTCAGGGTGAAGGCGTCCGGCCAGAGCGATCCTGGTTCGAGTATCAGTTCCTGGATGTCGCGTACCGACAGCATCACCATGTAGAGGAACGGGAACGCGGTGATCACGAACAGGAAGGCGATCACCAGCGGCCTCAGCGCGCGAAGCAGCGCGCGCTCGAACCTATCCCTGCTCACGCGCACCTCCGGAGAAGAAGCGCAGGTAGATCACCAGGAAGACGACGAGCACCACGGCCAGCACGATGGCCTGCGCGGCCGAGGCGCCGATGTCGTCGCGCGCGGTCAGGAAGTTGTAGACGCGCACCGAGACCACCTCGGTGCCCGCGCCGCCGCCGGTCAGCAGGTAGACGTCGTCGAACTTGGTGAAGGTGAAGACGAAGCGCAGCACCGACAGCAGGGCGATGATCCGCCAGAGCTGCGGCATGATCACATAGCGGAAGCGCTGCGTGGGCGTGGCCCCGTCGACCACGGCCGCCTCGTCCAGCTCCTTGGGCAGCGCCTGCAGCCGGGCCAGGATGAACAGGAAGGCGAAGGGGAAGTACCGCCAGGCCTCGAAGGCGATCACCGTCAGCAGCGCCACCGGGACCTCGATGCCCAGAAAGGTGCCGCGGGCCTGCGACAGGAAGGCGATCGGCTCGTTCAGCCAGGTGTTGACGATGCCGTACTGCGGGTTCAGCATCACCTCCCACAGGAAGGCCACGGCCACCACGGGCGCCACGTACGGAACCAGGATCGAGGCCCTGACCAGTGTCCGCCCGGGGAACCTGTCCCGGAGCGCGAGCGCGGCCGCCAGCCCGACGGCGATCGACAGCGCCGTGCCGGCGACCGTGTAGACGAGCGTGTTGACCAGCGCCGACCAGAAGCCCGGCTCGGAGATCACATAAGTGAAGTTCTCCAGCGTGTAGTGGCCGAAGATCCCGACCCGCCTGATGTTGATCAGCCGGACGTCCTGGAAGGCCAGCATGACCGCCCACAGCAGCGGCGCCACGACCACGACCAGCGTGACCACCAGTGTGGGCGAGATCAGCGCGAGCCCGGCCCTGCCCTCCTGCTGCCGGAGCGTCCCCCTCACTGACGGATCCCGCGTTTGATGCCCTCCACGTCCGCCTTGGCCTGCGCCGCCGCGGCCTCGGGCGTCAGTGAGCCCTCGACGATCCCGCTCAGCGCCTTGGGCACCGGCAGCTCGCCCATCGTGACGCCGACCAGCTTGCCCTGCCCCTGCGGGATGCCCCAGCGGCCGAAGGTGTCGGGGCTCTTGCGCAGCGCCTCCAGCGTCGCGGCCGGGTACAGCTCGGCCAGCGGCTTCTTGGTGTCCACCCCGGCGGGCAGCTTGGCCCACGCGCCGGCGAACTCCGGCCGGGTGGGGAACTTGCCCTCGGGCGCCATGCCCATCCAGCGCTCGTAGCCCTCGTTCATCAGGTACGCGACGAACCTGGCCGCCGAGTCCTTGGCGGCGTCGCGGGTGACGGCCCAGGAGACGATCTCGCCGTACTGCGCGGGCGCGGCGCCGTCCGGGCCCTTCAGCGCGGTCACCACGCCGGTGTTCGCGGCCAGCCACTCCTTGTCGGTACGGCACGCCGCACAGGAAGGCAGCGCATCGTTCCGCAGCCCGGCCATCTCGTCGAGGATGAACGACGACCAGATCATCATGGCCGCCTTGCCGGAGAAGTACGTGGCCCGGGTCGAGTCGACGTCCTGCTTGCCCTTGACCGAGTACTGCTTGGCCAGCGTGGAGTAGAACGTGAAGGCCCGCACGCAGTTGGGTGAGGCCAGGGCCACGTTGCCCGAGCCGTCCACCAGCTCGCAGCCGTTGGCCAGAGCCACGTGCTCGAAGCTCTGGGCGGTGAAGGAGTCCTTGGGCGCGACCGCCAGCGTGATGCCGGCCACGTCGGGGCCGTGCAGCTTGGCGGCGGCGGCCTGCAGCCGCTCGTAGGTGTCCGGCGGCTCCAGCCCCGCCTTCTCGAACAGGTCCTTGCGGTAGAGGATGAGCTGGGCCCATCCGTCGCTGGGCACGGCCAGCAGCTTGCCGTCGGCGGTGTTGAGGTCGAGCGCCCGCTTGGAGAAGGTGGCGCGGCCGAGCTGGTCGACGACCTTGGCCGGCGTCTCGGTGTCGAGAAGGTCGTTGGCCTCCATCTCGCGTACCGCCGCCAGGGGGAGTGCGCCGATCACGTCGGGCAGGTCGCCGGCGGCGGCGGCCGCGGTCAGCGTCTGGCTGAACTGGTCCTCGGCCACCGGCACCAGCTTGACCTTGATCTTGGTCTTCCGCGTGAACTCGTCGGCGATCGTGGTTTGGACGTCCATCCGGTCCGGGAGGTTCTCCTCGGTCCAGACGGTGATCTCCGCGGCGGCGGCGGGCCGGCTGTCCCCGCCGCCGTCCCCGCAGGCGGTCATGGCCGCGACCAGCGCGGCGGCGCTGAGAACGGCGGTTGCCTTTCCTGGCATGGCACGCTCCTCGGTCTGCACCCGGCGCTCCGAGCAGCCCGACGCCAGGTCTCCGGCAAGGCCCCCGCGAAAAGGGGTTGGGCCGCCTTTACCCCGTGATGAGCGGCCGCAACGTGTGATAGGCGATACCGAGACCGGTCCGGACCCTCGCCGGGTCGCCACTCCACACCGGATCCTCGTGCTCTACCGACACCACCCCGTCGTACCCGCCTTCCTGAAGTGCGTCAATGACCCGGGTCCAGTCGACCTGCCCGCGGCCGGGAACCCGGAAGCGGTACCAGCCCTTCTCGCCGCCGATCGGGCCGTGGAACCCGGTGTGGTCGATCCGGCCGCCGAGTATCTCGGTGTCCTTGGCCTGGACGTGCGCGATCTCCGAGACGTACGGCCGCGCCGCCGCCACCGGGTCGATGCCCAGCGCCACCAGGTGTGAGGGGTCGTAGTTGAGCTTGAGCCCGAGCCCGAACATCCACTCCCACAGCTCGGGCGAGTAGGCCAGGTTGCCCGGGTACCCGTCGGGGTGCCAGCTCTTCATGACGCAGTTCTCGATGACGAGATCGACCCCGTGCCCCTTGGCGTGCTCGACCAGCGGGCCGAAAACGTCCTCGGCCTTCTTGAGGTTGTCGTGCACCGTCATTCCGGCGTCGCGGCCGACGAAGGTGCCCACGGTCGGGCAGCCGAGCGCGGCCGCGGCCTCGACGCAGTGCCGCACGTGCGCGTTCACCTGCGGCCCTTCGGTTGGGTGCAGGTTGTTCTCGTAGTAGGCGATCGAGGAAAGGGCGAGTCCGGTGTCCGCGAAGATTCGCCTGACCTGCTCGTATTCGATCTCATCGAAACGCTCTACTCTGATGTGATTTCGGTCATCCGTTGCCGGCCATCCGGCTACTTCCAGGGCTTCGAATCCCTGGTCGACGGCCCAGCGTGCGATGTCGGAAAGGTTGCTTTCCGGAAGACACGCTGTTAGGAACCCCAATTTCATCGGCTACCTCCAACAAAAGTCGTAGACTTACGAGTGCTGATTACACAACTATCGCGTGCAAACAAGCACTAAACCTGTGACTTTTGTTTGATCAAAAAGCGTAAGTGTGGGGAATGCACGTCATCACCATTCAAGGGCCAGGTGCTGTCCGCGTCAGTCTGGAGCCAACCGGTGAGCTGGAGCCGGGCTGCGTGCGGGTCCGCACGATCTACTCAGGTGTCTCGGCGGGGACGGAACTCACCGCCTACCGCGGCACCAACCCGTATCTCACGAAAAAGTGGGATACCGAACAGCGGCTGTTCGTCGAGGGCCGGACACACGCCTACCCGCTGACCGGCTGGGGCTACCAGGAGGTCGGCGAGGTCGTCGAGGCCGCTCCCGACGTACGCGAGCCGGTGGTGGGCGGCGTCGTCTGGGGCATCTGGGGCCACCGCGAGGAGGCCGTCGTGCCCGCCGAGCGGCTCGCCGGGCACCTCATGCCGCCCGGCACGGACCCGCTGACCGGCGTCTTCGCCCGCGTCGGCGCCATCGCGCTCAACGCCGTCCACGCCGCGGACCTGCACCTGGGCGACCAGGTCGCGATCTTCGGCCAGGGTGTCATCGGCCTGCTCGCCACCCGCCTCGCCGTGCTCAGCGGCGCCCGCGTGGTCGCCGCCGACGCCATCCCCGAACGGCTCGAACTCGCCCGGCGCTTCGGCGCCGCCGAGACCTACGACGTGCGCGAGGGCTCGGTCGCCGAGTTCATCCGCAAGCGCGTCGTGGGCGCCGACGCCGCCATCGAGCTCAGCGGCAGCCATACCGGCCTGCACGAGGCCATCAGGACCGTCCGCAGGGGCGGCAGGGTCGTCGCGGCCGGGTTCTACCAGGGAGACGGGCTCGGGCTGCGGCTCGGCGAGGAGTTCCACCACAACCAGGTGCAGCTCGTCTCCTCGCAGATCGGCGGCGTGGCCGCGTGGCTGGCGCACCGATGGGACGTGGAACGGCTCCAGCGCACGTTCATGGAGCTCGTCCACCGCGGCGAAGTCCCTGCTGGAGACCTGGTCAGCCATGTCATGGACGCCGCCCAGGCGGCCGAGGCCTTCGAGCTGATCGACCGCCGCCCGTCGGAGGTGCTCCAACTCGTCTTCAAGTTCAAGGAGCCAGCGTGAAGCTTGCCGTACAGGAGCAGCTGCTGCCGGGACGCACCCTGCAGGAGAAGTTCGCCTTCGCGGTCGATGCCGGATTCGACGCGATCGAGCTGCGGGGGAAGGGCGACTTCCACTTCGCCGGGCGGCTGACCGAGCTGAAGCGGGCGCTCGCCGACGGCGTGGTCATGCCGACCGTCTGCGTGGACATGCCGCACTTCATCGGCGACTTCGACGCCGCCAAGCGCACCGACGCCATCCAGCAGTTGCGCTCCCAGCTCACGGTCATCGCCGAGCTGGGCGGGATCGGGGTCATGACGCCCGCCTCGTGGGGGCAGTTCTCGCGGCGGCTGCCGCCGTTCGAGCCGCCGCGCAGCCCCGGGGAGGACCGCGAGGTGCTGGCCGAGGCGCTCGGGGTGCTCGGCGAGCACGCGCAGCGCAACGGCGTGCTGATCATGCTGGAGCCGCTCAACCGCTACGAGAACCACATGGTCAACACCCTGGCCGAGGCAGTGTCCTACTGCTCCATGGACGCGATCAAGGTCGTCGGCGACACGTACCACATGAACATCGAGGAGGACGATCCCTGCCGCTCGCTGGTGGAGGCCGCGCCCTACCTCGCGCACATGCAGATCAGCGAGTCCAACAGGAACCAGCCCGGCACCGGGCACCTCGACTGGGGTTCCCAGCTGGCCGCGCTGGACGCCACCGGGTACGAGGGCTACCTGGCGCTGGAGTGCCGGCTTCGCGGTGAACCGGAGATCGTGCTGCCGCAGACGGCGGCGTTCGTCAGGAAGTTCCTGTGATCCGCGAGGCGGTACGCGTCCTGGTCGCCAACTGGGACGGCAGTTACACCGTGCCCTCGCGGCGGCTCTACCCGCACCAGTGGAGCTGGGACTCGGCCTTCGTCGCGATCGGCAACGCCCGCTGGTCGCCGCGGCGGGCCAGGTCCGAGCTGCTGTCGCTGTTCGGCGCGCAGTGGCGCGACGGGCGGGTGCCGCACATCGTCTTCAACCCGGAGGTGCCCGACGGCTGCTACTTCCCGGGCCCCGACGTCTGGGAGGTCCGCGCGCCCTCCGGCTCGGCCACCTCGGGCATCGTGCAGCCGCCGGTTCACGCGCTGGCCGCCTGGCGGGTCCACCTGGCCGATCCCGATCCCGCCTTCCTGCGCCGCATCTACCCGCGGCTCGTGGCCCAGCAGCGGTTTCTGCGTACCGCGCGCCGCTCGGCGGACGGCCTGATCTCGATCGTGCACCCGTGGGAGTCCGGCATGGACAACAGCCCCGCCTGGGACGTGCCGCTGGCCGCCGTCCAGGCCGGGCCCATGGGCGCGCGGCGCAGGGACCTCGCCCACGTCAGCGCCGACGAGCGGCCCACCGACCGCGACTACGAGCGCTACACCGCGCTGGCCCGCGCCTACCGCGACACCGGCTATCGCAGAGCGGGCGCGTTCGCGGTCGAGGATCCGCTGTTCAACGCCGCGTACGGCGTCGCCGAGACGTCACTGGCCCGCATCGCCAAGGCGATCGGCCTCGACCCCGACCCGCACCACCGCGAGGCCGCCGAGATCACCGCGGCCATGGTCGCCCACCTCTACGACGACGGCCTGTTCCACGCCCGCGACGCGAGCACCGGCTGCCCGATCCGCTCCCAGAGCGCCGCCGGGCTCGTCCCGCTCATGCTGCCCGACCTGCCGCGCGAGATCGCCCACGCGCTCATCGGCACCGCGCTCGACCGCTTCGAGATCAAGAACGGGCTGCTGCCCAGCTACGCCCCCGGCGCCCCCGAGTTCGACCCGGCCCGCTACTGGCGCGGGCCGAGCTGGCTCAACCTGACCTGGCTGGTCTGGCAGGGGCTGCGGCACCGCCGGCCCGACCTGGCCGAGGCGCTGGCCGACGGCATGGTCGGCGCGGTGGCCCGATCGGGCTTTCGCGAGTACTTCGACCCGTTCACCCGCGCCGGGCACGGCTGCCGCGACTTCAGCTGGTCAGCCGCGCTCATCCTGGACGTCGCGGCAGAGCACGGCCTGGAGGGCCTCCCTGCGGCGGGCGGCGAGATCGCGAAGGAGCTCGGGCGCCTTGCCGAAGCGGACGACGTCGGTGATCACGTGCTCACGTAGCCACGGGCCGATGCGGTGCAGGAGCTCGACGGTCTCGCGCGAGAGGCGGTCGCGGTCCCAGGCGTGGGCCATGCCGCGCGGCACCCGGCCGATCTGCGCGCAGCGCAGGCTCAGGCCGTTGTGGTGGAACTCCTCGCCGAGCCGTACCAGGCCGGCGCCGCCGGTGTAGAAGGCCAGGTCGATCGCGCTGCCCTGGGGGCGCAGCAGCTTGAGCGCCAGGGCCAGCGCCCGTTCCTGGCCGCGGCACTGGAAGACCACGTCGGCACCGTGGTCGTTCGGGCCGTGCCGCCAGCGGCGCTTCAGCTGGAACGCGTCCTCGGCCAGCAGCGTCCCCACGCCGAGCGCGGCGGCCACGCACAGCCGCGCGGGGGTCTCGTCGACCACCACGACCTCGGTCCCGCCTCCCGCGCCCGCCGCGAACGCCGCCACCAGCAGCCCGACCACGCCCGCGCCGACGACCACCACCCGCCGCCCCCGCACCCCGTCGAGCAGGTCGCGCACGCCGGGCCCGAGCAGGTCGTGCGCCGCGTGCAGCAGGCCGTTGGCGCAGATCGGACCCATGTGCGCGGCGTAGATCCCGAGGAGCGGGTCGAGGTCCCGCGGCAGTTCGACGAAGCGGTCGCGCAGCGGGTCGGCGGCGTAGGCGGTGCGGTGCCCGTAGGCCATCGCGACGATCCGCCCGGCGGCGACCGCGTCGGTACGGCTGTCCACCACCATCCCCACCTGCATGTAGCCGATGCCGCGCACCGGGTAGGCCATCACCGGCCCGCCCGTGCCGAACAACCCGAGCGCCGGGTCCCACGAGGTGTTCAGGTAGGGGTTGGTGCCCTTGACGTAGGTCAGCTCGGTGCCGGCCGAGACGCCGCTGTAGACGGTCTCCACCAGGAAGCCGCCCGGCGCCGCCATGGGCATCGGCTCCGAGATCAGGCTGACCCGCTCCGGCCCGTCGATGCTGAGCACCTCAGCCATCCAGCACCACCGGCTCCCGCGTGGCCGCCGACCGCGCGACCGCCTGCGCCAGACGATGCGTCTTCAGCGCCTCGTGGTACGGCACGCGTACGTCGGCCGGCTTCCCCCGCACCGCGTTGACGAACTCCCGGTCCACGCGGATCTTGGCCGCTCCGCCGTCCTCGATCACCGTGCGCCCGTCGACGACCAGGCGTTCCTCGCCCAGGTCGAGCGTGACGCCCTCGGCGTGCACCTCCAGCCCGGCACGCCGCTTGCCCGAGCACAGGCTGGTGGCGGCCAGCGTGCCCGCCGCGCCGTCCGCGAAGCGCAGCACCGCCGCGGTGGCCCGGTCGATCTCGCCGTCCGCCGCCCCCTCCGACGGTACGGCGTGCACCATCGCGACCTCGCCCACCAGAACCCTGGCCAGGTCCAGCACATGGACGGCCTGCTCGACGATCTGGCCGCCGGAGGTCTCGGTACGGAGCCACCAGTCCACGGGCGGCACCTTGTCGAGCCAGTGGCCGAGGGCCAGCCGTACGGGGCGGCCGGCGAGCAGGTCGCGGGCTTTCCGCAGGATGTCGAGGTAGCGCCAGTGGTGACCGACGGCGGAGGGAAGGTCGCGGCGTGTTATCTCGGCGGCGATCTTTTCCGCTGTTTCTAGATCAATTGCTAACGGCTTTTCTACAAAAAGCGGAAGATCGCACGACAAAGCGTCTGTCTCCGGGTTACCGTGCGCGAAAGGCGGCACGCACACGTAGACGGCATCCAGTCCGCCGGCGTCCAGCAGGTCGGTGTGACTCCCGTAGGCCAGGGAGCCATGCCGAGAGGCCAGTGCCTCGGCCTTGTGGGGAACCGCGTCGGCGATTCCGGCAATCGTCACGTCGGGGAATGCCGAGAGCACGTCTGCGTGACGGGCGGCGACATTTCCAGCACCTATGATGCCGATTCGAGTTATTGGCGACACAGGATGGCATATCCCACATCCGCTGATGAACAAACGAAAATGTTCGAACTCCTATCGGCAGGGCATGTGTCGCCATCCGTGACCTGAGACGACCGGGGTGAGCGCATGGAGACGAATCCGCGGGTCCGGGACTGGTACCGGCGGCGCACAAGCAGAGCCGCCGACTGGTCGCCGGACACACTGGTGGCCGCCAAGGGGGCGACCACGGTGAGCGTGGTTCTCCCGGCCCGCGACGAAGAACACACGGTCGGGCGGATCGTCTCGGTGATCCGCCGCGACCTCGCCGACCTGGTGGACGAGATCGTCGTCGTGGACTCCCGCTCCACCGACGCCACCGCCGCCGTGGCCGCCGCCGCGGGCGCCACCGTCGTGCGCCAGGACGACGTGCTGGCCCACCTGCCGCCGCTGTCGGGCAAGGGCGAGGCACTGTGGAAGGGACTGGCCGCCAGCTCCGGCGACCTCGTCGTCTTCGTCGACGCCGACCTGCGCGACTTCCCTTCCTCCTTCGTCACCGGCCTGCTCGGGCCGCTGCTGCTGGACACGGGGGTGCACTTCGTCAAGGGCGCCTACGAACGGCCGCTGAACGGCCGGCGCGGCGAGGGCGGCCGGGTCACGGAACTCGTCGCCCGGCCCCTGCTCAACCTGTGGTGGCCGGAGCTGTCCGGGTTCGTCCAGCCGCTCGGCGGTGAGTACGCGGCCCGGCGCACGGCCCTGGAACGCGTGCCGTTCGCGACCGAGTACGGCGTGGAACTCGGCCTGCTGGTCGACCTGCTCGAACTCGTC
The DNA here is from genome assembly GCF_044457345.1 of Nonomuraea sp. NPDC050547. Lineage (NCBI taxonomy): Bacteria > Bacillati > Actinomycetota > Actinomycetes > Streptosporangiales > Streptosporangiaceae > Nonomuraea > Nonomuraea sp. NPDC050547. Next base: position 241,879 of record NZ_JBITGW010000004.1, read on the forward strand.
GGCCTGGACGCCATGGCCCAGGTGGACCTGGGCCGCCGCACCCACGCGCACCAGTCCACGGCGGCGCTCGGCCGCATGGCCGCCCAGATCATGCTCACCGCGTGGACCAGGCTCGAACGCCAGGGCCGGGTGGTGTCGGTGGCGGCGCCCGCGCACAGCCTGCTCCAGTTCGACGCCGAACGGCGGGCGGCCCGCGCCGACGTGGCCGTGGCCGAGCGCCCGCCGCTGGCCTCGCTGGCCGTCGAGGAGGACGTCGCGTGAACATCCTGATGAACGCCGGCCCGTGGCTGGAGGTGCCGCCGCCCGGCTACGGCGGGATCGAGAACGTGGTGGCCACGCTGGTGCCCGCGCTGCGCGAGCGAGGCGTACGCGTGGTGCTGGCTTCGGTGGGGGCCAGCACCGTCGAGGCCGACGAACTGGTCGCCGCCTTCCCCGAAGGGCAGTTCGCCCACCTGCAGAAGCCGTACAACCAGGTGATGGGTCTCGCCCACGCCCACCAGGCGCGGGTGGTGCGGGAGTTACGCGCCCGCGACGACATCGACCTCGTCCACGATCATCTGGAGGTCGTCGGCCCCGCGGTGCTGTCGGCGCTCGGCGGGCCGCCGGTGCTCCACACCCTCCACTGGGACCTGCGCAAGCACCCCGACTTCTACGGCGCCTGGCCCCGGGACATCGCCGTCAACGGCGTCTCCCACGACCAGCTCACCCGCGCTCCCGCCGCCCTGCGCGCCGCCGCCGTGGGCGCGGCCCACCTGGCCACCCCGCTGGCCGAGCGCGACCTGCGCTTCCCGCGCGGCGCGCACCTCGCGGTCATGGGCCGGATCTGCGCGCTCAAGGGCCAGCACGTCGCCGTCCGCGTCTGCCAGAAGCTCGGCCTGCCGCTGGTGCTGGCCGGCCCGGTCAGCGGCCTCGGCGGCCCCGCCGAGCTGGAACGTGTCCTGGAGGATCCGGAACATCCGCTCCACGGGCACCCGGACGTCCGCTACCACCGCGACCACATCGCCCCCCATCTGGACGGCGAGCTGATCCGCTGGGCCGGCGGCGTCGCCGGGGACCGGCGCGACGAGCTCTACGGCACCGCCAGAGCCGCCCTGTTCCCCTTGCAGTGGGACGAGCCGGGCGGCACCGCCGTGGTCGAGGCCCTGGCCCTGGGCGTCCCGGTGATCGGCCTGCGCCGTGGCTGCCTGCCCGAACTGGTCGAGCACGGCCGCACGGGGTTCCTGGCGGACAGCGAGGAAGAACTCGCCGAATGGCTGCGGCGCGTCGGCGACCTCGACCCCGAGGAGTGCCGCCGCGAGGCTCGCGCCCGCTTCACCCCGTCCGTCATGGCCGAGCGCTACCTGGAGCTCTACGCCCGGGTCAGTTGAAGCCCCGGGGCAGCACCGCCACCGGGCAGACCGAGGCGCGCAGCACCTTCATCGCCAGCTCACCCAGGAAGACCCGGTGCGCCTGCGCGTCCTCACTGCTCGCGCAGACCAGCAGGTCGCCCGGCGGCCATTCGACCGCGCCGATCGCGGCCGCCACGTCGTAGCCTTCGGCGATCTCCGCCTCGGCCTCGATGCCGGTGCCCTCCCACGCCAGCCGTACAGCGAGGGCGAGGTCGTCGCGCAGCCGGCCGGCGTCTTCCGTGCGCAGGTCCAGCGTGATCAGCCGCAGCGGCACCCCGAGCCGCAGCGCCGCCTGGGCCACCCGCTCCACGGCCTCGTCGCACTGCGGCCGGTGCACGTACGCCAGCGTCAGCCGCGTCGGCGCCGCAGGCGGGCGGTAGCCGGCCGGGGCCAGCATCACCGCCTCGCTCGACAGGTGCAGCAGGTGGTCGGAGGTGCTGCCGATCGCGATGCGGCCGTGCTGCCCACCGTCCGCGGAGCCGACCACGATCAGGTCCGCCTTGATCCGGCTGGCCAGCACAGCCAGGCCGCGGCCGGCGCCGCGGCTCTCGAACGCGATGTACTCCGCGGGCCGCTCGCCCAGCTCGCCCGCCGCGTGGGCCAGGTTCGCCTGCGCCTCGACCGCCTGGCCGGGGCTGCCCGGCGGGTAGATGGTCGCCACCGTGAGCTCGCCGCCGGTGACCTGCGTGATCGCGGTCCCCAGCGCGAGCGCGTCCCGTCCTCCAGCGTCGCCGGTGTACCCGACGATCACGTGCGCACCGATCACGCATCCCTCTCTACCCGCTCTGAGCAGGGAATACGCGGGTTCTGTCAGACGTTGTGAACTCTTGGAGGCGCACGCGAAGTGAAGATCACACCAGACACGGAATTCAACGGCTCCCGCGGTCAGGTCACCCTCAGGGAAGCCGTGAAGCAGCTCAAGGCCCACGAACTCGACTGCACCATCTCCCGCGAAACCCTCGAAGGCAAGGTCAACGTCTTCGCCGAGTGCGTACAGCGCGGTTTCACCCCACTGCGCAGCGAGATCATGGCCGCCTACTACGTCGCCGAGAACGACGCGGCCAAGGACGCCTTCGAGACCGGGCTGATCACGGAGGGCGAGCTCAGACAGCGACAGCTCGATCTGGCCCGCATCCTCACCGGCAGCGCCTGATCCCCTTATCGGCCATACGGCCGATGACGACTGGCCGAACTGCCGACGAAACCACTCGGTAAGATCATTAAGGTCATGTCCATCGTTTCTTCATCGATTGGACATGTGTTGTACCGCGACATCGTCGATTTCGCCCTCGGCACGCCCGGCTGGGTGCACACCTTCGCGGAGGTGGGCACCGACGCCGGGCTTTTCGTGTTCGCCGCCCTGTTCGTCCTGTGCTGGTGGCGCGCCCGCCGCGCCCCCGCCCGTGAACTGGCCCTCGCCCTGGTCGGACCCGCCGCGGTGATCGTCGCCTACGTCGTGAGCGAGATCGTGAAGCTGATCGTCCGCGAGGAACGGCCGTGCCGCGGCGTCACCACGGTGGCCGCCTGCCCGCCGGCCGGCGACTGGTCGTTCCCGAGCAACCACTCCGTGATCGCCGCCGGGGCCGCGGGCGCGCTCATCCTGGCGTGGCGGGCCCTCGCCTGGGTCGTGCTCCCGCTGGCGGCGATCATGGCGTTCTCCCGCGTGTTCGTCGGCGCCCACTACCCGCACGACGTGGCCGCCGGGTTCGCACTCGGGCTCGTGATCGCGCCGCTGGTCGCGCTGCTGTGCGTCGGCGCGGTCACACCCCTCGTCCGCCTGGTACGCGACCGGCTGGCCCTCGCCGCCTAACCGGCGAACCGGTCGGTGGCCTCCACCAGGCGATCCACGATGCCGGGCTCGGTCGAGGCGTGACCGGCGTCGTTCACCACGTGGAAGTCTGCCTCCGGCCACGCCTTGTGCAGGTCCCAGGCGGTCGCCATGGGCGTACAGGCGTCGTAGCGGCCCTGCACGATCACGGCGGGAATGTGCCGGATCTTCCCAACGTCCCGGATGAGCTGCTCAGGCTCGAACCACCCGTCGTGCGTGAAGTAGTGGTTCTCGATGCGCGCGAACGCCAGCGCCATCCGCTCCTCACCGAACTCCGCCACCAGCTCCGGATCGGGCAGCAACGTCACCGTCGAGCCCTCCCACTGCGCCCACGCCTTGGCGGCCGGTACCCGCACCGCCGGATCGGAGCTCTCCAGCCTTGCGCGGTAGGCGGCCATCAGGTCGCCGCGCTCGCCGGGCGGGATCGGCGCCACGAACCCCTCCCACAGGTCGGGGAACAGGTGGGAGGCGCCCTCCTGGTAGAACCAGTGCAGCTCCCGGGGACGCAGTGTGAAGACGCCGCGCAGGACCAGCTCCGTCGTGCGCTCGGGGTGCGTCTGCGCGTAGGCCAGCGCCAGCGCGCTGCCCCACGACCCGCCGAACACCTGCCAGTGCTCGATGCCGAGGTGCTCGCGCAGCTTCTCCATGTCCGCCACCAGATTCCAGGTGGTGTTGTGCTCCAGCGAGACCGCCGCGTCGCTCGCGTGGGGCTTGCTGCGCCCGCAGTTGCGCTGGTCGAACAGGACGATGCGGTACAGCTCCGGGTTCCACTGACGGCGGTGCTTGCCGGTGCACCCGCCGCCCGGCCCGCCGTGGAGCATGACCGCGGGCTTTCCGTCCGGGTTGCCACACACCTCCCAGTAGATCTGGTCGCCGTCTCCGACCTCGAGAAGGCCGGAATCGTAGGGCTCGATGGCCGGGTAGAGCTGTCTCATAGTTCGGCATAATTCCATGCGTGGCCCTGGACGCGGCGGCTCTCGCGGTAGGCAAGGCGGTCGGTGACCGCGCGGCGCGTACCTGGCTGACGGCCAGGTCCACGGCGGAGAGCCGCGAGCTCCCGCTGCTCGACCTCATGCGCTCGCGCTTCCCCGACCAGCTCGTACGCCGCAAGGCGGAACGCCAGATCGCCGACATCGCCGACTCCGTCACCGCCCGCGTCCTGAAGCTGGCCGCCCACGAGTACCCCGGCCTGGAGGACAACGCCCGCGAGAGCGTCCTGGCCGAGATCGTGGACACGCTGACGCGCGCGGACCTGTCCGACGCCGCCCTCCTGGCCGCCGACACCGATCCGGTACGGCTGGCCCGCTCCCTACCCCGCCCCAAGGACCTGGACGAGCCCGCCTCCCGCCTCTTCGAGACCGTCCTCGACGAGGTCCTGGACTGCCTGGTCCGGATCATCAGGCACCTGCCCGAGTTCCGGCCCCGGGCGGCGACGGAGACGCTGACCCGCCTGTCCGGCCTGGGGGAGCAGGTGGCGCTCATCCTCGACCGGCTGCCCGCGCGTACCCTCGAAGCCCCCGACGGCACCGACCGCGACGCCGCCTTCGCCCGCCGCTACCTGGAACACGTCAGCGGCACCCTCGACACGCTCGACCTCATCGGCGTCCGCGTCGAACGCTTCACCCCGCGCACCTCGCTCAGCGTCGCCTACATCAGCCTGTCCGTCTCCGCCGCGCTCCCGCCCTCCCGCGAGATCCCCTTCGACGCCTGGCGCGGCCGCGGCGGCGAGCCGGCCACGATGCGGGTAGAGAGCGCGCTCGGCCGCAGCCGCCGCGTGCTGCTGCGCGGCGAGGCGGGCGGCGGCAAGAGCACGCTGCTGCGCTGGCTGGCCATCACCGCCGCGCGCAGCTCCTACGAGTCCGACCTGTCCGACTGCAACGGCTCCACGCCGTTCCTGGTCAAGCTGCGCAGCTACGCCGACCGCGAGCTGCCCCGCCCGGAACACTTCCTGGACGGCACCGCCGCACCTCTGGCCGGCCTGATGCCGACCGGCTGGGTCCATCGCCGTCTGTCGTCCGGCCGGGCGTTGTTGCTGGTGGACGGCGTGGACGAGCTGACAGGATCCCAGCGCAAGGCGATCCGCCCGTGGCTGCGCGGCCTGCTCGCCGAGTTCCCCGGCATCCGCGTCGTGGTCACCTCCCGCCCGGCGGCGGCCGAGTCGAGCTGGCTGGAGGACGACGGCTTCACCTCCGCCTTCCTGGAACGCATGACCCCGGGCGACACCACGGCGCTCATCCGGCACTGGCACGCCGCCATCCGCACCGGCCGCGACCTGCCCTGCGCGCCGGAAAAACTCCCCGCCTACGAGGAACGCCTGCTCACCCGCCTGGAGAACGCCGCCCACCTGCGCTCACTGGCCGCCACCCCCCTGCTCGCGTCCATGCTGTGCGCACTCAACCTGGACCGCGAGGCCCAGCTCCCGCCCGACCGCATGGGCCTGTACGGCGCCGCCCTGGAGATGCTCCTGGAACGGCGTGACGCCGAACGCTCCATCCCCAGCTACGGCGCCATGCACCTCGACCGGGCCCAGAAGACGCAGATCCTGCAGGAGCTGGCCTGGCAGCTGTCGGTCAGCAACCGGGTCGAACTGGCCAAGCCCGCCGCCGTGTCCCGCGTGGGCAGAGTGGTGGCGGGCATGCCCCGGTTGCGCGCCTCCGGCGAGGCGGTGCTGGCGTACCTGCTCGACCGGTGCGGCGTGATCAGGGAGGCGACGGAGGGCCGGATCGACTTCGTACACCGGACGCTGCAGGAGTACCTCACGGCACGGGCGGCGGCGGAGGACGGCGACATCGAACCGCTCGTCACCTGGGCGCACCGGGACCAGTGGCGGGACGTCGTGGTCCTGGCCGCCGGCCACGCCAACGGCCCGGTCCGGACGGAACTGCTGCGAGGTCTGCTGCGCCGCGTCGAAACCGAGCCCCGCCAGGCACGGCGGCTGAAGCTCCTGGTGACGGCCTGCCTGGAGACGATGCCCGCGATTCCCGGAGAGCTCCGGGAACAGATCGAGGCGTGTGTCCGGGACCTGGTGCCGCCCAGGAGCGTCAAGGCCGCCCGCTCGTTGTCCTTGGCGGGGGAGGCGGTGCTCCATTGGCTGCCCGCGGACCTGTCCGGGCTGAGTGAGGCAGTAGCGCGGGCCACGGTGCGGACGGCCTGGCTGGTGAACGGGCCGCAGGCGCTGGAAAAGCTGGCCGGGTATGCGGAGGACACGCGCGAGACCATTCAGGAGGAGCTGGTCACGGGATGGCGGTACTTCGATCCCGACGTCTACGCCCAGCGTGTCCTCGCCAAAATGGGCTCCCTGCCGGCCCTGACGTGGGTTCAGACGGTAGGGCAGTTCAACGCGCTCGTCCGCTTGCCGCCCCAGCGGGGCATCCTCACCATGACCGGACCGGTGAATCTGAGCCCGCTCCTTCCGCATCGGAAGGCACTGACGAGGCTCGCCCTTGTCGGGTACGAGCAAATCGTCGACTTCTCGCCGCTGGCTTCCCTCTCCGCACTCGAATTTCTGGGCCTCGGCCATGACTGCTTCGAGAATTTCGCCTTCCTCGCAGACCTGCCTCGTCTGCGTGACGTGACGCTCTTCGGGCTGACCGGCATCACGGACTACTCGCCTATGCTCGCTTTGCGTAACTTGATCAGCTTGACGCTCACGGATGCTGACGGGCTCACGCGGTGGGAGCAACTTCCCCCGCTCGACCGGCTGGAGCGCCTGTGGCTTGGCGCAACCGGACTGGTGGAGAGCGCCCACGACCTGGTCGAGCGTGCACCCAGGCTGAGGTACTTGCGCCTGGACAGTGCGCCGGTGCCCGCGGATCTCGAGGCGCTCGGCCGGTTGCCGCTGGATCGCCTTGATCTTGGGTGGATCGTGGAGCTGGAAGATCTGAGGGAGTTGGTCGGCTGCCGTGCTCTCACATCTCTGGGCCTTCAGAGGTGCGAGAGCGTGCGCGACCTGAGCCCGATCGCGGGCCTTCCCCTGCTGGAAATCCTGGACATCAGGGATGTGGCGCCGGGGATCGATCTCGCGCCGCTGGCCGGGCTTCCTCTGACCAAGGTGACGATCGGGCCGGACCAGCACGTGCTCAACGGGGACTTTCTGGGAGATCGGCTGGTTCGCGAAGCATGATGGAGACATGAATCTGGTTGGGCTGGATGACATCAGGGCCGCTGCCGAGCGGATCGCCCCCGTGGTGGTCAGGACTCCGCTGGTGTCCATGGGCGAGGCGTGGGTCAAGCCGGAGAGCCTTCAGCGGGTCGGCTCGTTCAAGATCCGGGGCGCCTACAACGCGGCCGTCTCCCTGGCGGGCGCGCAGGGGGTGGTGGCCCACTCCTCCGGCAACCACGGGCAGGCGCTGGCGTACGCGGCGAAGCTGCTGGGTGTGCCGTGTGTCGTGGTGGTGCCGGAGGGGACGCCTCGGGTCAAGGCGGAGGCGATCGTCGGTCACGGGGCCGAGCTGGTGGTGGTGCCGCCGGAGCAGCGGGTGTCGGCGGCGGAGAAGGTGGCGGCGGAGCGGGGGATGACGATGGTGCCGCCGTACGACCATCCGGCGGTCATCGCGGGGCAGGGGACGATCGGGCTGGAGATCGTGGCTGACCTGCCGGATGTCGAGGTGGTGCTGGTTCCGGTGAGCGGGGGCGGGCTGGCTTCCGGGATCGCTTCGGCGGTCAAGGCGCTCAGGCCGGACGCCAAGGTCGTCGGGGTGGAGCCGGAGCTGGCGGCCGACGCGCGGGAGAGCCTGCGCGCGGGGCGGGTGGTGTCGTGGGAGCCTTCCAGGACGTTCAGGACGATCGCGGACGGGCTGCGGGCGGACCTGTCCGAGTTGACCCTCGCGCATCTGCGGGAACGGCTGGACGACATCGTGACCGTCTCCGAGGACGAGATCCGCGCCGCCATGGGCCATCTGGCCAGGACGGCCCGGCTGGTGGCCGAGCCCAGCGGGGCCACCGCGACGGCGGCCTATCTGGCGGGGCGGGCGCCGGCCGGGCGGACGGTGATCGTGCTGTCGGGGGGCAACGTGGATCCCGAGCTCTTCCGTTCGGTGATCTAGGACGACCAGGCGAGGCGGCTCAGGAATCCGCGCTCGTCGCGGGCGTACTCGCCGAAGGCCCGCTGGATCTCCGCGAGGTCGGGCGCCTGCGTGCGGTGGAGGGTGCCGCCCTCCTTGTACTCCAGCTCGTAACCCCCCGCCTCGGGGGAGACCTGCATGAAGTGGTGGCCGAAGTTGACGAGGGCGACGAAGGGGTTCTGGGCGGAGAGCGTGGCCAGGGCGTCGTGGACGAGGCCCAGGTCCGGGTCGGTGACGATCATGCCGTCGCCGGTGTGGAGCTGCATGCCCGCATAGGCGCCGCGTGGCCCCGCGTTGTGGACGAGGTCGCGCTGCGGGTCGTAGCAGACCAGGCCGTGCGCGCCGGCGACGGCGAAGACCCGGCCGGACATCTCGTCCATGGACTCCAGGTCCATGGTCACCAGCACGTGCCCGCCGGTGTAGGCCGTGAGTTTCCCGGGCAGCTCGTCGGCGTACGGCGGCAGCGCGCCGCCCGGCGCGTCCTTCTTGGCCGCCAAATACCCCTTACGGGCGTGATCTCGGGTGATCGGCTCTGGTTCCCGCCAGACCATCAGCTCAACACTCACTCGCCCCATCTAACCGGACGATCGCCTCAGTCGGGGCATTCGCCAGCATAGGGCGCAAGATCCGCTTGCTGGCCGTGGCTTTTCCGCGTGGCGTCACGGCTGCTCGGACCGGGGGACCAGCTCGACCGTGCAGTACGCGCACCGCCGGGCCTCGACCGGGACCTCGCTCAGGCAGTCGGGACACTGCTTGGCCGTCGCCGCCTGGTCCCGCTCGAAGAGGCTGACCAGCCGGGACATCGGCATGACGACCAGCCAGTACACGACGGCCGCGATGATCAGGAAGGCGAGGAGGTGGTTGAGGAAGTCGCCGTACTTGAACACGCTGCCGTTGACGGTGAAGGAGTAACTGGCGAAGTCCGGCTCGCGGCCGCCGGTGATCGCCCCGATCAACGGTGTGATCAGATCGGCGACCAGGGCCTGGACGAGCCCGCTGAAGGTGGCGCCCACGATGACCGCGACCGCCAGCTCGACGATGTTGCCGCGCAGCAGGAATTTCTTGAATCCGCCCATGGGACCGGCACATTGCCGACAGAACGCCCCCGAAACCTGGGACCGGGGGCGTGGTGGCGGAGGTTTGCGGGTAGGTCGGTGCTCCCGCCCTTGTCGCCGGCGGCGGGGGCACGGAACATGGGATGGATCGCGAGGGAGCCGTCGATGATCGAGCTTTGGCCGGGAGACCCTTACCCGCTGGGTGCGACCTACGACGGGGCGGGCACCAACTTCGCGCTCTTCAGCGAGGTGGCCGAGCGGGTCGAGCTGTGCCTGTTCGACGAGGACGGCAAGGAGAGCGCGGTCCGGCTGAGCGAGTGCGACGGGTTCGTCTGGCACGGGTACCTGCCCGGCATCGGACCCGGCCACCGGTACGGCTACCGCGTCCACGGCCCCCACGACCCGGCCAGGGGCCTGCGCTGCAACCCGGCCAAGCTCCTCCTGGACCCGTACGCCAAGGCGATCGAGGGCGAGGTGACCTGGGACGAGGCGGTATACGGGTACATGTTCGGCCGCCCGGAGACGATGAACGAGGCGGACTCCGCCCCGTTCATGCCCAGGTCGGTGGTGGTCAACCCGTTCTTCGGATGGGGTCACGACCGGCCACCGGCGACGCCGTACCACGACACGGTCATCTACGAGGCGCACGTACGGGGACTGACGATCACCAACCCGAAGATCCCCGAGCGGATCCGCGGGACCTACGCCGCCCTGGGCCACCCGGAGATCCTCGACCACCTGACGAAGCTCGGGGTGACCGCCCTGGAGCTGATGCCGGTGCACCAGTTCGTCACCGACGACTTCCTGAGCCAGCGCGGGCTGAGCAACTACTGGGGCTACAACTCGATCGGGTTCTTCGCCCCGCACAACCGCTACTCCAGCCAGGGCCAGCGCGGCGGGCAGGTGCTGGAGTTCAAGGCGATGGTCAGGGCGCTGCACGAGGCGGACATCGAGGTCATCCTCGACGTGGTCTACAACCACACGGCCGAGGGCAACCACCTGGGCCCCACGCTGAGCTTCAAGGGCATCGACAACACCCACTACTACCGGCTGGCCGACGGCGACCCGCGCCACTACCTGGACACGACCGGCACCGGCAACAGCCTGTTCATGCGCAGCCCGCACGTCCTGCAGATGATCATGGACTCGCTGCGCTACTGGGTGATCGAGATGCACGTGGACGGCTTCCGCTTCGACCTGGCCTCGACGCTGGCCAGGGAACTGCACGAGGTGGACCGGCTGAGCGCCTTCTTCGACCTGGTGCAGCAGGACCCGGTGCTGTCGCAGGTCAAACTGATCGCCGAGCCCTGGGACCTCGGACCCGGCGGGTACCAGGTGGGCAACTTCCCCTCCCGCTGGACCGAGTGGAACGGCCGCTACCGCGACACCATCCGCGACCTGTGGCGCGGGCAGCCGGCGACGCTGCCCGAGTTCGGCTCGCGCTTCACCGGCTCCAGCGACCTCTACCAGGACGACAGCCGCCGCCCCGCCGCCTCGATCAACTTCGTCACCTGTCACGACGGGTTCACGTTGCAGGACCTGGTCTCGTACAACGACAAGCACAACGAGGCCAACCAGGAGGGCAACCGCGACGGCACCGACGACAACCGCTCCTGGAACTGCGGCGCGGAGGGCCAGGCGGGGCCCCAGATCGAGGCGCTGCGCGAGCAGCAGAAGCGCAACTTCCTGACCACGCTCTTCCTGTCACAGGGCGTGCCGATGATCTCCCACGGCGACGAGCTGGGCCGCACGCAGCAGGGCAACAACAACGGCTACTGCCAGGACAACGAGCTGACCTGGGTCGACTGGTCGGACGTGCGGGAGAACTGGCTGCTGCTGGAGTTCACCCAGCGGCTGGCCGCACTGCGCAGACGGCACCCGGTCTTCCGCCGCCGGCGCTTCTTCTACGGCCGGCCCGTGCGCGGCCTGGCCGACATCGCCTGGCTGACCCCGGCGGGCGAGGAGATGACCAACGGCGACTGGGAGGCCGGCTTCGCCAAGTCGCTGGCGGTCTTCCTGAACGGCGAGGCCATCACCGAGCCCGACCGCCGAGGCCGCACGATCAGGGACGACTCGTTCCTGCTGCTGTTCAACGCGCACCACGAAACCATCCGATTCACCGTCCCCAAGGATTACGGCGACATGTGGCAGACCGAGATCGATACCGCGATGCCGATCAGCGTGGGTGTGGCGACGTGCCGCGCCGGGGAGGGCGTGGCCGTGACCGGCCGCAGTGTGCGGGTGCTGCGCCGTGTCTAAGCCGACCTCGACCTACCGCGTACAGCTCACGCCGGACTTCGGCTTCGCGCAGGTGGCCGAGATCGCCCCGTACCTGCGGGAGCTGGGCGTCAGCCATGTGTACCTGTCGCCGATCCTCCAGGCGACGCCGGGCTCGCTGCACGGCTACGACGTCATCGACCACTCCAGCATCAGGGCGGAGTTCGGCAGCGCGGCGGGCCTGCGCGAGCTGGCCGAGCAACTGGCCGCGCACGATCTGGCCATCGTCATGGACATCGTGCCCAACCACATGAACACCGAGAACGCGCAGTTCCGGTCAGTTCTCAAGGACGGTACGGCCTCGCCGTACGCGAACTGGTTCGACATCGAGTGGGCCGGCGGGAAGGTCGCGCTGCCGGTGCTGGGCGACGGCGCCGAGCCCAAGGTCGACGGCGACGTGCTGCGCTACTACGAGCATGAGTATCCCCATCCGGGGCACTACCGGCTGGTTCCTTACACCGAGGGGCCCGGCTACCGGCGCTTCTTCGACGTGTCGTCGCTGATCGGGCTGCGGGTGGAGGACCCCGCGGTGCTGTTCGCCACCCATGAGGTGATCTTCTGGCTGCTCGACGAGGGGCTGGTCGAAGGGCTGCGGGTGGACCATCCGGACGGCCTGGCCGACCCGCGCGGCTACCTGGAGTCGCTGCGCCGGCGTTCCGGCGGCGTGTGGACGGTCGTGGAGAAGATCCTCATCGGCGAGGAGCGGCTGCCGGACGACTGGGCCTGCGACGGCACGACCGGATACGAGGTCCTGAACCGGATCACCCGCCTGTTCGTCGACCCGGCCGGGGCCGATCCGCTCATCAGCCAGTTCGTCCGGCGTACCGGGCAGAGCGCCGACTACCGGGCGGTGGTCGCGCGCTCCAAGCGCGAGGTCATCGAGCTGTTCTTCACCGCCGAGGTCGGGCGGCTGGCGCGGGCCGCCGGCGCCGATCCGGCCGAGGTCGCGGAGTTGCTGGCCGCCATGCCGGTCTACCGCGCCTACGTGACGCCGGGCGAGCCGCCGCCGCCCGCGTCGGTCGAGCTCATCGAGGAGATCGCCACTCCGAAGACGCGGGAACTCGCCCAGAAGATCCTGTACGGCCCCGCCGAGGCGGTCACCAGGTTCCAGCAGAGCACCGGGCCGGTCATGGCCAAGGGCGTGGAGGACACGGCGCTGTACCGGTGGTATCCGCTCGCCGCGCTCAACGAGGTGGGCGGGGAGCCGGACGTCTTCGGGATCGAGGTCAAGGAGTTCCACGAGTTCTGCGCCGGGATGCGGCCGCACACGATGACGACGCTGTCGACGCACGACACCAAGCGCTCGGAGGACGTGCGGGCCCGGCTGACGGTGCTGTCGGAGATGCCCGAGGAGTGGGCCCGGGTGGTGGCGGACTGGTCGTCGGCGCTGAGCTTCGACCCGCACCTCGACTACCTGGCCTGGCAGAACCTGCTCGGCGCCTGGCCGATCACGCCGGAACGCTTCGCCGCCCATCTGCTGAAGGCCGCGCGGGAGGCCAAGACCAGGACGTCCTGGGTCAGGCCGGATGCGGCATATGAGAAGGGGCTGCGCGAGTTCGCCGTCCAGGCGACGCGGCTGCCGGTGGGGGAGTTCGCGGCGGAGATCGAGCCGTACGCGATGGCGAACTCGCTAGGGGCCAAGCTCGTGCAGCTCATGATGCCCGGCGTCCCCGACGTCTACCAGGGCAATGAGATGACCGACTTCTCCCTCGTCGACCCGGACAACCGGCGGCCCGTCGACTTCGGCCGCCGCCCCGCCAACGCCTGGGACGCCACCAAGCTCCTGCTCACCAGCCAGGCGTTGCGCCTGCGCCGCCGGCTGCCGCCCGCCGCGCCGTACCTGCCGCTGTTCGCGACGGGCGAGGCGGAGGAGCACGCGATCGCCTTCGCGCGCGGCTGCATCGGAGCGCAGGAGCTCGGAGGGAGAGAGCGAGGCACGAGCCAACGAGCTCGGAAGCGGGCGCGACCATCAAACGCAGCGGTCGCGGTCGCGGTCGCCACCCGCCTTCCCGTACGGCTGGCGCGCCGCGGCGGCTGGGCCGCCACCACGCTCATGCTGCCACCGGGATCCTGGCACGACCTGCTGACGGGCAGCCGCTACACCGGCCGCATCCCCCTGGCCCACCTGTTGTGCCGCAACCCCGTCGCCTTGCTGGAGCGAACCTGATGCGATTTGACGTGTGGGCGCCTCGTGCCACGACCGTCGAGATCGAGCTGCCCGAGGGGCGGCGGCCGTTGCGGGCGGGCAAGGACGGCTGGTGGGGCGCCGAGGTGGCGGAGGCGGGGCACGGCACGCCGTACTCCTTCGTGCTGGACGGCGACGGCCCCTACCCCGATCCGCGCTCGCGGCGGCAGCCCGAGGGGATCTTCGGCCCCAGCATGGTCTACGACCACGCCCACTACACCTGGAGCGACCACGACTGGACCGGCCGCGACCTGCGCGGATCGGTGATCTACGAGCTGCACATCGGCGCGTTCACCCCCGAGGGCACCTTCGCCTCGGCGATCGAGCGGCTGGACCACCTGGTCGAGCTGGGCGTCGACCTCGTGGAGGTCATGCCGATCGTCCCGGTGCCCGGCGGGCGCAACTGGGGCTACGACGGCGTCGACCTCTACGCGGTCAACGAGACCTACGGCGGGCCCGACGGGTTCAAGTCGTTCGTGGACGCCTGCCACGGCAAGGGTCTGGGCGTCGTGCTCGACGTGGTCTACAACCACCTCGGCCCGTCGGGCAACTTCCTGCACCCGTTCGGCCCGTACCTGACCGGCACCCAGGGCAGCTACTGGGGCGAGGCGGTCAACCTGGACGGCCCGCAGTCGGACGAGGTACGCCGCTACTTCATCGAGAACGCTCTGCAGTGGCTGCGCGACTACCACGTGGACGGGCTGCGGCTCGACGCGGTCCACGCGCTGCACGACCGCCGCGCCACGCATCTGCTGGCGGAGCTGTCGGCGGAGGTGGACGCGCTGTCGTGCGCGCTCGGCCGCCCGCTGTCGCTGATCGCCGAGTCCGACCTCAACGACCCGCGCATGGTCACGCCGCTGGAGGCCGGCGGCCTCGGCATGACGGCGCAGTGGAACGACGACGTCCACCACGCCCTGCACTGCGCGGTCAGCGGCGAGAACCACGGCTACTACGGCGACTTCGCCGGCCTGCGGTCGCTGGCCAAGGCACTGACCTCGGGATTCGTGCACGACGGAGGCTACTCCACCTTCCGCGGCCGCTCCCACGGCGCCTCGGCGCGCGGGGTGCCGGGCCACCGCTTCGTCTGCTGCCTGCAGAACCACGACCAGATCGGCAACCGCCCCGCCGGCGACCGGCTGCCGATGACGGCGCTGAAGCTGGGGGCCGGGTTGCTGCTGGCCTCGCCGTACACGCCGATGCTGTTCATGGGGGAGGAGTGGGGGACGCGCTCGCCGTTCCTGTTCTTCTCCGACCACGTGGAGCCCTCGCTGCGCGAGGGCGAGTCGGCGCGCAGGGCGCGGGAGTTCGAGGGTTTCGGGTACGACTGGGACGCGCCGGACCCGTCGTCGGAGGAGGCGTTCCAGCGGTCCAAGCTCGACTGGAGCGAGCTGAAGGACGAAGAGCACTGGACGCTGCTGAGCTGGTACCGGGATCTCATCGCCCTGCGGAAGGCGTTTCCCGAGCTCGCCGATCCCCGTCTGGACCGGGTCCGCGTAGAGGTGGGACCTCTTGACCGCTGGCTGATCCTGTGGCGGGGATCACTTTGCGTAATCGTAAATTTTTGTCCGGATTCTGTGACACTGCCTCTCCGTGGAGGCACCGTTATCTTGGCTGCGGATGACCGTGTTTCCGCAGGTCCGAAGGGTTTACTGATCCCTGGACAGTCGGTGGTGATCTACCGTTCAGTAATCTGACCGTAACTTTGCCCCGTTGCGGACTGTTACGTTTCGCCAGATATTCTGCGCTTCGGCCGTGACTGATGCGTCAAGTGGTTTCTCACGACGCGGAACGGCCTTTTCGTTGCGGGGGCGAACACTCCACCCCAGGACCTTCTGGCCCCCGTTCAGCGCGAACGGAGGGTAATGGGCAAGTACCTGCTGCGCAGGTTGGCGATCAACGTGATCTTGGTCGCTATCGCGGCCAGTCTGGCTTACCTCCTCGCCGCGTCGAGTCTGAACCCCCAGGTCAACTTCAAGGGACGTAACCCTCCCGTCCCCGAGGCGACCATCGACAAGACGCTCGACCAGTACAACCTCAACCCCAAGAAGCCGCTGCTCGAGCGGTACGGCACGTGGGCGTCCGGGGTGGTCAAGGGCGACTTCGGCCAGACGTGGGAAGGCGACTCGGTCAACGAGGAGATGGGCCGCAGGATGGGCGTCAGCTTGCGCCTCCTGCTGATCGGAACGATCCTCGGCTCCGGGCTCGGCGTGCTCATCGGCGCCTTCGCCGCGGTACGCCAGTACAAACTCAGCGACCGGGTGATCGGCGTCTCGTCATTCGTGATCATGGCGGTGCCGGTCTTCGTCATGGCCACGATGCTGATCCTCGCCGCGACCGGGCTCAACAACGCCGCGGGATCGAAGCTGATCGAGTTCGTGGGTGAATACTCGCCCGGCCTGACCGGCTGGGACCAGTTCGCCAACCGGCTCGTCCACCTGATCCTGCCGACGATCTCCCTGTGCCTCGGCCAGATCGCCTTCTACAGCCGGATCCAGCGGAACATGATGCTCGACGTGCTCGGCCAGGACTTCGTCCGCACGGCCATGGCCAAGGGGCTGCGGCGCCGTACCGCGTTGTTCAGGCACGCGCTGCGCACCGCGCTGATCCCCGCCGCGACCTACTTCGCCTTCGCCTTCGGCACGCTGCTCACCGGTGCCACGTTCACCGAGAAGATCTTCGGCTGGCACGGCATGGGCGCCTGGCTGGTCGACTCGATCAACCAGCACGACGTGAACTCCGTCGCGGCGGTCAGCACCTTCGCGGCCGCCTGCGTCCTCGTGGCCGGTTTCCTGTCCGACCTGGCGGTCGCCGCCCTCGACCCCCGAGTCCGGGTGAGCTAACAGATGCGTAGCAAGGTCGTTCTCCGACGCCTGGTCAAGAACAAGCAGACGCGCTACGGCCTCATCGGCGTGCTCCTCCTGCTGATCCTGGCCTACGTGGGCCCGTTCGTGGCCCCCTACGAATGGTCCGACAAGGACTTCATGGCCTTCATGCAGCCCCCGGGGCCCGACCACTGGTGGGGCACCACGCAGACCGGCGGCGACGTCTTCGCCAACACCCTGCGCGGCCTGCAGAAGTCGCTCGTCATCGGCTTCCTCGTGGCGCTGATCTCCACCGGCCTCGCCGCCCTCGTCGGCGCCGCCGCCGGCTACTTCGGCGGCTGGGTCGACCGCATCCTCATGTGGGGCGTCGACCTGCTGCTGGTCCTGCCCAGCTTCCTGATCATCGCCATCCTCTCGCCGCGGCTCAAGGGCGGCACCTGGCTGCTGTTCGTCCTGCTGCTCGCGCTGTTCGGATGGATGATCACATCCCGGGTGGTCCGCAGCATGACGCTGTCGCTGCGCGAGCGTGAATATGTGCTGGCCGCCCGGTACATGGGCATCCCCGGCTGGCGGATCATCCTGCGGCACGTGCTGCCGAACCTGTCGTCGCTCCTGATCATCGACGCCACGCTGAACGTCAGCGGCGCCATCATCGGCGAGACCTCGCTGTCCTTCTTCGGCTTCGGCGTCCAGGCGCCCGACGTCTCCCTCGGCACCCTGATCGCCGACGGCTCCGGCACCAGCACGGTCATCTCGTATCCGTGGCTCTTCCTCTTCCCCGCGGGCCTCCTGGTGGCGCTGGTGCTCAGCGTCAACCTGATCGGCGACGGCCTGCGCGACGCGCTCGACCCCGGGAGCACCTCATGAGCATCCTCGAGGTGAAGGACCTCACCGTCACGTTCCCCGGCGGCATCGAGGCCGTCCGCGGCGTGAACTACTCGGTCTCACGCGGAGAAGTGCTCGGCATCGTCGGCGAGTCCGGCTCGGGCAAGTCCGTGACCTCCCTGGCCGTCATGGGCCTGCTGCCGCGCAACGCCGTGGTCAGCGGCTCGGTGAAGCTGCACGGCCGCGAACTGCTCGGCATGTCGGAAGACGAGCAGATCAAGGTACGCGGCAAGACGATCAGCATGATCTTCCAGGATCCGCTGTCGGCCTTCACCCCCGTCTACACGATCGGCGACCAGATCGCGGAAGCCGTCCGCATCCACCAGAAGGTGGGCAAGGACAAGGCCGCGCGCAAGGCCGTCGAACTGCTCGACCTGGTCGGCATCCCGCACCCCGGCGTGCGGGCCAAGTCGTTCCCGCACGAGTTCTCCGGCGGCATGCGCCAGCGCGCGATGATCGCCATGGCCATCGCCAACGACCCCGACCTGCTCATCTGCGACGAGCCCACCACCGCCCTCGATGTCACGATCCAGGCCCAGGTGCTGGAGGTGCTCAAGACCGCGCAGCGGGAGACCGGCGCCGGCATCGTGATGATCACCCACGACCTGGGCGTCATCGCGGGCATGGCCGACCGGGTGCTCGTCATGTACGCGGGCAAGCCGGTCGAGCAGGGGCCGGTGGACGAGATCTACTACCGGCCGCGCATGCCGTACACGATGGGGCTTCTCGCTTCGATCCCGCGGATCGACGGCGAGGAGGGGCCGCTGGTCCCCATCGAGGGCAACCCGCCCTCCCCGGCGGCGCTGCCGCCCGGCTGCCCGTTCGCGCCGCGCTGCCCGATGAAGATCGACGCCTGCGACGACGAGGAGCCGCCGCTCACCGAGATCGGCGGCGGGCGGCACGTGGCCTGCATCCGCTCGCGCGAGATCGAGCACAAGGGTCTGACCGGCGCCGACGTCTTCCCCGTCCCGGTGATCCCGCCGAGCGACGTGGTGAGGGTGCCGCGCGAGCGGCGTGCCACGGTGCTGGAGCTCAACGACCTCATCCGGCACTACCCGCTGATGAAGGGCGCGGTCTTCAAACGCCGCGTCGGCACCGTGCACGCCGTGGACGGCATCAGCTTCGACGTCGCCGAGGGCGAGACGCTGGCACTGGTCGGCGAGTCGGGCTGCGGCAAGACGACCACGCTCCAGCAGATCATGCAGCTTGAGCCGCCGCAGAGCGGCCGCATCGTCGTGCTCGGCAAGGACAGCGGCAAGCTCGGCAAGGAGGACCGCAAGGCGCTCCGCGGCGACCTGCAGATCGTCTTCCAGGACCCGATGGCCGCGCTCGACCCGCGCATGCCGGTCGGCGACATCGTCGCCGAGCCGCTGCGCGCCCACGGCCGCAAGAACGTCGACCAGCGCGTGGCGGAACTGCTCACGCTGGTCGGCCTCGACCCGAGCTACGCAGAGCGCTACCCGCAGCACTTCTCCGGCGGTCAGCGCCAGCGCATCGGCATCGCCCGCGCGCTCGCCCTGGAGCCCAAGCTGCTCGTCCTCGACGAGCCGGTCTCCGCCCTCGACGTCTCCATCCAGGCCGGTGTCATCAACCTGCTGGAGGAGCTGAAGAACACGCTCGGGCTGTCCTACCTGTTCGTGGCGCACGACCTGGCCGTGGTACGGCACCTCGCCGACCGCGTCGCCGTCATGTACCTCGGCCGGATCGCCGAGATCGGCACCGTCGAGAACGTCTACGACCGCCCGGCCCACCCCTACACGCAGGCGCTGCTGTCAGCGATCCCGCTGCCCGACCCCGAGATGGAGCGCACACGCAAGCGCATCCTGCTCGAAGGCGACCTGCCCAGCCCGGCCGACCCGCCATCGGGTTGCCGGTTCCGCACCCGCTGTCCCAAGTTCGCCCGCCTCAGCGAGGCCGAGCGGCGGCGGTGTGTGGAGGAAGAGCCCTCAGTTGCTCGGCTCGCGAACGCCGTCGACCACGGTGCCGCCTGCCACTACGCGGAGGAGATCGAGGTCATCACGGCCTCGGACGATCAGGAGGAAAAGTGAAGGTTCGTTACCGGGCAGCGGCCGGACTCGCCGTCCTCGCCATGGCCGTCGCGGCCTGTGGCGGAGGTGGCGGCAGCGACGCCAAGAAGCCCAGTGCCGAGCAGTCGCAGCAGGCCCAGCAGCAGGCCGCCGCGCTGCCGGAGGTGTCCATCAACGAGACGCCGTACGAGCAGGTCCCGGACGGCGGCACGGTGAAGCTGGCGCTGCAGTCCTGGCAGACGCAGTGGAACTACAGCCAGACCCAGGGCACCAAGGGTGACGTCCGCGACGCCATGTCGCCGATGATGCCGTTCATCAGCGTCGCCGATGAAAAGGGGCAGGTCACCAACAACCCGGACTACATCTCCGAGTGGAAGTCCGAGGTCGTCGACGGCAAGCAGACCGTCACCTACAAGATCAACGACAAGGCCACCTGGTCCGACGGCGAGCCGATGAGCTACAAGGACTTCCAGGCTCAGTGGAAGGCCCTGAACGGCAAGAACAAGGACTACCTGATCTCCTCGCCCGACGGTTACGACCGCATCGAGTCGGTGGAGAAGGGCGCCACCGACAAGGACGTCGTCGTCAAGTTCTCGAAGGTCTGGCCGGCCTGGCAGGGCCTGTTCAGCCCGCTCTACCCGGCGTCGGTCAACGGGACCCCCGAGGGCTTCAACAAGGCCTACCTGAACAAGATCCCGGTCACCGCCGGGCCGTTCAAGCTCGGCAAGATCGACCAGACCGCGAAGACCGTCACCGCGGTCCGCGACGACAAGTGGTGGGGCCGCAAGGCCAAGCTCGACTCGGTCGTCTTCCGCGCCATCGACCTGTCCGGCCACGTTCCGGCCTTCGCCAACGGTGAGATCGACGCCGTGGTCATCGGCGCCGACGGCGCCAAGTACCAGCAGGCCAAGGACGTCGCCGGCGCCGACATGCGCAAGGCCGCCGGTCCGATCTGGCGTCACTTCACCTTCAACGGCGCCTCCGAGGCGCTGAAGGACAAGAACGTCCGCCACGCCATCTTCATGGGCATCAACCGCACGCCCATCCTCCAGTCGGACCTCCAGGGCCTCGACTGGCCGATGCAGCCCCAGGACAACCACGTCTACGTGAACACCCAGAAGGGCTACCAGGACAACTCGGGCGGGCTGAACACCTACAACCCCGACAAGGCCAAGCAGCTGCTCGACGCGGCCGGTTGGAAGCTTGAGGGCGACGTCCGCAAGAAGGACGGCAAGGAGCTGAACATCCGCTTCATGTACTCGGCCGACCTGGCCGTGGCGAAGCAGGAGGGTGAGCTCACCCAGGCCATGCTCAAGGAGATCGGGGTCAAGGTGACCCTGGACGCGGCCGTTCCCGACAAGTTCTTCGACCGGATCAACGAGGGCGACTTCGACGTCACGCCGTTCGTGTGGGAGGGCACGCCGTTCCCGCTGGGCAACCTGTTCCAGCTGTACGGCAACCCGCCGGACTCGAAGCTGTTCAACAACAACTTCACCCGCGTGGGTTCCGCCGAGCTGGACGCCGCCATGGACGCGGCCGCCTCCGAGATCGACCCGGCCAAGGCCGTTGAGCTCGGCAACAAGGCGGACCAGATGATCTGGGACCAGGCCGGTGTGCTGCCGCTGTTCCAGCGGCCGAACATCGTGGCCGCCAAGACCGGGCTGGCCAACTACGGCGCGTTCGGGTTCTCGGACCGTGACTGGACCTCTGTCGGGCTGAAGAAGTAATTCCTGACGGGTTGCTCTGGGCCCTGGCCGGGTTCCTCCGGCCGGGGCCCTTTGCTTTTCCACAGCCCTGCTGCCACGGCGGGGGCCTTTCCACAGAACCCCGTTCGCGTCCCCTTCCCGCACCCGCGCCTCGGCACTCTGAGGGCCTCACCGTTCATCCGGAGGCCCCCTGTGCAGATCACCTTCCCCGTGCCCGCGTCCCTGACGGCCCTGTTCGTGGTGGCCATCGAACGTCTGCGCTTCGACATCGAGGGCATGCTGCCGTGGCGCATGGGCAGACCCCACAGAAGAGCCGCGATGGCGGCGCTGGGCACGCCGCGCCTGACGTTGACCCACAGCACCGCCCAGTGGCGGCCCGGCGGAGTCGACCTCACCGAGGACGAGCGCCGTCTGCTGCGCCGTACCCGCCAGCACGTGCTGATCTCCAGCACCGCGCCACCACAGGCACTACCGGCGAGCCTCCAGGTCGCCAGGGCCGCCGCACGAGCCATCGCCGAGGAGTGCGCGGGCATGGTCGTGGACCCGCTGGCCGGCTACGCCCTGCCGTCCTGCGCCCGCTGCGCCGGCGAACCGTCCTCTTTCCGTCTGACCGACGACTGGCTGGGCTGGAGCGTGGACGTTCACGACACGGCGACCTGCCCACCCTGGAACCCCGCCGACACCCGCGCCTGCGACTGCCTGCGCGTGACATCACGGGGCCTGCGCCGCTTCGCCCTCCCCGAGATCACCCTCGACGGCGCCGCCTGCGCCCACAACCTGTGCGCCGTCAACCTGCTGCGCGCCGTGGCCCAGCGCCTCCTGACCGACCACCTGGTCTTCCTGTCGGCCAACCCCGAGGCCCGCGAACGCACCATCGACGACCACCTGCGCATCCACGACCACGCCCTGTTCTCCGACCGCCAGTCGTTCGGCGTCCGCCTGACCCCATGCGAGAGCCCCGGCTCGATCCGCCGCCTGAAGGTCGGCCCCGCTCCCGGCTCCGGCCAGATCACCTGCCTGAAGGTGGGCCCGCCGTCCGGCTTCACCGGCACCCTGAACGACTGGCTCTGCTCCACCCAGGGCGCGACCCCGGTCACCTACCTTACCGCGGCCTGACCCATCCGGTACGGCCCCGGCCACGACCTCCACCCGGGTCTGGGGCGGCCGGGTCGTGCGGTCGTGGGCCGGGCCGAGGGTATGGGCGGGGTGGCGTGCGATAGTCTCTGCGCCAATGTGGTTGCCGGTGCTCGTGGCCGGCACGGGAGGAGAACGATGAGCGAGCGGGCTCCCGCGGGCATTGACGTCCACACGCCGAACGTCGCCCGGATCTATGACTACATGCTCGGTGGCAAGGACAATTTCGCCGCAGACCGTGAGGCCGCCGAGCAGATACTCAAATCGTTCCCCGAATCACGGGAAGGCGTCCGGCTCAACCGCGAGTTCCTCGGCAACGCCGTCCGGTATCTCGCCGATGAGGCGGGGATCCGGCAGTTCATCGACATCGGGGCGGGCCTGCCCACGCAGCGGAACGTTCACGAGGTGGCCCACTCGGTCGACAAGACGGCCCGCACGGTCTACGTCGACAACGACCCGATCGTCTGCGTCCACGGCCGTGCCCTGCTCGCCAACACGCCCACCGTGGCCATGGTCGAGGCCGACCTGCGCGAACCCGAGGCGCTCCGGGCCAAGGTGGCCGCCACCACGCTGATCGACTTCGACGAGCCGGTGGCGTTGCTGATGGTGGCCGTCCTGCACTTCCTCGAAGACCCGTACGACGACGTCGCCCAGCTCCGCGACATGCTCCCGCCCGGCAGCCACATGGTGATCACCCATATGTCCATGCAGGAGAAGCGCAGCACGGACACGGACTCGGTCCGCGAGGTGTACTCCCGCGCCAGCTCAGGCGTCTACCCCCGCACGGTGCCGGACATCCGCCGCTTCTTCGGCCCCTACGAGGTACTGACCCCCGACCACTTCATCTCCCCGCACATCCTGAGCCGCTTCGCCCCTCTCGGCTGGGCCGCCGTGGCCGAACACCCTTCCTGACCTCCCACTCGGGGGACGTACCGCACTCGGCCTGTGGCTCGCGAATGCGTGGGCTCAGCGTTGCCTGGTCCCTTGCGGCCCATCCGGCGGCGCGGCTTCCCCGGTGGCGGTCCGGGAGTCGCGCTAGAGGCTGAGGATTTTGGTGAGGGCTTCGTGGAGGGTGGTTTCGGGGGACGGCGGCAGGGAGGGGGCGCGCCAGGCGACGTAGCCGTCCGGGCGGACCAGGACGGCGCCGGTGTCGTCGACGCCGTAGCGCTCCTGCCACTGTCCGTCCATGTCCTTGAGCTCGCCGCCGATGGGCAGCGGGGTGAGGTGGAGTGACAGGCGGTCGCTCATCTTGCGCGCCGCCGTCTCCCACGCCCTTCCGCTCGGCCCGACCAGCAGGACGAAGCCCGTTCCGAACAGGTCGATCGTAGAGATCGGGTAGCCGTCCCAGTCGAGGAGCATGTGGGGGGCGCGGCTGCCGGGGCGGGCGGTGGCGGTGCGGGGGTCCTCCAGGATGGAGCGGTCGTCGCCGGGTTCCGTCAGGATCGCCGTCGAGTGGTAGCGGTAACCGATCATGACCGAGAAGGGGTCCGCGATCGGCGGGGGAGAGCCCTGCGTCTGCTCGGACGGCATCCGGAAGGCCAGGTTGGCCAGCTGGCCGTCGGCCGTCAGGGCGCCGATGGGGCGGCGTTCGGCGTCGTAGGTGTCCAGGAAGTCCGGTCCGGCCTGGCCGGTGTGAACGAGCCACAGGCGCCAGGCGAGGTCGATGCCGTCCTGGAGCGCGGTGCTGCCGCCCTGGCCGCCGGTGGGCGGCATGGTGTGGGCGGCGTCCCCGGCGAAGAAGACGCGGCCCGCTCGGTAGGTATCGGCAAGGATGTGGGCGAAGGCGAAGCTGGTGGTGTCCTTGATGGTGACGTCCAGATCGGGGATGCCTACCGCCTGCCGTACCAGCTGGCGGCACCGCTCCTCGGTGAAGCCGGGGTCGGTCTCCGGGTCGTAGTAGACGCCGAACACGTGGCTGCCGACGCCGGTGCCGGTGATGATGGCGCCGGTGAGGTCAGGTGACTGCAGGTACCAGAGGGTGACCTCGCGGTCGCGCACGATGCCGGTGAGGTCGGCGTCGAACATGATCGAGTACATCTCGTTCAGCTCGCCCTTGCCACTGGTCGGCACGCCCAGGGCGGTGCGCAACGGGCTGCGGTAGCCGTCGGCGGCCACGACGTAGTCGGCGCGGATGGTGCTCACCGCGTCGCCGGACATGATCACGGCGGTGACGCCGTCAGCGTCCTGCTCCAGGGAGATGAGTTCGGTGGAGAAGCGCAGGTCGGCGCCGAACTCCTCGGCCTTGGCCCGCAGCACCCGCTCCACCTCCGACTGCGGCGCCCCCACCTGCGGCACCGGCGTGATGTCGATCAGAGAGTCGAGGTCGCCCTCGGAGGTGTCCACGATGATCTTCGGGTTGGGGTCGGTGAGGCTGCCGGCGATCGCGATGCGCATCTCGTCGCCGATGCCCTCCCAGATGCTGGTAAGTCTCGACTCGATCCCCGGCACCGACCGCACCAGCTCCATCACCCTCGGCCCCACGCCGAACGCTTTGGGCTGGATCGACGTGCTCGCATGCCGTTCGACCAGGATGACCGGCACCTCGTGCCACGCCAGCATCATCGCCGCACTGAGCCCCGCATACCCGGCACCGACCACCAGAACGGGCACCCGCTCTTCCATGTCCACCCTTTCCACCTCCGAGATGCTCGGCTTCGCGTAATATCGCGTTAGCGCGTCCGAGGGACACGATATGTCGCGTGTTGCGGCGGGTCAAGACATATCGCGTTTGTGGGTGGTTTGTTAAGATCGCCATCCTTTACGGCACAGCCGCCCCCACCGCACGGGGCCGGGCCCCGTCCAGGGAGACACTGACGAGGCGCGCGAGGGGCGGGCCGCCGTCACGAGATCCGCCTACCGGCCAGGTGGTTCAGAAGCCGGGCACCGAATCGGGCCCACCTGGCCCAGACTCCGGAAACCCACCCCGAGACATCCCGTTCTGCGGAACCCCGCCCAGAGGCGAACCGTTCTGCGGCACGCCAGCCTGAGGCGCCCCAGCCTGCGGAGTTCCAGTCTGCGGCGTGCCTGCCTGGGGCGCCCCAGCTTGTGGTGCGCCTGCTTGTGGTGCGCCTGCCTGCGGCGCACCGGTCTGTGGCAGGCCCGCCTGGGGGACGCCGTTCTGCGGAACCCCGTTCTGCGGGACGGCCTGCTGCGGGCCGCCCGTTTGGGGGGATCCGGTCTGAGGTGTGCCTGGTTGGGTGGTGCCGGGCTGCGGGACTCCGGTGGTGTCCGGTGATGGCACGTTGGTGAAGGTGTCGCCGGAGGGCGGGGCCGACGTGGGGAAGAGGTCGATGGGCGCCGTGGAGAGCGTGTCCGCCGGGGTGGTCGTGTTGACGCTGGTGGTGGCCGTGAACACCTGGACGAGCGCCAGCACCGCGCTTGCCGTGAACGCCAGCGCGAAGGCTCCGATGACGATCGGAACCGCCAGGGGAGTCCGCATTCGCGATTTCTAGCACGCTCAGCGCAGCGAGAAAACCCCGAATACCCCGGAAAGCCGGATATATATGACCAGATCCACCACCCCCGTCAACCCCAACCAGCCAAGACCCCCAACCTGGCCAGGAACCACCAGCAAGCCAAGAACCCCAACCCGGGCCAACGGGCTCCAGCAAGCCGAGAACCCCAACCCGAGCCAAAACGGGCTCCAGCCGGCCAAGAACCACCGGCCGGCCAAGGACCTCAACCGGCCAGCGGGATCACACCGGTCGACGGTGTCGGGGGAGGTTCAGTCCAGGTGGCGTTCGAGGGAGTCCAGTTTGCTGGTCATTCCGTCGGTGACGCCTTCGCGGATGTCGGCCTTCAGCACGATGCTCACCCGGGGCGCGACTTCCTTCACCGCGTCGACGGCCTGCTTGATGACCGCCATCACCTCGTCCCACTCGCCCTCGATCGTGGTGAACATCGCGTCTGTCCGGTTGGGGAGTCCGCTCTCCCGTACCACCTTGACCGCACGGGCCACCGGCTCAGCGACGCCTTCGCCCACTCCCAGCGGCGTGATGGAGAATGCGACGATCACGAACCAACCTCCCACGAACTCGGCCATGCCCGAAGGCTCCCGATCCTACAAACGCCAGACCTTCTCGACGGCACCCGGGTGGTACCCGGCCGCATGATGCCCGGGGGAAGAGCCCTGCGTAGGAGGGAGGGAAGCGGGTGAAGCGGGGATGGGAATCCCGGGGGAGGAAGAGCCCGGCGCGGGAGGGACGGGGGTCGGGTGCGGGTGAGCCGGAGGTGCCGGGGTGGGCGGCCGAGGGTCGGGTGGGGAAGAGCTCTGGAAGGGGGTGGTGGGGAGCCGCTGGTCGTTGGTGAGTGGCGGCTCCCCGGGGTGTGCTCAGTGCTCGTGGTCGTGCTCTTCCTCGTCCTCACTCAGCCCGTCCGACGGCTCCACGCCCAGCACGGCTTCCCGCGGCTCAACCTCGTCGATGTGGTTGACCAGCGACAGCACGTGGTCCGGCTCGATCAGCCATTGCAGCGCCGTGGCCCCGGTCTCGTCGGCGTTGACCAGCTCGGCCTGCTCCTTGCGCTCCTCGTCGGTGAGGTCGGCGTCCTCATGGCGGATCTCGCCCAGCGCCGCGGCCTGCAGCGCGTCAACGTCGAGCACCTCCACGGTCAGCTCGACCGTGAGACGCAGGAACTTACCTTCATCACTCATGGAGCTGACTCTACGGGTTACAGCCGGATCAGGCGCCGCTCCACGGCGCACCGGACGGCCGCGGTTCTGCTGTCGACGCCCAGCTTGTCGTAGACGTGGGCGAGATGCGTCTTGACGGTGGCCTCGCTGATGAACATGGCCTTGCTGATCTCACGGTTGGAACGGCCGGCCGCCAGAAGTTCGAGGATCTCGATCTCCCGCTGGCTGAGCGCGAGCTGGGGGCTGCGGAAGCGCTGGGCCAGCCGGGACGCCACGGGCGGCGACAGGGCGGTCTCGCCGCTCGCGGCGGTGCGCAGGGCCGCGAACAGCTCTTCGGGGGGCGACTCCTTCAGCAGGTAGCCGACGGCACCGGCTTCGAGGGCACGCAGGATGTCGGCGTCGGAGTCGTACGTGGTGAGCACGACCACCTTGGGCGCCCCGGGCAGGGCGGCGATCTGCCGGGTGGCCTCCAGGCCGTCGATGCCCTCGCCCATCTGGAGGTCCATGAGGACGAGGTCGGGGGCCAGGTAGGCGCTCTGCCGTACCGCTTCCTCTCCGTCGGCGGCTTCACCGGCGACGGTGAAGTCCTCCTGTGCGGCGAGCATCGCGGCCAGGCCCGCCCGCACCACGGGGTGGTCGTCGACCAGCAGGATCCTCATGCGTACACCTTCACGGCCACCACGGTGCCTTCGCCGGGCACGCTGTCCACGGTCGCCGTGCCGCCGAGTGACTCGGCGCGCTGGCGGATGGCCTTCAGGCCGTAGCCCCGGCCCCGGCCGGAGGTGGGGCTGGCGGGGTCGAAGCCGACGCCGTCGTCCATGACGTCGAGGGTGACGGTGTCGGGCAGATAGGTGAGCGTGACCACGACGGTGCCGGCGCGGGCGTGCTGGGCGGCGTTGGCGAGGGCGCCCTGGGCGATGCGCAGGAGTTCGCCCTCCACACCCGGGTCGAGCTTGCGTGGTGTGCCTTCCACGCGTACCTGGACGGTGTCGGCGACCTTGCGGAGGGCTTCGGGGAGGGAACGTTCGTCGAGGGCGGGCGGGGCCAGGTCGTGGACGAAGCGCCTGGCTTCTGCGAGGTTCTCGCGGGCGGCCACCGCGGCCTGGCGCACGTGGGCGCGGGCCTTGCCGTTGTCGGCGTCCCATTCCTGGTCGGCGGCGTTGAGCAGCATGTGCATGCTGGACAGGCCCTGTGCGAGCGTGTCGTGGATCTCGCGCGAGAGCCGTACCCGCTCCTGGAGGACGCCGGCGGCGCGCTCGGACTCCGCGAGCGCGTCCCGCGCCCGCATGAGGTCGTCGATGAGCTCCTGGCGGCGGACGTTCTCGTGGTGGAGGCGGCGGTAGTTGAACATGCTCATCGTGGCGATCGCGATCGGCGCGACGAGCGGGGCGGGGTCCCAGTTGGTGCGCGCGTGGAACTCGCCGACGACCGCGGCGACCGCCGCGAGATATCCCACCAGGGGTACGGCCAGCCGCATCGGCAGCACGATGAGCACAAGGAAGAACAGCGGGATCGCCGACCAGCTGAAGCATGGCGTGGTCAGCGTGAGCGGCGTCCAGGCGACGATCATGGCGCCCACCCAGGCGACCTGCTGCCGTCCCGGCTTGGCCCACGCGACTCCGCCGGCATAAAGGGAGCAGAAAGCGGCCACCGCGACGAGCCTGATCACGTCGAGCTGCGACACGCCGCCGCCGTAGGAGAGCATCCGTACGGTACAAGCCGCCATCGTGAGATAAAAGCCCAGGTGGACGACTCGCGGGAAACCGTCCTCGAAGGTCATCGGCTGCCGCAGGGAAAGCACGCTCATCCCTTCTTGGTACCAGGAGCGTGCGGTGCCCGGATCATCCTTTTGGATGATCGGAGACCAACCATGCGCCCGTCCCGCCACCCGGCCTGGACCGGAAGGCTTGACCACGACCGGAAAGGAGACTTCACATGATCGAAAAAATTCGGCCGTTCTCCCTGCTGATCGGACGTGTGGTGCTCGGGGCCGTGTTCCTCGTGCACGGCCTGCAGAAGTTCACCGTCATGGGGATCCCGGGCGTGACCGGCTTCTTCGAGTCGCTCGGCGTCCCGCTTCCCGGCGTGGCCGCGCCGCTGGTCGCGATCCTGGAGGTGGGGGGTGGCGTCGCCCTCATCGTGGGCGCGGCCCTGCCCGTCGTCGGCACGCTGCTCGCCGTCGACATGCTCGGCGCCATCGTCCTGGTTCACTTCCAGAACGGCTTCGCCGTCGACAAGGGCGGCTACGAGTTCGTCCTCACGCTGGCCGCGGCCAGCCTGGTGATCGCGTTCAGCGAGGGCGGCGCACTGGCCGTCGACAACGTCTGGCGGCGCAAGCGCGCCCTCGCCGTGGTGCGTTAGGGGAGCTTCCACTCCACGGGCGCCGCGCCCTGCTGGACCAGCAGCTCGTTGGCGCGGCTGAACGGCCGCGAGCCGAAGAAGCCGCTGCGCGCCGAGAGCGGAGACGGGTGCGCGGACTCGATCCGCGGCACGTCACCCAGCATCGGGGCGAGGTTGCGGGCGTCGCGGCCCCACAGAATGGCCACCATCGGCTTACTACGCGCGACCAGAGCGCGAATGGCCTGCTCGGTGACCTCCTCCCAGCCCTTGCCGCGGTGGGAGGCGGGCTTGCCCGGCATCACGGTCAGGACCCTGTTGAGCAGGAGCACACCCTGCTCGGCCCACGGCGTCAGATCGCCGTTGGCGGGCCTGGGCAGGCCGAGGTCGCTCTCCATCTCCTTGTAGATGTTGAGCAGGCTGCCCGGCAGCGGGCGTACGTCGGCCGCGACCGAGAACGACAGCCCGATGGGGTGGCCCGGGGTGGGATAGGGATCCTGGCCCACGATCAGCACCTTGACCTCGTCGAAGGGCTGGCTGAAGGCGCGCAGCACGTGCGCGCCCGCGGGGAGGTATTGCCGGCCTTCGGCGATCTCCTTGCGGAGGAACTCACCCATGGTGGAGATTCGCTCGGAAACGGGCTCAAGCGCCGCGGCCCAACCGGCCTCGACGACTTCGTTCAGGGGACGACCTGCCATGGCCGTTGAGCCTATCCAGCTCTGGTACGGCTTGCGCCGCAAACGCGGGCACAAGCGGTACCAAAACGATCACACACCTGGGATCCGGGTGGCCCGGATCCCAGGGGAGAGCCCTACTTGACCGAACCCGCCATCATGCCCTGCACGAAGTAGCGCTGGAAGGCGAAGAAGAGGATCAGTGGGATGATCAGCGACAGGAAGGCGCCTGACGACAGGATGTCGATGTTGTTGCCGAACTGTCGCATCTGGGACTGCAGGGCCTTGGTCATCGGCTGGGAGTCGGGGTTGGCGAAGACCAGGGCGATGAGCATGTCGTTCCAGACCCAGAGGAACTGGAAGATGCCCAGCGAGGCGATCGCCGGCTTGCCCAGGGGGAAGACGATGCTGACGAAGATCTTCCATTCCGGCGCCCCGTCCATCCGCGCCGCCTCAAGCAACGACGCCGGGATGCCGACGAAGAAGTTGCGCAGCAGGAAGATCGCGAACGGCAGGCCGAAGGCCACGTGGAACAGCACCACGCTGGGGATCGAGCCGAACATCCCGGTGCTGCCGTAGAACGAGGCGATCGGGATGAGCGCGACCTGGATGGGGACGATGAGCAGGCCGACGACGACGAGGAACAGCAGGTCGCGGCCGGGGAACTCCATCCACGCGAACGCGTAGGCGGCCATGGCCGCGATGCCGATGACCAGGACCGTGGTCGGCACCGTGATGGCGATGGTGTTCCAGAACGACGCGGTGAACCCGGTGGCCAGCAGGTTGGAGTAGTTGGCCAGGGTGAGTTCCGCGGGCTTGGTGAAGATCGTCCACCAGCCCTCGGCGTTGTTGACCGCGACCGAGCGCATCGACACGACCAGCAGGCCGAGCGTCGGGACCAGCCAGAACAGGCCGATCAGGATCATCACGACCTGGACGGCGCCGCCGCCCACCTTGTCCACGCCCCGGCCGAGCAGCCCGCGCTTGGGGGCGCCCGCCTGGGCACTCCGCTCAACGGTGGCGGTCGCCGTGGCCATCAGCGCTCCTCCCTTCTGAACCTGCGGACATTCATGATCATGAAGGGCAGGACCAGGATCAGAAGGAAGACCGCCAGCGCGCTGCCCAGGCCCTGGTTGTTGCCGCCGCCGAACGACACGCGCCACATCTCCAGCGCGATCACGTTCGACTGTGGCTGCACCGAGGCCGGCGCGATGATGAAGACCAGGTCGAACACCTTCAAGGTATTGATGATCATCGTCACGAAGACGACCAGCAGCACCGGGGACAGGAGCGGGATGGTGATCCTGCGGAACACCTGCCACTCCGTGGCTCCGTCGATGCGTGCGGCCTCCAGGGCGTCGCGCGGGATGGCCGCGAGTCCGGCCGAGATGAGGACCATCGCGAATCCGGCCCAGACCCAGACGAACGCGCCGATGATCGCGGGGGTGATGAGGGCTTCGCCGAGCCAGTTCAGGCCGCGGTAGGGGGCGGTGAAGTTGGTCTGCGGGAGCCGTACCTCATAGGAGCCGGCGGCCAGCCCGTCGAAACGGAAGGATCCGTTGTCGGCGGTGGTGGTCGTCGCGGCGACCTGGCCGTCCTTGACCGCCTCGACGGTCAGGCCGGGCAGGCCCTTCTCCTGGGGATCGACGGCGCCGCTCGTGCCCTGGCCGCCCGGGGTGAAGTCGAACCAGACCGTCCCGGACAGCGCGCCCGGCGGCGGGCTGGCGAGCGCGGGGGCGGCGTTGGTGGGCATCGTGTTGGCCTTGATGCCGACCAGCGGGATGAGCACCGGCTGGCCCGCCTGCGCGGGCTGCTTGGTGGCGACCCCGCCGTCCTTGGCCGCGACCGGAGAGGCGTCGCCCTCGCGGGGGCGGGCGTCCGGGTAGCCCCGGCTGGAGGAGAACGTGTCGTTCACGGTGGTGAGCACCGCGTTGGCCAGGCCCTTGTCGGGGTCCTGCTCGTAGACCAGGCGGAAGATGACGCCGGCGGCCATCAGCGAGACCGCCATCGGCATGAAGACGATCAGCTTGAACGCCGTGGACCACTTGATGCGCTCGGTCAGCACCGCGAAGAGCAGGCCGAGCACGGTGACCAGGATCGGCGCGACGATCACCCAGATCAGGTTGTTCCTGATGGTGACCAGCGTGCCGCGGTCGGTGAAGATCGTGGTGAAGTTCTCCACGCCCACGAACACGCTGCCCGAGGCGTCGAAGAGGCTGCGGAAGATCGAGTAGACGATCGGGTAGACCACCCAGATTCCCAGCAGGATCGCGGCCGGCAGCAAGAAGACGACGGCGATCGTGGGGGAAGGGCCGAGGCGGAATTTCTTGGGGGTGTCAGCCCGTGAGGAGGCGGCCCCGTCCTGCGACGGGGCCTGCGGGCCGTCCAACCGTTCGGTCACGGCCTAACCTCTCTACTTCCAGGCCTTCTTGGCTTCTTCTTCGAGCTTCGCCTGAGCGCCCTTGACGTCGGCGGGGTTGCGCAGGAAGTCCTGCAGGACCTTCCACTCGCCCTTGCCGTCGGTGGCGCCGAAGGCGCTGGGGGCGAGGTCGGACATGTCGTAGCGGACGGCGTCACCGGCCGAGACGATGGTCTGGCCGAGCTGCTTGGTCAGCTCGTCCGGGTAGTTGTCGGGGGAGACGTTCTTGTTGGGCGACAGGTAGCCGGGCAGCTTCGCCCAGATCTCGCCGCCTTCCTTGGAGGCCAGGAACTCCAGCAGCGCCATGGCGCCGGGGGTGTCCTTGAGCGCGACCGCGATGTCGCCGCCGAGCACGACCGGGCTGGTCTCGCCGACCTTGGGGAAGGGGAAGGTCTTGGCGCCCTCGCCGACCTTCTCGCCGGACTGGGCGACCGGAGTGGCCACGAAGTCCGCCTCGATGATCATGGCGGCCTTCTTCTGGTCGTAGACCTTGGTGACGCAGTCGGGGAACTGCGTCTGCAGGGCGCCGGAGTTGCCGTCGAGGACGAACTCCTTCTTGGTCATGATCTGCGCCATCTTCTCCAGCGCCGTGGTGACGGAGGGGTCGGTCCACGGGATCTCGTGCTTGGAGAGCTTGTCGTAGTTCTCCGGGCCGGCGCTGCTGAGGTAGACGTTCTCGAACAGGTCGGTCAGGGTCCAGCCGGAGGCGCCGCAGAAGGAGAAGGGAGCGGTGCCGGAGTCGGCGATGGTCTGCGCGGCCTTGAGCAGCTCGTCCCAGTTGGTGGGCGGCTGGACGCCGGCCTCCTCGAAGGTGGCCGTGCGGTACCACACCAGCGACTTGTGCGCGGCCTTCACCATCACGCCGTACACCTGGCCGCCCGCGGAGCCGAGCTCCTTCCAGTACGGGGTGTAGTTCGTGTCGATCTGGCTGATGACCTCGGGCGTGAGGGGCTTGAGCGCCTTGTCGTCGGAGTACTGCTGGACCAGGCCCGGCTGGGGCAGGATCGCGATGTCGGGCGGGCTGCCGCCCTTGATGCGCGGGCCGAGGTACGCGCCGGTGTCCTCACCGGTGGAGGCGTAGGTCACCTCGGCGCCGGTCTTGTCGGAGAAGGCCTTCAGCACCTGGCGGAAGGACTTCTCCTCGTCGCTGGTCCACTTGGCGGCGACTTCGATCTTCTGGCCCTGGAGGGGCTTCGCGCCGCCGGAGGTGGCGGCGCCGGTGCCGGCGGGCTGCGTGGGGGTGGTCGTCGGCGCGTTGCCACAGGCCGAGACCGCGACCGCGAGCCCTGCCAGGACGATGGCTGTCTTTCTCATGTCTTGCCTCACTGAGTCGACAATGACTCCGTCAGATCCGCCTTCAACGAGTCCACGACCGCGTCGCTCGGCTCGGGGAACGGCGGGCTGAGCGCCTTGGCGACCGAACTGGCGATCACCAGGCTCAGCTGGTTGTAGTTGGCGCTGACCGGCCGCGGCTTGGCGGCCAGGATGCTCTCTTTGAGCACCGGGAGATAAGGGAACTGCTCGATCAGCTCGGGGTCGTCGTAGAGCTCGGTCCACACCGGCGGGAAGGAGCCTTCCGACAGGACCCGGCGCTGGGTCTCCATGCTGGTGAAGTAGTGGATGAAGTCGCGGGCGGTCTTCGGATGCCTGGAGTAGGCGCTGACGGCCAGGTTCTGGCCGCCCAGGGCACTGGTGCCCGGCCCGTTCTGGCCCGGCAGCCTGGTGACCGCGAACCGGTCGCCGAGCTGGGCCTTGGCGGAGCCGTAGGCGTGCGGCCAGTTGCGGGCGAAGGCCAGGTCGCCGTTCTGGAAGGCGAGCCGCGACTCCTCTTCCTTGTACGACAGCGCGTCGTCCGGGATCCAGCCCTCGCGAAGTCCCTGGGCGAGGAAGCCGAGAGCGGCCTTGGCCTTGGCGCTGTCGAGCGTCACCTCCTGGCCGTCGGTGCTGAGGATCTGCCCGCCCACGGCCTCGGAGAAGTTCACGGTCAGCCCCTCGTACGCAAGGAACTGCCCGGCATAGCCACCAATATTGTGTTTTTTCGTTACATCAAGCGCCCGCCGCCGGAGGTCCGCCCAGGTCTTGGGCGGCTTTTTCACCAGGTCAGAGCGGTAAAACAACAACCCCGCATTGCTCGTGTACGGCACTGCCCAGAGCTTGCCGTTGTACACCGCTGTGTCCACGACCGGCGGCAGGAACTTGTCGAGCGGGAAGGCCCCGCGCTCCAAGGGGATGATCCAGCCGTTGTCCGCGAACTCCGCGGTCCACACGACGTCCAGGACGAGCACGTCATACCTGTCGCTGCGTGCCTGAAGGTTGGAGACCATCTGGGCACGCTGTTCGTCCGCCGCTTCTGGCAGCTCGATCAGCGTCACCTTCTCGGCCGGGTGGGCCTGGTTCCAGCGATCCAGCAGTGGCTGCAAGTACGTCGTGCCCTCGCGCCCGACGGCGAAGGTGATCGGGCCGATCCCGCCCGTCTCCGGCTCGCCGCCGCCGTCGTCGCCGGACGCGGCGCATCCTGCCGTCAGCAGAGCGGCAAGCAGCACCGGCATCAAACGACGCACGTTGTTACCTCCACGTTTCTAGGATTACATACGTGTTAGGTAGATGCATTCATGTTATGCACACCTGTAATCTGATGGTCAACGGTTATCTCCGTAACGCATGCGTAACGTACGGGAGGTGGGGCAGTGCGGCTGCACCTGTTGGCGCTCCTGGCCAAGGAGCCTGCCCATGGGTATGAGCTCAAACAGGCCCTGGAGCTGACCTTCGGCAGCGCCTACCCCTCTCCCAACATCGGCCAGATCTATGTGACACTCGGCCGGCTGGAGAAGGACGGGCTGGTCAGGGCGGTTGACGTCGAGCAGTCCAACCGGCCCAACAAGAAGGTCTACTATCTGACCGCGGAAGGCCGGGAGGCCCTGACGCAGTGGGTGGACGAGCCGACCGAGGGCCCGCGCGTGCGCGACGAGTTCTTCATGAAGCTCGTGCTCGCGCCGCTCACCGGGATCTCCGACCAGATGGCGCTGATCAGCCGCCAGCGCCGGCACTATCTCGCGCTGATGCGCGACCTCAACGACCTCCTGGAGCGTACGGACCCGGCCAACCGGGTCGCTACGCTGCTGATCGAGGGAGCCATGCTGCACCTGCAGGCCGACCTCGACTGGCTGCAGCGCTGCCAGGAGGACCTGATATGACCCTTGTGAAAACCGTCAACCTGGTCAAGATCTACTCGAACGGCGGGGTGCCCGTGCCCGCCGTACGCGGTGTGGACCTGCAGGTGGACGAGGGCGAGTTCGTCGTCATCATGGGCCCGTCCGGGTCGGGGAAGTCGACGCTCGTGCACATGCTGGGCGGGCTCGACACCCGCACCAGCGGCGAGATCTGGCTCGGCGGCAAGCGCGTGGACACGCTGTCGGAGTCGGCGTGGGCGGTGCTGCGGCGCCGCCAGATCGGCTTCGTCTTCCAGTTCTTCAACCTGGTCGCCAGCATGACCGTCGCCGACAACGTCGAACTGCCCGCCCTGCTGGCAGGGGCCACGCCCGGCGAGGCCCGCGAGCGCAGGGAGGAGCTGCTCGGCGCGCTCAACCTCGCCGAGCGCGCCGACGCCGCGCCCGGCCAGCTGTCCGGCGGCGAGCAGCAGCGGGTCGCGCTGGCCAGGGCCCTGGCCAACCAGCCCACGGTGCTGCTGGCCGACGAGCCCACGGGCAACCTCGACAGCCGCAACACGCGCGACGTGCTGCGCCTGCTCGGGCAGGTGCACAAGGACGGCCAGACGATCGTCATGGTCACCCACGACGCCCGCGTCGCCAGCCTTGCCGACCGCGTGGTGTCCCTGCTCGACGGCGAGATCGTCGACGACGGCCGGATCGCCAGGCGCCGCACGGGCAACGCCGGAGAGGTCATCGAGCTCAGGTGAGCGTTCTGGCCGTCGCGCCGGAGGCGCGACCATGAGACACGCCGGCAACCGATGGGTCAGGGCGGACCTGCGGGCCAGGCGCGGGCAGGCCGTCCTGACCGTCCTGGCCGTCGCCGGGATCGTCGCCGCGCTGATCACCGCCGCCACGCTGCTGGAGGAGGGCACCAACCCCTGGCGCAGCCTGTTCTCCCAGACCGACGGCGCCCACGTGTGGATCCACACCCAGGAGGTCCCCCAGGCGGTCAGGCTGCGCGAGATCGACGGGGTCACGCAGGTGGCCGGGCCGTACCGCTCGGCGCCCGTGAGCGTCGTGCAGGACGGCAAGAAGGAGCCCGCGGCGCTGCGCGCGCTGCCCGCCGCGGCGCCCGAGGTGGCGCACCCGGTCGTGGCCGAGGGCCGCTGGCTCGACCAGGGCCAGCTCGACGGCGTCGTGGTCGAGCGCTCGTTCGCGCGTGAGCTGGGGCTGCGGCTCGGCGCGCCGGTCACCGTGACCGCGCTCAGCGGCGCCCGCCACACGCTCTACGTCCGCGGCATCGCCGACACCGCCGAGCAGGGCTTCTACCCCGAGTGGACGCCCGGCCTGGCCTGGGTGCTGCCCGACCTGCTCGACCGCATCGAGCCCGCGCTGGGCCGCAGCGAGTACGTGACCGGCCTGCGCCTGACCGACCCCGAGGCCACCCAGGTCGTCTCCCAGCGGGTCGTGGTCATGCTGGAGGACAAGCTCCAGCGCGTCTACACCTGGCGGCAGGTCAGGGCCGCCATGGAGCTCGACAACCGGCTCCTGGGCACGCTGCTGGCGTTGTTCGGCGTGGTGGGGCTGGTCGCCGCCGCGCTGGCGCTGGCCAACGCCGCCGGCGGCCGGGTGCTCGGCCAGCTGCGTGACCTGGCGACGCTGAAGTCCATGGGGTTCACCCGGGCGCAGGTGTCCGGCCTCCTCATGGTCGAACACGGGGCGCTCGGCCTGGTCGGCGTCGCGCTCGGCACCGTCGCGGGCGTGGCGGTGATCGCCGTCGTGCTCGGCCCCTCGGCGATCGCCCCGGCGCCTGTGCTGCTCATCGTCGCGGGCACCGCCCTGGTCGTGCTGGCCGCCGTCGGCCTGCCCGCCTGGCGCGGCGGCCGCACCCCGCCGATCCCCGCCGCCCCCTCCGCGCCGCCACGGGGCCACCTGTCACGTCTGGCGCGCCTGGCCCTCCTGGTACGGCTCCCGCCCGCCCTCGTCCTGGGCACCCGCGACGCGTTCACCCGCCGCGTGCCCGCGTTCATGACCGTGTTCGGCCTGGCCGTACCCATGATGATGATCACCATCGGCCTGGGTGTGTGGTCCACCCTCGACAACTTCCAGCGCAACCCCGCCCAGGTCGGCCAGCACGCCGCCCTCCACGTCCGTCCCGGCAAGCTGGAGTCGGCCTCGGCGGAGCGCCTGGCCAAGGCCGACCGCGGCGTGGCCACCGTCTACCAGGGCGCCGACGTCAACGCTCTGGCCCCGGGTCAGGCCAGGTCGGTGCGGGTGCGGGCGATCGGCAACTCGGCGCAGCCGTACCCCTTCCCGGTGGTGGAGGGCCGCATGTACGCCCAGCCTGGCGAGGCCGTCGCCGGGCAGGGGCTGCTCGACCTGCTGCGGGCCAAGATCGGCGACCGGGTGCGGCTGACGGTCGGCGACTCGCCGCTCATCGTGCGCATCGTCGGCAGGACCGTGGAGCCCGACCTGGACGGCGAGGTGCTCTCGGTCGGCCTGGACAGCCTCGCGGCCAAGGACACGGTGCCGCCGGAGTTCTACGCGCTGGTGCTGAAGGACGGCGCGGACGCGGGGGAGGTGCGCACGCGGCTGCTCGCCGTCTCCGGCGAGGGGCTCGACGTGCAGCGCGTGGTGAACCCGGCCGAGCGGCTGACGGTCATCCGGGTGCTGATCGTGGCGCTCATCTTCGTGCTGTCGCTGATCGGCCTGGCGAACCTGCTGACCGCCAGCGCGCTCGGACTGCGCGACCACGCGCTCGACCTGGCGGTGCTGAAGGCGATGGGCCTGACTCCGCGTCAGCTCATGGCCACGCTGGTGACCGGGACCGGGCTGCTGGTGATCCTGGGCGTGCTCGCGGGCACCGCCGTGGGCGCCTCGGTGGTGACGGGCCTGATCGACCTGCAGGGTCACACCAGCGGCGTGGGCGCCGGCATCGGCCGCCCGCCCTCGGCCACCACACTCGTGCTCGCGGTGCTGGTGGCGGTGGGCGCGGCGCTGGCGGTGGCACTGATCCCCGCCAGACGGGCGGCACGGGCCCAAGTACCCGTCACCGCCCGCTGAGCGATCACATGTGTTTCAGGGCGAACCAGTAGAAGCCGTGGCCCGGCAGTGTCAGCAGGTACGGCAGGTCGCCGATCTGCGGGAACGGCACGCCGCCGCGCGCCTCCACCGGGGTCATGCCCTTGAAGCGGCGCAGGTCGAGCTCGACCGGCTGCGGAAACTTCGACAGGTTGTTCACGCACAGCATGAGGTCGTCGCCCTCTTCCCGGACGAACGTCAACACGCTGGAGTTCGACGACCACATCTCGGTGTACGCGCCGGTGCCGAAGACCGGGTGGTTGCGCCGGATCTGCAGCATGCGGCGCGTGAAGTGCAGCAGTGAGCCCTCGTGCTTTTGCTGCGCCTCGACGTTGACCGCCTGGTAGCCGTAGATCGGGTCCATCACCGCGGGCAGGTAGAGCCGCCCGGGGTCGGCGTTGGAGAAGCCGGCGTTACGGTCGGGGCTCCACTGCATCGGGGTGCGGACCGAGTCGCGGTCCTCCAGCCAGATGTTGTCGCCCATGCCGATCTCGTCGCCGTAGTACATGACGGGCGAGCCGGGCAGCGACAGCAGCAGGGCGTGGAAGAGCTCGATCATGTCGCGGTCGTTGTCGAGCAGCGGCGCCAGGCGCCGCCGGATGCCGAGGTAGGCGCGCATGCGCGGGTCCTTGGCGTACTCGTTGTGCATGTAGTCGCGCTCTTCCTCGGTCACCGTCTCGAGCGTGAGCTCGTCGTGGTTGCGGAGGAAGATGCCCCACTGGGCGCTGTCGGGCAGCTTGGGGGTCCGCGACATGATCTCGGAGATCGGCTCGCGGGCCTCCTTCTTGACCGCCATGTAGATGCGCGGCATCAGCGGGAAGTGGAAGGCCATGTGGCATTCGTCACCCCCGGTGGTGGGGTCGCCGAAGTACTCCACCACGTCCTCCGGCCAGCCGTTGGCCTCGGCCAGCAGGACGCGGTCGGGGTAGAGGCGGTCCACCTCGGCGCGCACCTTCTTGAGGTAGGCGTGCGTCTCCGGCAGGCCGGAGCACCCCGTGCCCTCGCGCTCGAACAGGTACGGCACCGCGTCCAGGCGGAAGCCGTCGATGCCCAGGTCCAGCCAGAAGCGCAGGACCTCCAGCATCGCCTCCTGGACGGCCGGGTTGTCGTAGTTCAGGTCCGGCTGGTGGTGGAAGAAGCGGTGCCAGTAGTACTGCTTGCGCACCGGGTCGTAGGTCCAGTTGGACTCCTCGGCGCCGATGAAGATGATCGGCGCGTCGGGGTACCCGGTGGGTTCGTCGGACCAGACGTAGAAGTCGCCGAAGGGCCCCTCGGGATCGTGCCGGGAGGCCTGGAACCACGGATGCCGGTCACTGGTGTGGTTCATCACCAGGTCGGTGATGATGCGTAGCCCACGGGCGTGCGCCGACTCGATGAGCTGGACGAAGTCCCCGAGGTCCCCGAAGTCCGGAAGGATCTTCATGTAGTCGGAGATGTCATATCCGCCATCGCGCAGCG
The DNA here is from genome assembly GCF_044457345.1 of Nonomuraea sp. NPDC050547. Taxonomy (NCBI): domain Bacteria; kingdom Bacillati; phylum Actinomycetota; class Actinomycetes; order Streptosporangiales; family Streptosporangiaceae; genus Nonomuraea; species Nonomuraea sp. NPDC050547. Next base: position 281,997 of record NZ_JBITGW010000004.1, read on the forward strand.
GCGACTCGTACAAGGGCAGCAGCCAAAGGCAGTCGACACCGAGCCACTGCACGTAGTCGAGCTTCTCGACCAGACCGCGCAGGTCTCCGGTGCCGTCGCCGTTGGAGTCCTTGAAACCTCGGACGAGGACCTCATAGAAAACAGCCCGCTTGTACCAGTGCGGGTCCTCCGAGACGAACGTCTCGGGCACCTGCTCAGGTGTTGGGGATGCGTTGATCATGTGTCGCTCACAGAAGGAGATGTGGGCAGGACGAAGTCACCGGATACCCCGGCGTTTTGTGGTGACCGCGCCGCCTGGAGTCGTCATCCCTGCGAACCCCATGCCCTTAGCGAGCCCGGATTTGTGACCCGGTGCCCGCTTGTTCGCGGCGCTTACGGGCCGAACACTACCAGCCCGTCGGCCTTCCGGAACCCGCTTGTGCTGTGCCGCATGTAATACCCACGAGATCGCGGTGTAATCGCGACGTTACTTAGCGTTCGCTAGAACGGCGCTTCCAGTTCACCCAGGTCATGCCCGTAATCGCGCAGCCAGGCGCCGAACAGCACCAGACCGCGCACCCAGAACCGGTCGTTCCAGCCGTTGAACCGCGTTAGCGCGTCGGGCCCGCCGCCGATCACCTCGTGCAGGTCCTCCGACAGCAGGCCGGGCACCCGCTCGGCCACCGTGGCCAGCATCCGGTGCGAGTACGCGCGGGCCGGCGCCCCGGTCGAGCGCAGCGGCACCCGCTGAAGCGGCTGCTTGACGACGTTCGTGGACGGCAGCGCGGCCACGCGCGGGCTGGCCGCGTGGAGCAGCTCGCGGTAGAAGCGCCCCTTGTCCTTGCGGGCCACGCCCACCGACAGCGCCGCGTCGAAGAACTCCGGATGGATGAACGGCGCCGCGAACGAGGCCTCAGGCCCCACCAGGTTCACCGCCGAACGGGCGATGCCCCGCACCGTACGCGTGTGCAGCACCGACAGCGGCAGCTCCGCCCGATGCCCGTGGAGCATCGAGGTGGACTCGGCGAACTGCTCGCCCACGGTCTGCGCCATCCAGGCCGCCGCCGGCTCCGACAGGAACGGCCGCGACGGCGCGCCCAACGACAGCGAGCTCAGCACCGCCGCCGAGCGCTCGGCCTGCGAGGTGGCCTCCAGCGCCGCCCCGCTGACCATGAAGTTCTTCAGCAGCGGCCCGCCGGCCAGGCCGTCCACCAGGATGCGGCCGGCGCCGTGCACCTCCTTGGCGAACGGCGCGTACCAGGCGTGGTGCGGCGTCAGATACTCGAGCCTGCGCGCCACCTCCAGCGCGTCGGCCGGATAGGCGCCGGGATCCTGGGTGACCACGCGGTGCGGGATGCCCAGCTCGCGGGTGATCGCGCGGGCGAAGGAGATGTCGGTGTCGGTGCCGTCGTCCGGGCTGGTCGTCCAGGACTCCACGTCGAAGCCGCGCGCCACGGCCACACTGGCCAGCAGCCGCGAGTCGTAGCCGCCGCTGACCGGGACCAGCAGCCGCCGGCCCTCGTAGTCCTTGTAGACCTCGTGCAGGATTTCCAGGATCTCGTCCGCGCCGGCCCAGGCCTCGTACGGCTCGCGCCGCAGCCAGCGCGGCAGCCGCCGCTCGGTGGCCAGCCGCTCGCCCGTGAACACCAGCGCGCTGGAGCCGGGCAGCCGCCTGATCTGCCGGTACGGCGTCGCCTCCCCGAGCGGGAAGGTCACCTGCAGGATCGAGGCCCACGCGTCCCAGTCGATCTCGACCGGGACCAGCGAGAGCAGGGGGGCGATCAGGGAGGAGAAGTAGACGGCGTCGCCGAGCCGTACGTAATAGACGTCGACCAGCCCGAGCGCGCCCGCGTGCAGCGTGACCCGCTCGCCCGCGCCGATGAGACCGGGCGTCTCGTAGGTCTCGGCGACCGACATCCACGTGTCCCCGGCCGGCGGCTTGCGCTCGCCCCAGGAGAAGGCGAACTCGCCCTCGGAGCGGTGGTAGGGCGGCAGGGGAGCGGTGCTGAACAGCGCCGCGTGGGCGGTCTGGAGCGCGGGGCGGCAGCGCGGGCCGGCGGCGGCCAGCTTCGCCGCGACGGCGGGGTCGATCCGGCCGAGGGCTCCGCAGACGTAGGGCCGCACATTGAACTGCACCGGATCCATCCCTTCCTGCCGCTTACCGGTTGAAGGGTATCCTTTGGCCTCGTGAGCGAGCGCAGCGAGCGAGCCAACTTTGTCGTTGGCCTGCCGGAGGAAGGCCGATGACGGAGCTGGAAAGCACGCGAAAAGCGCTGAGGGACGCGGTCGCCCAGGCCGAGCACGCGGCCGAGCTGGCGCGGCTGCTGGACACGGCCCAGGCGAAGCTCGCCGCCGCCGAGCAGAGCGCGCAGGAGGCCAAGGCGCTGGCCGCGCAGGTGTCGGAGCTGGAGGACCGGCTCGACGACGAGCGTTCCGACGCGGAGAGGCTGCGCAAGGAGCTGGCGGAGCAGCGCTATCAGGCCGAGGTGGCGCAGTGGAAGCTGTCCTCCATCAAGGTCGCCCGCTGGAACCGGCTGGGTGACGCGCTGAAGTCCGGCAAGTCCAACCCGGTGCGGCTCGCCAAGGGCATCAAGGGCGCCGCCAAGGCCGCCCCGCGCCCGGTCGCGCCCAAACGCAAGCCGGTCGCCGCCGCCGACCAGAAGGCCGAGCGGCCCGGCGCCGCCTTCCAGGCCACCGCCGCGACCAGGACGATAGAGGGCGCCTCGTTCCGGCTGAAGCCGTTCAGGATCCCGACCGGCCCCAACACGCGCCCCCACCTGACGGCCGCCGTCATCGCCGGCCCGCACGCCGAGGCGCTGCTGCGCTACGAGTGGCGGCAGACGACCGGCTTCACCCCGCGCGACTTCGCCCGGGTGCTGCCGCTGGAGGTGCCCCACCTGCTCGTGGTCGAGTCGGTCACCGAGGGCCCCTGGGCCGAGGAGATCGCCGGCGAGCCGGGCGAGGGCCTGCGGGCGCTGCTGGCCTGGTGCGCCGAGCGGGGCATCCGCACGGTCTTCTGGCACACCCAGGGCGACCCCGCCGGCTTCGCCGCGGCCGCCGCCCTGTTCGAGCACCGCTTCAGCGTCGACACGGCGAGCGGCTGGCCGCGGCTGCAGTTCGGCGTGCAGCCGAGGGTGCACAACCCGCTGCCGCTGTCGGGCGGCCGGGTCGACCGGGTGCTCACGCTGGAGCAGTTGCTGCCGCCGCACCTGTCGTATCCGGACGTGCTGACCTCCTACCGCTGGCCGGCCGCCGTGGACGTGCCGCCCGGAACGCCGACATGGCGGCTGTCGGAGATCGCCGCCTGCGGCACCTCGATCGGCCCGGAGCCCGACTCCCGCCGCGCGCACGCCGCGCTGCGCCGCGCCTACGCGGGCGGCACGATGACCGAGCGGGTCGACGAGCTGCTGGAGCGCATCGGCCTGCCCAGCGCCCGCGCGACGCTGAACGTCTCGGTGATCCTGCCGGTCACCGACGCGGCGCTGCTGGAGCACGCGCTCGCCCAGGTCGCCAGGCAGAGCGGGGTCACGCAGCTGATCCTGTTCGGCCCGCCCGGCGCGGAGGAGCGCGCCCGCGACGTGATCAAGGATGCCGAGGTCGTCTTCCGCGACCTCGACCCGGCGGTGTCCACGGGCGGCATGCTCAACCACGGGCTCGACCTGTGTGAGGCCGACCTGGTCGCGGTCATGGACCCGCGCGACGTCTACGGCATGCACTACCTGTCCGACCTCGGCCGTGCCTTCCTGTTCGGCACCGCCGACATCGTGGGCAAGGCCGCCTTCTACGCCCACCTGCGCAACGCCCAGGCCACGCTGCTGAAGCAGCCGGACGCCGAGTACACCTACACGCCGGAGATCGCCGGGGCGACCCTGCTGGGCCGTCGCAACGCGCTGCGCGAGCTGGGCTTCCCCGACCTGACCGAAGGGTGGGACGAGGTGCTCATGCGGCAGTGCCGTACGGACGGGGTGAAGGTCTTCTCCGCCGACCGCTTCGGCTACGTGCGCGTGCGCGACGAGGACCGCTGGCTGCTGGGGGCCGCCCAGCTCATCGAGTACGGCTCCGCCGAGCCCCACGCGCTCATCTGATGACACCCGGGCAGCTCGCGGAGCTTCTCGGCGAGCCGCCCGCGCCCGAGGGCGACTGGACGCGGGAGGCGGTCTACCTGTCGGCCGCCGCGCTGCGCCGCCGGGTGGACCCGGGTGAGCTGGCCGCGTCCGTGCCCGGGGCGGTGGCGCTGCCGAACGGGCTGCTGCGCATCGTCCTGCCCGAGCCCGCCGACGTGCTGGCCGAGGTCTTCGCGGTGGCGGACCAGGGGTGGCCGGAGACACCGCTGACGTGGGACAACCCCGGATTTGTCGTGAAATATGCGCGCGCCAGAGCAGTGGCCGTGGCGCGCGAGGCCGCCGCCCTCGGAGTGCCCGGCGCCCCTGGAATGCCTGGCGCCCCTGGTGTGCCCGGCGCTCCTGCAGTGCCCGGTGCCCCTGCAGCGCCCGGCCTCCTTGGAGCGTCCGGTGCCCCTGCAGTGTCCGGCGTCCCTGGAGCACCCGGTGCTCCTGGTGCGTCTGGCGGGCTTGGTGCGTCTGGTGGGTTTGGTGCGTCTGGTGGGTTTGAGCCCGCGCGGTTGTCGGGGGCGCGGGATCGTGCGGTGCTGCGCGTGCTGGCCGAGCTGCCCGGCCGCCGGGTCAGCGCGGAGCCGGGGTGGGCGGCCTTTCTGGTACGGCTCGCGCTGGCCTACCACGACGCGTATGAGCACGCGGCGCCGCTGCCCGTCGGGGACGAACCGGCCTCCCCGGTGCACACCGCTCGGGTGCGGCTGGCGCTGGCCGTACAGGAAGTCCTTCCTGGACCCGACAGAATCTGAAATTTCACTCCATAAGGCGTGAAAACGTGTAAAAACTCTACAATTTCCTGCACATCGTGTCTCGACAGGTGGGCACGGTGTCCGGCGCGATCCCGCGTTCCGATAGCCTCTTTTGGGTGAGTCGATTCGCCCATCCCGCAGGGGACCGGCACGCCGAGATGCTGCCCCACGAGCGCCCGCCGCTGGCGCCCGCCGACCTCAACCGGATCAATCCCGCGATCTGGCCGCGAACGTCGAGCAGGACCGAGGGCGCGCTCACGGTCGGCGGCATCGACGTGCGTGACCTCGCCGCCGAGCACGGCACTCCGCTCTACGTCGTCGACGAGGCCGACGTGCGCTCGCGCATGCGCGACTACGCCACCGCCTTCGCCGGTTCCGACGTGCACTATGCCGGGAAGGCGTTCCTGTGCAGGGAGATCGTCCGGTGGTTGCGGGACGAGGGGCTCGGCCTCGACGTGGCCAGCGGCGGTGAGCTGGCCGTCGCGCTCAGCGTCGGCTTCCCGCCCGAGCGCATCACGCTCCACGGCAACAACAAGTCCGTCGCCGAGCTGACCCGGGCCCTGGAGGTCGGCGTCGGGCACATCGTGGTCGACTCCTACGAGGAGATCGCCAGGGTCGGCTACCTCGCCGACGAGCTCGGCAAGCGGCCCAAGGTCATGATCCGGGTGACCACCGGCGTCGAGGCGCACACCCACGAGTTCATCGCGACCGCCCACGACGACCAGAAGTTCGGCCTGTCGCTCAACACCGGCGCCGCCGCCGAAGCGGTCCGCCGCATTCTGGCGCTGCCCCAGCTCGAACTCGTGGGCCTGCACTCCCACATCGGCTCGCAGATCGTCGACACCGCCGGCTTCGAGGTGGCCGCCCGCCGCCTGGCCGACCTGCTCGTGCGGATCAAGGACGAGCACGGCGTCGTGCTGCCCGAGCTCGACCTCGGCGGCGGCTACGGCATCGCCTACGTCGAAGGCGACGAGGCCCCCGACATCAAGGAACTGGCCGACGGCCTGCGCGAGATCGTCGCCAAGGTCTGCACCGGCGCCGGGCTGCCCGTGCCCAACCTCACCGTCGAGCCGGGCCGCACCATCGTCGGCCCCGGCGGCATCACGCTCTACGAGGTCGGCACCGTCAAGGACGTCGAGGGCATCCGCACCTACGTCAGCGTCGACGGCGGCATGAGCGACAACGTGCGCACCGCGCTCTACGGCGCCGAGTACACCGCGGTGCTGGCCAACCGCGAGAGCACCGCGGCGCCCATGCTCAGCCGCCTGGTCGGCAAGCACTGCGAGAGCGGCGACATCGTCATCAGGGACTTCTACCTCCCGGCCGACCTCGCGCCGGGCGACCTCATCGCGGTGGCCGCCACCGGCGCCTACTGCCGGTCGCTGGCCAGCAACTACAACTATCTGCCCAGGCCCGCCGTGGTCGCCGTCGCCGACGGCGCCTCCCGGGTGATCGTGCGGGGCGAGACCGAGGACGATCTGCTGAGGGGGCAACTGTGAAGGTCGCGCTGCTGGGATGCGGCGTCGTCGGCTCGCAGGTCATCAGGCTCATGCGTGAGCAGGCCGACGACCTGGCCGCCCGGATCGGGGCGCCGCTGGAGCTGGCCGGCGTCGCCGTACGCAGGCTGGGGCGTAAACGCGAGGTGGACGTCGACCCCGCGCTGCTCACCACCGACGCCGAGGCCCTCGTCACCCGTGCGGACGTCGACATCGTCGTCGAGGTCATCGGCGGCATCGAGCCCGCGCGCTCGCTGATCGTCGCCGCCCTGTCCAAGGGCAAGTCGGTCGTGACCGCGAACAAGGCGCTGCTGGCCGAGGACGGTTCCACGCTCCACGAGGCGGCCCGCGCCGGCGGCGGGGACCTCTACTTCGAGGCCAGCGTGGCCGGGGCCATCCCGCTGCTGCGCCCGCTGCGCGAGTCGCTGGCCGGCGACCACGTCAACCGCGTGCTCGGCATCGTCAACGGCACCACCAACTACATCCTCGACAAGATGGACTCCACGGGCGCCTCGTTCAACGACGCGCTGGAGGAGGCGCAGGCGCTCGGCTACGCGGAGGCCGACCCCACCGCCGACGTCGAGGGCTTCGACGCCGCCGCCAAGGCCGCGATCCTCGCCGGTCTCGCCTTCCACAGCCGGGTGACCGCCGAGCAGGTGCACCGCGAGGGCATCACCGAGATCACCGCCACCGACGTCGCCTCGGCCAAGGCCATGGGGTACGTCATCAAGCTCCTGGCCATCTGCGCACGTTCCGACGACGGCCGGAGCGTCGGCGTACGGGTCCACCCGGCGATGATCCCGCGCACCCACCCGCTGGCGGGCGTGCGCGAGGCGTACAACGCGGTGTTCGTCGAGGCGGAGTCGGCCGGTCAGCTCATGTTCTACGGCGCCGGCGCCGGCGGCGCGCCCACCGCCTCCGCGGTCCTGGGCGACCTGGTGGCCGTGGCCAGAAACCGGCTGGCTGGGGCGCGCGGCCCGGAGGAGTCCACGTACGCCTCGCTGACCGTGCATCCCATGGGCGAGACCGTGACCCGGTGCCACGTGGCGCTCGACGTCGCCGACAAGCCGGGCGTGCTGGCCAGGGTGGCGGAGGAGTTCGCCCGCCACGACGTCTCCATCCAGACGGTGCGGCAGGAGGGCCACGGCGACGACGCCCAGCTGGTGATCGTCAGCCACCGCGCCACCGACGCCGCGCTCACCGCCACGATGGAGGGGCTGCGCAAGCTCGACATCGTCCGCGCGGTGGCCAGCGTGATGCGGGTGGAGGGCGACGAGTAGCCGCCCCCACCCGGGATCAGGTACGGCGGGCGATCGCGGTGATCAGCGGCTGCACCGCCTTGGCCGCCAGCGGGCCGAAGGCCGCCAGGATGAGCACGTACGCGGCGGCCAGCGGCCCGAGGTCCGGATGGACCCCGGCGGCCACCGCGAGCCCCGCGATGACGATGTTGAACTCGCCCCTCGGGATCAGCGCGATGCCCGCCCGCGCCTGACCGGCCTTGGCGATGCCCGCGCGGCGGGCGGCGTAGGCGCCGGTCAGGAGCTTGGTGACCATGCTGACCAGGGCGAGCGCCGCGGCCAGCCCGGCCACGGGGAGGATCGCCGCCGGGTCGGTCTGCAGGCCGAAGAAGACGAAGAACACGGCGGCGAACAGGTCGCGCAGCGGCTCCAGCAACGCCCGCGCGCCTTCGGCCAGCTCCCCCGACAGCGCGATGCCCACCAGGAACGCGCCGACGGCCGCCGACACCTGGAGCTGCTGGGCGATCCCGGCGACCAGGAGTGCCAGACCGACGACCTTCAGAAGGAGGACCTCGGAGTTGGGGCTGGCCACGAAGCGTTCGATGAGCTTGCCGTACCGGAGGGCGAAGACGAGCACCACGCTCACGGTCGCCAGCGCGATCGCCACCGTCACCGCCCCGCTCAGCAGGCTCGCGCCGGCCAGCAGCGCGGTGAGGATGGGCAGGTAGAGCGCCATCGTCAGATCCTCGAAGACCAGGAGCGACAGGACGACGGGCGTCTCCCGGTTGCCGATCCAGCCCAGGTCGGACAGGACCTTCGCGGTGATGCCGGAGGAGGTGGCGTAGGTGACGCCCGCCATCGCGACGGCCGCGACGGGGCCCCAGCCGAGCAGCAGAGCGGCGATCGCTCCCGGCGCGGCGTTGAGCACCAGGTCCACGAGGCCGCCGCGCAGGTTGCCGCGCAGGCTGGTGACCAGCTCGTCGGCGTTGTACTCCAGGCCCAGCGTGAGCAGCAGCATGATGACGCCGAGTTCGGCGCCGACCTGGATGAACTCCTCGCTGGTGGCCAGCGGCAGGATGCCGCCGGTGCCGAAGGCCAGGCCCGCGATCAGGTAGAGGGGAATGGGGGAGATGCCGCCGCGCAGGGCCAGCGCGCCGAGCACGCCGAGACCGAGGATGACGGCACCGAGTTCGAGAAGAAGGATCCCTGCGTGCACCCGCGGGCCTACCCCGCGGCCAGGATGTCGGCGGCGGCCGAGGTGCCCTCGGGAGTGCCCACGACCACGACCACGTCACCGGCGGCGAACACGAAGTCCGGGCCGGGACTGGCCACCACCCGGCCGTCGCGCGCGACGGCCACGATGGAGGATCCCGTGCGGGTGCGCATCTGGGTGTCGCCCATGGGACGGCCCGCGTACGGCCCGCCGTCGCTGATCGGCAACTGCACGCTGACCAGGCCCTCGACCTGCCGGTGGAGCTCGTTGAGCCGCTGCACGATGCGCGGGGCGCCGAGCAGTTCGCACAGGGCGTCGGCCTCTTCGTCGTTGAGCTTGACCGCCTCGCACGCCTGGTCCGGATCGTTCTTGTCGTAGATCACCAGGTCCCGGCGCCCGCTGCGGTGCGAGACGATGCCGATCCGCCTTCCGGACTGGGTGGTGAACTCGTGCCGCAGTCCGATCCCCGGCAGGGCCGTCTGCTCGACGTCCATTGCGTGCCCTTTCATTGCTTTTGTTGAACTTCATACTATTGGCCGGGGATGACCTTGTGGTTCAGCGGGACTTGGCCTCGTAGCGGCGCAGGGCGAGGCGGGTGGCCAGGGCCAGGACCGCCGACATGAGGATCAGGACGGCCATCGAGCGGAGCCAGCCCGCCGGGTCGTGGTCCCAGAGGGCGTCCTTGGGCTTGGCGATGTCGATCTTCTGCAGGTTGGTGGTGGCCGCCGCGGCCGCGTAGCCCCAGCGCGTGGGGATGAGCCAGGTGAGCTGCTCCAGGCCGGTACGGCCGACGACCTCGATCAGCTTGCCGATGAAGACGAACTGGGCCATCACGAGCACCACCATGATCAGCATGGCCTGCTCGTTGGTGCTGACCAGGGCGCTGACCAGCAGGGCCAGCAGGCTGCAGGTGAAGGCCACCGCGGATACCACGACGATGATCTCCACGCTGCCGGAGCCGAAGATCAGCGGATCGGCGGGAGGCTTGCGGCCGATCATGGCCAGCGTGACGAACAAGGTCGCCTGCACCACGTTGATCGCGCCCAGCACGGCGGCCTTCGACAGCAGGTACGCCACCGGTGACAGGCCGACCGAGCGTTCGCGGCGGTAGATGGGGCCTTCCTTGACGATCTCCCGGATCGCGCCGATCAGGCCCATCAGCGCGGCCCCGAACACCAGGATGATCAGGAGGGTTCCGGCCTCCTCGCTGCGCCCGATCTTGCCGCCGGGTGGCGCCAGGCCCGCGGAACCCTCCACGACCCGGGTCATCAGCGCCAGGATGATCGGCAGGCCGATCATCGACAGCGCGGCCAGCTTGTCGGAGCGGATCACCGAGAACATCCGCCGTGACAGGATCGCGAACTGCCGTCCAGTGCTCTGCTTGGGCGGCGCCGGGGGAGGGGTGACGGTGTGGCCGTCGAGGCCCTGGCCGGAGGCGGCGCCGCAGTAGCGGGTGTGGTAGGCGGAGTGGCGGAAGCGGTCGGCCCACAGGTCGGCCTCGTCGCTGACCTTCTTGAAGACCTCCGAGTACTCCGTCGCCCCGAAAAATCCCAGCAATTCACCCGGTGGGCCGAAATATCCGACCTTGCCGCCTCGGCAGAGCACGAGCACGCGGTCGCAGACGTTCAGGTGCAGCACGCTGTGCGTGACCACCACCACGGTCCTGCCGTCGTCGGCCAGCTCCCGCAACGTGTTCATGACCTCTTTGTCCAGGCTCGGATCCAGCCCGGAGGTCGGCTCGTCCAGGAACAGCAGCGACGGCTTCGTCAGCAGCTCCAGCGCCACGCTGGTGCGCTTGCGCTGGCCGCCGGACAGCCGGTCGATGCGCAGCTTGCGGCGCTCGGCCAGGTCGAGCTGGTCGATCACCTCGTCGATGCGGGCCCGGCGCTCGGCCCGCGTCACGTCCTGGGGGAAGCGCAGCGCCGCCGCGTACCCCAGCGCCCGCTCGACCGTGAGCTCCTTGTGCAGGATGTCGTCCTGCGGGACCAGGCCGATGCGGTGGCGCAGGTCGTCGTAGTGGGCGTACAGGTCGCGGCCCTCGTACAGCATCCGGCCGTGCGTGGCGGGCCTGGCGCCGGTGAGCGCGCCGAGCAGCGTCGACTTGCCGGCGCCCGACGGGCCCACCACCGCGAGCAGACTGCAGGCGTCCAGCTGCAGACTCACCCGGTCCAGCAGTACGGCGGAGCCCGCCGTGACCGTCAGCTCCTCGGCCCGCAGGGACACGGCGCCGGTGTCGGCGTGAACCGCCACGTGGTCGCGGTGCACGACCAGCTGGTAGTGGCCCACCGAGACCAGATCGCCCGGCTGGACGTAGGCGTCGGTGACGCGGTGGCCGTTGACGTGGGTGCCGTTGCGGCTGCGCAGGTCCCTGACGTACGGGCCGTTGGGGGAGCGGTGGATCTCGGCGTGGTGGCGGGAGATCAGGAGGTCGTCGGGCAGCGCCAGGTCGTTGTCGGCGGCCCGGCCTATCCGCAGGACGTCGGTCAGGGGGAGGATCCGCTCGGGGATCTCGCTCGGACGCGCCTGTACGGTCGGCCGCCCGAGCTGCGTCACCCCTTCCGACACCCCACCCCAACCCTGCCCACCCCCGGAATGCCCCGCACCGGAATACCCTCCGCTCGGGTGCCCTCCGCTCGGGTGGCCTGGGCTTGAATGACCCGCGCCAGGGTGTCCGGGGGTTGAAAGGCCTTGGTGTCCGGGGGCTGGAGGGGCTGGGTGTCCGGTGGGCCGGTGCCCGGTGTGGCGCGGGTCCGGGGGGCGGTGCGACTGCGGGACCGTCGGGTGGGCCGGTTCGGGTTCGAGGTCGAGGCGGGGGCCGTGTTCCGCGCCGCCGAGCCGTACCGTGCAGGGGACGGCCACGTGGACCGTCGAGATGCGGTTCTGCCCGATGAACGTGCCGTTGCGGCTGCCGAGGTCGCGCAGGATCCAGCGGCCGGACTCGTGGACGACCTCGGCGTGGTGGCGGGAGACGCGGGCGTCGGCGATGGCGATGTCGCCCTCGCGTCCCACGAGCAGCCGCTGACCCGGCACCAGCCGGATGAAGCCCGCCGGACCCCGCACGAGTAACGCCGTCATCTCTCCGCACCCCGCAAACCCCGGCCGTCCCGTAATTATGGCCGCATATCAGGCTGGGGACGGGCCAGGGTGAACGGCGTTGCAGGGACGTGACCTCGCGTGTAGTGGTAGGCCACGGTGGCCACACCCAGCGACAGTCCCCACGGCAGGAAGAACAGGCCCACACCCCCGAGCGACCAGTCCATGTCGCCGGCCAGCAGGCCGCGCCACGAGGCCACCCCGGTCACGGTGAGGGCCACGGACACCAGCGACGCGGGCACGACCGCCATCGCCTCGGGCACCGCCCGCCCGCCGAGCACCGGCACCCAGCGCGGGAAGACCCGCCCCCACCGCTGCGCCAGCCCGAGCGTGAGCAGCGCCCCGCCCAGGCAGAGCAGCGGAAGCGAGTACTCCCCCAGCTCGCTCACGCCCTTGGCCGCGGCGTCGGCCGCGAGGTCGTCGACGAAGCTCTGGTCGACCCACATCGGGATGCCCGCCGCCCAGGCCGCCCGCTGCGTGCCGTACGGCAGCGGCGACAGCACCGCGACGGCCGTCGCCCAGAGCCCGATCCGCCGCCACGGCCACGACTCGGCGCCGCCCCGCGCGGAGCCCAGCGCGACGCCGATCCACAGCGCCCCGCCCGCGACGCACACGAGCTGGTTGAGCACGGGCCAGTCGACCAGGCCGAAGTAACCACGCAGGGAGTAGGCCATGTTCTGCAGCAGCCGGACGTCGGGGAACACGAACAGGAGGCTCGCCCCTGCCACCCAGCCGTACGCCGCGACCACCGGCGCGGGAATCCTGGGCCACCAGAGGGCCGCCGCCGCGAGCAGGACGCCGGCCGTAGAGGCGAGGGCGACGACCGGTGCCATCGCGTCCGCCGTCACACCCGCGAAGAGGCTCATCCCGACGTCGGCGTTGGGGCCGCCGAAGGGGAAGCCGCCGCCGCCCGACCACCAGAAGTAGCCGAGCGCTCCGTAGATCGCGCTCCAGATCAGCGCGCCGTAGAGAACCAGTCGTCGTTTCATGGTTCCCCAGCCTGGGCCGGGATCGGCGCCAGGACATCTGCCGATCGGCAGATTCGCCTGCGCGCACTCCTGGCTAAGGTGGCGGTCATGAAACAGGTGCTGGCCTGCGCGGTCGTGCTCTGCTGCGCCGTCTGGCTGGTCTCGCTCAGGTCGCCGTTCCCCGAGCCGTTGATCTCGGTCCCCGCTCTGCTCGCGGTGGCCGCGGCGAGCGCCGCCGTCGCGTGGTCGCCCAGGACGCGGCCGCTGCTCGCGCCGCTCACCGCGCTCGTGGGCGCCATCGGCGCGGCGTGCACGCTGGTGTGGCTGAGCGACCCGGTCGGCGCTGCCGGTCCCGCCACCTACTTCCACACCCTGGCCGTGCTCACGCTCATCACGATGACCGTCCGCTGGTCGCCCCTGCCGCGCGGGGTGCCCGCCGTCGCCGTGGCGGCGGTGGCCGAGGCGCTGCTGGCGCTGCAGGTCGTGCCGGTGAAGTCGGTGATGGAGTCGGTCGCGTTCGGGCTGTTCTGGTCCTTCGGTACGGCCGGCGCCGTCGGCCTGGGCGTGTACCTGCGCGTGCTGGACACCCGCCGCGAACGGGCGGTGCGCGAGGCCAGGCGCTCCCAGCGGATGCAGCTCGCCCGCGACCTGCACGACTTCGTGGCCCACGACGTCAGCGCCATGGTCTTGCAGGCGCAGGCGGCGCAGATCCTGCTGGAGAGCTCGCCGCGCGAGGCGGCCGCGACGCTGCGGGCGATCGAGGAGGACGGGACGCGGGCGCTGGCCTCCATGGACCGTACCGTCCGGATGCTGCGTGAGCTGGAGGGCGAGGCGGTCTCCGCCGAGCCGCTGCCCGGCCTGGACGACCTGCCCGGCCTGGTACGCCGCTTCGCCGAGGCTGGATACCCGGAGACGGAGCTGGAGCTCGCGCCCCCGAGGTCGGTCTCGCGCGAGGTGGCCACCACGGTCTACCGCATCGTCGCCGAGTCCCTCACCAACGTCCGCAAGCACGCGCCCGCGGGGTCGAGCGTGGCGATCCGGGTGGTGGACGAAGCGGGCGCGACCGTGCTCACGGTCGCCGACCACGCCGGCGCGCCCGCCCAGCCGCGCCTGCCCGGTTCCGCGCGGCCCGGAGTGGGGCTGGCCGGGCTGGCCGAGCGGGTCGAGGCACTGGGCGGGACGTTCGGCGCCGGCCGGGATGGAGACGGCGGGTGGCTGGTGAAGGTCGCCTTCCCGGGAGGACGGCCATGACGATCCGGGTGCTGGTCGCCGACGACCAGCCCGCGGTGCGGCGGAGCTTCCGCACCATCATCGACGCCCAGCCCGACCTGGAGGTGGTGGGCGAGGCGCCGGACGGCGTCGCCGCGCTGGAGATGGCCGCGGAACTGGCCCCCGACGTGGTGGTGGCCGACATCCGCATGCCGCGCATGGACGGCCTTGAGCTGACGCGGCGGCTGGCGGACACGGTCCGCGTGATCGTCGTGACCACCTACGACCTCGACGAGTACGTGCACACGGCGCTGCGCTCCGGCGCCTGCGGCTTCCTGCTCAAGCACGCGGGGGTGGGGCTGCTGGCCGAGGGGATCCGGGCGGCCGCGGCGGGCGACGCGCTGATCAGCCCGTCGGTGACCGTACGGCTGTTGCGCCACCTGACGCCCGCGCAGGGCCGGACCGGGGTGGCGGGTGAGACGCTGAGCGACCGCGAACTGGAGATCGTCCGGCTGGTGGCTCAGGGCCGGTCGAACCCGGAGATCGGGGCCGAGCTGTTCATCTCGGCCGGCACGGCCAAGACGCACGTGGCCAACGTCCAGCGCAAGCTCGGCGTGCGCAACCGGGTGGGGATCGCCGCGTGGGCCTGGGAGAACGGCCACGCCTGAACGGCTACTGGTCGGGAAAGGTCAGGTCGCGCACCCTGCGCACGGCGCGCTTCAGCACGGTGCGCTCCTTGGCCCTGGCCAGGCGGACGGCCTCCTGGCGCCACGCCTCGGCCTTCTCGCGCCACCGGGCGGCGTCGCGCTCCGCCTTGCCCGCCTCCCTGCGCAGCTGCGACGTCTCCGCCTGCAGCGCGGCGGCCCTGCGGCGCAGCCGGATGATCTCCTTCTCGTGCTGGAGCGCCTGCTTCTCCAGCTCGGTCAGGGGGCGGCGGCGCGGCGGGTAGACCGTGGGGCGGCGTACGAACCCCCACGACTCCCCGTCCACCCACTCCACGCCGAACACCTCGTGGATCACGTCGTCGGGGTGTTCGCCCGGCCCGGCGAGCAGGGCGGCTCTGGCCAGGGCCGCGGTGCGTTCGAGCCGGGCGACGACGACGCCGTCACTCTCCTCGGCCAGCGCGACGCAGAGCGCGCCCAGGTCGTGCTCGTCGAGGTGCTCGGTCAGGCGCCGGAGGGTGTCGTGGCCGGGCATCCAGCCGGGCGGGACCGTCAGGCGGTAGGGGGCGGCGGGCGCCGGGTCCTCCGCGGGCGTGAGCCGTACCCGGGAATCATGCTCGAACGTGGCGTGGATCAGGCGCAGGTCCAGGTCGGGGTCGCGCAGCGGGTGGCGGCGGCCGCCGCCCAGGTCCGGCCACGGCCCCGTGACGGTGACGCGCACGTCGGGCAGGGAGGTGGCGAGCAGGCCGTCCACGGTCGCGCGGACGTCCTCGTAGGGGTGCTCGCCCGCCACCACGCAGTCGATGTAGGGGACGAGCCACTGGCGGCCCTGGTTCACGCGCAGATAGCGGCGGTGCGGCACACGGTCGGCCACGAACGGGTCGTTGTAGCGCTTGAGCGCCGCCCACTCCCGCATGGCGGTGGGCAGCCCGAGATGCCAGGCCCGCGCGTCGGGGTCGGGTACGAACACGGCGCCCGCCTGCGCCAGCCGGTAGCCCAGTTCGGTGTCCTCGGCGAGCACCAGAGAGGTGTCGAGCCCGCCGATCCGGCGCAGGAGCGCGGCCGGGTAGGAGGCGGTGGCGCCGACGTGGACGCGGGCGGCGAGCGCGCTGGGCGCGGTGCGCAGGCCGTCGTGCTCCTCGATGATCTTCTCGGCCCAGTCGTGGCGGAGCGGCGACAGGTGGAACAGCTTGTCCTCGTTGCCCGCGTCGAGCGCCTCGCGTACCTCGGCGGGGGCGGGCAGGACGACGTCGTCGGTGAAGTCGATCCAGCCGAGCACGACCAGGTAGGGCGCGAGATGGTGCCAGCGCAGCTGCGCCTCGACGTGCCCGCGGTGCGGCACCATGTCGGCGTCCAGGACGAGCACGATCTCACCGGCGGCGGCGTCGATCCCGGTCTGCAGGGCCCAGGCGCGCCCCCAGCCGCCGGGGGCGCTGGGCACGAGCCGGGTGGCGGCGGGGCGCAGGTCCGGCAGCCGCAGCGGCGGCGCGCTGCCGTCGTCCACGACGATCACGTCGAGCAGGTCCGCGGGGTAGCTCTGGACGGCCAGCGCGGCGAGCGTGAGGTCGAGCGTCCCCTGCCGGTCGTGGGCGGGGATGACGACGGTGACGGTCAGCTCGGGCGTCCAGGCGCCCAGCGCGGGCGGGGTCAGGACCCCGTAGTCGTTGCGCCGGATACGCGCGACGCCCCTGCTCATACCCGGCCCGCTCATACCCGGGCGCTCCCTTCCAGTTCCATCAGCGCGCACGGCCGGAAGCCGCGCCACTGGTGGCGATTGCGTTGCAGGAAGGTGCCGATCGGCTCCTGCCAGGTGTGGTTGGCGGCCAGACCGCGGTGGAGGATGTAGCCGAGGCCGTGGGTGCGGTAGATCTGCCCGCCGGCCGCCTGCAGCGCCTCCTGGAACTGCGTGTCCACGGAACGGCGCAGCGGACGGAACCCGCCGACGGCCTGGAAGGCGGAGCGCTCGACCAGGATCGTGCCGCCCGCCACGAAGCTGGTGATCTGCTCGGTGATCTGCTTGCGGTGCACGGTGACGTCGATCGAGGACAGGTAGACGAACTCGGGCACGGTGCCGACCACCTGCGCCCCCGAGTACGAGTGGGCCAGCAGCAGGTCCGACAGGAAGTCCGGGCCGTACCAGTCGTCGTCGTCCATCTTCAGCAGGAACGAGCCCGACGCCCTGGACGCCGCCTCGTTCAGCACCTCGCCGAAGATCTGGTCGGCGGCGGCCTCGTACACGGTGACCTGCCCGTCGAAGGCGGCGATCGCGGCGGCCACGTCCGGGTGGCCGGCGGGCACGCCGTGCAGGGCCAGGATCACCTCAAGCTGCGCGTCCCGCTGCCTGGCGATCTGGTCGAGCGCGAACCCGACCATGTCCGCCCGGCGCGTGGCCAGCAGCACCGAGGTCAGCGGCGGCACCGGCGCGGGCGCGCCGAGCTGTTCCCAGCGGGCGGCCACGCCGTGGGTGCGCAGCGCCGTACGGCGCAGCCGGATGCTGTGCTCCTCCCGCCGGAGCTGGTCGGCGAGGTCGGGACCCGACTCGATCAGCCGAACCAGTGGCTCGCCCAGCGCCCCCGCCCAGCGCGGCACGGACGGTGACACCAGCGGCACCCCGGCCGCGGCCAGCCCGGCCAGCACCCGCACCGCGGTCAGCGGCCCGCTGTGGGCGTGCTGCCAGTCGACCTCGACGCCCCTGATCTGCCGGAGCCTGGCCACGTCGGCGTCGGTGACGCCGCCGGACTCGGCGAAGGCGATGATCAGCTTGCCGTCGAGGACGATGGACCAGCGGCCCTCGCGCTCGGTCAGCGCCGCCATGCCGCGCGAGGGAGTGGTCACGAAGCCCTGCGGGTTCACCATCCGCTCGTCGACCGGCGGGATCATCGACGGCTCCGCCAGCACCTCGGGATCGGCCAGCGGCAGCTCGGCGCCGCCCGGCCGGCCGAGGTGCTCCCAGCTGGCCGCGCGCAGCGTGGGCCGCTCGACCGGCGTCTCGTCGCCCTCCCAGGGGGCCTCCCAGGGCGAGTCGGCCGAGCCGGGGTTCACGTCGGGGTCGTCGAGCGTGCGCAGGACCAGGTCGCTGCCGGGCGCGCCGACCCGTCCGGGGACCGGGCCGCCGACTTCGGCCGGGGTGGCGTTCGGGTCGCCCGGCCGCCAGGCCGCCGCGCCGACCCCGGCGATCGCCGCGGCGGGGGCCGCGATCACGTCGAGGCGGTGCCCGGCGAAGGCCCGCGCGGTCGCGGCCACGGTACGGCCGGCCGGCGTGGGCGCGGAGAACTTCGCGTCCACCACCCAGACACGATCCTTGGGCTGGTACACCCGCAGGTCGATGAGCGAGCGCCACCGGTTGGCCGGGGTGGGCGTCGGGACCGGCGCCGGATGCGAGGGCGGCGCGTCCAGTACGGCCACGACCACGCGCTGCGTGTCGGGAAGGAGCTTGTGCAGGGTGGCGACTCTGCGCAGGTCCGCGGGGGTGCGGGCGAGCACCAGCACCTCGGGCGCGCGTTCCTTGCCGCTGGGCGGCTCCAGGATGTCGCGGTCGAGGTCGACGCCCTTGACGTCCTCGTCGATGCCGACGGCGAAGACCCACGCCTGCGGCATGTCCGCGATGAGAGAAGAGATCATGGCAACCTCCATGAGGCGACCCGCTGGCGTGGTCATCCGGTCTTCCTCAGGTGCTTGAGCAGGGCGGCGAGCGGGCCGGTCGGGGGTTCCGGCTGCTCGGGCGGCGGCTGCGAGAGGTCGTCCACCTCGGCCCGCAGCCGGGCCACCTCCGCCTGCAGTTCCTTGATCTCGGCGGCGCGTTTGGTCGCCAGCGCCCGCCACTTGGCCGGGTCACCGGCGGGCGGCTCGATGTCGTCACCGGCGGCGAAGCCGAACTCGGTCCCGCTCACCCACAGCGCTCCGAACATCTCGTCGACCAGGTCGTCGGCCGGGCCCTCGTGGCGGGCGGCGCGGGCGAAGGCGGCGGTGCGCTCCAGCCGGGCGGCGACCACGCCCGCCCCGGACTCGGTGAGGGCCGCGCTGACCAGGCCCAGGGTTTCCTGTTCTGCCTGCCGTACGAGCTGGGCGATCGTGTCGGCGCCCGGCGCCCATCCGGCGGGGACGCGCAGCAGGAACGGGGCGGGCGCCGCGGAAGCGGGCGCGTCGGCCGCGAACGCGACGCGCGGCTCGGAGGCGTAGAGGTTGCGCAGGAGGCGCAGGTCGAGGTGCGGGTCGTCGAGGGCGGCGTGCCGGTCGCCGGTCAGTACGTCCCAGGGGCCGGTGATGGTGACGGCGGTGTCGGCGAGCGTGCCGGCGAGCGCCGCGTCCACGGTGGCGCGGGTGCGCTCGTAGCCGTCGGCCTCGGTGACGACGCGCACGTACGGCACCCGCCACCGCCGGCGGGGATGGCCGCGCAGCCAGCGCAGGTCGGGGATGAGGTCGCCCAGGAACGACCAGTTGTGCCGGTGCACCTCCTTCGCCCGCAGCATCACGGTGGAAGGGCCGACGTGCCAGCCCTTCGCCTCGGGGTCGGGGATGAAGACGGCGCCGGCCTGCGCCAGCCGGTAGCCGAGCTCGGTGTCCTCGGCCATGTTGAGCGTCACGTCCACGCCACCTGCCGCGCGCAGCAGCGCGGCGGAGACGGAGCTGGAGGCGCCGGTGTGCAGCAGGTAGGCGCTGGTGCCCGCGTCGCGGAGCATGCGCGTGGATTCGAGCGTCTTGGTGGTGTACTCGGTGCGGGTGCCCTCTTCGCCGAGCTCGTTCACGAACCGGGTGTCGCCGATCACGACGGCGTGGTCGAGCAGGTGGTGCCAGCGCATGTGCGCTTCCAGGTGCTCCTCGTCCAGGATCATGTCGGCGTCGAGCCAGTGGACCACGTCACCGGTCGCGGCGTCGGCGCCCGCCTGGCGGGCGGCGCCGCGGCCCCAGCCCCCGCTCACCCGCACGACCCGTACGCCCGGCGCCGACAGGGGCGGCGTGCTGCCGTCGTCGGCGACGACCACCTCGGTCAGCTCGGCCGGGTAGCTCTGCTTGGCCAGCGCGGTCAGCGTGCGGTCGAGCCCGTCCTGGTCGTTGTAGGCGGGGATGACGACGGAGACGCGCTTGGCCGGCCGCCAGCTCCCGATGGCCGGCGGCTCCAGGGCCCCGTAGTCGTTGTGCCTGATCCGCCTCATGCCGAGCCCAGCGCCCGCACCTCTTCGCGTAGCTGCTCCACCTCACGGGCGTGGGTCATGGCGTTGACGCGGTCCTCGCCGAGGGAGACGAGGATGGCGCTGAGGTCCTCGGTACGGCGGGCCGCGCCGTCCTCCATCGCCGCCGACAGCTCCTCCAGCCGCTTCTCGATGCGCTTGAGCGTGGCGGTGGTGGCGGCGTGCGAACTCTCGTTCTTCTTCACGCGCTGGTCGATGCGCTGGGCCTTGCCGTCGAGGCGGCGCACGGTCAGCACCAGGAAGGCGAGGGCGGCCAGCGAGACCAGAAGCGCCGCGGCGACGGCGGCGGCGGCGAGCGTGAAGACGCCCGTGACCAGGAGCGCGACAAGGGCGAGAACTCCCAGAATCGCGGCCGTCGCCGCTGTCCGGCGAGTCGAGAGCATCCGCATATCTATCCTTGTCACGACTTGAGAGGCACTAGGGGATATTGACACCCTAATAAACAGGTACGAGTTAACGTGCCATAAGTTCCTGAACGGAATCTGGGAGCCGCCGCCGTGTGACCTGCGGCAGGTGCCGTAACGAATGGGGGACCTCCCTCCTACCGGGCGGTAAAAGCGGCGTAAGGTAGGCGCCGTCTCCGAACCCCGCCGTCGAGGAGCGCCACGTTCATGACCGTCACCCCCTGCGGCTTCCGGCGTACGCCGGAGAAGGGACTGGCCCGCCTGCGCTGGGCCGGACGCGGCTGGACGGCCGAGGGAGAAGGGCTGCCCGCGGCCCCGCCCGGCCGCCTCGACCTGCCCGTCCTGCGGCCGTTACGCGGGCTGGAGGTCGACTGGCCCGGCGGGCCCGTGCCGCTCGGGGAGATCGTGCGGCTGGCCGCCGCCGGCGTACCGCTGACCGCCGCCGAGGCGCCCGCCTGGGTGCCCGCGCCCCTGGCCGACCTGCTCGCCGACCGCGAGTGGCTGGCCGGCGAGCCCGCCGGCGGCCTGCGCTGCGTGGCCGACCTGCGCCGCGAGGAGCACAGCGTACGGCTGCGCCGCGTGGCCGCCCGGCTGGCCGCGACGCCGGGGGAGTTCCCGGAGAGTTTCGCCGGTGAGGTCGCCTTCGCGGCGCGGCCCAAGGTCAGCGTGGTCATGTCCACCAAGCGGCCGCACCTGGTGGCCGAGGCGCTCGCGCAGATGGCGCGGCAGCGGCACGTCGAGGTCGAGGCGGTGATCGGGCTGCACGGCGTGCCGTACGAGGCGGTGCGCGCCGCCGTCGAGTCCGCTCCGCTGCCGGTGTCGTGCGTGGTGTCGCGGGCCGCGTTCGGCGAGGTGCTGAACCTGGCGGCGGCCCGCGCGAGCGGCGACTACCTCGTCAAGTGGGACGACGACGATTGGTACGGTCCCGAGCACCTGTCGGACCTGCTGCTGGCCATGCGGGCCACGGGCGCCGACATCGTGGGCGCCACCGGCGAGTTCTTCTATCTCGAACCGCTCAACACCACGATCCGGCGCACCACCTTCGCCAGCGGGGCGGCGTACCCGAGCGAGGTGTGGGCGGATCACGTCGCGGGGGGCACGATTCTCCTCGCTGCGGCGAAATTTCGGTCTTTAGGGGGATTTCCTGCCTTGCCTCGGGCGGTGGACAAGGCCTTCCTCAAGGCCGCCCAGGCTCAGGGCGCGCGCATCTACCGGACCCACGGGCTCGGGTACGTGCTGCGCCGCACTCTCAGCGACGAGCACACCTGGCAACTGCCTCTGTCGCATTTCCTCAAGGTGGCTGCCAACCAGTGGCGCGGCTTCCGGCCGAGCAGGCTCATGGAAGCGGCATGAGGGTCCGGGGCAACGACTACCGGGTGCTCGCGCCGCCCGAACGATGGACGCCCTCACTCAAGGTCAGCGTGGTCATCCCCGCGTACGGCGGGCAGCACGAACTCGACCTCGTCCTGCGCGCGCTGGCCAGGCAGACCTACCCGGCCGGGCTCACCGAGGTCATCGTCGTCGACAACGGCAGCGACCCGCCGCTGCGCCTGCCGCGGGAACGCCCGGAGAACACCACGCTCGCGCGCTGCCCGCGGCCGGGCCGCGCCGCCGCCCGCAACACCGGGCTGGCCCTGGCCACCGGCGACGTCATCCACTGGCTCGACTCCGACGTGCTGCTCACCCCCGGCGCGGTCGAGGCGCACATGCGCTGGCACCACCGCGCCCCCTATCTGGCGGTCACCGGCTACATCAGGTTCACCGAGGCCAAGGTTCCCGCCGAGCTCCCCGACGACCTCGAGAAGGCCTTCGAACCCGCCCGCCCGCACGCCTGGATCGTCGACCTCGTCGAGCGCACCCGCGGCCTCACCGACAACCCGCAGCGCCCCTTCAGCCTGCACGTCGGCGGCGCCACCTCGGTCAGCGCCCGCCTCGTCGCCGCCGCCGGGCCCATGGACGAGGACCTGGTACTCGGCCAGGACACCGAGATGGGCTACCGGCTGGCACAGGCCGGGGCCGTGTTCGTGCCCGAACCCCTGGCCCGCGCGTACCACCTCGGCCCCACCATGCGCATGCGCGACAAAGCGCCCGTCGACCGGGTCAGCCACGCCTTCGTCGCCGACCGCATCCCCACCTACCGCTGGCTGCGCGCCCACCCCGGCCGCGCGTGGAAGGTCCCCTACGTCGCCGTCGTCGTGGACGGCACCGCCGGGTACGAGACCGTCCGCACCACCGTGGACGCGGTGCTCGCCGGGACCGTCCCCGACGTCCGCGTGGTGCTCGTCGGCCCCTGGGACACCCTCGACCGCGACCGCCGCGCCCCCCTGCGCGACCCCGCCCTCGACCTGGTGCTGGTCCACGGTCACTACCAGCACGAGCCGAGGGTACGGCTGGCCGTCACGGACGCCCCCGACCCCGCGGTGCCCTGGATCCTGCGGCTGCCCGCCGGATGGGCGCCCGCCGAGGACGGCCTGGCCCGCATGCTGGACCTGGCCGCCGGCGAGGGCCTGGGACTGGTCAACGTCCTGCTCAGCGAGTCGCCATCCGGCCTGGTCGGCGCCCGCCTGGAGCGTGCCTCCGCCTTCGCCAGGGCCGCCATCGTGGCCGGTCCTGGCGAGGACCTCGACGACGCTGTGGATGACGTGTCCGGGGTCACCTGGGTGGAAGGCGAGAGCTACGGCTTCACCGAGTCGCCCGCCGAACCCCTGGGCCG
Organism: Nonomuraea sp. NPDC050547; assembly: GCF_044457345.1. Taxonomy (NCBI): domain Bacteria; kingdom Bacillati; phylum Actinomycetota; class Actinomycetes; order Streptosporangiales; family Streptosporangiaceae; genus Nonomuraea; species Nonomuraea sp. NPDC050547. The sequence goes on from NZ_JBITGW010000004.1 coordinate 305,022, forward strand.
CCGCGGCGCCCTGCGCGCCCGCGTGGAGGCCCAGTCGGAGGCCGCCCGGCTGGGCAAGGAGGTCGAACGCCTGCGCGCCCAGAGCGTCAAGTGGCGGGAGGAGGCGGGCACGTGGCGTAAGAGCGCGGTGGAACTCCGGCGCGAGGTGGGCGGGTTGCGCCGCCAGCTCGCCGCCGCCAACCGCACCCAGCGCAGCCTCCGCACCCTGCTCGCCGCGGCCCTGAAGCGCGCCTGGACCAAAAAACCGGACGACCCCCCACTCTGACCACCCCAACGGCCACGGTCCCGCCCTCGCACACCCCGCCGCACCCGCGCCTACCGGGGGGTGACAGGGCGGTTTGGTGGCCTTGTGCGGAAAGCTCGGTGTGTCGGTCAGTTGGGGCGGAGGGCGGACTTGAGGCGGTTCAGGAGGGTCTTCTCCTCCGTGGGAACCGCCGGGACCGCGGGGATCTGGACCGGCTCGGGTGCCTTCGCACCGGTGGGTGGGGCTTCTGGCAGGGGCGGCGGGGGCCAGTAGCGGGCCGGGGCGGCGTGCCGTACACCATGGGTCTGGTCGATCACGGCGTCCAGGTCGTCCGAGACGCCCGCCAGCAACACGGCCCGCGCGAGCGCCGACGTGCGCTCAAGCCGTGCGCTTCGCCCGGCGCCCACGTCGACCACGAGCACCCCGTCGAGGTCCTTCTGCACCGTCTCCACCATCCGCTCCAGCGTCGCCCGGTGCAGCGGCACGTCCACCGGCCCCCGGTAGCGGAACGGGATGGGCGCGGGCGTCGGCGCGGCCTCGTCGATGAGGCGGATGCGGTCGTCGTAGGCGAACAGGTCGCGCATCATGCGCAGTTCGAAGCTCGGGTCGCCCAGAACCGATCGGCGCTCGTCGCGCAGCGTCGACCACGGCGCCACCAGCGTCACGACGACGTCCTGCAGCTTGCCGTCGAGGGCGGCCGCCACGGCCTGCCGTACGACGGCCGCGGGGGTGTCGCCCACCTCGAACACGATCTCCACGTACGGCACCAGCCACCGCCGGCCCCGATCCTTGCGCAGGTCGCGGCGGAGCGGGATCCGGTGCGAGAAAGCCGGTTCGACGGCCTGCACGACCCGGTCCTTGTCCACCCGCTGCGCCGGAAGCCCGAGATGCACTGCTTTGGCTGCCTCGTCCGGGATGAACACCACGCCGTGCATCGCCAGCCGGTAGGCGAACTCGGTGTCGCCGCCTCGGTGCACGTTCGGGTCGAGACCGCCGACGGCGTGGAAGATCTCCCTGGGAAGGGCGAGCGTCGGCCCTGTGCACACGTGGTAGGGATTGCGGCTCTTGCGCAGCCCGTCGGTCTTGGCGATCGTCGCCTCGGTGGAACTGGCCACGGCGGCGTCCAGGTCGAACAGCTCTTCCAGGTGTCCCGCCCGGTAGATCTGCTCGGCCTTGAGCGGCGGCGGCTCGACGAAGCGCTTCATGCCGATCGTGACCAGATAGTCGGTCACGTGGTGCCAGCGGGCGAGCGCCTCGATGTGCTCGCGGCAGGGCACCATGTCGGCGTCGAGCCGCTGGATGATCTCGCCGTCGGCGGTCAGCGCGCCGGTGTTGACCGCGTTGGAGATGCCCCATCCATCCGTGACCCGCACGATCCGGGTGTTGAACGGCCGGATCTCCGGCAGCTCGATCGCCGGACGGCTGCCGTCGTCGACGACCAGGACCTCCATGAGGTGGTCCGGATAGGTCTGCGCGGCCAGCGCCGCCAGCGCGAACTCCAGGTACGGCCCGCCATGGGCCGGAATCACGACGCTCACCGACAGCGACGGCGACCAAGCGCCCAGCTCCGGCGGTGTGAGCGGTGAAAAGTCGTTCTGCCGCACAGCAGGACGCGCGTTCATAGTCGATGACCCCCTGGCCGGAAACCTTAGCCGGGGTTGCTGAATATTTCCTGAAAAGGCGTGGTGTCCACGCTGTGGACTCGGATCCTCGTCCCGAGCCGGAAGCCCGTACACTCGGTGCCCAACACCGCAGGTAGGGAGTCATCATGGCTAGGTCGTGGCGTGGCCTCATCGAGGAGTACCGAGAGCGTCTTCCGGTCACCACGACGACGCCCGTCGTCACGCTGCTCGAGGGCGGCACGCCGCTGGTGCCCGCGCACCGGGTCTCCGCGCTGACCGGCTGCGACGTCTACCTCAAGGTCGAGGGCGCCAACCCGACGGGCAGCTTCAAGGACCGCGGCATGACGATGGCCATCAGCAAGGCCGTCGAAGAGGGCGCCAAGGCCGTCATCTGCGCCTCCACCGGCAACACCTCCGCCTCCGCCGCCGCCTACGCGGTGCGCGCCGGGCTCACCTGCGCGGTGCTCGTGCCGCGCGGCAAGATCGCGATGGGCAAGCTGGCCCAGGCGCTCGTCCACGGGGCGACGCTGCTGCAGGTCGAGGGCTCCTTCGACGACTGCCTGGAGATGACGCGCAAGCTGTCGTCCGAGTACCCCATCGCGCTGGTCAACTCCGTCAACCCCTTCCGGCTCCAGGGCCAGAAGACCGCCGCCTTCGAGATCGTCGACACGCTGGGCGACGCGCCCGACATCCACTGCATCCCGGTGGGCAACGCGGGCAACATCTCGGCGTACTGGATGGGTTACCAGGAGTACGCGCAGGACGGCGTCTCCACGCGGCGTCCGCGCATGTTCGGCTTCCAGGCCAGCGGCGCGGCCCCGATCGTCAACGGCGCGCCGGTGGCCCGCCCGCACACGATCGCCACGGCCATCCGCATCGGCAACCCGGCCTCCTGGCAGCTCGCCGAGGCGGCCAGGGACGACTCCGGCGGCGTCATCCAGTCGGTGACCGACCGCCAGATCGCGGCCGCGTACAAGCTGCTGGCGCAGGAAGAGGGCGTCTTCGTCGAGCTGGCCTCGGCGGCGAGCGTGGCAGGACTCCTGCAGGCCCACGCCGCCGGCCTGGTCGAGCCCGGCCGGCGCATCGTCTGCACGGTCACCGGCAACGGACTGAAGGACCCCGACTGGGCCATCTCCGGCGCTCCGGCCCCGGTGACGATCCCCATCGACGTCCACGCCGCGGCGGGCGCGCTCAACCTCGCCTGACCACGCGATCTGAGGGAAACAACACATTGATCACTGTTCGCGTGCCCGCGACCTCCGCGAACCTCGGTCCCGGCTTCGACACGCTCGGCCTCGCGCTCGGCCTGTACGACGAGGTCGAGGCCGAACTCACGGGAGACCGCGTCCAGGTCACCGTCGAAGGCCAGGGGGAGGGCGAGCTCGACCTGGGCGAGGGCCATCTGGTCGTCAAGGCCATGCGCAAGGCGTTCGACCGGATGGGTATGGAGCAGCCCGCCGGCATCCGGCTGCGCTGCCGTAACCGCATCCCGCACGCGCGCGGGCTGGGATCGTCGTCGGCGGCCATCTGCGCGGGCATTCTCGCCGCGCGCGCTCTCGGCTCTCAGCGAACATCGCCGGACGGCGCGCGCACGCTGTCGGACGACGAGGTGTTCGCCCTGGCCACGGAGATGGAAGGCCACCCGGACAACGTCGCCCCATGTTTGACCGGAAATCTCACGATTTCGTGGACCGACCATGGGGGATCACCGCATATGGTGAAAGTCACCCCCGATGCGAGAATCCGTCCGGTCGTGCTCGTCCCATCGGCACGGGTGTCCACGGAGACCGCTCGAGGGCTGCTTCCGAAGGACGTGCCCCACAAGGACGCTTCCTTCAACGCCGGCCGGGCCGCGCTGCTGATCGCCGCGCTCACCCTGCGTCCGGAGAGTGACCTGCTGCTCGCCGCCACCGAAGATCGTCTCCACCAGAAATACCGCGCGCCTGCGATGCGCGACAGCGCGGATCTGGTAGAACGTCTGCGTGCGGTGGGCGTGCCCGCGGTCGTTTCGGGAGCGGGCCCCACGGTTCTTGCGTTTTCCACACCGGATACGCAGGATTTGATCGCGCCAGAAGTGGGTAATGACTGGCACATCCAGCTAATGGACGTCGACCCGGATGGTGCGAACGTTCAGTTCCCCGAGACACGCTGATGCCTCTTTAGACCTTCAGGGAATAGCCGTGTGCGCTGGTGATGTTAGGCTGATAGCCGCACCAGATGCCCCCTTGGTGGGTGCGTGCTTGTCAGCCACACATCGCTGCTTCATGCTGCACGTCGCGAGGCGTGGGCAGCGCGGCTGTCTCCCCGGAACCCGGCGTCTCCCATGGACCTACACCCGGTTGGTTCACCACGAGACGACGACTATGGGGATCTGCGCGTTCGAATCACCTCGACATCTGGCTGGCGACAGCAATCTGGGGGGTGTCCTCCATGCGCCACCGTCCTGTGGCGGCCTGGACGAACCCCTCCCCAATCGTGGCGGCCGACCTGCGCGGCGGCCGAAGATCGCAGCGTGCATCCCGACCCGGTCTGTCCCGCCGGATCGACAGCACCTCCGGGACGCCCGGTACAGCAAAGCCGGCGCCCGACCCCTGGGAAGGACCTTTTAGTTGAGCGACACCACCGAACTCCTCTCCGACGCATCGGGCGCGTCTGCGCAGCCCGCGTCCGGCGACACCCCCACTCGTGCCGCGGCCAAGCCGCGTGCGCGTCGCTCCGGCACCGGCCTGTCCGCCAAGGTGCTGCCCGAGCTGCAGAAGATCGCTGCCGAGCTCGGCATCAGCGGGACCGGACGCATGCGGAAGAGCCAGCTGATCGCGGCCATCCAGGAGAAGCAGGGTGGCGGTTCCGGTGACAGCGCCCCGGCGGCTCCGCCCGTCGCGGAGGCTCCGGCGGCCGTGGCCGAGGCGCCCGCCGCCGAGCGGCCCACCCGCGCGAGGAGGGAACGTTCCCGGGCCAAGAGCACCGAGGAGACCAGCGCACCCGTAGCAGAACCGGTGGTCACGGCCCCTGAGCCGGTGGCCGCCGCCGCCCCGGCCGAGCCGGTCGTCGCCGCGGCTCCCGCCGTGGTGGAGCAGCAGCAGCCGGCCGCCGAGGCCGTTCAGAGCGACCCCCAGGGCGACTCCCGTGGCGACCGCGGTGACCGCGGCGACCGGGAGAGCCGCCGTGAGCGCCGCACCCGCGGCGAGCGCCGTGAGCGCGGCGACCGCGGTGACCGTGTGGGCGACCGCGGTGAGCGCGGCGACCGTGGGGACCGCGGCGGTGACCGTGGCGAGCGCGGGAGCGACCGTGGCGAGCGTGCGGGGAACGACCGTGGCGAAGGCGGCCGTGCCGACCAGCGCGCGGTGGACGCGGGCAGCCGCGGTGACCAGCGCGGTAACGACCAGCGCGGCAGTGACCCCCGTGGCGGCGACACCCGTGGCGGTGACCAGCGCGGCGGCGACCCCCGCGGCGGCGACCCGCGCGGCGGGGCCGACGACGACGAGCGCGGGCGCGGGCGGCGTGGCCGTTTCCGTGAGCGCAACCGTGGCCGTGGCCGCGACCGCTTCGACAGCAACGAGCCGGTCATCGGCGACGACGACGTGCTCATCCCGATCGCCGGCATCCTCGACATCCTCGACAACTACGCCTTCGTGCGGACGAGCGGCTACCTGCCCGGCTCCAACGACGTCTACGTGTCGCTGGCCCAGATCCGCCGCAACGGCCTGCGCAAGGGCGACGTCGTCACCGGCGCCGTCCGGCAGCCGCGCGACGGCGAGCGCCGCGAGAAGTTCAACGCCCTGGTCCGCCTCGACACCGTCAACGGCATGGACCCGGAGCAGGCGCGCAGCCGTCCGGACTTCAACAAGCTGACGCCGCTCTACCCGCAGGACCGCCTGCGCCTGGAGACCGAGCCGAACATCATGACGACCAGGATCATCGACCTGGTCTCCCCGATCGGCAAGGGCCAGCGCGGCCTGATCGTCTCGCCGCCGAAGGCCGGTAAGACGATGGTGCTGCAGGCGATCGCCAACTCGATCACGCGCAACAACCCCGAGTGCCACCTGATGGTCGTGCTCGTGGACGAGCGTCCCGAAGAAGTCACCGACATGCAGCGCTCGGTCAAGGGTGAGGTCATTCACTCCACCTTCGACCGTCCCGCCGAGGACCACACCACCGTCGCCGAGCTCGCCATCGAGCGCGCCAAGCGTCTGGTGGAGCTGGGCCACGACGTGGTCGTGCTGCTGGACTCGATCACCCGTCTGGGCCGCGCCTACAACCTGGCCGCCCCCGCGTCGGGCCGGATCCTGTCCGGTGGTGTCGACTCCACCGCTCTGTACCCGCCCAAGCGCTTCTTCGGCGCCGCCCGCAACATCGAGAACGGCGGCTCGCTGACGATCCTCGCCACGGCCCTGGTCGAGACCGGGTCCAAGATGGACGAGGTCATCTTCGAGGAGTTCAAGGGCACCGGCAACATGGAGCTCAAGCTCAGCCGCTCCCTGGCCGACAAGCGCATCTTCCCCGCGGTGGACGTCGACGCGTCCAGCACCCGTAAGGAAGAGATCCTCATGGCCAAGGACGAGCTGCAGATCGTCTGGAAGCTGCGCCGGGTGCTCCACGCGCTCGACATGCAGCAGGCGCTCGAACTGCTTCTGGAGAAGATGAAGGAGACGAAGTCCAACGCGGAGTTCCTCCTCCAGGTCCAGAAGACCACCGTGAGCAACGACCGCGACTAGACGGCGGTGCTTGAGGGCGGCGGGGATTCTTCCCGCCGCCCTTTTGCGTCCCGTCCGTCGTTGCGTGCCCTTGGAGTTACGGCAAAGCCGCCAGGACCACCGCCCGCCGCCGTCGGCGCACCACCGCAACCGTGCGCCCGCCGCCGCACCTCCACCCCACCGCCACAAGGCACGTATCCCAGCGGCACGGTCAAGCCGGCCCTCCGTACTTCCAGAACCCCCCGAAGCCCCCGGCTCTCCCGGACCCTTCGGCTCTTCGGAATCCTCCGGCCGTCCGGCTCGCCGGACCTCCGTGGGTTCCGAGGGCACCGGCGGATCTCCAGGGTCCAATGCTGGGGTTTGGCTGGATGCGGGGGTTAACCCCACCTTGATGCGGGCGCCACCGGCATTCACGGATGTCGTTGCCCCGGGCACGCTGGAACCGTGGATGTGCCGTTGCGTGAGCGGGTGCCGCTGGGGCCCAGCGGGCCGGTCGGAGTCGTGGTCGATCCGCGTACCTGGCGGGCGGTGCCGTACCTGCTGGTGAGTTTGTTCTTTGGGCTGACCTGGTTTCTGGTCGTGGCGTTCGGGAGCACGATCTCGCTGGTCATGATGGCGGTCTGGGTCGGGTTCCCGTTGCTGCTGGTGACCGTGCTCGTCTGGCGTGGCGCGGCGATGCTGGAACGGCGGCTGCTGTGGCTGGCGTTCGGGGTGCGGATCCGGGATCCCTATCGGCGGCGGCCCGAGCGGGGCGTCATGAACCATCTCAAGTGGCTCTTCCGGGATCCGGCCACCTGGCGGGATCTGGGGTATCTGATTCTGCTCGCGCCGCTGAGCCTGCTGGAGTTCATCGTCGTGATCGTGCTCGGAAGCATGTCGGTCGCGCTGATTCTCGCGCCGTTCCGGGAAGAGCTGATGATCGGCGAGGCCTTCGTGGTGAACACGCCTCTGGAGCGGGCGATCGCTGTTCTGGTGGGGTTCGTGATGGTGGCGGTGCTGGCGTACGCGGTGCGTGGGCTGAGTCTGCTGCACGGGACGCTCGCGGCGGCGCTGCTGGGCGGCGGCGAGGAGGAGCGGCTGCGGGCCAGCCGGGCCAGGGGCATCGACGCGGCCGAGGCCGAGCGGCGCAGGATCGAGCGCGACCTGCACGACGGGGCGCAACTGCTGCTGCTGTCGGTCGCCATGGACCTGGGACGGGCGCGCACCAAGCTGGACGACGACCCGGAGCAGGCCAAGGAGCTCATCGCGCAGGCTCACACGGGCACCAGGGCCGCGATCGCCGAGCTGCGAGACCTGGCGCGCGGCATCCATCCGGCGATCCTCACCGACCGGGGCCTGGACGCCGCCCTGTCGGCTCTGGCCGCGCGGGCGCCGATCGGGGTCGACGCGACCGTGGACGTCGGCGAGCGGCCCCCTGCGGCCGTGGAGAGCATCGCCTACTACATCGTGGCCGAGTCGCTGGCCAACATGTCCAAGCACGCGGCGGCCACGGAGGCGTCGGTACGGGTCGTACGCGCGGGTCAGATGGTCACCGTCGAGGTCTGGGACAACGGCATCGGCGGCGCGACCCTGCGCCACGGCGGCGGCCTGGCAGGGCTGGCCGACCGGGCGGCGACCATCGACGGCGTGCTCGTGCTGAACAGTCCGGTGGGCGGGCCCACGCTGGTTCGCGCGGAACTGCCGTGCGAGTGGTAGTCATGGGCGCATGCGAGTGGTGATCGCCGAGGACTCGGTGCTGCTGCGTGAGGGCCTGGCCCGCCTGCTTGCCGACGGCGGCATCGAGACGGCGGCGGCGGTGGGCGACGGCCCTTCGCTGATCAGCGCGGTCGAACACCACCGGCCCGACCTGGCGATCGTGGACGTGCGCATGCCGCCGAGCAACACCGACGAGGGCCTGCGCGCCGCCCTCGACGTGCGGGCGCGGCGGCCGGACTTCCCGATCCTCGTGCTGTCGCAGTACGTGGAGGAGCGCTACGCGGCCGAGCTCATCGGCCCCGGCGTGGGCTACCTGCTGAAGGAGCGGATCTCCGACGTGGCCGAGTTCCTGGCGGTGGTGCGGCAGGTGGCGGAGGGCGGCACGGTCATCGACCCCGAGGTGGTGCTGCAGCTCCTGGGCAGGCAGCGCAGGGGCACGGCCATGGACACGCTGTCTCCGCGCGAGCGCGAGGTCCTGGCGCTCATGGCCGAGGGACGCTCCAACACCGCTATCGCTGCCAGGCTCTCGGTCAAGGAAGGGGCCGTGGAGAAGCACATCTCCGGCATCTTCGCCAAGCTCTCGCTCGGCCAGGCGCCCGACGACCACCGCCGGGTGCTGGCGGTGCTGGCCTACCTCGGGCGCTGAAACGGCCCGCGCCGGAGAGGGCGCGGGCCGTTTCAGCCGACGCGGGCTACTTGATGTTCACGAACTTCTGCGGTGACCAGGCGCTCCTGGTCTTGCTGGTGCCCGAGACCTTCACCTTGACGTAGCCGTCCTTCTTGATCTTGACCTTGGTGCTGTACTTGCCGGCCGAGTCCGTCTTCACGAACGCGATGCGCTTGTACGTCTTGGCGCCCTTGGCCTTGTAGTAGACGGCCAGCACCTTGCCCTTGTAGGCCTTGCCGGCGCGGGTGGCCTTGCCGTACGCCTTGACCTTCGTGCCCTTCTTCTGCAGGGAGAGGGTCACCTTGGACTTGGCCTTCTTGGAGACGCCGCCCTCGGGCTCGTTGACGGTGAAGGCGACCTCGCCCTTGAACGTCTCGCTGCCCCGGGTCGCGGTCACCTCCAGGGTCCACGTGCCGGGCTCGGTGTCGTCGCTGAAGAACGTGCTGCCGGTGTAGATGCCGTAGCCGTCCTGGCTCAGGGTGCCGAGGTCGTAGTACTCGCTGGTGTCGTCGCTGACCAGGCGGGCGCTGACCGAGCCGGCGTCCTTGACCCTGGCGCGTACGTCGACCTGGACCTCGCGGCCCTTCTTGAGGTTGACGGGGTCGGGCGTCACCGAGGCGCTGATGCTCGCCTTCTTGCCCGTCACGTTGACGGTGAAGGAGTCGGAGCTGATCGATCCGCCGCGGCTGACCTTGAACGTCAGCGACCAGTCGCCGGCCGGGTCGTCGCTGGAGATGCTGAACGATCCCGTGCCGGCCGCCGAGGTGGGCAGTCTGCCGTCGCTCCCCTTGGACGGCTGGCTGTAGGAGACGTTCACCGAACGGGCGCCCTTGCCGGGCGGCGAGATCTCGGCGGTCACGCCGGCCGGGACCGTGGTGTTCGGGTCGGTGCCCAGCGGGTCCTTGACCGTGAAGTTGATGCCGGCCTGGACGGTTCCTTCGCTCGGCACGTAGGTGTTGCCGGCGGAGACGCCCGTGATGTCCCCTGCCGCGGTGCGGGCGGTCAGGGAGGTGGAGGCTCCGGCAGCCGTGGCTGCGACTCCGGCGCCTCCGAGGAGAACGGCGGCCCCCGTGGCGGTCGCGAGCAGCAACCGCACCTTTCTCATCATCGCTTTTGATGTCCTTTATGGGAGGAAAACTAATGATTGATGCGCGGGAGCCTAGTGTGACAGGGGTGAGCCGGGCATCAAGATCCGGGGAATGCCTGGTGGCCTGGGATGGTTGCAACGTCTGGCACACTGGTAGCTGAACCGAAGCGGTACCGGTTCCCGCCGCGCGCACCACATCCAGTGTGCGACCGCGCGCAGAGCAGCTGAGGCGACCCGGCGACCGCACCCCGAAAGGACTCACATGAAGAGCGACATCCACCCGGAGTACCACGTCACGCAGGTGACCTGCACGTGCGGTAACTCCTTCACGACCCGCAGCACCGCGAAGAACGGCGTCATCCACGCCGACGTGTGCTCGGCCTGCCACCCGTTCTACACGGGTAAGCAGAAGATCCTGGACACCGGTGGCCGGGTGGCGCGCTTCGAGCAGCGCTTCGGCAAGAAGGCCCAGAGCAAGTAGCTCCCCTGACGCCGGCCCGACGCACTCACAGGTGCGCCGGGTCGGCGTTCTTGGTGATACGGCCGGCACGGACGACATAAGGGACCCACGGTGAACCTGGACGAGTTGCTCAAGGAGTACGCGGAGCTGGAGACGCAGCTCGCCGATCCCGCCGTGCACGCTGACCAGTCCAAGGCCCGCACGCTCGGCAAGCGTTACCGCCACCTGACCCCGATCGTCGGCACCTACCGCGAGCTGGAGAGCGTGCGCGACGACCTCAGCGCCGCCAAGGAGCTCGCGAGCGAGGACGAGGCGTTCGCCACCGAGGCCGAGGAGCTCGCGGCCCGCATCCCGCAGTTGGAGGAGAAGCTCCGCCACCTGCTCATCCCGCGCGATCCCAATGATGACAAGGACATCATCATGGAGATCAAGGCCGGTGAGGGCGGGGAGGAGTCGGCGCTGTTCGCCGGCGACCTGCTGCGGATGTACCTGCGCTACGCCGAGCGCCTGGGCTGGAAGACCGAGGTCATCGAGGCCCAGCACTCCGACCTCGGCGGCTACAAGGACGTCACCGTCGGCATCCGGGCCAAGGGCGACGAGGGCGTGTGGTCCAGGCTCAAGTACGAGGGCGGCGTCCACCGCGTCCAGCGGGTGCCCGCCACCGAGTCGCAGGGCCGGATCCACACCAGTGCCGCGGGCGTGCTCATCTATCCGGAGGCGGAGGAGGTCGACGTCCAGATCGACCCCAACGACCTGCGCATCGACGTCTACCGCTCCAGCGGACCCGGCGGCCAGAGCGTCAACACCACCGACTCCGCGGTGCGCATCACCCACGTGCCCACGGGCGTGGTCGTCTCCTGCCAGAACGAGAAGAGCCAGCTGCAGAACAAGGAGTCGGCGCTGCGCATCCTGCGCGCCCGCCTGCTGGCCATCGCCCAGGAGGAGGCCGACGCCGCCGCGCAGGCCGAGCGCAAGTCGCAGGTCCGCACCGTCGACCGTTCCGAGCGCATCCGCACCTACAACTACCCGGAGAACCGCATCTCCGACCACCGCGTCGGCTTCAAGGCGTATAACCTCGACCAGGTCCTCGACGGCGAGCTCAACGCCGTCACCCAGGCTCTGATCGACGCCGAAACGGCGGAGAAGCTCGCACAACACTCATGACATTTCTGCTGGACGAGATCGCACACGCAACGGCCCGGCTGGCCGAGGCCGGTGTGCCGTCGCCGCGCACCGACGCGGAGGAGATCGCGGCGTTCGTCCACGGCGTGCGCAGAAGCGAGCTGCACACGGTCAAGGACGGCGACTTCGACGCCCTGTTCTGGGAGGGCATCGCCAGGCGCGAGGCGCGCGAGCCCCTTCAGCACATCACCGGCCACGCCTACTTCCGCTACCTGGAGCTTGAGGTCGGCCCCGGCGTCTTCGTCCCGCGGCCGGAGACCGAGGTCATGGCGGGATGGGCCATCGAGACCCTGCGGGCCATGGACGTCACCCAGCCGCTCGTCGTCGACCTCGGCACCGGCTCCGGCGCGATCGCCCTGTCCATCGCCCAGGAGGTCTCGCTGGCCGAGGTCCATGCGGTCGAGGTCGACCCCGGCGCGTACACGTGGGCCAAGCGCAACATCGCCGAGCACGGTCAGGGCCGCGTCCACCTGCACCCCGACGACCTCGCGGAGGCGCTGCCCGAGCTCAACGGCACCGTCGACATGGTGATCTCCAACCCGCCCTACATCCCGCCCGGCGCGATCCCGCGTGACCCCGAGGTGCGCGACTACGATCCCTCGCGGGCGCTGTACGGCACCGGCGACGACGGGCTCGACGAGGTCAGGGCGGTGGAGCGTACGGCGTTCCGGCTGTTGCGGCCGGGCGGCTGGGTCGCGGTCGAGCACGCCGACCAGCAGGGCCGGTCGGTCTACCTGACCTTCCCCGAGGACAATGGCTGGCGGGACGTACGCCTGCGCCAGGATCTCACCCGGCGAGACAGGTTCGTCACCGCCAGGCTGGCCCAGGACTAGGATGCGGGCGAGCACCGCCCATTCAGAACGCAGAGAGGCCGACAGCGCCGTGGGACGACGATTTGACTGCTCGGACGCCGACCAGAAGGCCGAAGGCCTGACCGAGGCCGCCAACGCGGTGCGCAGGGGCGAGCTCGTGGTGCTGCCGACCGACACCGTCTACGGCATCGGCGCCGACGCCTTCACCCAGAGCGCCGTCACCGCGCTGCTGGAGGCCAAGGGCCGCGGCCGCGAGATGCCGCCGCCCGTGCTGGTCGGCACCGTACGCGCGGCCAACGCCCTGGTCGAGGACCTCGGCCCCTACGGCCAGGACCTCATCGACGCCTTCTGGCCCGGCCCGCTGACGATCGTGTGCAAGGCCAACCGGTCGCTGTCGTGGGACCTCGGCGACACGAAGGGCACGGTGGCGCTGCGCATGCCGCTCCACCCGATCGCCCTCGACCTGCTGAAGGAGACCGGCCCGATGGCCGTCTCCAGCGCCAACCGCTCCGGCTCGCCCGCCGCCACCACCGCGGAGGAGGCGGAGGACCAGCTCGGCGAGTCCGTGGCCGTCTACCTGGACGCCGGACCGACCAATGACAACACGCCCTCGACCATCCTCGACCTGACCACCGCGGTGCCGCGACTGCTGCGGGGCGGGGCGATCCCGGTGGAGAAGTTGCGGGGGATTGTCGGGTACGTCGCCACCGAGGGCTGATCCCAGCGATACCCGCTGTTTATCACGCGAGTCACAGGGGGCACGGGCGGCCTACCGTGGTGGCCGGAGGTGGCTCGCCCATGGGCAAGTTCGACGGCATGGACCCGAAGCTGGTGCGTGACCTGCTGGCCGAGGTGAAGCAGGCGGCGGGGGAGCTGCGCGCGATCGAGGGCCGGGTCGCCCAGGTGATGAGCGGGGCGGGGCTGGCCACCCGGGCCATGCATCGGCCGGGGCAGGTCGCCGAGGCCATCGACACGATGTCCAAGGACGTCAACACCCGGCTGGCGACGCTGGAGAAGCGTGAGGACGCGCCCCGGAGGGCGGACGCGGGCAAGGACCCGGTGCGTGTCCTGGGCGGGAACGACGAGCCCAAGGACGGCGCCAAGACCCCCACCGGTCCCGAGGACGAGCCGAAGGAAGAGCGCGGGGAGGACCGCTCGCGCTACGACAACCCCAGGGCGGACGATCCGAAGCCGGACGCCAAGACCGACGACAAGCCGGATCCGAAGGGTGACGACAAGCCCGACGTCAAGACGGGCGATAGACCGGACGTCAAGACGGACGACAAGCCCGATGTGAAGACGGACGACAAGCCCGACGTCAAGACCGAGGACAAGCCGGATCCGAAGGGTGACGACAAGCCGGATGCCAAGAGCGATGACGTCGCGGCCTCCGACGAGAACAAGAACGACAAGAAGGACGACCCGGCCAAGGGTGACGAGCCCAAGGACGACGAGCGTGACAGCAGGCGCGACCGGGGCGCCGAACCTCCTCTCGACCCGACCAAGCCGCAGGTCGTCGAGGTGGACGGCGTGAAGGTCCTCCAGGTTCCCCTCGATCCGCCCACAGCCGAGGAGCTGGAGGAGTTGATCAGGAACATCGACGACATCCAGCCCCAGGACACGCCCACGCTCGCCGGCGACACCACTCCGGGCCAGATCCAGCCCGGCGGGAAGACGGTCGACGCCGGTGGCCTCGGCACCTGGGCGAACGACGGCAGCGACGTGGTCTCCGCGGACGCCAGGCCGATCGACCCCGCCGCCCTGAAGGCGCTGATCGAGAACGTCAGGGACGTCCAGCCGATGGACATGCCCGGCGTGGAGGTGCCCAAGGGGGAGTGGGGCAACGGCCAGTGGGCGCCGCAGGACATCAAACCCGACGGCCCACCGGGCTCCCTCGACCCCGGCAACCCCACCACGACCCCGAACCCCGACGGCAACCCGGCCACACCACGAGAAACCTCCGGCAGCCCGGCCACTCCCGCTCAGCCGGTCGGCAACCCGCCCGGGACCTCCGACGCCTACGGCAACCCGGCCACGCCGGCCCAGCCCGTGGGCGGTCAGCCTCAGGACACGTCCGGCAACCCGGCCCAGCCCGTGGGCAATCAGCCCGTCGGCGACTCGCCCTCGGATACCTCCGGTGGGCAGGGCGACTGCGCGAAGACCGGCGGGAACGACACCGCACCTGGCGACAAGGCCGATCCCGGTACCCCGGTGACCTCCGGTGACCGTGGTCAGACGGTGCCGACGGGGGACCGTACCGGAGTGGGGAACGGCGACCGTACCGGGACCGAGTACAGCACCCCGGCGAACGGCAGCCCCGCGGCGGGCAGTGCGGGGCCGCAGCAGTGGGCCGGGGACGGCGGCGATGTGGTGTCCGCGGACGCCGAGCCGCTCGACCCCGCGGCGCTCAAGACGCTCATGGACAACGTGCGCGACGTCCAGCCGATGGAGATGCCGAGTGTGGAGGTGCCCAAGGGGGAGTGGGGCACGGGGGAGTGGGTGCCTGAGGACATTCGGCCTGACGGCCCGCCGGGTGCGGTGGAGCCGGGCGAGAGGAGTCGCTGATGTACGTGGACCCGCCCGCCCCCCAGCCCCGCCAGCCCGGCGAGACCCCGCCCGCCACCGCCTCCGGCGCCCTGGACGGCCAGCCGAGGGCCTGGGAGTTCAATCCCGAGTACCAGCGCCTGGTGACCGCCTGGCAGGCCGTCATGCCGCTGCTGGAGTCGCTGACGACCTCTCTGGACAAGGCCTACCAGCTCGCCAGGAGCCCGCAGACGTGGGATGCCCCGGTGGGGGCGCGCTACGTCGAGGATCTCGCGGAGTGGCGTACCCGGCTGGGCCTCTACCGGCAGGCGGTGCTGACCGCGATCAGCGACGAGGCGGCGGACACGCCGCGCTGGGTGCCGAGCTCGGCCGGGGCGCCGCATGCCTTCTCCTGACGGGGCTCCGGCGCGTGGTGCGAGGGGGGCCCGCGTCGGGTGAGGGAAACGGGCGTACATTGAGAAAATGCCCTACTACGGGCCAGACTTCGGCCTGCTGCAGCAGCAGGATCCCGAGATCGCCCAGGTGTTGCTCGACGAGCTCGACCGGGTGCGCGGCGGGATCCAGCTGATCGCGAGCGAGAACTTCACCTCGCCCGCCGTGCTCGCCGCCCTGGGTTCGACCCTCACGAACAAGTACGCGGAGGGTTATCCGGGACGCCGCTACTACGGCGGCTGCGAAGTCGTGGACCGGGCGGAGCGGCTGGCGATCTCCCGGGCCAAGGAGTTGTTCGGGGCCGAGCACGCCAACGTCCAGCCGCACTCGGGCGCCTCGGCGAACCTGGCCGCCTATGCCGCGCTGCTGCAGCCGGGCGACACGATGCTGGCCATGGCGCTGCCGCACGGCGGCCACCTCACGCATGGTTCGAAGGTGAACTTCTCCGGAAAATGGTTCGACGTGATCGCGTACGGCGTGCGGCGCGACACCGAACTCATCGACTACGACGAAGTCAGGGCGCTGGCCCTGCGCCACCGGCCGAAAGTGATCGTCTGCGGCGCCACCGCCTACCCGCGCCTGGTCAACTTCTCGATCTTCCGCGACATCGCCGACGAGGTCGGGGCCTGGCTGCTGGCCGACGTGGCGCACACGATCGGGCTGATGGCGGGGGGTGCGATCCCGAGCGCGGTGCCGTACGCGGACGTGGTCACCTTCACCACGCACAAGGCGCTGCGCGGCCCGCGCGGCGGCGGCATCCTCTGCACGCGCGAGGTCGCGGCGCGTGTGGACCGGGCGGTCTTCCCGTTCGTGCAGGGCGGGCCGCTGATGCACGCCGTCGCGGCGAAGGCGGTGGCGTTCGGTGAGGCGCTGCGGCCGGAGTTCGCCGACTACGCCAGACGGGTGGTCGACAACGCGAGGGCGCTGTGCGACACGCTCGCGGAGGAGGGCATGCGCCCGGTGTCCGGCGGCACCGACAGCCACCTGGCGCTGATCGACCTGCGCGGGCTGGGCGTCACCGGGGCGGAGGCGGAACGCCGGTGCGCGGCGGCCGCGATCACCCTGAACCGCAACGTGATCCCGTATGATCCCGAACCACCTGCCGTCACGTCAGGAGTCAGGGTCGGCACGCCCTGCGTCACCACGCAGGGCATGGGACCCGAGGAGCTGAAAGAAGTGGCAACACTCGTGGCGCAGGCGGTGAGATATCCGGACACTGTCGCTGAAGTGCGGAGACGGGTTTCGGAGCTGCTGGTCATACACCAGCCTTATCTCAGCGAATTATAAGCTGTTCTGTGTCGTTTTCCGGTCACAGCAGGCCGGAGGATCCGGGAAACTGGTGCCCGTGCGCGAATACCTCTTCATGGCGTTGGTCGCGGCGGCGGTGACGTTTCTTCTCGTGCCGCTGGTCCGTCGCTTTGCCATTCGCATCGGAGCGATGCCCGAGGTTCGCGAGCGCGACGTGCACACCACGCCGACCCCGCGCCTGGGCGGTCTCGCCATGTACTTCGGCCTGGTCGCGGGCCTGCTGGTGGCGGGCAACCTCAATCGCACCGGCCAGGTCCTGGCGGAGGACCAGACCACACTGGCGCTGATCGTGGCGGGCGGCGTGATCACGCTGACCGGCTTCCTGGACGACTGGTGGGGCATGGACCCCTTCATCAAGCTGGGCGGCCAGATCGCGGCGGCGGGCGTCATGGTCTTCTTCGACATGCGGCTGACCTCGATCCCGCTGCCCGACAGCTGGGGCGGCGCCTATGTGCTCGACTACAACCTGAGCACGGTCGTGACGATCCTGATCGTGGTCGTCGCCATCAACGCGGTGAACTTCGTCGACGGCCTCGACGGTCTGGCGGCCGGCATCGTCGGCATCGCCGCCGCGGCCACCTGGATGTATTCGATCTTCCTCGAACAGGCCATCGAGCAGACCCGCATCAGCACCACCGCGGCCATCACGGCGATCCTCATCGGCATGTGCCTGGGATTCCTGCCGCACAACTTCCACCCGGCCAAGATCTTCATGGGCGACACCGGCGCGATGCTGCTGGGCCTGGTGCTGGCCGGCTCGCTCATCACGGTGACCCCGCTCGACCCGTTCTCCTTCGAGGGCATCAACAAGTTCGGCACGCTGGTGCCGCTGCTGCTGCCGGTGGCCGTGCTGGTCCTGCCGCTGACGGACCTGATAACCGCCGTGGTCAGACGCACGTCCCACGGCATGTCCCCGTTCGCGCCCGACCGGGGTCACCTGCACCACCGGCTGCTCGACATCGGCCACTCGCAGCGCCGCACGGTCCTGATCATGTACGCGTGGACGGTCCTGTTCGCCTTCGGCCTGGTGACGATGTCGGTCTTCGGGGTGCCGATCCTGCTCTTCCCGATTGTGATTCTGCTCGCACTCGGCGTGCTGGTCATGATGGCGCTGCCCCGATTCCGCGGCCGCGGCGGCGCGCACGCCGCCTCGCGTGGCGACTCCGGCGATGACGACGACGGCCCGCCGACCGGCCCGATGCCCGTCATCCAGCCGTTCGACGAGGTCACCCAGCAGGTACGCCGCCCGTCTCCCAACCAGGAGCGCAACACTGTTCAGGCGTTCCCCGGCAGTTCATGATCGCGAACTAGAAACGGCAGGTAAAAGCGGTCTTCCATGAGCTTGTGATATCTTTCACGAGCAAGGCCCCCCGGACGCACCGGCTCTGGGGGTAGCAAACGCTCGCTTGATAACTCGCTACGGGAGCACCGATGCAGGCCAACGACGTGCGCGTACTCAAAAGCGCCGCGCTGCCCACGCTGGTCGTGGGCGCCGTTGCCGCCATCGTGGCCTTCTTCCTCGCGGGGGGTAAAGGAGCCATCGGAGCCCTGGTCGGGCTCGCGCTGGTCGGTGTCTTCTTCAGCATCAGCGTGGTGGTCGTCTCGTACGCCGCCAGAATCTCCCCGCAGATGATGGCCGCCGCCGCCATGGTCAGCTACCTCGTCAAAGTCGTCGTCATCATGGTCATGCTCTCCACGTTCGGTGACACCACCGCGTGGAACCCGCGGGCCTTCGCCTGGAGCGTCGTGATCTGCACGATCGTGTGGACCGCGGCCGAAGTCAGGGCCTTCATGAAGACGAAGATGCTTTACGTGGACCCCGACGCCAAAGTCCCGGGCCAGGGCGACTCATGAGCAAGGTAAAGGGGCGGGTCCGATATGACTAGTCCTCTGCTTGCCTGCTATCGTCGGGCGCGCGATGAGCGAAGAGAAGAAGCGCCGGCCCGAAGACGACGGCCAGGACTTCGCCAACGCCGCGTGGTCGATTCCCAGCTACCTTCTCTCCGGGATGGCGATCTACGGCGGTGCGGGCTGGTTGCTGGACCGCTGGTTCGGCACGTCCGCGCTCTTCCCCATAGGCATTGTCGTGGGGGTCGCTCTCGCCGTCTACCTGGTCTACCGGAAGTACGGTCGCTGACCCCACCTGGCGATCGCTTCGCTGAGGAAACCCTTGTGATCCACTACGACGTTGAAGGGGACGCCGCGTGAATGCGCTGACGGTCCTGGCCGCCGACACTCCTGGCGAGTTCGGGGCGCCGACGCCCGAGTCACTGTTCGACCTTGCCCCGATCATTCCCGGGGTCGCCTGGTTCACCAAGCCGGTTCTCCTCGCGATCCTCAGCTCGGTCATCGTGATCGGCTTCTGCTGGGCGGCCTTCGCGAAGCCGAAGATCGTGCCCAGGGGCATCCAGAACGTCGCCGAGTACGGCTACATGTTCGTGCGCGACCAGGTCGCCCGGCCCTTCCTGGGCAAGGACGCCGACCGCTGGATGGGCCTGCTGCTGAGCATGTTCTTCCTGGTGCTGGTCTGGAACCTGATGGGCGTCGTGCCCTTCATCCAGTTCCCCGTCGCCTCGCACATCGCCTTCCCCGCGGTGCTCGCGATCACCATCTACGTCATCAAGGTGTATCTCGGCGTCAAGCACCAGGGTGCCGTCGGCTACTTCAAGAACATGATGTTCCCCCCCGGCCTGCCGAAGGCGATCTACGTCCTGCTGGCCCCGATCGAGTTTCTCTCGAACATGATCATCGCGCCTTTCACGCACGCGGTGCGACTGTTCGCCAACATGTTCGCCGGTCACATGCTGCTGGCCTTCTTCAGCATGGTGGGCTTCTGGTTCCTGTTCGAGAAGCTGACCCCGCTGGGTGCCCCGATCGGCGTGCTCGGTGTGGTGATGACCATCGTCTTCACCGGCTTCGAGATGTTCATCCAGTTCCTGCAGGCATTCCTCTTCGCGATGCTGGCCTCGATGTACATCGGCGGCGCGCTGCACGCGGAGCACTGAGAACCACATACCGGAACAGTCCGTGACCGGTGAGACTCCGCTTCACCGGCCGTCCAGTAAAGGAAAACAGCAATGAGCGTTCTCGCTGAGGTCTCCGGCAACGTCACCGCCATCGGTTACGGTCTCGCCGCCATCGGCCCCGGCATCGGCGTCGGCATCATCTTCGGTCAGGGTGTGCAGGCCATCGCCCGCCAGCCGGAGGCGTACGGCCTGATCCGCCAGAACATGCTCCTCGGCTTCGTCCTCACCGAGGCCCTGGCCCTGATCGGTCTGGTCGCGCCGTTCATCTTCCAGGGCATCAAGTAATCAGAAGACTCTCTGACGAAAGGCTGCATCCATGACTAAGGCAGCTACGCTCCTCGCTGCGGAGGAGGGTTACAACCCGCTCCTTCCGCACACGTACGAGCTCGTCGTCGGTATCTTCGCGTTCGCCGTCGTCGCTTTCTTCCTCATCAAGGTCCTCACCCCGCGCATCCAGAAGACTCTGGCCGAGCGGACCGATGCCATCGAAGGTGGCATCAAGAGGGCGGAGGAAGCTCAGGCCGAGGCGCAGGCGCTGCAGCAGCAGTACCGCGACCAGCTGGCCGAGGCCCGGCATGAGGCGGCTCGTCTGCGCGAGGAAGCTCGTGAGCAGGCCGCGCAGATCAAGGCCGAGCTCCGCGAGGAGGCGCAGGCCGAGGCCCGTCGTCTCGTCGAGGCGGCGCACGCCCAGATCGAGGCCGACCGCCAGGCGGCGTTCGCCTCGCTCCGCAACGAGATCGGCCGCCTGTCGACCGATCTGGCCGGACGCATCGTCGGCGAGTCCCTTGAGGACGAGGTCCGGCAGCGCCGTACCGTCGACCGGTTCCTCGACGAGCTCGAGAACTCCGCGGCGGTGCGCTGATGCCGGAGCGAACCCGACGCACTGAGCGGAGCGAGACATGAGGGGTCTGAGCAGGACCTCGCTGGCTGAGGTCGAGGAGCGCTTCAACGCCGCGGCCGGCAGCGCCGACCTCGGCGCGCTCTCCGACGAGCTGTTCGCGGTCACCGACCTGCTCGACCGCGAGCACGGCCTGCGCCGCGCCCTTTCCGACCCGGCCAGGCCCGCGGGGCAGAAGGCGGAGACCCTTCGCAGCCTGCTCCAGGGCAAGGTCAGCGACGCGACCCTCAGCACCGTCGAGGCCGCGGTCGCGGCCAGGTGGTCGCGGGCCGGGGACCTGACCGACGTGCTGGAGCGGCTCGGCGTGGTCGCCGCCGCCGCCGAGGCCGAGGGGCAGGGCAAGCTGGACGACGTGGAGGACGAGCTCTTCCGCTTCGGCCGCATCGTCGCCGCCAACCCCGAACTGCGCCGCGCTCTCACCGACGCGTCCGCGCCCGCCGAAGGCAAGCAGCAGTTGCTGCGGGACCTGCTCGGCGGCAAGGTCGCACCGTCCACGCTGCGTCTGGTCGCACAGCTGGCCGCGCACCCGCGAGGACGTAATCTGGAGGGTGGCCTCGAGGAGTACGGGCAGCTGGTCGCTCAGCAGCGGCAGCGCCTGGTCGCGGTGGTGCGCAGCGCCGTCGCGCTCAGTGAGGAGCAGAAGCAGCGCCTGACGGCGTGGCTGCGCGGCTCCTACGGCCGCGACGTGCACCTGAACGTCGAGGTGGATCCGCGTGTGCTCGGTGGATTCTCGGTCCGCATCGGCGACGAGATCATCGACACCACCATTGTGGGACGAATCGAAGAAGTCCGCCGCCGGCTGGCCGGCTAAGGCGAATAGGGAGACAGAGTAGAGATGGCGGAGCTTACGATCCGGCCGGACGAGATCCGGGACGCGCTTGAGCGCTTCGTCCAGGCGTACGAACCGGAAGGCGCCGCGCGCGAGGAGATCGGGACCGTCGTCGACTGTGGCGACGGCATCGCCCACGTCTCCGGCCTTCCCTCGGCGATGGCGAACGAACTGCTCGAGTTCGAGGACGGCACGCGCGGTCTGGCACTGAACCTCGACACCCGCGAGATCGGTGTCGTTATCCTGGGCGACTTCAGCAAGATCGAAGAAGGCCAGACGGTCCGCCGGACGGGCGAGGTCCTGTCCGTGCCCGTCGGCGACAACTTCCTCGGTCGCGTGGTCGACCCCCTGGGCAACCCGCTCGACGGCAAGGGCCACATCGAGTCCGAGGGCCTGCGCGCCCTTGAGCTCCAGGCGCCCAGTGTCGTCCAGCGCCAGCCGGTGAAGGAGTCCCTCGCCACCGGCATCAAGGCGATCGACGCCATGACCGCGATCGGCCGTGGCCAGCGTCAGCTGATCATCGGCGACCGTGGCACGGGCAAGACCGCGATCGCCGTGGACACCATCCTCAACCAGCGCGACAACTGGCTCTCGGGCGACCCGAAGAAGCAGGTGCGCTGCGTCTACGTCGCGGTCGGCCAGAAGGGCTCGACGATCGCGCAGGTCAGGGCTCGCCTGGAGGAGGCGGGCGCGCTGGAGTACACGACCATCGTGGCCGCTCCCGCGTCCGACGCCGCCGGCTACAAGTACCTCGCCCCCTACACCGGTTCGGCCATCGGCCAGCACTGGATGTACCAGGGCAAGCACGTCCTGATCGTCTTCGACGACCTGACCAAGCAGGCCGACGCCTACCGCGCGGTCTCCCTCCTGCTGCGCCGCCCGCCGGGCCGTGAGGCCTTCCCCGGCGACGTCTTCTACCTCCACTCCCGCCTGCTGGAGCGCTGCGCCAAGCTCTCCGACGACATGGGCGGCGGCTCGATGACCGGTCTGCCGATCATCGAGACCAAGGGCAACGACGTCTCGGCGTTCATCCCGACCAACGTCATCTCCATCACCGACGGCCAGGTCTTCCTTGAGACCGACCTGTTCAACGCCGGTGTCCGCCCTGCCATCAACGTCGGTATCTCCGTCTCCCGAGTCGGTGGTTCCGCGCAGGCCAAGGCGATGCGCAAGGTCGCCGGTACGCTCCGTCTGGCCCTGTCGCAGTACCGCGACCTGGAGGCGTTCGCCGCGTTCGCCTCCGACCTCGACGCCGCCTCCAAGGCTCAGCTCGAGCGTGGTCTGCGCCTGGTCGAGCTGCTCAAGCAGCCCCAGTACAGCCCGTTCTCGCTGGAGCGCGAGGTCGTGTCGGTGTGGGCCGGCACCACCGGTGAGCTCGACGAGGTCCCGGTCGAGGACATCCGCCGCTTCGAGTCGGAGTTCCTCGACTACATCCAGAGCGCGCACAAGGGCATCTTCGACAGCATCCGGGAGACCCGTGAGCTGTCGGACGACACCGTCACCGCGCTCAAGGACAGCGTGACGGAGTTCAAGAAGGGCTTCACCACCTCCTCGGGTGAGCTTCTGATCAAGGACGAGCCGGTCGCGCCGCTGGACGCGGACGAGGTCGGCCAGGAGAAGATCAAGAAGGTCGTCCGGTCGGCGGAGAAGAAGTAGGCCATGGGTGCCCAGCTAAGGCTGCTGCGGCGGCGGATCAAGTCGGTCACCTCGACCGCCAAGATCACGCGCGCCCAGGAGCTCATCGCCTCCTCACGGATCGTGCGGGCGCAGCAGCGGATGCACGCGGCGCTGCCGTACGAGCGTGAGATCACTCGCGCCGTCACCGGCGTCGTCAGCAACGCGGCGAGCGTCGACCATCCCCTGACGGTGGCGAAGGAGAACCCCGCCAAGGCGGGCGTCCTCATCGTCACCAGCGACAGCGGGTTCTGCGGTGGCTTCAACGCCAACGTCCTGCGCGAGGCCGAGGCCCTGCGCGGGCTGCTGGCGGGCCGCGGGCTTGAGGTCATCCCGTTCGTGACCGGCCGCAAGGGTGTCACCTGGCACTCCTTCCGCGGGCGTTCGATGGGCGGCCAGTGGGTCGGCTTCTCCAGGAAGCCCTCCTACGGCGACGCCAAGACCATCGCGGGCGAGCTGATCGACTCGTTCAAGGACGACAACGGGATCGACGAGATCCACATCGTCTCGACCGAGTTCGTCTCGATGCTCACCCAGAACGTGGTGGTCAAGCGCATCCTGCCGCTTGAGATCGAAGAGACCGAGGCCACGGCGACGGACACCATCCCGCCGTACTTCGAGTTCGAGCCCACCGCGGGCGACGTGCTGGAATCGTTGCTGCCGCGCTACGTCGAGTCCCGTATCTTCACCGCGCTGCTGCAGTCGGCGGCCTCCGAGGAGGCCGCGCGCCGGCGCGCGATGAAGTCCGCGACGGACAACGCCAACGAGCTGATGCGGGTTCTGACCCAGCAGATGAACCAGGCTCGCCAGGCCGAGATCACCCAGGAAATCAGCGAGATCGTCGGTGGCGCCAACGCGCTGGCCGACGCCGCAGCGGGGAAAGAGTGAAATGACTGCAGAGGCTGTTGAGACCACGACCGGCACGGGCCGTGTGGCTCGTGTCAACGGTCCCGTCGTCGACGTGGAGTTCCCCGTCGAGGCGATGCCCGACATCTACAACGCGCTGAACGTCGAGGTCACGCTCGGCGGCGAGACGAAGAAGCTGACCCTGGAGGTCGCCCAGCACCTGGGTGACAACCTGGTCCGCGCGATCTCCATGCAGCCCACCGACGGCCTGGTGCGCGGCTCCGCCGTCACCGACTCCGGCGAGCCGATCTCGGTGCCCGTCGGCGACGTCGTCAAGGGTCACGTGTGGAACGCGCTCGGCGAGTCCCTCGACGTGCCGACCTCCTCCCTGAAGGTCACCGAGAAGTGGGGCATCCACCGCCCCAGCCCGGCGTTCGACCAGCTGGAGTCCCGTACCGAGATGCTGGTCACCGGCATCAAGGTCATCGACCTGCTGACCCCGTACGTGCAGGGCGGCAAGATCGGTCTGTTCGGTGGCGCCGGTGTCGGCAAGACCGTTCTGATCCAGGAGATGATCCGCCGAGTCGCGCGTAACTTCGGTGGTACGTCCTGCTTCGCGGGCGTCGGCGAGCGTACCCGTGAGGGCAACGACCTCTGGCTGGAGATGGAGGAGGCGGACGTCCTCAAGGACACCGCGCTCGTCTTCGGCCAGATGGACGAGCCCCCGGGCACCCGTCTGCGCGTGGCCCTGTCGGCGCTGACGATGGCGGAGTACTTCCGCGACGTGCAGAAGCAGGACGTGCTTCTGTTCATCGACAACATCTTCCGCTTCACGCAGGCCGGTTCCGAGGTCTCCACGCTGCTCGGCCGCATGCCGTCCGCCGTGGGTTACCAGCCCACGCTGGCCGACGAGATGGGTGTGCTCCAGGAGCGCATCACCTCGACGCGTGGTCACTCGATCACCTCCATGCAGGCGATCTACGTGCCCGCGGACGACATCACCGACCCGGCTCCGCACAACGCGTTCGCGCACCTCGACGCGCAGACCGTTCTGTCGCGGCCGATCTCGGAGAAGGGCATCTACCCCGCGGTGGACCCGCTCGACTCCAGCTCCCGCATCCTCGACCCGCAGATCGTCGGCGCCGAGCACTACGCGGTGGCCCAGGAGACGAAGCGCATCCTGCAGAAGTACAAGGAACTGCAGGACATCATCGCGATCCTCGGTATCGACGAACTGTCCGAAGAGGACAAGGTCACGGTCAACCGGGCCCGCCGCATCGAGCGCTTCCTGTCGCACCCGATGTACGCCGCCGAGGCGTTCACCGGTCAGCCCGGTGAGAACGTGCCGCTGGACGAGACCATCGCCTCCTTCAAGGGGCTGTGCGCCGGTGAGTACGACCACCTGCCCGAGCAGGCGTTCTTCATGGTCGGCGGCATCGAGCAGGCCGTGGCGAAGGCCAAGGAACTCGAGCGCTGATCGCCCGACGATGCCGGTGTCAGCAAGCGCTGATACCGGCATCTTGAGACCGGAAGGGAACCTAACGTGGCCAAGCTACGCGTAGGGGTTGTCTCGCCAGAGCGTGAGATCTGGTCGGGCGAGGCCGACATGGTGATTGCCAAGACCGTGGACGGCGAGATCGGTATTATGCCGCAACACGCACCCGTTCTCGGCGTCCTCGTCGAGGGCGGCGTGCTGCGCGTGAAGCGGGAGGGCGAGGGCGATCTGGTCGCCGCGGTCCACGGGGGTTTCATCTCCGTGGCCGACGACGAGGTCTCCGTTCTCGCCGAGGTGGCCGAGCTCGGTTCCGAGGTCGACGTCGCGGCTGCGCGCGACGCTCTTGAGCGGGCTCAGGCCTCGATCGAGAGCAACCAGGAGGATGCCGACGCGGCAGTCGAGGCCAAGCGTGCGCGGGCTCGACTGAAGGCGGCCGGCGAGGACGTCTGATCATTTGGGGGCGGCGATGGCGGCAGCGCTGACGGTATTGATCGGTGTGCTGCTGTTCGCCGCCCTGATCGTGTTGCGCGGGCTGGTGCTCGCGCGCACACGCGGGAGTGTGCCCTGTCGGCTGCGACAGGGGTCCGGCTCCTGGCGCAGCGGGGTAGCCCGCTACGCCGACGGGGAGCTCCACTGGATCCCGCTCATCGGAGTGCGACTGAGGCCGCGCCACGCGATCGCGAGGCGCGGCCTCGTCGTTTCCGACCGCCGCCCGCTCGACGACGACCTGTACGCCATCGACTGCGGCCCGGTGTCGCTGGCGATGAGCGCGGACGCCCTGACGGGCTTCCTGGCGTGGCTGGAGTCGGCTCCGCCCAGCGCCTACCTCGACGTCGCCTAGCGGGTGCCGCCAGGCTTCCAGAGGATCTCGGAGCCGTCGTGGGCGACCCTGCACAGGATGAACAACAGGTCCGACAGCCGGTTCAGGTAGGTGGCGGTCAGCGGGTTGATGTCGTCGTGCGTCTCCAAAGCGGCCCAGGCGGTGCGCTCGGCCCGGCGGACCGTGACGCGGGCCACGTGGAGCTGGGCGGTGGCCGGGTCACCGCCGGGCAGGATGAAGCTGCGCAGCGGTTCGAGCTGGGCGTTGAAGGCGTCGCACCGCGCCTCCAGCCACTCGACGTAGGACGCCTCGACCCGCAGCGGCGGGAACTCCGGTTCGGCCACCACCGGCGTCGCCAGATCGGCGCCCAGGTCGAAGAGCTCGTTCTGGACGCGGCCCAGCACCTGCGCGATCTCCGGCGCGAGCGTGCCGAACGACAGGGCCAGGCCGATCGCCGCGTTGGCCTCCTCCGCGTCGGCGTAGGCGGCCAGGCGGGAGTCGGTCTTGGGGGCGCGGCTCATGTCGGCGAGCGCGGTCGTCCCGTCGTCCCCGGTGCGGGTGTAGATCTTGGAGAGGACGACGGGCTTGTCCTTGTCTGCTCGGGTCATGGCCCCAGGATCTCACTCTTCACATGTACTGCGGAGCCACAGCGTGAGCGCCCAGTCCTGGTCGTTGGCGAGCGGGTCGGGCCGGTGCGCGGGCAGTCCCTCCACACAGCTCGGCATCACGAACGCGCAGGTGGCCGAGGCGTCGGCGGTGTAGGTGACGAGGTTGGCGCGGAAGATGGCCTCAGCGCTCTCCCTCTCGCCCACCTGGGACAGGGCCACCGCGGTCAGGACGCTCCAGTAGTGCGGGAAGACGTCGCCGTAGAGCCGGTCGCGGCCGAACCAGAAGCCGTCCCAGTGCCGGATGCCGATGTCGCGCAGCCGTACGTGGGGCTGGGGGCCGCCGAAGGCGCGCAGCCAGCGCAGCGCCCGCTCCAGCGCCTCGGGGTGGCCGCCGTCGGCGGCCAGCAGGGACACCAGCGGCGCCACCATCGACTGCTCGTAGTTGACCTCGTGGCTGGGCAGGGCGTGGCCGAGCCGGGCGAAGTGGGCGGCGTGCTTGGCCAGTGAGTCGCGCAGTCCGGCGGCCCGTGCGGGCTGGTCGTTCTCGTCGAGCTGACCGGCCACCTGGAGGATCACCTCGGGGAAGCCGAGCAGCAGGTGGTCGATGGCGCCCAGGGTGTAGGCGCGTTCGACGACACGGGCGGCCAGGTCGAGGTCGGCGGCCTCGCCGTACAGCTTGAACTGGTCGGCGAAGAAGTGGGCCAGCCAGGGGAAGTTGTACAGGCGCGGCTCGCGCTCGGGGAAGTGGCTGCCGCGGCGGACGGTGCCGTCCTCCTCCACCAGCCAGGCGCGGGCGAAGGCCGACCAGCCGTGCAGCGCCTCGTCGATCGCCGTCGCGTCGCCCCAGCCGCGCAGCCTGGCCTGCTGGAGCAGTGTGGGCATGGCCAGCCGCTCGGCGCCGTCGGTCCAGTCGCCCCAGCCGTTGGTGGGCTGGGTGAGGCCGGTGGCGTTGTCGTAGGGGACGAAGGCGTGCCGTTCCGGCCCGTCGAGGTGCAGGGGCCGGTGGTCGGCCAGGACGCGGGCGACCCGCCGCTCGACCAGCTCGCGCCGCGGCATGTGGAACAACACCGCGGTACGGCTGCCGCCCGGCAGCTCGACGTGCACCGCCCCGTGCTCGTGCGAGGTGATCTCCCGATCGCCCACGCGCAACGTCTGTCCCGTCTCGGCGACCAGCCGGTCGATGGCCACCGGCGGGCGGGTCGCGGGCAGGAACGCCTCGACGGAGTCGTGGAAGCCGGTCTCCAGCCGCAGCACGTACGGCCGGCCGGGCTCCAGCACGATCTCGGGCTGCCCGCCGAACGCCTGGGGGTTCCTGGCGTGGTCGGTGACGTGGAGCAGGATGTGGCCGCGGACGTTGGAGCCGGAGCCGATGTTCCTGGACTCGACCGAGTAGGCCCACAGCGCGCCCTCGCGCACGATCGTGCCCAGGACCGGGCCTTCGCCGCTCATCGGCTGGGCCAGCACCCAGGACCAGGCGCCGCCGGTCCAGATGTGGGCGTGGCAGGCGCGGGTGAGCGCGTCCTCGGCGTCGTCGTAGACGTCCCTGATCGGCAGGGAGACGGCCAGCGAGCCGAGTGTGAGCGGGGAGTCGCCGGTGTTGAGCCAGGTGTAGGTCTCGGTGAGGGCGTTCTCGCCGGCGGTTCTGGCGATGGTCAAGGTGAGGCCGGGGACGGGTTCGTGGACGCCGGAGGCGGCGTTCCAGCGGCCCGAGCCCCGTGAGGTGATCGCGAAGCCGCTGCCCCATCGGTGGGCGGGCGTGTGCCAGCGGTCGGTGTCCTCCTGCAGGAGGAACGGGTGGCCGGGCAGGTCGGGGTGGGTGAATCGGAGCGGGAAGCCGTCCGGGTGGAAACTGGCGGTCATGTGGCTGGCCTCGGCAGGGGTTGGTCGGTGTCGTACGGGCGCGTCCAAATGCGGAGACTGCCACAGCCGGAGGGCTCCCGACAAAGGGCGTCCACATGGCGGCGCCGCGGGATGACAAATGTCATCCGAAGCGCACGCACCCTGCATTTCCAGCCGGTGATTTCCACGACTACCTGGATGAACCGCCCAGCCAGCACCATAGACGCATGCTGGAGATAAGGGATCTGCGCAAGCGGTACGCGGACAAGGTCGCCCTGGACGGGGTGGCCTTCGCCGTACGGCCCGGCGAGATGTTCGGGTTCGTCGGCGCCAACGGCGCCGGAAAGACCACCACCATGCGGATCGTCATGGGGGTGCTCAGGCCCGACGCCGGCGAGGTCGTCTGGCAGGGCCGCCCGCTCGGCGCCGCCGACCGGCGCAACTTCGGGTACATGCCCGAGGAACGCGGGCTCTACCAGAAGATGCGGGTCGGCGAGCAGGTCGAGTACTTCGGCCGCCTGCACGGGCTGAGCCAGCCCAAGGCCCGCCAGGCCACCGACGAGCTGCTGGAGCGGCTCTCGCTCACCGAGCGGCGCGCGGACGCCGTCGAGGCGCTCTCCCTGGGCAACCAGCAGCGTGTGCAGCTGGCCGTGGCCCTGGTGCACGACCCCGAGGTGCTCGTGCTCGACGAGCCGTTCTCCGGCCTGGACCCGATCGCGGTCGACGCACTGGCCGGAGTGCTGCAGGAGCGGTGCAGGGGCGGTGTGCCGGTGATCTTCTCCAGCCACCAGCTTGAACTGGTGGAGCGGCTGTGCGACGCGGTCGGCATCGTCTCGGCCGGGCGCATGGTGGCCAGCGGCACCGTCGAGGAGCTGCGCGCGGCCGAGAGCAGCACGCTGCGCGTCGTCGTGCGCGACGCCCAGCCCGGCTGGGCCGACGGCCTGCCGGGGCGGCTCACGGTCACCGGCGACCGGCACGTGCTGCTCATCGAGTCCGGCGAGGACCAGGAGATCCTGCACCGCGCCATCAAGGCGGGACACGTCGAGCACTTCGGGGTCGAGCACCCCACCCTCACCGAGATCTTCAAGGAGGCCGTGGCATGAACTCCCTGCTCCTGGTGGCGCGTCGGGAGATCTCGACCCAGCTGCGGACCAAAGCCTTCATCATCGGCCTGATCGTCACCGTGGTCATCATGGCCGGCCTCGCCTTCGCCCCCAAGCTCATGGGCGGCCCCGACTCCTACACGCTGGGCACGGTCAACTCCCAGCAGCTACCGCTCAAGGCGGCGGCCCCCGACATCGAGTTCGAGTGGCGCAAGTACGCCGACGCGGGAGCCGCCAAGAAGGCGCTCCTCGACGGCGACGTCGAGGCGGTGCTCGTGGACGGCACCAAGGTGCTGACCGACGGTGAGATCGAGACCGAGCTCGGCATCCTGCTCCAGAGCGTCAACCGCGAGGCGCGGCTCGGCGCGGCCGGGGTGAACATCCCGCCGCTGGCCATGGAGTCGGTGGGCGCCGACACCCGCTACCAGGCCGCCCGCGCCGGCATCGCGACCGTGCTGGTCGTCCTGTTGTTCATGCTGGTCATCGGGCAGGCCATGATGGTCGCCATGGGCGTGGTCGAGGAGAAGGGCAGCAGGATCGTGGAGATCCTGTTCGCCTCGCTGCGGCCGTGGCAACTGCTCGGCGGCAAGATCGTCGGACTGGGCGTGATCGGCGTCATCAACCTGGCCGTGACACTGGCCGCCGGCCTCGTGGCCGCGTTCGCCTCCGGTCTGGCCATGGACTTCCCGCCCGGGATGCCGATGATCGTGACCTGGGTGCTGGTGTGGTTCATCCTGGGGTACGCCTTCTACGCCACGCTGGCCGCCTCCCTGGCCTCCCTGGTCTCCCGGCAGGAGGAGGTCGGCAACACGCTGACCCCGATGACCATGCTCATCATGGTCACCTACCTCGTGGGCTTCTTCGCCGCCAACCAGCCGACCGGCACGCTGGCGCAGATCGTCTCGATCATCCCGCCCTTCTCCTCGATCGTCATGCCGGTGCGCCTGGCCGCCGCCGAGGTGCCCCTGTGGGAGGTCTCCCTGGCGGCCGTGCTGATGGTGGGCGCGGTGCTCGGCATGCTGTCCGTCGGCGCCAAGGTCTACGAGCGGGCGGTGCTGCGTACCGGGGCCAAGGTCAAGCTCGGCGACGTGCTGCGCGCGAAGTAGATGGATGAGCTGACGCGGGCCCGCCGCACGACCCGCCTGGTGCTGAACTCGACACTCGGCGCCATGTGGCTGGTCATCCTGCTCAACTCCGCCGCCACGCTGGGGACCGGCCGGACGGAGCCATGGCAGATCGGGCTCGCGCTGCTCATGACGGTCGTCTTCAGCTGGCTCTACCTGCGCATCAGCGACGCCGTCTTCGAGCGCCGCTATCCGGTCAGGGACGTCGTGGTCGCCGGCGTCCTGGCCTTCGCCGCCTGCGCGCTCAGCGGCGCCGACGTGGTCGGCTGGGGGTTCGTCCCGATGGCGTGGCTGTCGGTGGCGGTGGTGGGGGTCCGGCGGCGGACCATGTTCCTGCTGATGTTCGGCTCCTGGCTGGTCGTCACCGCGCTGGCGTCGTTCTGGACGGTGGCCGGGCGGGTGGTCTTCGTGCCCGAGGACACCCCGGTGGGGGTCGGGATCGTGGCGGCCGCCTTCACCTACCTGCTCATCTGCCTGATGACCCCGCTGTCCAACCGGATGTGGGTGTGGATCTGGCTGCTGGCCGCCAAGGCGCACGAGGCCAAGGAGGCCCAGTCGCAGCTCGCGGTCGCCGAGGAGCGGCTGCGCTTCGCCCGCGACCTGCACGACCTCGTGGGGCATCAGCTCTCCG
This sequence comes from Nonomuraea sp. NPDC050547, assembly GCF_044457345.1. Taxonomy (NCBI): domain Bacteria; kingdom Bacillati; phylum Actinomycetota; class Actinomycetes; order Streptosporangiales; family Streptosporangiaceae; genus Nonomuraea; species Nonomuraea sp. NPDC050547. Next base: position 336,662 of record NZ_JBITGW010000004.1, read on the forward strand.
CGCTCGCGGTCAAGTCGGAGCTGGCCGTACGGCTGGCCGACGCCGACGTGGGAGCCGCCAAGGCGGAGATGATCGAGGTCCGCGACCTGACCAGGAAGGCGCTGCGCGAGCTGCGCGAGGCGGTGCGCGGCTACCGGGAGCTGGATCTGCCCGCGGAGCTGCTGAGCGTCAAGAGCGTGCTGGAGGCGGCCGGCGTGCGTTGTGAGCTGAACCTGCCCTACCGGGAGGTTCCCGTGGAGGTGGCCCGGGTCTTCGCGTACGTGGTGCGCGAGGCGGTGACCAACGTGCTCAAGCACTCCACGGCGAGCTTCTGCGACATCACCCTGCGCTTCACCGGCGACGACGCGACGCTGGAGGTCCGCAACGACGGCGTGGCCCGCAGGCGCGCCCTCGACCTCGGCAGCGGGCTGAGCGGCCTGAACGAGCGGCTGGCCGCCGTGGGCGGGAAGCTGACGGCGTTGCCGAATGGTGATGGGGAATTCACGCTGAAAGCGGTAGTGCCTCGCTAAGCGGGTAGTTCTTTGTTACTAGTGCTCTTTTGGCAGGGTAAAGCGACGTTGCGTGACGATCATCGCGGAGCGTGAGTTGGGGAGGTGGCATGCGCGTCCGGGGTAAGCCTGGGGCCCAGGTGGTGCGGATCGGCTCCCGGCTGGACGCCGGGACCTCGGCGGGGCTGCGCCAGCGGCTGCACGACGCGGTCGACTCGGGCACGGGCGATCTCATCCTGGATCTCTCCAAGCTGGAGATGATCGACGCCACCGGCCTCGGAGTGCTCGTGGGCACGCATCGGCGCGCGCTCGCCGCGGAACGCCGCCTGGTCCTGCGCCGGGTGCCGCCCCGGATCATGCGGGTGCTCGCGGTGACTCGGCTGAACCGGGTCCTGCACGTGGAAGTGCCCGCCGCCGCGGTGGCGTGACCGGTTCTACACCCTGGCCCGGAGCCGGGCCAGCGTCGCCGGGGTCTGGGCGTCCAGCCAGCCGGCCAGTTGCTCGAAGGAGACGCACCTCACCGCGTCGCGTGTGCAGACCTCCTTCATGAGCGTGATCAGCGCCCGCATGTAGATGCCGCCGTTCCACGACTCGAAGTGGTTGCCGATGAAGACCGGGGCGCGGTCGCCGCGCAGGGAACGCCGTACCGCGCCGATGTAGGCGTCGGTGGTCTGACGCTGCCAGCGCCGCCAGTTGTGCCGTTCGCCGCTCCGGGCGCCGCTGTGCACGGTGAAGAAGTTGTAGTCCATGCCGAGCACGCGAGTCCCGCTGCCGGGAAGCGGGATGCTGGGCAGTGGGAACTGCCACAGCCCCGAGCGTTTGTGCGGCCAGCGGACCTCGCCGGTGCCCGAGGCGTCGTAGCGCCAGCCGTACTTGCCGAAGGCGGTGAACATCGCCTCGCGATCGCCCTGCAGGCAGGGTGTGCGGCCGCCGGACACCGCCTCGCGGATGCGGAAGGGGAGCTCGGGCAGGTCGGTGCGGCCGGAGTTGCGCCGCCAGTTCTCGACGAAGCCGTAGAACTGCTCGATCTCGCTGCGCCAGTCGGTGGCCGACCACGACGAGACGCCGGTCGGGCCGCAGAAGTGGCCGTTGAAGTGTGTGCCGATCTCGTGGCCGGAGTTCCAGGCGGCGGTGAGCTCGGCCGCCTGGCCGGCGATCCTGGAGGGGCTCTGGAAGCCGATGTCGGAGCTGCCGCGCGGCCGGCCCGGCGGCCGGTACTGCTCGCGCCGGTCGGCGGGCAGCAGGTAGACGCCCGACAGGAAGAACGTCAGCTTGGCCTGGTGGCGCTCGGCGGCCCTGCGGAAGACCGGGAACCAGCCCTGGCCGTCCACCCCCGCCCCGTCGAAGGAGATCACCACGAACTGGGGCGGGCGTTCTCCCCGGCGCAGGCGGCAGCTGTTCTCCGCGCACCACGAACTCCGGCCGCCGGGGGAGGGCGACTTTCGTGTACGTGTTTCGCTGGGCCGAGGGTTGACGGGTGCGGACAAACCGAGCCTGCCGGGCAATGGTTGTGCCGTGACGTCGCCGCACGCCGTCGTTCCCAAAGCTACGCAGATGCCGATTAGCGCCGCGATTATCCCCCGAAGCACTCCGCCATAGAATCACGTTCTGTCATCAAATGCTCACGACGCACCGAGTGCCCGTCCACAGATGTGAACAGCGACTTGGACCAGCTCTTCGAGTTCCTTCGGCTCCTCGGCGAGGATCCATTCGATGAGAAGTTCTTGCAGCGCTCCAATCACACCGAGCGCCAGCAGATGCCGATCGATCTTCGCCGCCTGCGGGAATTCGGCGGAGGCCTCCTCCACGAGCCTGGCGAAGGAGGCCACGGCGCGCTGCCGGGATGCCGCCAGCACATCTCCCGACCTGCGCACCTCCAGGTGCATGATGCGGGCACGGCGCCAGTCGGCCGTGGCGAATTCCATATAGGCGCGTACTCCCGCGCCGATTCTCCCGTCGAGCGTCTGAGGCGCATCCTGCAACGCTTTGGCGACGACGGCGAGGCTTTCCTCGACGCATCGTTCGTGGAGCGCCTGAAGGAGTTCCTCGCGCCCGCCGAAACATTCGTAGAACGCCCGGTTGGAGATCCGCGCCTCCGAACACAGCCTTTCGATCGTTGTAGCCGAGAAGCCCGGCTTAGCGTAGAGCGTGTACGCAGCTGTCATGAGCCGCTCGCGTCTGTCTGCCAGCCTTTGCTCAGCCGACATTCCCCGGTAAGACCGGTTCACATTCCACCCGTCCAACATGATCGTGGCCCCCAGAGCACATAATTATGGACGGATGATCTGTATTCGGAAAGAGCGGGCAGATCACCTCTTACGTCGTCCATGCAAGAACGTGACAAGCCTGATCAGCCGCTCAAGCTCGTCGGTGCCCCGGGAGAAGGACGTAAGGTTCATCCCGGGCATCGCGAAGCGCTGCCGGGAGATGGCTTTGGGCCTGGCGAACTCGCGCAGTCCGTCGGCGCCGTGGATGCGGCCGAACCCCGAGTCACCGACCCCACCGAAGGGTAGCGCGGGAACGCCCGCGAAGGAGATGACTGAGTTGATCGCGGTCATTCCGCTGCGCATCAGCCTGGCCAGTTCCATGGCCCGCCGGGAGTTCTTGGAGAAGATCGTTCCTGCCAGCCCGTACGCCGAGGCGTTGGCCAGCTCCAGCGCCTCCCGCGCGTCACGGGTGCGGCGCACGGTGATGGTCGGGCCGAAGGTCTCCTCGCGCACGGCGGGGGAGTCCTCGGGCACGTCCTCGACAATGACGGGGTCCACGAACGGCGCGCGGACCGACTCCGGCCCACCAGTCACGACTTTTCCGGACTTGGTGGCTTCATCGATATGCCGGCGGATGATGTCCATCTGCCCCGGCATGGTGATCGGACCGTAGTCCTTGCCCGCCTTGACCGATCTCGCCCGCTCGGCCAGTTCCCGCATGAACGGCTCGTACACCGCGTCCACCACGTAGACCCGCTCCACGCCCACGCAGGTCTGGCCGGCGTTGGACAGCGCGCCCCAGAGGCACGCGTCGGCCGCCGCCTTCAGGTCGGCGTCGGCGTCCACGATGAAGGCGTCCTTGCCGCCGCACTCGGCCACGATCGGCGTGAGGTTCTGCGCGCAGGCCGCCATGACCCGCTTGGCGGTCGCGGTCGAGCCGGTGAAGGCGATCTTCTTCACCCTCGGGTCGCCCGCCAGGGCCGCGCCGGTCTCGCCCAGGCCGGTCACCGTCTGCAGGACCGGGTGCTCGGGGACCGACTCGGCGAACAGCTCGGCCAGCCGTACGCCGACGCCGGGGGTGAGTTCGCTGGGCTTGAAGACGACCGCGTTGCCGGCCGCGAGCGCGTACGCGATGGAGCCCATCGGCGTGAAGACCGGGTAGTTCCACGGGCCGATCACGCCGACGACGCCCAGCGGCAGGTACTCCAGCGTGGCGGCCAGGTTCAGGCCGACCATGCCGGGGGAGACCCGGCGGCGGCCGAGCACCTTGGCCGCGTTGCGCGCCGCCCAGTCGATGTGGGTGATCGCCAGCACGATCTCCAGCGTGGCGTCGCCCACCGGCTTGCCGGTCTCCTCGTGGACGAGCGTGGCCAGCTGCCTGAGGTTCTGCGTGATGACGGCCTTGTAGTCGAGCAGCCGGCGGCGCCGCTCGGCCGCGCCCAGGCCCGCCCACCAGGCGGCCGCCTCCTCCGCGCGGCCGACGGCGGCGTGGACCGCCTCCTGCCCCTGCTTGGGATGGCTGCCCACGACCGTGCCGGTCGCGGGGTTCAGGGAGTCGAACGTCAGCGTCGTCATGGCCGCCACGATAAGCCGGTAAATCAACGCTTACAACAGACCGCGCTCCATGGCCGTCGTGACCGCCGCGGTACGGTCGGAGACGCCGAGCTTGCCGAAGATCCGCAGCAGGTGCGTCTTCACCGTCGTCTCGCTGATGAACAACCGGCGGCCCGCCTCGGCGTTGGTCAGCCCGCGCGCCACCAGCGCCAGCACCTCCGCCTCGCGCGGCGTCAGCGCCTGCTGCGCCGGGCCGCGCATCCGCGTCACCAGCTTGGTCGCCACCGACGGCGACAGCACCGTCTCGCCCCTGGCCGCCGCGTACACGGCCGCCACCAGGTCCTCGGCGCTGGTGTCCTTCAGCAGGTAGCCCGCCGCGCCGGCCTCGACCGCGCGCACGATGTCCTGGTCGCTCTCGTAGGTGGTCAGCACGATCACCCGGATCCCCGGGTGGTCCGCCAGGATGCGGCCGGTCGCGCTCACGCCGTCGCCGCCGGGCATGCGCAGGTCCATGAGCACCACGTCAGGGGCCAGTTCGCGGGCCCGCGCGACCGCCTCGTCGCCGGAGGCGGCGGCGCCGACCACGTCGAGGCCGGGGTCGCCGTCCAGCATGCCGCGCAGGCCCTCCCTGACCACCGGGTGGTCGTCCACGATCAGGAGCTTGATCACGCCGGCACCTCCACGGTCAGCGTCGTCCCCGCGTCCGGTGCGCTGGTGAGCGTCAGCGTGCCGCCGGCCTGCTCGACCCTGCCGCGCATGGTCCGCAGGCCGAAGCCGACGCTCTCCTCCCGGAATCCTCTTCCGTCGTCGGCCACGCTCAGGCGTACCTGCCGCTCGCCGTACTCCAGAGCCACGCGCACGGACCGCGCGGCGGCGTGCTTGCGCACGTTGGCCAGCCCTTCCTGAAGCGCGCGGATGAGCACCACGTCGGTGCGGGTGGCCAGCGGCCGCGCCGCGCCGCACGCCTCGAAGCGCGCGCCGATCCCGATCTCGTCGCCCATCCGCTCGGTGATCCGCCGTAGCGCCTCGACGAGCGAGGCGTCGTCGAGCGGCGCGGGCGCGAGCGCCGAGAGGAACGCGCGCGCCTCGGCCAGGTTCTCCTGCGCCGTCCGTACGGCCAGCGCCAGATGCCGGTCCGGATCCGGCTGCCGCTGCGCCGCCCGCACGAGCATGATGATGCTGGTGAACCCCTGCGCCAGCGTGTCGTGGATCTCCCCGGCCAGCCGCTCGCGCTCGGCCTGCGCCCCGCGCTCGGCCGAGAGCCTGGCCACTTCGGCCCTGCTCGCCTCAAGTTCTTCGATCAGCGCCGCTCGCTCCTTGCTCTGCTTGGTGATCCGCTCGATCCACAGCCCCATGGTCCCGGAGAAGAACACCACCACGGTCATGACCACGATCAGGTTGAAGGCCGATCCCAGCGGATCCTCCCGGTCGGCCACGGTGATCGCCGGTCCCGTCCACAACAGGATGCTGGCGATCGTCGCCTCCTTGGCGGGCAGCGCCAGGTAGCACATGGAGCAGAGCCCGAACAGCGAGAACGAGATCGCGGGGATCGTCAGCGCGGCCGGGGTGAACAGCACGATCAGCAGCGCCACGTAGAGCACGCTCCTGCGCCGGTCCTCCGCGATGATGCCCGGCCGGCCGACGAACACGTAGAGCGGGATCGTGGTCAGCAGGCATCCGGCCACGATCGCCTTCTCCCTGGCCGAGAAGTCGCCGGCCAGCGCGAACACCACCGGGATCAGCGTGGTGACGACGAGCAGCAACTCCCAGCCGCGCAGGCTCTCCCAGACGTTGGGGCCCGCGGGACTCAGCCGTCGCGGCGGCTCTTCCACCGGAACGTCATCAGGCACAGCGCCAGGCCTCCGACCGTCCACGCGCCCAGCACCAGGGCGACCTTGCCCAATTCATACGACCTGGCCATCTCCAGCGCCACCCCGCCGTCGCCGATGAACACCGAACGCAAGCCCTGGGCCACCCACCGCAGCGGGAAGACCGAGGCGACGTCGATGAGCCAGGGCGGCAGCTCGGTGAAGGGGATGTAGATCCCGGAGATGAACTGCAGCACCACGAACGGCAGCGTGATCACCGCCGCCGCGGACTTGGCCGAGCTGGGCACGCTGCTGGCCGCGATCCCGAGCAGGCTGCCGGCCGCCAGCCCCAGGACCAGTACCCAGGAGAAGGTCAGCCAGCCGACCAGGCTGGAGGGCAGCTCCAGGTCGTACAGGAACACCGCCACGGCCAGCAGCAGCGCCACCTCGATGGCCGCGATGACCAGAACGCTCAGCACCTTTCCGGCGAAGTACGAGCTCTTCGGCATCGGCGTGCCCGCCAGCCGCTTGAGCCCGCCCTCCTCACGCTCGACCGCGATGCTGATGGCGAGGTTCTGGAAGCTGACGCTGAGGACGCCCGCGCTGATCAGCGCCGCCGCGTAGAGCTGCGAGACCGTGACGTTCGTTCCGTCCAAGGTCCCGGCGAAGATCGCGCTGAACAGCACCAGCAGCACGATCGGGAAGGAGAAGGTGAAGACGACCTGGTCGCGGGCGCGAAAGAAGATCTTGAGCTCGAAGGCGGCTCTCGACAGCGCGATCATGACTCCTCCAGCAGGCGCAGGTAGACGTCCTCCAGAGTGGGCCGGGTGACGCGCAGTTCGGGGATCTCGCCGTCGTAGCGGCCCATGAGCTCGGCGATCGTCCTGGTCGGCGTCGCCGTGCGCTTCTCGCCGTCCGCCCACGTGACCGTGGCCTCGTCGCTCGCGCGCCCGCCGAGGGTACGCGGCGCGCCCTCGGCCACGATCCGCCCGCCCGCGATCACCGCCACCCGGTCGGCCAGTTCCTCGGCCTCGTCGAGATAGTGCGTGGTGAGCAGGATCGTGGTGTCCTCCAGATTCCTGATCAGCTCCCAGAAGCGGCGGCGGGCCTCCGGGTCGAAGCCGGTGGTCGGCTCGTCCAGGAAGAGCAGCTCGGGGTTGCCGATCAGGCCCAGTGCCACGTCGAGGCGGCGGCGCTGGCCGCCGGAGAGCTTGGCCACGCGCGCCTTCGCCTTCTCGGCCAGGCCCACCCGGTCGATGACCTCGTCGGGGTCGGCCGGGGCCGGGTAGAAGCGGGCGAAGTGGGTGACGATCTCGCGTACCGAGACCTCGGCCACGTCACCGGCCGTCTGAGGGACGATGCCCACGCGGGCGCGCCAGGCGCGGGTCGGCCGGTGCGGGTCGGCGCCCAGGACGCTGACCTCGCCGCCGTCGCGCTTCCTGAGCCCTTCGAGGATTTCTATGGTGGTCGACTTGCCCGCGCCGTTGGGGCCGAGAAGGGCGAAGGTCTCGCCCCGGTGGATGTCCAGATCGATGCCGCGGACCGCCTCTAACGCGCCGTAGCGCTTGGCGAGTCCGCGGACGTGCACTGCGGTCTCCATGGAGTCAAGGATCCGGATTTACCCGGATCTGCGACACCTTCGGCCGACCGACCCCGTTGTCCTCCGTTCAGAGGACGGCCGGGCGCAGCATTCCCCACACCGCCGGGCCGTCGGGCAGCTTGATCTCCTCGGTCACGGCGAAGCCGAACCGCTCGTAGATCGGGATGTTCGCCTCCTTGCTGCTCTCCAGGTAGACCGGCAGCCCCGCGCACCGGGCCAGCCCGGAACGCAGCAGCGCCCCGCCCACGCCGGTGCCCTGGACCGCCGGATCGGTGCCGATCTGGGCGAGATACCAGTGCGGCTCCTTCGGGCGGTGTCCGGCGAACGCCTCCTCCAGCCGCATGCCGTACACCACCCGGTCGCCCATGACCTCCAGCAGCGCGGACCCGCCCGTCTCCAGGTCGGGCGTGAAGCCGGGCGGATCCCACAGCGCCGCCCCGGTCACCGCGCCGCTCCCGTCGCGGGCCACCTCCACCACGTCGTGCATGTAGCGGGCCAGCGCCACGAACATCCTGGGCCGGTCCGCGGCCCTCGGCATCATCCACTCCATCACCGGGTCGTCGGCGAACGCCCGTCCGAGCACCTCGCCGATCTCCTCCAAGCCGCTCGCCTTCTCGGCGGTCACGATCTCCATGAAGCTCAGTCCTCCAGCCAGGATCCGTGGAAGCCGGCGGGGACCCGTCGCGGCAGCCGTACCGACGCCACCTCCGAAAGGTCGCGTGCGTCGGCCACGAGCAGGCGTGAGGCCTCGCCCGAGGTGACGATCGACAGCAGCCAGCCCTCGTCCTCGGCCCGCGCGCCCTCGGCCGCCACGAACACGGCCTCCCCGGTGGCGCCGCCCGTGGCCAGGGCGGAGGCGGCGCCGCTCCGGTGGTCGTACTTGATGATCTGGTCGTCGCCGACCGTGTAGAGGTAGCGGCTGCCGAGGCCGAGCCGGTGCTCGTTCAGCGTCGGGAACTCGATGTTGCGGTCGTCCAGCGGCTCCTCCGACACCTTGCCCGTGGCCGGGTCGAGCGTCCAGCTGTACAGGGAGGCGCTGATCGTGCCCGCGGCGTGGCGGGCGGCGTCGGCCCGGCCGGCGATGTGCTCCCACAAGTCGACGAAGACGTCGGCAGTGTAGCGGGCGGCGGTGAGCACCACGCGGCCCTCGGCGTCCTCCCAGGCATTGCCGACGTGGAACGCGTAGCACAGATCCACATCGAACCATCGCGTCATCCCGCCCGCCCGCGGCGTCAGCCCGATCCGCGCGCCGTACCCCTCGTCGAAGGCGTAGGGCATGCCCATGCCGCGCTCCAGATTGAAGGTGACCGGAAGGTCCAGCCAGACCAGGTAGTTCTCGGTGATCGCGAAGTCGTGCATCATCGTCGAGCCCGGAACCTCGATCTCCTTCGTCTCCACCAGCTCACCCCCCGCCGACAGCCGGTGGTAGGTCAGGAAGGGCGGGAAGAAGCCGTAGCCGAAGAAGTGCAGCTCACCGGTGATCGGGTCCTGCTTGGGGTGCGCGGTCATCGCCGTCGCCAGCTTCCCCTGGAAGTCGACCGGCCCGACCGTGTCGAGCTCGGGCGTCATCTCGTACGGCAGGCCGACCTCGTTCAGCGCGAAGATGCGGCCGTCGTGCCCGATCACATGGGTGTTGGCCTGGGTGGCGGTCAGATCGACACCCTTGTCGCCGACCAGATCGGTCCCGTCGGTGAACTTCGTGGTCCGCACCCACCGATTGCGGTACCACTCGGCCCGGCCGTCGCGCAGGCGGATGCCGTGGATCATCCCGTGCCCGGCGAACCAGTGTCCGGGGTCCTCGCCGGGGCGCGGGTTGGGACCGTTGCGGAAGTAGCGACCGGTGAGCTCGGGCGGCAGCGCGCCCTCCACAGGAAGGTCGTAGGCGTCGACCTCATCGGGAACGGGAGCCAGATGGCCCGTCAGGTAAGCCTTCTTCATGCCGATACTCCTATCATGATAGGTCGAACATAGAAGCTTCATATGTGACCTGTCAATGCTGGAATATATGCGTGGTTCAGGACTTGTACGCCAGGGACCCGGCCGCGCAGGACATCGAGCCGTAGGCGAGGTTGAACAGGGTCGCGGCGCCGACCGCGATGCCCCAGGTGACGGGTTCCTCGTCGTCCGCCAGCAACGGCGACAGGACGCCGCTGCCGTCGAAACAGGTTCCGGCCCAGCCGTTCAGAACGCCGATCGTGTTCTGGTTCTCCTCATCGACGGTCGCGGCGATGGTCGGCACCTCCCACATGATGTTCTCGGCGAAGTCCACCCAGGGAGACGCCGGGCCCCATACCTTGCTCGCGCCCGAGTCCTGCGCGGTCAGCCCGACGCCCAGGTCCACGAGCGACTTCACGACCATGAGATCGGTGAGGGCCTGGTTGGTGATGGCCCACCACTTCTGGTCCTTCAGATCCTGGATCTGGCCCATGACGTCGGGGGCCACGTAGACCCAGTACGACACGCACGCCAGGCTGTTGAGGACCGGGAAGGCCTGCGTGACCACCTTGAACTGCCGGGCCTTCGTGGCCAGCGGCTGCAGCACGCTCACCGCCACCGCCCCGGCCATGGCGCAGACGCCGCCGGTGAGCGCCAGGACCTTGTTGGTCGAGCTCGAGATCTGCCCGGCCTCCATGGCGGAGCGGCTGTCGGCTGGGTTGCAGATCCGCTGGATGGCCGCGAAATCGGGCGCGTCGATCAGCGCGGCCGTGGTGGCGTCGTCAGGGAACGGCGCCTCGTCGGCGATGAGCTTGTAGCCGATCGTGACCGGGATGGCGGCCACCAGGCAGGCCGCGTCCAGCAGGCTCAGGTCGTTGCCGGAGACCTTCCTGTAGAGCCACGACAGGACGGGGATCTCGATGGTCGCGGTGAGGATGTCCATGACGCCGTCGACGAGTTCGGCCAGCACGTCGAGCGCCGCGAGCAGGATGTTCTCGACGCTCTCCAGGAACGCGTCGGTGATGATCGCGATCACTTCCGTGACGATCTGGGCGAACGAGATCTGGTCGATCTTGTCGATGATGTTGCTCTTGAAGCTGGCGAGTGCCTGCTGGAAGACCTCCTCCTCCCGGCTCAGGGCGTCCACCAGCGGCTGGAGCGTGGCCGCCACGTCGCCCGTGACCCCCTGGTTGGGCTGGGCGGTCGTGGTGCCGTTGGACGCGTTGCTCTTCAGCTGGTGCAGCCCCCAGTTGCTCTGCGGGCTGTTCTGGTCGGGCACCGCCGGGCCGGACGCCATGACGCCGCCGCGGGTGGTGCCGCTCAGGCTCGGTGGAATGTCGCCGGGGAGACCGGCCCACGAGTCGACGTACCCCTGCACATCGGTGAACGCGTGCTGCAACCGGGTTCGCGCGTCGCCGAGCCCGTCGATGCTCTTCGCCACGTACCGCGTGAAGATGTTCTTCAGCACGTTGTGCGTGCGGACGATGTCCGACCAGACGAACAGGAAGCCCAGCCACTTGATCAGATCCTCGAAGAACACCTTGATCTTGTTGAAGACGAACTCCACCGCGTGCACCACCGCGTCGACGCAGTCGAGCAACACGTCGTAGACCTCGCCCGCGATCGTCGCGAGGAAGTGGTAGACGCCCTCGGCCTCCTGCACGACGAAGCTCACGACGTCGTCGAAGCAGTCCTTGAGCCAGGAGAAGAAGTCACCCATCGCCACCGAGATGGCCGACGCTCCGTCCGCCTGGGCTTCGGGCCCTTCGTGGTAGGTGAGCCCGCCGCCGGCGAACGAGAGGCCCCACACCTGCGGCACGGCGGCCCGGCGGGTGGCGGAGTCGCCGCCGGAACGCTGCCGGGAGCCGTCCTGCGGTAGTCCGGAATTGATGTTCATGAACTGCGCGAGGGCCTTGGCGGCGCTGTCGCCGTCCGCCGTGCCGATGCTGGAGGGCACGAGCGGGGCCCGCGAGCCGTCCGCGTTCGTGACCACGACGGCCCGCAGGTCGTCACCGGTCTGTACGGCGTTCAGCGTCGCGATCGCGTTGGCCATGGGATTGACGTCGGCCACGACGCCCGGTGTGTCGGACAGGACGACACGGAAGCAGACGGCGGCCAGGGACTGGGTCTCCTGGACGACGGTCAGCACCCCGGTCGCGTCGGTGGTCGCGTTCACCGGCACCGCCGGTGAGAGCAGGTGGTAGACGTCGTCCAGGTAGACGCTCACCGGACTGGTCGCGGTCACCGCCACATTGGTGTTCGGCGCCGCGAGACCGTCGTCGTCGGTGACGGCGACGTGGGTGGTGAAGGTGTTGTACGTGATCACGTCGTCCGGGTCGGTGGCGGGCAACAGGATGGAGCGCTGGAGCCAGTCGGTGGTGACGGGATCCTGGGTGAGCCGGACGAGGTCCTGGCCGTCCAGGTCGGCGAACAGGACGTTGTTGCCGGCGCCGAGGTTCAGGAAGAACGCGAACCGCGCCGCCGAAGGCAGCAGCGGCACCGGCGCCGACCACGCGGCCGGGTCCGCCTCGCCGCCCGCGGCGCAGCGCACGTAACACAGGGTGCCCTGCGGGCCGAGACCCCAGACCGCGGTGCCGTCGGCGTCGCTCGCCGCGGCGAGGGTGGTGGCGCCGGCCAGGAGACCGCCGGCCACGATCTGGACCGGCGTGGCCATGTCGTGCTGGTTGTCCGGCGTGAACAGGTACAGGCCGTCCCCGGCGGACACGAACAGGTTGGTCACGCCGGAGCCGTTGAGCGCCGCCGCGATCGTGCTGGTCCCCGCCGGCGGCGTCAGCCGGGCGGGGTCGGGCGCGTCCCGGTTGGGCGCGTTCTTGGCGGCGAAGTAGTTGTACTGCGGCGTGAAGAGCAGCTGGGGCTCACCGCCGATCGTGCCGAAGGTGTAGATGCCGGGAATCGGGTCGTTCTCCCGCTGCCCGAGGCAGTTCACGATGCTGTTCGCGGCGAAGTCGGCGGCGAGCTTGTGCGGGTTCCACTGGGGCGAACCGCCGGGCGTGATGTAGTAGCGGTCGAGCAGTTCCAGGGAGTCGCCCGGCACGCGGATGACGTCGACGAAGATGTTCTCGACGGTGCCGGGGCCGTTCATGATGCTCACGTCGGCGATGGTGAGCGGGTCCGGCGCGGTGCCCGCGTCGAACGGGACGGCCGTCCAGGTGACACCGTCGGCCCAGGCCGCCTCCGTGTTCGCGTTGCCGAGGGAGAGATACAGGATGTCCGCGCCGTTGACGGTCACCACGAGCGCGAGGTCGATGGCGAGGGTCTGGGCGTTCTGGGTGACGGCGAACGCCTTGGCCGTCACCGGGGCGCCGCCGTTCCGGGCCGACAGGGCGCCGCTGAGGTCGATCCTGTTCCAGCCGGTCGGGGTCTCGGTCACCTCGCGGGTGAGGTAGCAGACGTCGTCGGTGCCGATCGAGAAGAAGAGCGCGTCGCCGTTCTGCGACTGGAGCACCTCGAAGGCCTGGTCGGGTGCCATGACCACGGCGGCCTTGTGGTTCTCCATCAGTTCGGAGTCGAATGAGATCTTCATGGGACCTTCAGCGCTTTCGATTGGGAACGGGTATTCACCGCGTCGGGTCGGCGTACGTGATGTGCGCGACGAGGTCCTGGTTGTCGGAGAACACGGCGTCGCTGAATGAGAACGTCGTTCCGCCGGGAAAGACGAAGTTCTCCACGAACGAGACCGGAATGTCCGTCATAGCGGTCGCAAAGCAGCCTTGCGTGTACTGCTTCGTGTAATCGAGGAGCTGGTTGACCCCGGTGAAGAAGTTCAGAAAGCCGTTCTGCCCGGGCGTCTGCGACTTGTCGGCCACGCTCGAATGCGGAGGGGAGACCACGACGCTTCCGGTGTCGTCCACCCCAATCGAGTAGACGTCCGTGATGCTTTTGTCGACGATATTGCCGCCGGCGCCGCTCCCCGCGCATCTGATATAGGTGTAGATGACGAGATGCTGGGTGATGGTCATCGTGTCGCCCTGGACGCTCACGGAGAAGTCGTACGTGCTGTCGAGTTCCATCGACCCGCCGAGCAGGGGGCCGCCGCACTCGTCGGAAGCGGTGCTGCTGAATGCGACGGAGATGATGGTCGGCCCGGACGCCGGAAAGGTTATCGTCGGCGTCGTGTACCAGAGATTGAAATAGTAGTAGACGTCCGGCGCCTTGCATTGGAGGGTCACGTCCGTGGTCAGGCAGTTCGTCCCGATGTATTCGGACAGGGTTTGAATGCCGTTGAAGGTGTTGAGGAGATAGCCGGCGAACGTGTTCCTGTTCAGGGCGGCCACGCCGTCGTACTGGGACACCTCGCCCGGCTCGATCCAGTTCCAGCCGAACCCGGCGTGCGTGGTGTCGGGAAGCTGGTCGTCGTTGGCGGCGCACAGGTAGTTCAGCGTGAGCGGAGCGCCGTCCGAGCCGACGGCGTCCGGCGTGAAGAAGTTCACGTCCGTCACCGCGATCGAGGACGGCGACGTGGCCGTCACCTGCTTCGCGGCATAGCCGAGCACCTCGCCGCCATCGAGCGCCTTCCAGTAGGTGTCGATGAAGTCGCTCGTCATGAACGCGTTGAGGACACTGTTGGACGGCTGGTCGCTGAACTGGAAGCCCTGCTCCAGGTCGGAGCTGTTCAGGTCGTAGTAGAGCTGCTGGACGCCGAACATGTCGGGGTCGCCCACGCCCTTGAGCCGGTTCTGCACGTCCGGGGGAAGGCTCTCGAAGGAGGCGTCCTGGAAGTCCAGGTCGACGGCGCCGGAGAAGGTCCAGCTCGTGCCGGACGGCTGCGCCTGGTTGAACCAGGTCATCGAATCGCGCGGACCGAAGAGGAGCTCCGTCGCGACGAACTCCGAGAACATCAGCGTGTACGTCACATTCGACTGCCCCGGCTTCAGCGCGATGATCGGCGGCAGCGACGAGGGATCGACACCGGGCGGAAGGCCCAGCTTCGCCTTGACGGCGAACGCGAAATAGGCGTTGTTGAGATTCTGCACTCTCGCGTCTGATGAAGGCGTGCCGTCGGGCACGGTGAAAGGATCCGTGTTTCCGGCGTTGGCCACGAAGGTGGCGAAGTCGATCGGGACCGGCTGGTCGCCGTCGTATACGTAGCACAGGATGGCTTCCGGCAGGCCGCCGTAGAGATATTCCGCCAGGGTGCTGTTGACGCTGTCCTGGGTGACCGCGACGACATAGTCGAATCCGGTCGACGAGAGATTGGAATCCTGAGCGCTCATGAAACGTTTCCTTGTATCTGAAAAGAGGCGCCGCCAAAAGGCGTACCATTCCGAAGCCACAACCCGGCGGGGCGGATTCTTCGTGCGCGGGGCGTTGTCCGCCTATCTCCACGCGCTGATTCTGTTGGCATCCGGTTCCGCGAGATCCGCGTAGTACGTCGAATACCCTCTGCTCAGATCAGTACACGTGCCGCGCCTTCGCCTCTTGGAAAGTTCTGCGCCCATCTATCCGCGCCGGCCGTCGATTAAACGGCGACACGCCGTTTCTCGGTCGCTGGGAAAGTTGGCAAAAGAACCGATCCGGGTTGATGGCGTTCGCATGGACCGGGTTCCGAGACCGGGGGCGCGAAGATCGGGGATTTCGTCGCCGGGTAGTTCTTCGCATCCGACAACACCTGCGAGATCGCTGCGCGTTCGACCATGGCGCGGGGGAGCCGGGAGCTTGGCAGCGGGTAGATCTCGCCGCCAGGGTGGTCGCCATCGGTGTCAACCAGGCACTGGCGGGTCTGCCCGCTCGTCAAAGCCCGGCGGCGGCTCGCCGGGGCTCCGGGGTCGCGGAGGGCCCGGGTGTCGCCGGGACGTGGGTGGCTGGCCGCTGAGGCTTGCGACCGCCCGACAGCCGGGGGCCGGGCACGGACTGCACGGCTCGGCGGAGTCGCACAGGCCCGGCCGGCCGCGCCCATCCCGATCGGGTGCTGGCTCTTGGTCAAATGCCAGGGCTTCGGCCGAAGGTCTTTCGCTGACCGTGCCCGGGCAACGGTCGGGGTCCGGGGGCGGGCCCCCGGCAGGGGGTCGTGGGGGGCTTGGCCCCCCACTGAGGGGAGCCCGAGCGTCTATGGCGCGCAGCGCCCCCTTGCGAGGACCGTGGGGGTCCGGGGGCGGGGTCGGGGGGGCTTGGCCCCCCGCTAAGGGGAGCCCGAGAGCCCTGGCGCGTCGCGCCCTCTCGCGAGGACCGTCAGCGCGCAGCGCCCCGTCCGAGGACCGTGCTAGAAGAGGGTGGGGTTCTCGGGTTCGATGCCGCGCAGCGCGTCGTAGTCCAGGGTGACGCAGTTGATTCCGCGGTCCGTCGCCAGCACCCGGGCCTGGGGTTTGATCTCCTGGGCAGCGAACACCCCGCGCACCGGCGACAGCAGCGGGTCGCGGTTCAGGAGTTCGAGGTAGCGGGTCAGCTGCTCCACCCCGTCGATCTCGCCGCGCCGCTTGATCTCCACCGCGACGGTCGCGCCCGATGAGTCCCGGCACAGGATGTCCACCGGCCCGATCGCCGTCATGTACTCCCGGCGGATCAGCGAGTACCCGTCGCCCAGCGTCGTGATGTGCTCGGCTAGGAGTTCCTGCAGGTGCGCCTCCACCCCGTCCTTGATCAGGCCGGGGTCCACGCCCAGTTCGTGGGAGAAGTCGTGGAGGATCTCCTCCATCGTCAGGACCAGCTTCTCGCCCGTCTTGCCGTGGGTGACGGTCCAGGTGTCGCCGTCCTCCTTGAGCTTGCAGGGCGGGTTCATCCAGTTGAGCGGCTTGAAGGCGCGGTCGTCGGCGTGGATGCTCACGCTGTTGTCCGCCTTGATCATGATCAGCCTCGGCGCCATCGGCAGGTGTGCCGTGAGCCGTCCTATGTAATCCACGCTGCATCGCGCGATGACCAGCCGCATGACGGCCCACCCTACCGGCTCTGGAAAACTGGGGGGCATGGCGTTTGAAAAGGTGGGAGTGGTCGGTCTTGGCACGATGGGTGCGGGGATCGCCGAGGTGTTCGCGCGTGCGGGGATACGGGTGATCGGCGTCGAGGCCGATCCCGAGGCGCTCGCGCGGGGGCGCGGGCACCTGGAGAGGTCCACCGGCCGGGCGCTGGACAAGGGGCGGCTGAGCGCCGAGGAGCGTGCGGCGATCCTGGGGCGGATCACGCTCACCACCGCGCGCGAGGATCTCGCCGACGCGGACCTGGTGGTGGAGGCGATCCCCGAGATCCTCGAGTACAAGATCGCGTTGTTCGCCGACCTCGACCGGATCTGCAAGCCGGACACGGTGCTGGCCACCAACACCTCGTCGCTGTCGGTGACCGCCGTCGCCGCCGCGACGGGCCGGCCCGGCCGGGTGATCGGCATGCACTTCTTCAACCCGGCGCCGATCATGAAGCTGGTCGAGGTGATCGGCACGGTCATGACGGACGACGGGCTGCCGGAGTCGATCGCGGACCTGTCCCGGGCTCTCGGCAAGACGCCGGTGGTGGTGGGCGACCGGGCCGGGTTCGTGGTCAACAGGCTGCTCCTGCCGTACCTCAACCAGGCCGCGGTGCTGCTGGAGCGCGGCGTCGCGGCGCGCGACGACATCGACACGGCGATGAGGAAGGGCGCCGGGCTGCCGATGGGCCCGTTCGCGCTGCTCGACCTCATCGGGCTCGACACCTCCTACGAGGTCATGGGGGTGCTCTTCGACGAGACGCGCTCGTCGCGCCACGCGCCCGCGCCCGTCCTGCGCGAACTGGTCACCGCCGGACTGCTCGGCCGCAAAAGTGGTCGCGGCTTCCACGGCGGGGAGCCCGTTCCCGGCGAGCCGGGCAAGGCGTCCGCGACACGGGTCCTGGTCCGCGGCGAGGGCGCGGAGGAGCTCGCCGCGCGGCTGGCCGCCGCGGGCTTCGGCGAGTCCGACACGCCCGACGTCGTGCTGCGGCTCGGTGAGCGTCCCGTGATCGAGCACGCCGTACGGCATGCCGACCCGTCCCGCGTGGTGGGCATCCACCTCGTGGGCCAGAGCGTCGCCGAAGTCGTCTCGACCGTGCTCACCGCCCCGGCGGCGACCACGGCCGCCGTCGGCCTGATGACGGTGCTCGGCCTGGCCCCGGTGCCCTGCGGGGACCGGGCGGGGTTCGTGGTCGAGGCCCTGCTCTTCCCCTATCTCAACGACGCGGTCAGGATGCACGAGTCCGGTTACGCCTCGATCGCGGACATCGACAACGCCATGCGGCTGGGCTGCGGATATCCGGCCGGGCCGTTCGAGATGATCGAGAGCATCGGCCCGCGGCAGGTGCGCGACGGCCTGCGCGCCCTCTACGCCGAGTACCGCGAGCCGTCCTACGCGCCCGCGCCCCTGCTCGACCAGTTGGTCACCGCGGGCCTGCAGACGTTCCCGCGCGCATGAGCCCCCGCCGCGCCCGCCGCAAGGAGTCGACCCGCCCCAACGCCTTCCCCTCGACCACCGACCGGGTGGAGGAGTGGCCGGACGGGGAGTGGAAGGTACGCATGCTCAGCGGCGCCGGAGCCGCCAAGGACTACCGCTGTCCGGGCTGCGACCAGGAGATCAAGGCGGGCCAGCCGCATCTGGTGAGCTGGCCCAACTGGACCGGCGGCGACGAGGAGCGGCGGCACTGGCACACGGCCTGCTGGCGCAAGAGACTGGACCGCGGTCCCGGCCGTAGCCGTTACTGAAAGGAACGATGTGGAGATCCGCGCGGCGAGCGTGCTGCCCGCCCGGCGTGAGCCGATCGAGTTGCACACCGGTGACGGACTGACCCTGGTCGGCGAGCTGGCCCAGCCCGAGGGCCGCGACCCGGTCGCGACGCTCGTCACCTTGCACCCGCTGCCCACCCACGGCGGCTTCATGGACAGCCACGTCTACAAGAAGGCGGCCAACCGCCTGCCCGCGCTGGCCGATCTGGCGGTGCTGCGCTTCAACACCCGCGGCACCTCCTCCGAGCGCGGCACCTCCGAGGGCGCCTTCGACGGCGGCGAGGGCGAGCGCTACGACGTGGCGGCGGCGCTGGAGTACGCCGAGTACCACGATCTGCCGCGCGTGTGGGTGGTCGGCTGGTCCTTCGGCACCGAGCTGGCGCTGAAGTGGGCGCGCGACCCGCTGGTGGAGGGCGCGATCCTCATGTCGCCGCCGCTGCACAGGGCCGTGGACACCGACCTCGACGCGTGGGCGGAGTTCGGGCGGCCGATGACCGTGCTGGTGCCGGAGTTCGACGACTACCTGCGGCCGGAGGAGGCGCGCAGGCGCTTCGCCCGGGTGCCCCAGGCCGAGGTGGTGGCGGTCGAGGGGGCCAAGCATCTGTGGGTGGGCGAGCCCTACGTGCGCATCGCCCTGAACGAGATCGTCAAGCGGGTGAATCCGGAACGCCACCCGCTGCCCACCGAGGTGCCGGAAGGCTAAGCTCGCCCTGTAGAACGATGTTCTGTAGAGCGAGGAGGCGGGCGTGGACGCGTTCGATCTGACCGGCAAGAAGGCTCTGGTCACCGGAGCATCCCGGGGCATCGGCAGAGCCATCGCGCTCGCCTACGCGCGGGCGGGCGCGGACGTGGCGCTGGTCTCCCGTTCGGCCGAGTCGCTGGGCGAGGTGGCCAAGGAGATCTCCGAGCTTGGCAGGAGCGCGTTCGCCGTTCCCGCGGACCTGACCGACAGGGAGGCCGCCGCCGCTGCCGTGCGCACCTCGATCGAGGCGCTCGGGCACGTCGACATCGTGGTCAACAACGCCGGAGGCTCCAACTTCCTGGTGGAGTTCAAGGATCTGCGCCTGTCCGGCTGGGACAAGCTGATGCGGCTCAACCTCGACTCGGCCGTGTCCGTGTGCCACGCCATCGCGCCGCACCTGCTGGAGCGAGGCTCCGGTTCGGTCATCAACGTCGGCTCCGCGGCCGCCAGGGGCGCGCCCTTCCTCGCGCCTTACGCCGCCGCCAAGGCCGGGCTGGTCGCCCTCACCAAGTCCCTGGCCATCGAATGGGCCCGCGCGGGCGTCCGGGTCAACGCGCTGTGCCCCGGCTGGACGGCCACCGACCTCAACCGCAACCTCTGGCAGGACGAGGCGGCGAGCCGTTCGACCATCGCCTCGGTTCCGATGGCCCGCTGGGGCACCGCCGAGGAGATGGCACACCCCGCCGTATTTCTGGCCAGTCCGGCCTCTGCCTATATGACAGGCCAAGTCCTGTTCATCGACGGCGGTCTGACGACAACCTGAACGAAGCGGACTACCGTGAGTCCGTGCAGCTCTACACGAGATCAGCCGGGAGCGGTGTCCCGGTCGTCCTGCTCCACGCCTTTCCCCTCTCCTCGGCGATGTGGCTGGCCCAACGCGAAGGGCTGGCCGCCTCGTGCAGGGTGATCACGCCAGATCTGCGGGGGTTCGGCGGATCGCGGCTCGGTGACGACGAGCCGTCGGTCGACGCCATGGCCGACGACGTCGCCGCGATGCTCGACGCGGAAGGCGTCGAACGCGCCGTCGTCGGCGGCCTGTCCATGGGCGGCTACGTCACCATGGCCTTCTGCCGGCGCCACCCCGACCGGCTGCTCGGCGTCATCCTGGCCGACACCAAGGCCTCGCCCGACCCCGAGGCGGCCCGCGACAACCGTGAGCGCATCGCCCTGCGGGTGCTCGACGAGGGCCCCGGCGTGCTGGTCGAGGAGGTGCTGCCCGCGCTCATCGGGCGGACCACGCGCGAGCGGCGGGCCATGGTGTTCGGGCGCGTACGCGGGCTGGTGCAGGCCGCGCCGCCCGCGGCGGTGGCCTGGGCGCAGCGGGCGATGGCCGCCAGGCCGGACTCCTTCGACACGCTGAGCGGGCTGAAGGTGCCGTTCCTGGCGATCGTGGGCGAGGAGGACGAGCTCGCGCCGGTGGCCGACGCGGAGGCGATGACGCGGGCCGTACCGGATGGGCGGTTGGAGATCATCAAGAAGGCCGGGCACCTGAGCGCGGTCGAGCAGCCCGAGGCGTTCAACGCCGCGGTGGCCGACTTCGTCAGTTCCGGGCCTGGTGGGGGAGGACGATCTCCCGGATGATCAGCGAGATGGCGGCGGCGACCGGGATGGCCAGCAGCGCGCCGACGATCCCGAGCAGCGCGCCGCCGAACAGCGCGGCGATCACCGTGACCGCGGGCGTCACGTCGACCGAGCGCTTCATGACGCGGGGGTAGATGAAGTAGTTCTCGACCTGCTGGTAGATCACGAAGAAGATGGCGCAGGCGATGCCGGCGGGGACCGAGCCCAGCAGGGCCACGCCGGTCACGAGCACCGCGCCGATCGTCGCGCCGACGAGGGGGATGAGGTCGGTGAGCGCGACGATGAGAGCGAGCGCCAGGGCGTACGGCACGTTCGCGATGGTCAGGAAGATCCAGCTCAGCACGCCCGCGATGACCGAGATGAGCACGTTGCCGGCGACGTAGCCGCCGATGCCGCTCAGGATCTCCTCGGTGATCGCTCCGGTACGTTCGCGTCGCGTGGCCGGCACGAGCGTGAGCAGGTAGACCTTGATCGTGTGCAGGGAGCCGAGGAAGTAGAGCATCAGCACCAGCAGCGTCACGGTGGTGAACAGGCCGTCCACCACCACGAGCCCCGCGCCCATGATGCCGCTGGCCAGTGTGGTCGCCATGGAGCCGGTGAAGAATGAGCGCAGCTGCGACAGGATCTGGTAATCCTGTTCCAGCGCGCGCAGCGTGGGGTTGTTGCCGAGCTCGGTGAAGTAGCCGGGCACCGCGCTGACGAAGTCGGCCAGCTGCTGGCTGACCGGCGGCACGATGGCCACGCCGAACAAGGCGAACGCCACGATGACGCCGGCGAAGACGATCCCGATCGCCGTCCGCCTGGACAGGCGGCGCCGCTGAAGGGCCTCGACGGCCGGGTTGAGTCCCACCGCCAGGAACATCGCGACCGTGATGAGGATGATGACGCTCAGCGAGCGCACGACCATCTGGCCGATCGCGATCGCGGTCAGCACGCCGAGCCCGCCGATCAGTCCGAACAGGAACGGCCCGCGGGCCAGCGGCTTGCCCGGCATGCCGTACTGGGGGTTCTCTTCGGCCGGAGTCTCGACCTCAGCTGACAATGGGGGCTCCTGGGACAAATGGGGCGGAGGCAACAAAAAGAGAGCCTAGCGACCATGTGGTCGCCAGGCCCCTTTCAGCCGTCAGTCAAACCCCCCGAGGGCGGGCCTTACTCCTGCCACCACTCGCTGTCGTCGTCCGCCTTGGCCTCCGTCTTGGCGGGTGCGGCAGCGGCCGGCGCGGGCGCCGGCTTGTCGTTGGCGGACGCTGCGATCGCCGGCTTGGCCGGTGCCGCGGCCACCGCGGGCTCCGGCTCCATGCCGGGCAGCGCCGCGCCGCCGAGCAGCTGGCGCAGCTGGGCGAGGTGGCTGGTGATGCTGTCGCGCTGGCGCGTCAGCTCGTCGACCTGGCGCTGCATCGAGGAGCGGATGCGCTCGGCCTCCGACTTGGCCTCCGAGACGATCGTCTCGGCGCTGGACTTGCTGTCGGAGACGATCTGCTCGGAGCTCTTGCGGGCGTTGGCGACCAGCTGCTTGGCGTGGATGTCAGCCTCGCGGCGGGTCTGCTCGGCCTGCTGCGTCGCCTTGGTCGCGCGCGACTCCGCCGTGGCCGCGCGCTGCTCGGCCTCGGCGACCAGCTTCTGCGTGTTGGCCTGGGCGGTGGAGTGGCGCTCGGCCTCCTGGCGCTCGGCCTCCTCGCGGCGGGAGGCGAGCTGGATCTCGAACTCCGCCTCGTCCTGGGCCCGCTTGGCCTCGGACTCCTCCAGCACCCGCTGAGCCTGGGCGCGCATCTCGTCGGCCTGGCGCTTGGCCGTGGTCAGGACCTCGTCACGCTCGCGCTTGGTCGATGCGCGGAGCTGGGCCACCTCGCGCTCGGTGGTCGTGCGGAGCTTGGCGATCTCGCGCTCGGCGTCGGCGCGCTTCTCCGCCACCTCGTGGTCGGCGGTGGCGCGCAGCTTGGCGGCCTCACGCTCGGTCGTGGCGGTCAGTTCGTCGGACTCGCGGCGTGCGGTGCCGCGGATCTCCTCGGCGTCCCGCTCGGCGCTGGTGCGCATGTCGTCGGTCTCACGCGTGGCCTGGGCGCGCTTCTCGGCGGCTTCGGCCTCGGCGGCGGCGCGAACGTCCGCTGCCTCCACCTTGGCCGCGGCCTTGACCTCGTTGGCCTCGGAACGCGCGGCCTGCACGAGCTCGGTGGCCTGCTCCTCGGCCAGGCGCAGCAGCTGCTCGATGCGGGCGCCGAGACCGGAATAGGTGGGGCGCTCCTGCTCCTGCAACTGGCGCTGGGAGTCGGAGAGGTCGCGCTGAATGTTGGCGAGCTGTTCGCGAGACTGACGCAACTCGCCGTCGAGTTGCTTCAGGTGGTCGTGGACCTGGTGGCGGTCATAGCCACGCAGCACCACGTCGAATTCGCGAGCTGGGGCGTCCTCGAAGAAATTGTTGAGCTGGGCGTCGATGTCGGACTGCATGGAGGCTCGATCCTGGGTTGTCGAGACGGCTACATCGGCCGGACGGGGGGTTCGGGGCATCCGAGCCAGGAGCCTGTGCCTCACGGCAGGCTCCATGTCCGGTGGAAAGCCAGCGTACTCCGCTGGTGCCGCCTTGGAGGCCCCGTCCAACTATCTGCGTGACTAGTTACATATGAACGTTTTTTGCATTTCCTAGGGCCTGGCCGCTTGGACAAGCTCCGTCAGCATTCCTCCCACGTCCTTGGGGTGCAGAAACGCGATCGAAGATCCCATCGAGCCGTGACGGGGGTGTTCGTCGAGCAGCCTGACGCCCTTGGCCCCGATCTGCTCCATCGCCCCGGCCACGTCGGGCACGCCGAAAGCGACGTGGTGGACGCCCTCGCCACGCCTGGCCAGGAATTTGCCTACGGGGGAGTCCGCGTCGAGCGGTTCCAGGAGCTGGATGTAGGAGCCGCCGCCCTCGCCGTCCGCGATGTGCAGCATCGCCTCCTTGACGCCCTGCTCCTCGTTGACCTCCCTGGCGACGACGGTCAGCTCGAACAGGCCGGAGAAGAGCGCGATCTTCTCCTCCAGGTCGTTGCAGGCGATCCCGATGTGGTCGATACGCATGAACATGTGTGGCCTACCTCCATGGCGGTCATCCAGGTACCCGTGGGTATGGTGTCAAACGACCCCTCGTGTGCACAGGAGGCCCCTGACATGTCTGGTTCCGTCATCGTCGCCGGAGCGCGCACGCCGATCGGCAGGCTGCTCGGCTCGTTGTCCGGATTGTCCGCCGTTGAGCTTGGCGGCGTCGTTATCAAGGCTGCCCTGGAGCGTTCCGGGGTGAGCCCCGACCAGGTCCAGTATGTGATCATGGGCCAGGTGCTCCAAGCGGGCGCCGGCCAGATTCCGTCGCGCCAGGCGGCGGTCAAGGGGGGCATCTCCATGACCGTGCCCTCGCTGACCGTCAACAAGGTGTGCCTGTCCGGCCTGGACGCCATCGCGCTGGCCGACCAGCTCATCAGGGCCGGCGAGTTCGACGTCGTGGTGGCCGGCGGCATGGAGTCGATGTCCAACGCGCCGCACCTGCTGCCCGGCCTGCGCAAGGGCGTCAAGTACGGCCCCGCCGGCATCGTCGACTCGATGGCCCACGACGGCCTGTTCTGCGCCTTCGACCAGGTGGCCATGGGCGAGTCGACCGAGCGGTACAACGCCCGCCTCGGCATCGGCCGCGAGGAGCAGGACGCCTTCTCGGCCAGGTCCCACCAGCTCGCCGCGGCCGGCATCAAGAACGGCCTGTTCGACGACGAGATCGTCCCGGTGGAGATCCCCCAGCGGCGCGGCGAGCCGATCGTGGTCAAGGACGACGAGGGCGTACGCGGCGACACGACGCCGGAGGCGCTGGCGAAGCTGAGGCCCGCCTTCGCCGCCGACGGCACGATCACCGCGGGCTCGGCCTCGCAGATCTCCGACGGCGCCTGCGCGGTCGTGGTGATGTCGAAGGCCAAGGCCGAGGAGCTGGGCCTGCCCTGGCTGGCCGAGATCGGCAGGCACGGCAACGTGGCGGGCCCGGACGCCTCGCTGCAGTCGCAGCCGGCCAACGCCATCAAGCACGCGCTGTCGAAGCAGGGGCTGAGCGCCGACGACCTGGACCTGGTGGAGATCAACGAGGCGTTCGCCAGCGTGGTGCTGCAGTCGGTGAAGGAGCTCGGCATCCCGATGGACAAGGTGAACGTCAACGGCGGCGGTATCGCGGTCGGCCACCCGATCGGGGCCTCGGGCGCGCGCATCGTGCTGGCGCTGGCTCACGAGCTCAAGCGGCGTGGCGGCGGGCTGGGCGCGGCCGGGCTGTGCGGCGGCGGCGGCCAGGGCGACGCGCTGATCATCCGCGTCCCCTGATCGCGGGAAAGAAGCCCCTTGGGGGCAGAAAGCCGCACATCACCCTAGGCATGCAAAAGGCCGCGTGGCAGGAAATCTCGCCATGCGGCCGGGCCGGTGTGTGCGGCTAGGGAGGCAGTTTGGCCCGGCCGCGAGGGAGGTGGCGGCCGGGCCATCGTGCGGTGGTCATGAGGACAGGAACTTGGCGAACACCGAGCGACGCCCGGTCTTACGCGCCTCGCGGGCCCGCCGGTGCTCGGCGGCGGCCTTGCGAAGCTCCTCGGCGTGGTTCTTCATCACGGTGTACTCGAGTTCTGCGTTCATCGGAACCTCCTGGAGTCGTAAGGGGGGAAGGTCTTAGTGGGAGAGGAACTTCGCGAAGACGGAGCGGCGGCTCTTGCGGCCCTTGCTCGCCTCCACGGCCCGGCGGTGCTCGGCGGCTACGCGGCGCAGTTCCTCGGCGTGGTTCTTCATGAGCGCGTACTCAAGCTCGGCGTTCATTTCGGGTGACTCCCGGTGTCTTGGTGCTGTTGTCTCCTTGCACTCTTAAGACTCCTCCTAAGGCCCACCCCGCCACATCGGGCGGATGCCTTATCTGTGTGCCTTAGGCGGGTCCGGGGGTACCTAGACGGGGTCCCAGGCCTCCCTAGGGCTCGTCCGAGAACTTGACGGTGACCTTGGAGAAGCCCAGTGACTTCAGCAGCCCCTGGAGCATGACCTTGGTGTTGGCGTCGGCGCGGGCGCGCAGGTCACTGGCGGTGGCCGCCTCGGCGATCTTCTTCTCGGCCAGGACGTACAGCTCGCGCTGGTCGGTGGGGCTGGCCGACAGGAAGTCCTCGACCCGGTCGAGCAGGCCGCGCTGCTGGGCGAAGACGTAGGAGCGGTTATTGTCGATGTTGGGCTTCTCCAGCTGGGCCCGGGGCAGGCGCAGGGTGACCTGGGTGCGGTCCTCGGAGACGGTGACGGCGTCCTTGGCGAGGCCGGTGAAGTCGACGTAGGCGTCGACGCCGCCGGAGCCGACGAACAGGGTGCGGCTGCCCTTGATGGCGTCGGGCAGGAAGTTGGCGTCCTTCTCCAGGTCGACGACCACCTGGAAGGTGCCGGTGGCCGCCTCGAAGCGGCTCAGGTCGTGGATCGACTGCAGGAGCACCGGCTGGCTGCGGTCGATGGTCTGCTCGCCGAGGGGATTCCACCAGGCCCAGGCCAGGCGCCCGCCGACGATGAGCAGCGCGGCGAGCACGAGGAGCCCGGCGATATTTCGCCACCTGCGACGTCGCGTCAGGGGAGATGTCGTCATGCGGGCAGTACTACCCGCATGACGATCATCATTGCCAGCTCTGGGGTGACATTCCTGTCGGATACACCGGATAAATCGGCGTTGGCGAGGCCGGTACGGCACTGGCCATGGGCCCACCGCCGAAGTGGGTCCCCGACAGCCTGCACGACTGGAACTCGTTGTAGAACATGCGCAGCCACTCGCGGCGCTGCGGCTCGCTCAGCCCCGAGAACCACGCCGCGGCGTACTGGTGCTCGGGCAGCGGCCCGCCCGGCAGCGGCTCGCCGCGCAGCCACGCCATGACGATGTCGCGGTAGCCGTCGGAGGGGGAGTCGGTGCACTTGGCCGCCAGCGACTCGATGTAGGCGTAGGCGGCCTCGTCGGCGAACCCGGCCGACAGGTCGGGCACGTGGATGGCGGCCAGCCCCGAGGTGGACTTCAGCGACTCGCCGAGCGGGCGCTGCTCCACCCGGGTGAAGGCGGCCGGCGTGCCGGACAGCCGGGAGGCGATCTTGGTGAAGGTGGCGCCGAGCTCGGTCAGCCCGCCGCGCATGCCCGGGTGGACACAGACGGTGATCGGCCAGTCCTGGCAGCTGTAGGCGATCGCCTGCGCCGCGGCGGGCTTGGGGTCGGTCAGCAGCCGCGCGACCCCGGTCCCCGCGGCCATCACGGCCAGCAGCGCGCAGGCGAGCACGAGTGCCTGCCGCGTCACCACGGCCGCCCAGCCGAGCAGCAGCGCGGCGGTGATCCCGATCAGCCACAACGTCTGGTCGAGGAAGGCCGCCCCGCTGAGCCCCTGGAACAGGTCGTACGGCTCGCCCGTGCCGGGCGCCAGCCGATCGGCCCACGGACGCCCCTCGGCCAGCCAGGTGAACACCCCGTAGCAGGCGATCCCGGCCACCGGCGGCATGAAGGGGTAGGGCAGCAGCCACCCGGCGACCCACCCGACGACGGAGTAGAGCGCCAGCCCCGCCATGCCCATGCCGAGCCCGGACAGGCTCAGCCGCCCCGCCTGCTCGGTGAGCACCGTCTTGATCGCGAGCACGAGCACGGTGGCGGCGAACGAGCCCGTCACGACCACCAGGATGGCCAGCGGCGCCTTCAGCGCGCACCAGGTCGACAGAGAGCGCCCCCGCAGCGCGCGCCGCTTGCGCAGCGCCACCCACGCGGCGAAGGCCGCCGCCACCGGGCCGGTCAGCCGGAGCGATCCGATCACGGCGGCCACGATGTTCTCCCAGGCGTCGACGCCGGGGATGAGCACGCTCCACGCCGCCATCAGGCCCAGAGCGAGCAGGACCGCGACGGTGACCGCCGCGCTGTGCTTCAGCTCCTCGCGAGTGACACCCGCGTGCTCACGCACAGAAAACCCCGTTGACGTACATCAAAAGCACCCCCCGTGCCCTTGGCGCCGCGAAGCTGAGGTGTCCGGGCCGTCCCCACGGCTTCGTCCGAACTTTGCGCTCCACGTCACCTTCCGTGCGAGAACCATAACTGAGCGTGATGATTGAAGGCGGCGTTCTTGGTCAAGCTTGTGCGTCCGGCTGCGCTACGTAATCAGACGAACCAGCGCTAACGTAGCGCTGTGCCACAGCCGAAGCCGCTCAACCTGCCGTTCGATCCCATCGAACGCGCCGCCGAGACCTGGCGTGTTCACTTCGGGCCCTCTTCCGCCATGGCCGCCGTTACTTCGATCATGAGAGCGCATCAGATCCTGCTGTCGCAACTTGACTCGCTCCTTAAGCCTTACGACTTGACCTTCGCGAGGTACGAGGCATTGGTCTTGTTGACCTTCAGCAGAACCGGCGCGCTCCCGCTGTCGAAGATCGGCGAACGCCTCATGGTCCATCCCACGAGCGTCACCAACACGGTCGACAGGCTGGAGCGGTCGGGCCTGGTCACCCGCCTGCCCAACCCGCGCGACGGCCGCGGGGTGCTCGCCGAGATCACCGACGCGGGCCGCGAGGCCGTGCGCCGCGCGACCGCCGACCTCATGGGCGCGGAGTTCGGCATGGAGATGTACGGCGAGGCCGAGCTGAAGCAGATGTTCGACCAGCTGCGCACTCTCAGGGTGGCGGCTGGTGACTTCCGCACGTCCTCCATGCGGCAAGATGAGGAGCATGGCGGACTTCTCTAGGCCCGGGTCGCTCTACGGAGCGGTGGACTTGGGCGCGCGTAAGCAGGCACTGGAGGCGCAGGCCAGGCGGGAGGCCGCGGGTCCCCAGGCCGCGTCGGCGTCGGTGGCCGACGTCACCGAGGCGACGTTCACGAGCGAGGTCATCGACCGTTCGATGACGGTGCCGGTCATCCTCGACCTGTGGTCGCCCCGGGCGCCGGGCAGCGCCCAGCTCAGCCCCGCGCTGGAAAAGGTGGTCGCCGGGATGGGCGGCCGGGCCGTACTGGCGAAGGTGAACGTGGACGCCAGCCCGCAGATCGCGCAGGCGCTGCGCGTGCAGGCGGTGCCGACGGTGCTGGCGATCTTCCAGGGCCAGGCGGTGACCGGCTTCCAGCAGGTGCTGCCCGAGGCGGAGATCCAGCGCTGGCTGGATGAGCTGATGGGCGCGGTCGAGCAGTTCTACGAGGCCAACCCCGACGCCCGCCCGCAGCTTCAGGAGGACGAGGCGCAGGAGCCGCAGGCCCAGGCCGAGCCGCCCGCGGACCCCGACCTGCTGGCCGCCGAGCAGGCGATCGACAAGGGCGACCTCGACGAGGCCGAGGCGGCCTACCAGCGGCTGCTGGCCCGCGTGCCGGGTGACGAGGACGCCAGGATGGGCCTGGCCGGGGTGGGGCTGATCAAGCGCACGATGACGGCCGACCCCGACGAGGTGCGGCGCCGCGCCCAGGACCCTGCCGACGTCGACGCCCAGCTGCTCTCGGCCGACCTGGAGATGCTGGCCGGATCGGTGGACGAGGCGTTCGCGCGGCTGGTGGGCGTGGTCAAGCGCACCTCGGGCGACGAGCGGGAGAAGGCGCGCAGGCACCTGCTCGGCCTGTTCGACGCGCTGCCGGCCGAGGACCCGTCGCTCGCCAAGGCGCGCCGGGCCCTGGCGAATGCCCTCTTCTGACGTCTAACCTGGAGATATGCGGGTCGTCACGATTTCGGCGACGTACGGCACGGCCGGGCACCTGATCGGCCCGGCCGTGGCCGAACGGCTTGGTGTGCCCTTCGTCGACCGCGCGATCCCCAGCGCCGTGGCCCAGGAACTGGGCTGCTCGCTGGAGGAGGCGCTGGCTCACGACGACCGGGCGGAGCACGGCCTCGGTCGGCTGCTGTCCGGCGCGATGCGGCTGCCGACGGTCACGTTCGGCGGCGTGGACATGTACGTGCCCGGCGTCCTGCCCCTGGCTCCGGAGGAGTTCGTACGCAGGACCGAGCGCACGATGAAGGAGACGGCCCTGGAGACGGGCGGCGTCTTCCTGGGCCGGGCCGGAGCCGTGGTGCTCGCCGACCATCCCGGCGCCCTGCACGTACGGCTGGACGCCCCGCTGAAACGCCGGATCGCGCAGACGGCCACCCTCTCGGAGGTCTCCGAGAAGGAGGCGCGTCACACGATCGAGGACAACGACCGGGCCCGCACCGCGTACGTGCGGCACTTCTACCGGGTGGATCCGGCCGAGCCCTGCCAGTACCAGCTGGCCGTGGACAGCACGCTGATCCCGGTGCCGGTCTGCGTAGAAGTGATCGTCACTGCTGCCGAAGCCCTGGACTGACGTCCAGCCGGTGGTCGCGGCAGCCCCTCGGGGCGCTCACCGGGTTGCACCGGGCCGTGGCGCCGCCGGGCAGCTCACCCACGTACTCGGAGCCGTTGCGCGCCGACAGGCCGATGACGGGGAAGTCGGTGCTGACCATCTGGGCGCCGCTCTCCAGGGCCGACCGCAGCCGCGTGGTGTCGCCGGATCGGGCTTCGGTGAAGGGCACGTCCGAGCGGGTACGCACGTAGTAGCCCTTCTTCACGAACTCCTGGATCTGGGCGACGTTGGCGCCGAGCGGGTCGTTCCAGCCGATGAAGGCGGCGTCGGGGCGGCCGGGGCGGGAGTTGGTGAACAGCACCCTGCCCTCCAGGCTCGGCCGTCCTGACAGGTAGTGGGCCTGCAGGGCGGGGTCCTGGTTGTCCATGAAGAACATGACCTTGCCGCGGGAGCGGTCGAGGCGCGGCCAGCCGTACTTCAGGACGGACTCCTCGAGCGTGCGGCCGGCCCTGCGGACGCTGTCGGGCGTGATGAGCCGCTCGCCGGGGAAGACCGAGCGGATCTCCGCGTCCAGGGCGTCCAGCAGGGCCGTGTCCCACGGCGGGCTCTTGGCGCCGCCCATCGCCTCCTTGGCGGGGTCGGTGCGCTTGAGCTCGGTCAGGATGGTGATCGGCACGTGGCCGGGGTTGGCGTCGGACCACTGCTTGACCTGACGCAGGCACTTGACCAGCGACGAGCAGTTGGAGGCGTAGTCGTGGTCGCCCCAGTGCAGGACCTTGAAGCCGGGCTTGGCCAGGTCGGGGTCGGTCAGCGGGGGCAGTCCCGCGTCGCGGCGCACCAGCGGGCCGGCGTAGAGGCCGCCCTTGGGGTCGGGGAAGACGTCCAGCTCGATGCCGCGTACGTGCTGGGCGGCGAACTGGTTGGGGATGGCGGTGTGCGAGTACTGCAGATTCCACCAGTTGCGGTCGGTCCTGCGCTGGACGTCCTTCTCCTCGTCGGTCAGTTCCAGGTGGTAGCTGTTGTGCGTCGCCATGGTCTGGACGTGGTTGATGCGAAGTTCGTTCCCGGCCGCCGTCGCGGGCGCCGCTGTGGTCAGCAGGGCCAGCGCGGTGGCGGCCAGGAGGGCGGGGGTGCGCAATGGTGCTCCTCGTGCAGGGGTTACGGGACGACCCTTGGGGGACTGGATGAACATCCCGTAGCAACATTTCCTGATCTTTAGGGAAATATCCGGAAACAACAGCTGTGGGATCGTCCACTCGCGAGAAGTGGCACCATGGAAGGCACTCTTGGTCAGGCCCTGAAGGAGCGATGACGTGGCGACCGTTCCGAGTGTGTCTTACTCCATCACCGTGCGGCTGGAGGTGCCCGCCGGCGGCAAGGCCGTCAGCGCGCTCACCCACGCCGTGGAGACCGCCGGCGGCGTGGTCACCGCCCTCGACGTCAACACCGCGGGCCACGACAAGCTCCGCATCGACGTGACCTGCGCCGCGCGCGACACCGACCACGCGCAGGCCATCGTCGACCAGCTGGAAGCCATCGAGGACGTGGTCATCCACAAGGTCTCCGACCGGACCTTCCTCATGCACCTCGGCGGCAAGATCGAGATGAAGTCGAAGGTGCCGCTGCGCAACCGCGACGAGCTGTCGATGGCCTACACCCCCGGTGTGGCCCGCGTCTCGATGGCCATCGCGCGCAACAAGGAGGACGCGCGCCGCCTGACCATCAAGCGCAACACCGTCGCGGTGGTCACCGACGGCTCGGCCGTGCTCGGCCTGGGCAACATCGGCCCCGAGGCCGCGCTGCCGGTCATGGAGGGCAAGGCGGCGCTGTTCAAACGCTTCGCCGGCATCGACGCCTGGCCCATCTGCCTGGACACGCAGGACGTCGACGAGATCGTCCGCACCGTGCAGGTGATCGCCCCCGGCTTCGGCGGCATCAACCTGGAGGACATCTCAGCGCCCCGCTGCTTCGAGGTCGAACGCCGCCTGCGCGAACTGCTCGACATCCCCGTCTTCCACGACGACCAGCACGGCACCGCCATCTGCGTCCTCGCCGCGCTCACCAACGCCCTGCGCGTGGTCCGCAAGGAGATCGGCCAGGTCAGGATCACCATGGCGGGGGCCGGTGCGGCGGGCAACGCCGTACTGCGGCTGCTGCTGGCCGCGGGCGCCCGCAACGTCATCGTGTGCGACTACCTCGGCGCGGTCCACAAGGGCCGCGATGACCTCGACGAGTCGCTGCGCTGGATCGCCGAGCACACCAACGCCGAGGGCTACTCCGGCGACCTGCGCGGCGCGGTGAAGGGCGCGGACGTCTTCGTGGGCGTCTCGGCCCCCGGCATCCTCAACGGCGACGACATCGCCACCATGGCCGACGACGCGGTGGTCTTCGCGCTGGCCAACCCGGAGCCCGAGGTTCAGCCCGACGACGCCCGCGAGCACGCGGCGGTCGTGGCCACCGGCCGTTCCGACTACCCCAACCAGATCAACAACGTGCTCGCCTTCCCGGGCGTCTTCCGCGGCCTGCTCGACGCGCAGGCGGGCGGGGTGACGCAGGAGATGCTGCTGGCCGCCGCGGGCGCGCTGGCCGCCGTGGTGACGCCGGAGGAGCTGGGGCCCAACTACATCGTCCCGAGCGTGTTCCACCCTGACGTGGCCACCGCCGTCGCGGCGGCGGTCCGCGAGTCGGCCGGCGGCCGGGCCCGCGGCTTCACCGAGGCCTGATCCATCTGGTGGGCCCGCACGGGAGCTCTCCATCCCGCGCGGGCCCGGCTCTGGCCGGTTAGAAGACGCCCGTCACCGTGTTCGACCGGATCTTCTTCGTGACGCCCGTGGACCGGTCGAAGACCTGGGCGATGGCGAAGATCTCGTCCGGCTCCACCGGGTCCTCGTCGAGATCTGCGCAGGCCACCGTGAACACGGCGGAGTAGTCGCCGTTGAGCGCGGTGGAGAAGGGGCCCTCCCTGACCAGCTCGTCATCGCCGAACAGGTCCTCGCCGAACAGGCGGATGGCCAGGTTGTCCCGCTCCGTCGCGCCCACGTGGGCGTGGCCCTTGACGGTGACCAGGCACTTGACGTTGGTGACCTTACTGATGACCAGCAGCGCGCTGTCGGGCGCGGCGTTGGCCGCCCCCGAGAGGGCGGCCAGGGAAAGGGCGCCGGCCGCGAAGAAGGCGGCCAGTCGGCGTCCAGTGCGCATATTGTGCTCCATAGGCCGGGCGGGCTCCGCTGCCCGCCGTCGCTCCTAGGGCGTTCCGGTACGTGCCACGGCGTTCCGCCGCGTTCCGTCAGACTCTGCGGATGAGGGTGGCGGCCAGGGCCAGGGCGGCGTTGACCAGGACGGCGACTGTCACGCCCTGCAGGACCGTGCCCATCGCGGCGGTGGCGACGGCGCTCATCACCGGGATGCCCATCGTGATGCCGACCTGCTGGGTCATCGTGGCCAGGCCGGTGGCCAGGCCCTGCTCCGAGTCGGGCAGGCCGGAGGTGGCGGTCACCATGAACCCGACGATGGCCACCATGTTGCCGATGCCGCCGATGAAGGTGGCCACGAGCAGCAGCCAGATCCAGCCCTGCGAGGCGCCGAGCAGCCCGAGCGAGGCGGTGGCCACGCCCTGCACCGCGAACCCGGCCAGCAGCGCGCCCCGGTTGCCGACCCTGGACAGCACCCTGGGCGCGACCACACCGCCGATGACGGTGCCGACGCCGAGCACCCCGAACGCCAGCCCGGTCGCCAGCGCCGAGTAGCCGAGCACCTTCTGCAGGTAGAGCGTGAGCAGGAACACCAGCGAGGTCTCGGTGGCGAAGGCGAGCAGCCCGGCCAGGTTGCCCCACGTGACGGTGGGACGGGCGAGGATCGACACCGGCACCAGCGGGTACGCCGCGCGCCGCTCGACGAACCAGAACACCACCAGCAGCACCAGCCCGGCGGCCAGCGCGCCCAGCCCGAGCGGGTCGGCGAAGCCGTGCTCGCCGGCCCTGGTCAGCCCGTACACCAGGGCCAGGAGGCCGCCGGTCACGGTGATCGCGCCGGGCAGGTCCATCTTGGGCCGCTCCTCCTGGCGGCTCTCGGCCAGGACGGCGGGGGCGGCCAGGAGTACGGCCAGCGCCACGGGCACGTTGATGAAGAACGCCCACCGCCAGCTGAGCAGGTCGGTCAGCAGCCCGCCGAGGATGGCGCCCGAGGTGAACCCGGCCGACATCAGCGCGCCGTTCAGCCCGAGCGCCCGCTCGCGCAGCGGTCCCTCGCGGAAGGAGGTGGTCAGCAGCGAGAGCCCGGCGGGCGTGACGATCGCGGTGGCCAGTCCCTGCGCCACGCGTGCCGCCAGCAACATGCCCGGTGAGGTGGCCAGCCCGCCGGCCAGCGAGGACAACCCGAGCAGCGCCATCCCGGCCAGGAAGAGCCGCCGCCGTCCGAACAGGTCGGCGATGCGCCCGAACAACAAGGTGAATCCGGCCGCCGCCAGCGCGAAGGTGGTCGCCACCCACTGCAGATCCGCCAGCGCGAACCCTAGTCCCGAGCCGATCACGGGCAGCGCGACGTTCAGGATGGAGAAGTCGACGGCCAGCATGAACTGGGAGCCGAGCAGCAGCACGAGGATCAGCTTCTGCCGGGCGGTCATCCGGGCGGACGTGTGTGTCCGCTCCGCGAGTACGGTCATCTCAACCCCTTAATGGGTCATTCGTTCCGTTAAGATGGACACGAAGGTAACACACAAAGGAGCCTTAATGGAACAGCAGTCCCGTTTGGCTGGAACGGTACGCCCCGGCGGGCGCACGGCGCGTACCCGCGCAGCCGTTCTGGAGGCGACGCAGGACGAGCTGGTGGAGTGCGGTTTCCACGGCCTGAACATGGACCGTGTCGCGGCCAAGGCGGGCGTGGGCAAGACCACGGTCTACCGCCGCTGGGGCGATCCCGCCGGCCTCGTCACCGACCTGATGGCAGAACTCGCCGAGTCCTCGGCCCCGCACGCCGACACCGGCGGGATCGAGGGCGACCTGCGGGCCAACGCGCTGAACGTCCTGGGCGCGATCACCGACCCCCGCCTGGGCGCGACCTTCCAGGCCGTCATCGCCGCCGCGACCGGCAACGAGGCGGCGGCCGCGGCGCTGAGTGACTTCTACCTGCGCCGCATCCGCGCGTGGGCCCCCGTGGTGGACCGGGCCGTGGCCCGCGGCGAACTGCCCGAGGGCACCGACGGGACGGAGGTGATCAGGGCGGTCTCAGCGCCGCTGTACTACCGCCTGCTGGTCACCAGGGAGCCGGTCGACGAGCAGGTCGCCGAGCGCGCCGCCGCCCGCGCGCTGGCGGGCGCGCGGGCGGGTGCGTTCACGTGAGGGTGCGCGTACGGCTCAGCCAGAGGGTTGCCCCCGGGCCAAGGGGTTGGCCTCGGGCTAGAGAGGCGAGCCTGGGCGCCGGTAGTTCTGCCGGGGCCAGAGCGAGCCGTACCACCAGACGATGCCGCCGGTCAGGACGAGCCCGCCGGCGGTGGCCAGCTTGCCCATCAGGTCGGCGGGCGGCCCGGTGAAGGGGAGCTCGTCGTCGTCGCAGTCGCCCCGGCGGCAGTCGTCCTCGTCGTCGTCCCAGCAGGGCTCACCGCGATCGCAGTCCTCATCGTCCCAGCAGTCCTCGCCCCGATCGCAGTCCTCGTCGTCCCAGCAGTCCTCGCCGCGGTCGCAGTCGTCCCACTCGCGGCCGCGGTCCCAGGCGCGGCGGTGGTTGCCGCCGCACTCGTTGCTCACCTGGTCGCGGGAGACGAGCTTGTCGCGCGAGTCCTGGGTGGTGTAGAAGGTCTCGATCTCGACGCGGCGCTGGTGGCCGAGCTTGATGCGCTTGGTGTAGTTGCGGCGGGCTTCGAGCGTGCCGGTGTCGACGGTCTCGTCGTCGCGGGTGATCTGGAAGTCGGCCTGGTAGTCGCTGGTGCTGCGGAGCCGGACCTCCACGGTCCTGTTGCCGCAGTCCGGCCTGCCGACGTGAACGGTGAACGGCGAGTCGGGCGACGGCCGTTCGGGCGCGGAGGCCGCGAAGGCCGCCGAGGTGAGGAGCAATGCGCCCAGAGGGGCCGCCAGTGCTGCCAGAGTGAGGCGGGTGCCAATGGTCATAGCTTCCCCCAGCATGGTGATCTTTGCTACCTACAGTGCCCGTTTGATAGCACTGCGTAACATCAGTAACCCGGGGCAGCGGGATGGCCTACTCCTCCCTCATGATGGAGGTATGGCGGAGGCGATCTACGTGGGCGGGTTGTTGGTGGCGACTCCGCTGCTCGACGACCCGAACTTCCGGCGTAGCGTCGTGCTGATCTTGGAACACGACCTCGACGGCGGCACGCTCGGCGTGGTGCTGAACCGGCCGAGCGACGTCTCGGTGACGCAGGTGCTACCCGTCTGGGACCCGCTCGTGACCGGGCCTTCGGTGTTGTTCGAGGGCGGTCCGGTGCAGACGGACAGCGCGCTGGCGCTGGCGGCGGTGCCGAGCGGGGAGGAGCCTCTGGGCTGGCGGCGCCTGCACGCGGGCACGCCGGCGGTCTCCCGCCTCGGCACGGTGGATCTGGACGCGCCGCCGGAGATCCTGCAGGGCGAGATCGCGCAGATGCGGATCTTCGCCGGCTATGCGGGATGGAGCGCCGGCCAGCTGGAGACGGAGATCGCCGAGGGCCACTGGTACGTCGTCGACTCCGAGGTCGGCGACACCTTCCATGACGATCCCGGCACGCTGTGGCGGCGGGTGCTCAAGCGGCAGCCGGGCGAGCTGGCGTTCGTGGCCACCTGCCCGGACGACCCTTCGCTGAACTAGGTGTCCCAGCCGGGCTTCAGCGAACGTTCGGCGATCGCCAGCGTCTGCTCCATGCGCTCGACGATGGCCCGCACGTTCGTGGGCTCGTAGGGGCACTCGAAGCCGACCCGCATGGTGGCCATGGCCCAGGCGACGATGAGGTGGGAGAGCTGGTCGGCCGGGTCGACGCCGCGGCGGCGGGCGATGATCTCGGTGAGGCGCAGCTCGGTCGCGGCGCCGCGGGCGACGGACTTGCCGACGAGGGCCGGGTTGTTCTCGAAGAGTTTGCGGAGTTTGAGGAACCGCTCGGCGTCTTCGGGCGTTGAGCCCTGCATGTCGTGAATCACCGCACGCAAGGCGTGTGTCAGCGAGGTGAACGGCGGTTCGTCCGCCGGCCGGCTGTTGAGGGTCTCCGTCATCGTCTCCTCCCCCTGCTCGTGGAACCACAGCGGGATGGATTCCTTGCTGGAGAAGTAGCGGAAGAACGTCCGGGGCGAGACGTCGACGACCCCCGCGATCTGCTCGACGGTGGTGGCGTCGTACCCTTGTTCGAGGAACAGGTCGAGCGCCACGTCGAGAAGAGCGAGGCGCGTCTTCTCCTTCTTGCGTTCGCGCAGTCCCACAGTCGTCACTCCCTCGAAACCTTCCTGTCACAGTATGACATAAGTCATCGTCTGCCGATTAAAACCCGTTTGTCATTTGTCATCGTATGACATAAGTTACCTGAGTCTTAGGTTACTTATGCCCCGATGTGGGGTGGCTAGCGTAGGGGGACTCGAATGGCGGCTCACGCGAAGGCGACGGTGGAGGCACCGTCGCCCCCGGGCGGGGCTCAATCGGCAATCGGGGGGAATCCGTGGCTGACGCTGCTCGCGGTGTGTCTGGGCGTCATCATGGTGATGCTCGACGGCACCGTCATGGGCATCGCGGCTCCGGTCATGGGCGCCGAGCTGGGCGCGACGCTCTCGGACATGCAGTGGGTGACCAACGGCTATCTGCTCGCGCTGGCGGTCTTCCTGATCACCGCGGGCAAGCTGGGTGACATCTACGGTCACAAGCGGGTGTTCCTGCTCGGTGTCGCGGGATTCGCGATCACCTCCGCGGCCATCGCGCTGAGCGGCTCGGTCACCGCGCTGATCATTTTCCGGGTGCTCCAGGGTCTGTTCGGCGCGCTGCTGCAGCCGGCCGCGCTCGCGCTGCTGCGCTCGGCCTTCCCCAAGGAGCGGCTGAACCAGGCCATGGGCGCGTGGGGCGCGATCATCGGCCTGTCCAGCGCCGCCGGCCCGATCCTGGGCGGCCTGCTGGTGGAGAACGTCAGCTGGCAGTCGGTCTTCTACATCAACGTGCCGGTCGGCATCGTCGCGCTGATCATGGGCTTCGTGATCATCAAGGAGAGCCGCGCCGCGAGCCTGTCCAGGATCGACTGGCCGGGTGTGGTGCTGCTGTCCGGCATGATGTTCTCGCTGGTCTGGGCGATCATCAAGGCTCCCGAGTGGGGCTGGACCGACGCGAAGACGCTGATCTTCGCCGCGGTCTTCGTCGTGTTCGCCGCTTCCTTCATCTTCTGGCAGAGCCGGGCCAAGCAGCCGCTGGTCCCGCTGTCGCTGTTCAAGAACCCGTCCATCTCCATCGGCACCGTGCTGATGATGATGGTGGCCTTCGCGATGTTCGGCGCCATGTTCTTCCTGGGCTTCTTCTTCCAGGGCGTGCACGGCCTGTCGCCGCTTGAGGCGGGTCTGCGCATGCTGCCGATGAGCGCCGGCATGATCGTCGCCTCGCCGCTGGCCGCCATGGCGATCGGCAAGCTCGGCCCGAAGATCACCATGGCCGTCGGTCTGCTGATCACCGCTTCGGCGATGTTCCTGATGTCGCAGCTGAGCATGGACGCCTCGTTCGTCGAGAGCGGCCTGCCGTTCCTGCTGCTGGCCTTCGGCCTGTCGCCGGTCTTCGTCGGCGCCACCGAGATCATCGTGGGCAACGCCCCGCTGGAGCTGTCCGGCGCGGCCGGTGGCATCCAGCAGTCGGCCATGCAGGTCGGCGGCGCGCTGGGCACGGCGATCCTCGGCGCGGTCATGGCCGGCACCATCTCCGACAAGCTGCCCGGCTACCTCGGTCCCGCCGCCGCCGCGCTCAAGCCCGCGGAGCTGGAGGGCCTGGAGAAGGCCGCCGCGTTCGGCACCGTCCCGCCGCAGGCGACCCAGGGCATGGAGCAGCCGATCATCGACGCGCTGACCAACGCCGTGCACCTGGCGTTCATGGACGGCATGCACACCGCGTTCACGGTCAGCACGATCGTCGCGGTCATCACCGCCGGTCTGGCGCTGTTCGTGCGCTCGGGCCGCAAGATCGAGGGCGAGCCGGTCCACATCGGCTGACCAACCCCTTCATCGACGGCGTACGGCTCCCGCCCCGGCGGGAGCCGTACCGCTATCTGGGGGTGATGACCAGGTCGAGGCGGCCGGAGGTCTTGGTCCTGACGGTCAGCACGCGCGTGGCGGCATCCCAGGTGGCCTCGCCCGTGGAGGCCTTGCCGCCGTTCGGGAAACCCTTGCCCGGCAGGTAGACCTCGGTGGCGCCGGTCTCGTTGGCGTCGAAGGTGATGGTCAGCTTCACGGCCTTCTCGTCGTAGGCGATCCGCAGCGGGACCCCGCCCACCGCCCTCGGGTACGGCCGCGCGTACGCCTCCACCAGCGGGCCCGCCCTGCCCTTGTCGTAGGGCCCCCAGGGTCCGTCGTCGCGCGACCAGTAGGCGCGGCCCATGGCGTTCTCGTCGGTCACGTCGAGGATGCGCTCGACCAGGTCGGTGGCGCCCGGCCTGGTCATGTCCAGCCCGAACTCGCCCAGCACGATCGGCGCCTTCATCCGCTCGGCCGTGCGCAGGATGTTGTCGCGCCACCAGCCGAGCGTGCGGTCGGTCCACTCCTTGGACCCGGCGGTGTAGTCGTCGCCCAGGTCCAGCGGGAGCGGGTAGAGGTGCGGCGCGAAGGCGATGCGCGCCGGTCCCGTGCGCGGGTCGTCGAAGGCGGGCAGCGCCGAGGGCAGGCCCCAGTTGACCCCGACCGCCTGCGGTTCGAGGAAGATCCAGCTGTCGGGGTCGACGCTGCGGATCTCGGCGATGGACTTGCGGTAGAGCGTGGCGAGCGGGCCGGTCTCGAACGCCGCGGCCTGCACCGATCCGCCCCAGGGTTCGTTCATGAGGTCGTAGCCGATGACGGCGGGGTCGTCCTTGAAGCGGTCCGCGACGGCCTTCCAGGCCTTGGCGTAGCGGTCCATGAGCTCGGGGTGCTCGCCCGTGGTGTTCCAGAAGTGGTCGAAGGCGCGGATGACGCCGGGTTCCAGGTAGTACATCTCCCAGGTGGGCTGGTCGGTGGCGACCGGCAGGCCGTCCATGAACGTGGCCCACTGGGGCGCGCCGTTGCCCGCGACCTTGGAGGGGGTGATGCCGTTGCCCCACAGGTCCTGGTGCATGTCGAGCATGACGTGGTAG
The DNA here is from genome assembly GCF_044457345.1 of Nonomuraea sp. NPDC050547. Lineage (NCBI taxonomy): Bacteria > Bacillati > Actinomycetota > Actinomycetes > Streptosporangiales > Streptosporangiaceae > Nonomuraea > Nonomuraea sp. NPDC050547. The sequence goes on from NZ_JBITGW010000004.1 coordinate 376,780, forward strand.
CCGCGTTCGCGGTACCAGCCGATGCGCTCAGCCACCTTGTCCAGATATTTCGTGTCATAGGTGCCGGGGGAGGGCTCCACGGCACGCCATTGCAACAGGAAGCGGACGAAGTTCGTCCCCATGTCCCGGTACTCGCGCTCCACGTCCGCCTCGGTCAGCTTCGGCAGGCCGTCCGGCGTGCTCTTGGCGCTGCTTGCGGTGTTGAACCCGTGCAGGATCAACGCCCGTCCCGCGTCGTCGGTCACATACCTCCGCGCGGGCTGCGGCGCGTCCCTCGCCGCTGCGGCGACGCCGCCTCCGGCCACGACCAAGGCCACCACGGCACCTGCGATCCACCGCGCACGCTTCATCTCATCGAACTCCGGCATCCGAGGGGTTCCCCGCGTCTGGGGTCTTCCGCCACAATCTTGATGGCCGCTAGCCTGCCGAACATGAGCTTTGGTCGCAATAGCCTTCCGGCGATCGTCACCGCGTTGCTCGCGTTGTTCTTCGGCCTGTTCGGGACCTGGCTGGTGACGCGGATCGGGTATCTGGCCGTGCCGTCCGCCGTGGGCCTGCCGTACGGGCTGCCGGGGCTGCGGGTGACGCCGGTCGGCGAGACGCCCTGGCTCTTCCTCCTGACCGATGTCGGCGCGGCGCTTGTCCTGGTCGCCGTCGTGGCCGGCACGCGGCGCGGATTCTGGGCCACCTGGGGAGCGTTCGTGCTGGGCACGGCGCTGGCGGGCCTGCTGCGGGCCGCGGTCTCCGCCCTCTCGGCCGAGGCCGGGCTGGGCGCCTACGCGGGATATCTGGGGGGCGGGCTGGTGGCCGGGCTGCTCTGGGGGATCGCGCTCGGGTGGATCGCCGGGCTGGCCTCGCTGCCGCGGCGGCGTGCCGTACGGGTCCGGGAGGGTGGGCACTTGCCCGCGGGCATAAACTCGATGGGGTGAGCACGAAGATCCTCCCTGAGCAGAAAACCACGCCGCAGACCTCGCACGGCGACGGGGACCACGAGCGGTTCGCGCACTATGCCGACAAGCGCAAGATCACCGAAGCCATGGTGACGGGCACGCCGATCCGTGCCCTGTGCGGCAAGGTGTGGGTGCCCAGCCGTGACCCCAAGAAGTACCCGGTCTGCCCGGAGTGCAAGGAGATCTACGAGGGGCTGCCGATCGGCGGCGGCGACGGCGACGACAAGCAGTGAGTGTTGATCACGGGTGATCGCCCCCGGTAGGGCTACGGTCGGGATGTCCTGACCCGCTCATGCCGTATCGGGGGAGTGCATGGCCCGGCGTGCGACCGCCGTTCTGTTGGTGTGCCTGCTCGCGGCCGTGCCACCGATCGACCACTCTGCCGCTGCCGCCGCGTCCTGCGAACGGCCCGCCGTACCCCGGCTGAAGGGGGAGCGCCCGCCCGACGTGCGCGCGCCGCACGTGCGCGAGCCCGATCCGCGGCAGGTGCGTGAGGTGCTCGCCGAACTCGGCGAGCGGCTCGGCGACACCAAGCCGCCGACCTCGATCATGATCCCGACCTGGGTGCACGTGCTCACCGACGGACGTCGGCGGGCGCCCGACGAGGCCGTGCGCTCACAGATCGCCGCGCTCAACTCCGCGTACGGCGGGCGGTTCGGCGGTGTCGACACCGGCGTGCGCTTCCGCCTGGACGGGATCACGCTCACCCGCAACGCCTCCTGGTTCGGCGACCCCCTGGGCCACGAAGCGGCGATCAAGGGCCATCTGCGCAAAGGCGGCGTGCAGACGCTCAACCTCTACATCGGCCAGCTCAGCGAACTCGTGCTCGGCTTCTCGACCTACCCCTTCTGGTACGCCTCCGGCCCGCGCCTGGACGGCGTCGTCGTCGACTGGCGCAGCCTGCCCGGCGGCGCCCTGCGCAACTTCGACCTGGGCTTCACCGGCGTGCACGAGATCGGTCACTGGCTCGGGCTGTTCCACACCTTCGAGAACGGCTGCGAGGAGCCCGGCGACGGCGTGGACGACACGCCCCCCGAGGCGCTGCCGACCGAGGGCTGTCCGGGGGTCAAGGACACCTGCCCGCTGGGCGGGGCCGACCCGATCCGCAACTTCATGGACTACTCCTACGACCGGTGCATGAAGGAGTTCACGCAGGGCCAGGCGGTCAGGATGCACGAGATGTGGGCGGCCTACCGCGGCACGGAGACCTGACGGGGCTACACGAACGACAGCAGGGAGACGGCCAGACCTGCGGCGGCGAGCAGCGCGCTCGCGCGGCTGCCGCCGGTACGCCAGGTGGCCAGCCCCGTGAGCAGCCCGCCGAGTCCGAACAACAGGCCGACCAGGCCCGCGATCAGGCTGAACGGGTTGGGCGCGTAACCGGCGGCCATCCAGCCGCCGGGAACGAGGGCCCAGACGGACTCGCCGGCCAGGCCGGCGAGCCCGGCGAGCAGCGAGCCGCCGCCCAGCAGAGTGCCGGGTTCGGCCCGCTCGGGCTTGGTGGAAGATCGCATACGGCCATCCTCCCTGGCTACCGGGTTGTGGCCGCAACGCCGGGGTTACTTTGAAGTGAAAAATGGTGACATCTAGGATATGGGGGTGACAGCACCGAAGACTCTGGACGCTCCAGTCGACCCACCCCGTATCTTCGGGCCCGCCTACCGCACGGCCACCCTCGGCATCCTCCTCGTCGCCACCCTCATCGCCTTCGAAGGCATGTCCGTCGGCGTCGTCATGCCCCAGGTCTCCAAGGACCTGCGCGCCGAGGAGCTGTACGGCATCAGCTTCTCCGCCTTCCTCATCGCCAGCCTGTTCGCCAACGTGGTGTCGGGGCTCTGGTCGGACCGGCGCGGTTACACCGTGCCGTTCCTGGTGGGCGTGGTGCTGTTCGTCGCCGGGATGGGGCTGGCCGGGGCGGCGGTGAGCAAGGAGATGTTCATCGTGGCGCGGGCCGTACAGGGGCTCGGGGCGGGGACCACGATCGTGGCGCTGTTCGTCATGATCGCCCGGGTCTATCCCGCCGAGGTGCGTCCCAGGGTCTTCGCCGGGCTGTCGGCCGCCTGGGTCGTGCCCGCCATGGTCGGACCGGCCATCGCCGGCTTCGTCGGCGACCGCTTCGGCTGGGAGTGGGTCTTCTACGGCATCATCCCGCTCGTCGTGCCCGCGCTGATCATGCTCGTCCCCGCCCTGAACAGGAAGCCCACCGAGGAGGCGGTCCCCTCGACCGGCCCGCGCTCCCGGCCGGGCCTCATGGCGCCGGCCGCCACCTGCGCCGCCGTGGGCGCCGGCGCGCTGCTCTACGGCATCCAGGAGCACACGGTCGGGAGCGGGCTGATCGGCGTGGCAGGGCTGGCCGCGCTCGGCTACGGCCTGTACCGCCTGCTGCCGCCGCACGCGCTGCGCTTCGGCCGGGGCCTGCCCACCACGGTCATGATGCGCGGACTGTTCTCGGCCGCCTTCTTCGGCGTCAACGCCTACATCCCGCTCGCGCTGCAGGAGGTCAAGGACTTCGACGCCACCACCGCCGGCATCGCGCTCACCACCGGCGCCCTCGGCTGGTCGACCGGCTCCTACCTGCAGAGCCGCCGCGACGCCCCGCCCCACAAGCGCATCCGGCTGGGCGCCTTCTGCGTGATGATCGGCGTGCTCCTCACCATGCTGTCCGTCCTCCCCGGCGTCACCGGGTGGGTCGCGGTGCCCGCCTGGATCGTCGCCGGCTTCGGCATGGGCATCGGCATGACCACGGTCAGCGTCACCGCGCTCAAGCAGTCGCCGCTCAACGAGCAGGGCGCCAACTCGGCCGCCCTCTCGGTCACCGACATGCTCGGCTCCGCCCTGACCATCGGCGTCGGCGGCGCCCTGGTGAACATGATCGGCCACGCCCCTTCACAGATCGCGACCGGCTTCATCGTCATCTCCTGCCTCATGGCCGCCATCGCCCTGGCCGCGACGCTCCTTTCGGTCCGTACCGCGACCTGATCGCGCGGAATGAGCGGGCGGGTCGCCGGGTAAGCACTGATCGTGCCCCCGCCGGTGACGCGTGCCCCGCCGTACCCCTCAATCGCCTAACTTTCCCCTCCCGTCCCAGCGATCGCGGATCGCCGGAATCGTCGGCGGGAGGAGTGATAGGACAGCGGGACGAGGAGGTGCGATGGAGGACGACGACCGCGTCTGGCCGCCCGGCTCGCCGCGCGGCACCCCTCCGCTGCCCGACGACCCCGACGAGCCGTGGAACCCCCCACTCAGGCGTACGGCGGGCCGCGACGTCGAGCCGCCGCCGTGGGAGTCGCTGCCCCCCTCCGCCCGCTACTACGGCAGGCCCGTGACGCCCAGCCCGGTGCGCCGCCGGGTCTGGCGCAGGCGCGCGGGGGCCGTGCTGGCGCTCCTCGTGGCCGCGGGGCTGGTCGGCGGGCTGGTCGTGGTCGTGTTCAGGATGGCGACCCCGCCGCCGGTGCAGGGGCGGCTCGTGGACGCCGTCGCCCAGGTGACGTTGACGTTGCCGCAGGGGTGGCAGGAGGGGGTCGTGGCGCCGGTCACCGGGTTCACCTCGGTGGCGCGGTCGGAGCGCGGGGTGGTGATGGCGCGGGCCGTACCGCACTCGGCGCAGGGGGCGCGCACGATGGTCGCCGACACCGCGCAGCTCTACTCGCGGCTGCTCCTCAAAGGGGACAAGGTCGACATCGTGGACGACCGGGCCCTGCCCCAGGGATACACGCGCGCGCTCCGGGCCGAATATCGGGATGTGGTCAACCGCCCTGCCTACTTGCGGGTGACTCTTCTCACGCGACCCGGGGGGTCCGTTCTGCTGGTCGGACTGCTCCAACCTGCGGATACCGCCTCAATCGAGGCCCTCGACACGGTGATGGCGAGCGTGCGATAAGCCGCGTGACGCCCAATAGCACGCAAGGATGAGGTTGGCCAGGATCCAGGTTCTACGGCACGTCTTGTCGGTGAGCCCGATTACTCTTGGGTCACTGTGAGAGAGCGAAGCACACGAACCCCAGGAGTGATGCGGTGAGTACGTTCGCCGCATCCCATCTGTCACCCTCCTATCCCGACAGGGCAGCATGGGGCACCGCGCCCAAGCTGAGGGCCTGGCAGCAGGAGGCTTTCGACCTCTACTTCAGGCGCGAGCCCCGTGACTTCCTCACGGTGGCGACGCCGGGCGCGGGCAAGACGACCTATGCCCTGCGCATCGCCAGCGAGCTCCTGGCCAACGGCGTGATCCGGGCGATCACCATCGTCACGCCCACCGAGCACCTCAAGCGCCAGTGGGCCGACGCCGCGGGCAAGGTCGGCATCAACATCGACCCCGAGTTCAAGAACAGCCAGGGCGCCACCTCACGCGACTACATCGGTGTCGCGGTCACCTACGCCCAGGTCGCCATGCACCCGGCGCTCCACCGCGCCCGCACCGAGGCGCGCAAGACGCTGATCATCTTCGACGAGGTGCACCACGCCGGCGACGCCAAGTCGTGGGGCGACGGCATCCGCGAGGCGTTCGAGCCCGCCACCCGCCGCCTCCAGCTGACCGGAACCCCGTTCCGATCCGACGACAGCCCCATCCCCTTCGTGGAGTACGCCGAGGACGCCGAAGGCTTCAAGCGCAGCGTCTCCGACTACTCCTACGGCTACGGCCCCGCCCTCGACGACGGCGTCGTCCGCCCGGTGATCTTCCTCGCCTACTCCGGCGAGATGAAGTGGCGCACCCGCGCCGGCGACGAGATCGCCGCCACGCTCGGCACCCCGCTCACCAAGGACCAGCTCTCCCAGGCCTGGCGGGCCGCGCTCGACCCCAAGGGCGACTGGATCCGCCAGGTGATGCAGGCGGCCGACCGCCGCCTCACCGAGGTACGGCGCGGCGTGCCCGACGCCGGCGGCCTGGTCATCGCCACCGACCACGAGGCCGCCCGCGCCTACGCCCGCCACCTGCGCAACATCAGCGGCGAGGGCGCCACCGTCGTGCTCTCCGACGACCCGGGCGCCTCCAAGAAGATCAAGCAGTTCGCCGTGTCCGAGGACCGCTGGCTCATCGCGGTCCGCATGGTCTCGGAAGGCGTCGACATCCCGCGCCTGTGCGTCGGCGTCTACGCCACCTCCACCTCGACCCCGCTCTTCTTCGCCCAGGCCGTGGGCCGCTTCGTGCGGGCCCGCAAGCGCGGCGAGATGGCCTCGGTCTTCCTGCCCTCGGTGCCGACCCTCATGGGCCTGGCCAACGAGATGGAGGTCGAACGCGACCACATCCTCAACAAGCGCCCCCCGGAGGACGGTCTCGACGACTCCCTCCTGCAGGATGCCAACCGCAAGAAGGACAACCCCGACGTCCTGGGCGACGAGCTGCCGTTCGAGACCATGGAGACGTCGGCCACCTTCGACCGCGTGCTGTTCGACGGCGGCGAGTTCGGCACCGGCGCCGAGGTCGGCTCGGCCGAGGAGGAAGACTTCATCGGCCTGCCCGGCCTGCTCGAACCCGACCAGGTCGCGACCCTGCTGCGCAAGCGCCAGTCCGACCAGCAGGCCGCCAAGACCAAGAAGGCCGAGACGGCCGCGCCCGCGCTGGCGCCGCACGAGCAGATGGCCGAGCTGCGCCGCGAGCTCAACGGCCTCGTCGGCGCCTGGAACCACCGCACCGGCCAGCCGCACGGCGTCATCCACAACGACCTGCGCCGCGCCTGCGGCGGCCCGCCCATCGCCCAGGCGACGGCCGAGCAGATCCAGGAGCGCATCACCAAGATCCGCGCCTGGGCCACCCAGCGCCGCTGACCGGACCCCGCCCCGCTACGGGGCGGGGATGCGGTTGTCGGTACGCCCGTCCACGGCCCGATAGGTTCCCGGCTTGGGCAGGGGGATCCTGAGGGAGGCGGAGCCGTCGGCGACGCGCACCGGGACGGTCGTGACGCCGGGATGACGGCCGGACAGCGGGCCTTCGTGGATCCACACCCGCAGCCTGTGGCCCTTGGGGCGCATCAGCACCTTCGCCGTGTCGCACTCGGCCGCCGAAGCCGGCCAGGTCAGCTCCAGGCTGCGGCGTGCGACCACCCGGGCGGTCGCGGGGACCGGGGCGCTCTCGGCACACGCCGCCGGCCGCGGCATGGTGTGGGAGACCACGACCGGCTCCGGGTCCAGGGTGTCGGCCAGGGCGACCGTACCCGACTCCAGCAGCACGAGCGTGACCAGCGCGCCGGCCTTGGCGAGGTTGCGGCCGCGGAAGAGCACCCAGAGGCTGAGCGGCGCGAGCACCAGCCATGCCAGGCCCAGGGAGATGGCGAGCATGAAAGACCCCAAGACGGTCAAGGAGAGTCGTGACTCTCCGTATGAGTTCGCGGACAGAGGGGTGTCGCCGTCTTGGATATCACATGACGTGTACTCTGCGTAGTCTCTAGCTACGGACCGTCGGGGCGCCGCGCAGATCGGCGCCCGCCTCGGTCAGGTCGGCGATCGCCTTGTCCGTGGTGGCGCGGGCCACGCCGGCCGTCAGGTCGAGCAGCACGGTCACCGCGAGCCCGTGCTTGACCGCGTCCAGCGCCGTGGCGCGCACGCAGTGGTCGGTGGCGATGCCGACCACGTCCACCTGGTGCACGCCGTGGGCGTTGAGCCAGTCGGCCAGGGAGACGCCGTCGCCCGACGCGCCCTCGAAGCCGCTGTAGGCCGCCTCGTGCGTCCCCTTGCTGAAGACCTCCTCCACCGCCGCCACGTCGAAGGCGGGATGGAAGTCGGCTCCCGGGGTGCCGGCCACGCAGTGCGCGGGCCAGGAGGTCACGTAGTCGGGCGACAGGGAGAAGTGCTCACCGGGGTCGACGTGGTAGTCGCGGGTGGCCACCACGTGGGCGTAGCCGTGGTCGGCCACGTGGCGGGTGATGGCCGCCGCGACCTCCGAGCCGCCTGCCACGGCAAGGCTGCCGCCCTCGCAGAAGTCGTTCTGCACATCGACGATGATCAGCGCCGTGCTCATACCGAGAACGATACTTCAGGCGAACTCCGTGGGGATGGCCGCATAGCCCCGTCCGAGGTGGAGGGCGTCCTGGGGCAGGCGGGCGATGGCCTCGCGATGGCGGTCGCGGGCCGCCTCCAGGGGCTCGCCGCCCACGACGACGCCGTCCTCGACCAGCGGGTGCAGCAGCGGGATGCCGCCCTCCGGCACCACGCCCTCCTTCGCCGACGTGGTGACCATCTCGGTCTCGAAGTGGCCGGTCTCGTCGAGCAGCCGGTAGGCGTGCTTGCGGCCGCCCCGCGACGGCTTGCCCACCGAGCGCTTGGCCACCGGCTCCAGCTTGCCGCTCGCGGTCTCCCTGGCCACGAGCTTGTACACGAGCGCCGCCGTCGGCACCCCCGACCCGGTCACCAGCGAGGTGCCCACGCCGTAGGCGTCCACCGGGGCCGCGGCCAGGGCGGCGATCGCGTACTCGTCGAGGTCGGAGGTGACCAGGATGCGGGTCTTGAAGGCGCCCAGCGCGTCGAGTTGCTCGCGCACCTCCTGCGCGGCGGCGGCCAGGTCGCCGGAGTCGATCCGGACCGCGCCCAGGTCGCTGCCGGCCAGTTCGACCGCGGTCCTGACGGCCTCGGGCACGTCGTAGGTGTCCACGAGCAGCGTGGTCGAGGCGCCGAAGGAGGCGATCTGGGCTTCGAAGGCGGACTTCTCCGAGTCGTGCAGGAGGATGAACGCGTGCGCGGCCGTACCGGCGGTGGGGACGCCGTAGGCGTGGCCGGCCATGAGGTTGGAGGTCGCGGTGAACCCGGCGAGGTAGGCGGCGCGGGCGGCGGCGACGGCGGCCCGCTCGTGCGTGCGGCGCGAGCCCATCTCGATGAGCGGCCGGCCCCCGGCCGCGTTGGCCATCCGCGAGGCGGCCGAGGCGATGGCGCAGTCGTGGTTGAGGATCGAAAGGATCAGGGTCTCAAGGAGTACGGCTTCCGCGAACGTGCCCTCGACCACGAGGATGGGCGAGGCCGGGAAGTACAGGTCGCCTTCGCGGTAACCGCACACGCTCCCGGAAAATCGGTAATCGGCGAGAAACGCCAGGGTCGACTCGTCCACCACCCGCTTGTCGCGCAGGTAGGCCAGTTCGTCCTCATCGAAACGGAAGCGCTCCAGCTCCTCGAGCACCCGTCCGATGCCCGCGACCACACCGTAGCGGCGCCCGCCCGGCAGGTGGCGGGCGAAGACCTCGAACACGGCCCGTCGATGGGCGGCGCCGCTGCGTAGCGCGGCCTGCAACATTGTCAGCTCATAGTGATCTGTGAGCAACGCAGTGCTCATGGTCATAGTCACGACTCGAAGACTACGGCCCAGATAGGGCAGACTCGGGGATGTGGGTAGCACCGCTCCAATCGCCGTCGAGCGTCCGTCAACGGACGTTCGGCCCGATCTGCCATGGGTGACGATCGTCTGGAATGACCCGGTCAACCTGATGTCGTACGTGACCTATGTCTTCCAGACCGTCTTCGGCTACTCGAAGGAAAAAGCCGAGAAGCTCATGAAGGACGTCCACCACAAGGGCAAGGCCGTCGTCTCCAGCGGCACGCGTGAAGAAATGGAACGCGATGTGCAGATTCTTCACTCCTACGGCCTGTGGGCGACGCTCCAGCCGGACTCGGCGAAGTGAGGCGGAACCGGTGAGCTCTGGCTTCAGCGCGCACAAGGACGGCGTGATCGCCGAGTTCGAGCCCGCGGAGGTCTCGATACTCAAGTCGCTGGTCTCCCAGGTGCTCGGGCTGGTCGAGCCTGGGCTCACCAGCGACGACCCGCTGGAGCGCGCGCTCGGCATCGGCGCCGCGCAGGCGCCGTCGGACCCGGTGCTGAAGCGGCTGTTCCCGAGCGCCTACGAGGACGACGAGGACGCGGCCGACTTCCGCCGCTATACCGAGGCGACGCTGCGCGAGGGCAAGCGCGCCGACGCGCAGACGATGCTGGACACGGCCAAGCCCGGCCGCAGCGAGCTCACGCCCGAGCAGGCGCAGGCGTGGCTGCGCTCGCTCAACGACGTACGGCTGGCGCTGGGCACACGGCTGGAGGTCACCGAAGAGGTGCACGACGAGATCGCGATGATGTCCGAGGACGACCCGCGCTACCCGGCCTACGTCACCTACGACTGGCTGACCTACCTGCAGGACAGCCTGGTGCGCGCACTCTGGTAGTTTCCGCCCCATGCTGACGATCTCGCAGGAACTGGTGGACAGGATCGTGGCCCACGCGCGGGCCGACCACCCCGACGAGGCGTGTGGGGTCATCGCGGGGCGAAATGGGGTACCCGAGCGGTTCATCCCCATGGAGAACGCCGAGCGCTCGCCCACCTTCTACCGTTTCGACTCGCTGGAGCAGCTGCGCGTCTGGCGGGAGATGGACGACAACGACGAGGAACCCGTCGTGATCTACCACTCCCACACCGCCACCGAGGCCTACCCCTCACGCACCGACGTGAGCTACGCCGCCGAGCCGAACGCCCATTACGTGCTCGTCTCAACCCGTGAAGAGGACGAGACCGAATTCCGCTCCTACCGCATCCTCGACGGGGAGATCAGCGAAGAGGAGGTAAGGTTTATCCCATGAGGACCGTCGCCACCGCCGCCGCGCGGGTGCGTCATGTCCAGAGCTTCCTCTTCGCGCACACGCCCTCTGTCGTCGTCTACGACTGTCGCTGAACGGTCCCCCGCTCACCCCGACACATCCCGACATGAGGAGACCTGATCAGCGATGGCCATTGAGGTACGCATCCCCACCATCCTGCGCAACTACACCGACGGCGCCAAGGCCGTCGACGCCGAGGGCGCCACGCTCGACGAGCTGATCGCGAACCTGGAGTCCCGGCACCCCGGCATCAAGGACCGCCTGGTCGACCAGGGCGCCCTGCGCCGGTTCGTGAACGTCTACCTGAACGACGAGGACGTGCGTTTCCTCGGCGGTCTCGGCACGCCCGTGTCCGACGGTGACACGGTGACCGTCCTGCCCGCCGTCGCCGGCGGCGCGAGCTAGATTCCTTTAGCGCCGGCCCTGCCCGGGGCCGCGCCCGAGGCGGAAGCCGTACACGATGCGCTTTGAATCTTTGATCGACTCCGTCGGCCGCACGCCGCTCGTCGGGCTGCCCCGGCTCTCGCCCTCCGATGAGGTGCGCGTGTGGGCCAAGCTCGAGGATCGCAACCCCACCGGCTCCATCAAGGACCGTCCCGCGCTGTGGATGATCGAGCAGGCGGAGAAGGACGGCCTGCTCACCCCCGGCTGCACGATCCTGGAGCCGACCAGCGGCAACACCGGCATCTCGCTGGCGATGTCGGCGAAGCTGAAGGGGTACCGGCTGATCTGCGTCATGCCGGAGAACACCTCGGACGAGCGGCGTCAGCTGCTGCGGATGTGGGGCGCGGAGATCATCTCCTCGCCCGCGGCCGGCGGCTCGAACGAGGCCGTCCGGGTGGCCAAGGGGCTCGCGGCCGAACATCCCGACTGGGTGATGCTGTACCAGTACGGGAACCCGGCCAACTGGCGCTCCCACTACGAGTCGACGGGGCCGGAGATCCTCGCCGACCTGCCCACGGTGACGCACTTCGTCGCCGGCCTGGGGACGACCGGGACGTTGATGGGGGTGGGGCGGTTCCTGCGGGAGCGGGTGCCGGGGGTGCAGATCGTCGCGGCCGAGCCCCGTTATGGGGAGCTGGTGTATGGGCTGCGGAATGTGGACGAGGGGTTCATTCCTGAGCTTTATGACGAGTCTGTGCTGACCACGCGGTTCTCGGTGGGATCGGGGGACGCCTTGCGGCGTACCCGGGAGTTGCTGGCGGGGGAAGGGATCTTCGCCGGGGTGTCCACCGGGGCGGCTTTGCACGCGGCGCTGGGGGTCGCCGCGAAGGCGGTCAAGGCGGGGGAGCGGGCGGACGTGGTGTTCGTGGTGGCGGACGGCGGGTGGAAGTACCTGTCCACGGGCGCGTACGAGGGGACCCTCGACGAGGCCGAGGAGCGCCTCGACGGGCAGTTGTGGGCCTGATCTCTTCTATTCAGCCCACGCTTTTTTAAGGGTTACGGCGGGGCCACGTGGGCGCCTCCCGCCGACGCGGGTCGCCGCCGATCGTCGGGCGCTTCTCACGTCGCACGTGGTCCCCGCCGCCACAAGCCACCCTTGACCGGAACCGTGCTTCCCACCTTGCCGACCGCCCCCATGGCGCCGGGCTCCGCCGTGCGGCGTCTCGCCGTTGCGGCGCTGACAAGCGTGGAGGTGGCGCGCTGTGGCGCGGGTGCCGCGTTGCGGCCGCCTCGTGGGGCACGGGCGTGGGTGACGCTTTGTGCCGTGGGTCCTGTCGCTTGGCCGCCGTGCGCGTTGCGCCGGGCTCCTGCACGCCGTCTCGCCGTACCGGCGCTGACAAGCGAGGGGGTGGTGTCGCGTATGTGGGTGGGTGTGGGGAAGGGGCGGCACCCCATGGGGTGCCGCCCCTTCTTGGCGTTCTCTTAGTTGAACAGGAGGCGGAGGGAGAAGGTGGCCTCGGTGGTGGTCTGCTTGCCGCTCAGGCCCACTGCTCGCAGGACCTGCAGGTTGGCCTTGTCGTCCCCCTGCATCGACTCCAGGTAGAGCTTTTCTACCTTGTCCAGGTCCACGAAGATCGCGTAGCTGGTTGAGGAGGCGTCCGGGATGGCGGTTTTGAAGGTTTCGCTGTCGCCCAGGGCGCCTTCCTCGGCGAGTTTCTTGGCGTACTCATCCGTGGTGGCCAGGGTGAAGGTGCCGTCGCCGGGGACCTTGGCGATCTTGGGGGCCGGCTGGCCCTGGGAAGTGATCGCCTTTTCGACCTTGTCGACGATGGCCTGTGCCTTGGCGGGGTCCGTGACGATGCGGACGCCGGCCTTGAACTGCTGGGAGTCGAGGCCCTCGCCGTCCACCGCGAAGGTCAGGTTCTTGCCCAGGATGGTGGCCAGGTCGTCGGGCAGGGCCAGGCCGTACTGGGTCTTGGCCTGCTCCACGAACTGCTTCATCTGGGCACCGCCGGGTGTGGCGGACATGGACTGTTCGATCTCGGCCCACTTCTTGGTGATGAGCTGGTCGAGGCCCGAGATGGAGAACGCGCCCGCGGTGCTGGCGGGCAGCGTGGCGAGGTTGGCCGACTCGGGGTCGCTGCTCACCAGGCCGTCGGCGCCTCTGACGATGCCGGCGAGTTCGGCGTAGGCGGCGTCGAAGCGGACGGCGCCGGCGAAGCGGGCGTTCTTGACCTGCTCGAACGCCTTCGTCTCCTCCGGGGACATGTCAGGCTTGGCCAGCTGGCCGATCTTGCCTACGTGGCCCCAGAACGACAGGACGCCCTGCTCGCCCACGGCGTCGAGGTCGCCGCTGAAGTCGCTGTTGTCGGCGAGGCTGGTCGAGCCGGTGGCGTACTTGTCGGCGTCGGCCTGCTTCTCGGTGAGGATGGCGTAGTCCTCGCGGAAGGCGACGCCGTACTTCTCCTCGCCCATGAGCTTGGCGATGCCCGCCTTGGCCTGCTCCTCGTCCTTGACCTGGACGGCCACGGCGAAGCCGGGGTCCTTCTTGCCGGCGGCGGGCGGCAGGACGCCGACGCCGATCCGGCTGCCGAGCCAGGGGTCGATGTCCTTGGCGAAGTCCAGCTTGGACAGCCGCTCGTCGTCCTTCTTGGCCGCGTCGAACAGCGCCTGGCGCGGGTCCTCGCCCTTGAAGGAGTCCTTGGTGACGGTGAACTTCCTGGCGAGCTGGAACAACGCCACCTTCTGGTTGGCGGCGGGGTCGAGGTCCAGGCGCATGTAGGCGAAGGACTCGGCGGGCAGCACCTCGTGCGGCTGTGTGCCACCGCCGCCCAGGGCGCTCAGCGCGTAGACGGTGCCGCCGCCGAACAGGATGACGGCCAGCGCCGCGATGCCGGCGATGATCCAGCCCTTGCGGTTGCCGCCGCCCTGCTTGACCGGCGGCTCCGAGGGGCCGAAACCTTCGGGGCCCTCCTGCTGCCAGCCGCCCTGCTGGGGCTGGCCGCCGTACTGCTGTTGCTGCTGGTTGTAGGGCTGCTGGCCGCCATAGGGCTGCTGGCCGTACTGCTGCTGCTGGTCATATGAGGGCTGGCCATACGAAGGCTGGTCATATGAGGGCTGGCCGTAGGCAGGCTGACCGTAGTTGGGCTGGCCTTGGGACGGCTGCTGCTGCCCGTAAGCGGCCTGCTGACCGTAGGGCTGCTGCTGGCCGTACTGGGGCTGCTGCTGGTAAGGCTGCTGCGGCGGGTACGGCTGCTGCTCCTCGTTCCAGCGGTATGCCGTCGTCCGATCCGGATCCTGGCCACTCGGGGGATTATTCGCAGACATCACTCAACTCACAATGTGGATTTTTGACCACATGGAAGTTATCGGATGTCTCTAGCGGATCGCTTGCAATGGACTAAATCGTGTTACACCCGTGAAAGCTCCTTCTTCTGGGCCTTGAGGATCACCTCACCGTCCCCGTAGTCCTCGACGGTCTCCCACGGCACGAACGTGCACCCCGTATAGACGACCTTGGCCACCGCCTCGGACACCCACCCGAACCGGCCCTCGCGATCGCGGGTCAGCCCGAAGAAGACCGGTCCGCGGATGGCCGAGACCACCAATCCGTAGACCGTGTGGCTCTCCTGGAGGCCGCCCTTGTTCCTGACCACGCGTACGTCCACGACGTGTCCGACCCAGATGCCCTGGGAATCCCAGACCGACTGCCCCATGAGCTCGGTGAGTGCCATGCGCGCGACCCTCGCACCAGAATCACGTTTACGCAGGTAGGCGCGCTGATAGGCGGGATGCCCTAGAGTATGGGTTTACTAGAATTTAGTTCCGGACTTGAGGTGGCAACGGGATGACCAAGTTCGACGAGGCGACCCAGGCGATCAGGGTCGACGACCAGACCTACGACGTCTGCCTCGACCCCGGCTACGCGATCGGGGGACCGCTCAACGGCGGCTACCTGATGGCGGTGATCCTGCGGGCCGCGGTGGACGCCTCGCCGTTCGAGCATCCGGTGAGCACCTCGGCGCAGTTCCTCAAGGCTCCGGTGCCGGGGCCGGCGCGGGTGCTGGTGGAGCCGCTCAAGGCCGGCCGTACCGTGGGATTCGCCCGCGCGCGGCTGATCCAGAACGACATGCCGCAGATCGAGGCCCTGATCACCACGGCCACGCTGGCGGGCGCCGCCCCCGGCTTCAGCGAGAAGCCGCCCGTGCTGCCCCCGATCGAGGACTGCCGGAAGCTGCCCGATCCCAAGCCCGAGTCCGGCATGACGCTCAACGCCCAGCTCGACCTGCGCTTCGACCCGCCCACGATCGGCTGGCTGTCCGGCCGGCCGAGCGGCCGCCCCGAGTCGCGCGCCTACTTCCGGATGGCCGAAGAGCAGGACCCCGACCCGTACGTGCTGGCGCTGGCCGTGGACGTGCTGCCGCCCGTGGTGTTCTCGGCAGGGCACCGCGGCTGGGCGCCGACCGTGGACCTGACCTGGCACCTTCGCGCCGTCCCCGCCCCCGGCTGGCTGACGGTGACGGGCAGCGGCCGCCTCATCTCCGACGGCTGGTTCGACGAGGAGGTCGAGGTCTGGGACTCGGCCGGCCGCCTGGTGGCTCAGTCGAGGCAGCTGGCCAGGGTGGGACGCGGGTGACAATGTGAGCATTCTTACGCGGTGAAGTCGTGGCAGGTCGCCTACCCTCGAATGCGTGCCAGACGCGAGCATCGGGATCTTCGACAGCGGGGTGGGCGGCCTGACGGTCGCCAGGGCGATCATCGACCAGCTGCCTCATGAGTCCGTCACCTACGTCGCCGACACGGCCAACCAGCCGTATGGTCCCAAACGCATCGCGGAGCTGCGCAAGTACGCCTTGGAGGTGATGGACCACCTCGTCGAGACCGGCGTCAAGATGCTCGTGATCGCCTGCAACAGCGCCAGTGCCGCCGTGCTGCGCGACGCTCGCGAGCGCTACGACGTCCCGGTCGTCGAGGTGATCCAGCCGGCCACCCGCCGGGCCGTGCGGGCCACCCGCAACGGCCGGGTCGGCGTGATCGCCACCCGAGCGACCATCGAGTCGATGGCCTACAACGACGCCTTCACCGCCGCACCCGACATGCGCCTGACCGGAGTGGCCGCCCCACGCCTGGTCGAGTACGTCGAACGCGGTGAGACGATGAGCGAGGAGCTCATCGAGGTGCTCCGCGGCTACCTGGCGCCCGTCCAGGACGACGGATGCGACACGCTGATCCTGGGCTGCACCCATTATCCGCTCCTGACCGGCGCGATCTCCTACGTCGCCGGCGACGGCGTCACGCTGGTCTCCAGCGCCGACGAGACGGCCAAGGACGTCTACCGGATCCTGCACGACCGCGGCCTGGCGGCCGGGAACGGCGCCACCCCCCGGCACCGATTCCTCGCCACCGGCGACTCGACCCTGTTCGCCCAGCTCGGGCGGCGCTTCCTGGGGCCGGAGATCGACGCGGTCGACCTCGCACCCGTGGGGGGTAGTACCTCTTATGGGAGGCCCACATGAAGGTGACCATCGTCGGCTGCTCGGGCAGTTTCCCGGGCCCGGACAGCCCCGCTTCCTGCTACCTGCTGGAGGCCGAGGGGTTCAGGTTGCTGCTCGACTTCGGCAGTGGAGCGCTGGGAGCGCTCCAACGCCACATCGACCTCTATGACGTCGATGCCATCTGCCTCACCCATCTGCACGCCGACCACTGTCTCGACCTGTGCGGATATCACGTGGCACGCACCTACGGGCCGGCCGCGCCGTACCCGAGAGTGCCCGTCTACGCGCCGAAGGACGCTTCGCGGAGGCTCGCCGCCGCCTACGGCATGCCCGAGGAGCCGGGCCTGGAGACCGCCTTCGACTTCGTCGCGCTGGCGCCGGGCACCTTCGAGATCGGGCCGTTCACGGTGACGGCCGGGCGCGTCAACCATCCTGTCGAGACGTACGGCTTCCGCGCCGCCCACGGCGGGCGCAGCGTCGCCTACTCCGGCGACACGGGCGAGTCCGAGGAACTGGTACGGCTGGCCGACGGCGCCGACCTGCTCCTGTGCGAAGCCTCCTTCCTGGAGGGCCCCGACCTGCCGCGAGGCCTGCACCTGACCGGCCGCCAGGCCGCCGAACACGCGGCCAAGGCGGGTGTGGGCCGGCTCGTGCTGACCCACCTGGTGCCGTGGCACGACCGCCTGCGGGTGCTCGACGAGGCCTCGACCGGCGCGTTCGCCGGCCCGATCGAGCTGGCCCGCAGCGGGGCGGTCTACGAGCTGGCCTGAACCTTCACGAAGTCCCGCATGCGCGGCAGCCGGGAGAACAGCAGGGGCGCGAACGACACCAGCCGCCCCGCCATGAACACCCACAGCGCCTCGCGCACGCCGATCTCATGGGCCACGATGCCGCCGAGCAGCGCGCCGACCGGCATCGTGCCCCAGACGATGAACCTGACCGTGGCGTTGACGCGGCCGAGCATGTTCTCCGGCATGACCGTCTGCCGGTAGGTGATCACGCCGATGTTGTAGAGGATGCCGCCGAAGGACAGGGCGATCGAGGTCAGCGCGAAGAAGGAGACGCGCCAGTCGGCCTCGGTCATGGGAAGCAGCAGGCCGAAGGGCGAGCTGAGGGCGAGGGCCAGCCAGGTGACCCTGGCCTGGCCGTACCTTCTGAACAGCCAGGCGCCGAGCACGCCGCCGAGCAGACCGCCCATCGCGCCCGACATGAGCAGCACGCCGATGAATCCGGGCGGCAGGTGCACCACCGTGGCCAGGAATAACACCGACAGGCTGAGCACGGCGCTCACGCAGATGTTGGTCGCGGCGGTCGCGGCGAGAAACGCGCGTAACACCTGGTCACCCCATACGGCCCGCATCCCGGCGGCGATGTCCGGCAGGAGCCGGGAACGTTCCGATCGCACGGGTGCCGCATCCGGTTTCTTGATCGTGCCCAGGAAGACGGCCGAGGCGAGCGCGGCCAGAGCGGTGGCCAGCATGGTGCGCGGAGCGCCCAGCAACTGCACCAGCGCGCCCCCCAGGCTCGGACCGGCCAGCGCGCCCCCGTTGCGCACGACCTCCAGCTTGGCGTTGCCGTCGGTGAGCTCTTCCTTGCCGACCAGCGACGGCAGGTACGTCGGGTCGGCGACGTCATTGAAGACCTGGGCCAGACCGGCGAGCAGGGCGACCGTGTAGAGGACCGGCATGCTCAGCACGCCCAGCGCGGCGGCCAGCGGAATGCTGCTCAGCAGCAGGAAGCGGCCCGCGTCGGCGAGCATCATCACCCTGCGCTTGCGCAGGCGGTCCACCCACACCCCCGCGGGCAGCCCGATGATCAGAAACGCGGCGGACTGCAGCGCTGCGAGCGCGCCCACCTCAAGCGGCGACGCGTGCAACGACAGCACGGCGACCAGGGGGAGAGCCACCCGTGCGATGTTGGCTCCGAACTCGTTGGCCAGATGTGAGCCCATGAATCGGAGGAAGTCCGGGTTACGTAACACCCCCGTTGTCATTGGGTAAGGATCTATGTCTAGGCCGGGGGCGGTCAAGGGCATACGCCCGCGGAGATAGGGTGATCTGCATGTCTCGACAGGATGGCCGCACTCCCGACCAGCTCCGCCCGATCACCATCACCCGTGATTGGCTCACCCACGCGGAGGGCTCCGTGCTGGTGGAGTTCGGCGGCACCAGGGTCCTGTGCGCCGCCTCCGTCCAGGACAGCGTGCCGCGCTGGCGGCGCGGCAGCGGGCAGGGCTGGGTCACCGCCGAGTACGCCATGCTGCCCCGCGCGACCAACACCCGCAACGATCGCGAGTCGGTCCGCGGCAAGATCGGCGGGCGCACCCATGAGATCTCCCGCCTGATCGGCCGCTCGCTGCGCGCCTGCGTCGACTACAAGGCCCTGGGCGAGAACTCGGTGCTGATCGACTGCGACGTGCTGCAGGCCGACGGCGGCACCCGCACGGCCGCGATCACCGGCGCGTACGTCGCGCTGGCCGACGCGGTCGCGTGGATGCGCAAGCGCAAGATGTGTCCGGGAGACCCGCTGGTCGGCTCGGTCGCCGCGGTCTCCGTGGGCGTCGTGGGCACGGTGCCGATGCTCGACCTCTGCTACACCGAGGACGTCGCCGCCGAGACCGACATGAACGTCGTCATGACCGGCGAGGGCAGCTTCGTCGAGGTGCAGGGCACCGCCGAGGGCGTGCCCTTCGACCGTGACGCCCTCAACCAGCTCCTCGACCTGGCCGTCACCGGCTGCGAGGAGCTGACGCTCCACCAGCAGGAGGCACTGCGCGCGTGAAGATCATCCTTGCCACCCGCAACAAGGGTAAGATCGCCGAGCTGCGGCGCATCCTCGCCGGCTTCGACATCGTCGGGCTTGAGGAGTTCCCCGAGATCGAGGACGTCGTGGAGACCGGCGTCACCTTCGAGGAGAACGCCCTGCTCAAGGCAGTCGCGGTCGCCCAGGGCTCGGGGCTGCCCGCGGTCGCCGACGACTCCGGGCTCTGCGTCGACGTGCTCAACGGCATGCCCGGCGTCTTCTCGGCCCGGTGGGCGGGCCGTCACGGCGACGACGAGGCCAACATCGACCTGCTGCTCGCCCAGGTGGGCGACGTGCCCGACCCGCTGCTGACCGCGCACTTCGCCTGCTCGGCCGCGCTCGCGCTGCCCACTGGGGAGACGCGGGCGGTCGAGGGCACGCTGCCCGGCCGGCTGATCCGCGAGCGCCGCGGGTCCCACGGCTTCGGCTACGACCCGATCTTCTTGCCGGACGGCGGCAGCCGTACCGCGGCCGAGCTCTCGCCCGAGGAGAAGGACGCCATCAGCCACCGGGGCCGCGCGTTCCGCGCCCTCGACCCGATCGTCCGCGAACTCCTCGTAACCAGGGCGTAAGATCCTCCACCCCTCCGCCGGCGTAGCGTCGGGGTGTGCGTAGACATGTGGTTCCCGCGTGGGCGGGAGCGCTGGCCGGGTTCGTGGCCGGGGCCGTGGCACTGGGCGTGGCCCAGCTGGTCGCGGCCGTCGTGCGGCCCGAGGCCTTTCCCGTGGCGGCCGTGGGTGACGCGGTCGTGGACCTGTCGCCCGCTCCGGTCAAGGACTGGGCGATCGCGACGTTCGGCGAGAACGACAAGACCGTCCTGGTCGCGGGGGTGCTCGTGCTGCTCGCGGCGGCCGCCGCCGGTCTCGGTGTGCTGGCGGCCCGGCGGATCGGGTACGGCCAGGCGGGGCTGGCCGCGTTTGCCGTCATCGGGGTGTGGGCGGTGCTGACCCGTCCCGACGCCGGTCCGGCCGACGTGCTGCCGACCGTCGCCGGGCTCGGGGTGGGGATCTGGGCGCTCGGCCTTCTGGTACGGCGGGCCTACACGACGGCCGATGGTCCGGCCGGGGATGGTCCGGCGGGGGATGGACCGGCAGGTGGCGGGCCGTCTGAGTGGCCTACTGTTCATGGGCCGGAGATGGCTTTCGACCGGCGGCGGCTGCTGGTCGGGGCGGCCGGTGGCGCGGTGGCCGCGGGCGCCTCCACCATCCTGGGCCGGGCTTGGTCCGGGTCCGAGGCGATCGATGCCGCCCGCGGCGGCCTCGTCCTGCCGAAGGCGGCCACGCCCGCAGCGCCGCTCCCGCAGGGCGTGGACTTCCGGCTCAACGGCCTCACCCCCTTCGTCACGAAAAATCGGGACTTCTATAGGGTCGACACCGCGCTGATCCTGCCCAGGATCGACCCCAGGGAGTGGCGGCTGCGCATCCACGGCATGGTCGACCGCCCCATCGAGCTGACCTACGCCGACCTGCTCAAACGCCCCCTCACCGAGGCCGATGTCACGCTCACCTGCGTCTCCAACGAGGTCGGCGGCGACCTGGCCGGCAACGCCCGCTGGCTCGGCGTGCCGCTGGCCGCGATCCTGCGCGAGGCGGGCGTCCAGAGCGCCGCCGACATGCTGCTGTCCACCTCCGACGACGGCTGGACCTGCGGAACTCCCGTGGACGTGGTCATGGACGGCAGAAACGCGCTGCTGGCCGTCGGCATGAACGGCGAGCCGCTCCCGCTCACGCACGGCTTCCCGGTCCGGCAGGTCGTGCCCGGACTGTACGGGTACGTCTCGGCCAC
This sequence comes from Nonomuraea sp. NPDC050547, assembly GCF_044457345.1. Lineage (NCBI taxonomy): Bacteria > Bacillati > Actinomycetota > Actinomycetes > Streptosporangiales > Streptosporangiaceae > Nonomuraea > Nonomuraea sp. NPDC050547. Next base: position 397,758 of record NZ_JBITGW010000004.1, read on the forward strand.
CAAATGGGTGGTCGACATCAAGGTCACCCGCTTCGACCGGGACGAGGCGTACTGGACGCCGCGCGGCTGGTCGGCCAAGGGGCCCATCAAGACGCAGTCACGCATCGACCTGCCGAGGGACCGGGCCAAGGTGGCGGCGGGCCGTACGACCATCGCGGGGGTGGCGTGGGCGCAGCACACCGGCGTGGACGCCGTCGAGGTGCGGGTGGACGGCGGCGCGTGGCAGCAGGCCCGGCTGGCGCAGGCGCCGACCGCCGACACCTGGCGGCAGTGGGCGCTCGACTGGCAGGCCACGCCGGGTGAGCACACGATCCAGGTGCGGGCCACCGACGCGGCGGGCCGTACGCAGACCGAGCAGAAGGCGCCGGTGGCGCCGGACGGCGCGAGCGGGTGGCACACGATCTCCGTGCGGGTGGGCTGAGTGAGGGCGGGCCGTTGACGGCTCGGCGTTAAACGTTTAACAATGGGGTGTGCCGCCCAAACCGACCGTCCGTGACGTCGCGCGCCTGGCCGGGGTCTCGGTGGCGACCGTCTCCTACGTGCTCAACAAACGCGACGACGGCCGCGCCAGGCCGGAGACCCGCGAGCGCGTGCTCGCCGCCGCGGCCGAACTCGGCTACTCGCCCAGCTTCGCCGCGCGCGGGCTGCGGCGGGGGCGGACCGAGCAGGTGTACGTCGTGCCGCGGCGGCCGGGCTCGCCCTTCGCCGCCGCCCTGGCCCGCGACCTGTCGGCGGTGGCAGAACGCCACGGGTACGCGACCGCGATGTTCGTCCAGGGCGACTGGGAGGGCTACCTGCGCCGGCACGTCGCCGACGGGGCCGCGATCGACCTGTGGCACCGGCGTGGCTTCGACCAGGCCAGGCTCGAGCCGCTCGTCGGGATGGGCCTGGCGCTGCTGGTGTTCGGCAACGGGATCGAACCCGACGGCTTCGACGTGGTCCGCAGCAACGAGCTGCAGGCCTGTGAGGAGGCCGTGCGCTACCTCGCCGGTGCCGGGCACCGGCGCATCGCCTGCCTGCGCCGCTGGCCGGGCGAAGGGCAGGACGACTATCGGGCGGTGCGCTTCGAGGCCTATCGGAATGTGCTGGGGGAACTGCCCGAGGAGTGGCTCATGCCGTACACGGACAATTCCTGGGAACGCGGGCACGACGCCGCGCTCGCGCTCCTCGACCGGCCCGACCGGCCCACCGCGATCTTCGCGCTGAGCGACTCCGCCGGGGTCGCCGCCTGCTGGGCGGCGCGCAGCCTCGGCCTGCGCGTGCCCGACGACGTGGCGGTCGTCGCCGTCGGCGGCGTGCACGAACCGGACACCCGGGTGACGTTCGTCGAGCCTGACCGCATGGACTTCACCCCCGCCGCCGACCTGCTCTTCGACCGCCTGAGCGACCCCGGCCCCGGCCGGGTCCTGTTCCAGAACTGGAGTCTCGTCCACCGTGGCACAGCCTGACATCCTGGTGATCTTCACCGACCAGTGGCGGGGCGACTGCCTGTCGATCGACGGCCACCCCGTCGTCGAGACGCCCTTCATCGACCGCTGGGCCTCCGGAGCCCGCCGCTTCACCAGGGCCTACTCCGCCAACCCCACCTGCGTCCCGGCCCGCGCCTCCCTCATGACCGGTCAGCGCGCCACCACCCACGGCCGCGTCGGGTACGCCGACGGCGTGCCCTGGGACTACGAGACCACCATGGCGGGCGCCTTCACCGAGCACGGCTACCGCACCCACGCCATCGGCAAGATGCACGTCTACCCCGAGCGCAGCACCCTCGGCTTCGAAAGCGTCGAACTCCACGACGGCTACCTGCACCACGCCCGCCGGCACGCCGCCGACCTGGCCGACATCGACGACTACGTGCCCTGGCTGCGCGCGGCCACCGGCCGGGCCGACGCGGACTACGCCGAGCACGGCGTCGACTGCAACAGCACCGTGGCCAGGCCCTGGGACAAGCCCGAGTGGCAGCACCCGACGAACTGGGTCACCCAGCGGACCGTGGACTTCCTGCGGACCCGGGATCGTTCGCGGCCGTTCTTCCTCTTCGCCGGCTTCCACCGGCCGCATCCGCCTTATGACCCGCCCGCCTGGGCCTTCGAGCAGTACCTGGGGCGCGAGATGCCGCCGGTCCCGGTGGGGGAGTGGGCCAGGGACATGTGGGGCGACAGCGGGAATCCGTATGACCCGGCCTCGCCGTACCTGGAGCTGCCGCCCGCGCGGCACCAGCGGGCCAGAGCCGGCTACTACGGGCACATGTCGCACATCGACCAGCAGGTGAACCGCATCCTCGAAGTGCTCGCCGAGGAGGGGGCCGACAACACGATCGTGCTGTTCACCTCCGACCACGGGGAGATGATGGGCGACCACCACCTCTACCGCAAGTCGCTGCCCTACGAGGGGTCGGCGCGTATCCCGTTCATCCTGGGCGGGCCCGGCATCGCGCCCGGAGTGGACACGCGGGTGGTGGAGCTGCGCGACGTCATGCCGACCCTGCTGACCGCCGCCGGGCTGCCCGTCCCCGCCGGGGTGGAGGGGCGCGACGCGGTGTCCGGGCCGCCGCGCCCGGTCCTGCACGGGGAGCATGTGATCTCCGCGCGGGCCGGGAGCGCGCACTGGCTGACCGACGGGCGGTGGAAGTACCTCTGGCGCAGCGGTGACGGGCGCGAGCAGCTGTTCGACCTGGCCGAGGACCCGGACGAGCTGCGCGAGCTGCCGGTCGGCGGGCCGTGGCGGGGCATGCTGGTGGAACGCCTGCGCGGCCGTCCCGAGGGCTTCGTCCGGGACGGTGAACTGGTCGCCGGGCGTCCGGTCGGCGCGGTGCTGCCGGCGAGCTGGGTTCGAGAGAATCGGGCAACTCCCTGACTCAGAGCGACCGGACCTCTACGATCGGGCGTCGTGTTCCGCGACCGAAAGTCCGGCAACCGGTGGAGCCTTCCAGGCGGGCACTACAACCCGCTGGTCGCCGACGGCGTGCGCTGGCGCGACTACGAGCTGGCCGCCGACTCGGCCCTGCCCGGCGGCGTTGACGACTTCACCGGGGAGGACTGGTTCGACCTGCCCGACCGGCCGCCCCGGCTGGCCGAGTGCCGGCCGTACGGGGTGGCGGGCGGGCTGGCGCATCCCGACCCGCAGGTCGAGCAGGACCTGATCCGGGCGGTCCCGTCCGGCAGCCGGTTCCCCGACCCGCGCGGCACCTGGATCCGGCTGATCAACGGCGAGGGGCCGGCCGACGACCCGTTCCGCGCCGGCAACGCGGTGGACTGCGCCCTGGCGGTGCTGTCCACCTGGCACGGCGAGCCCGCGGCGGCCGCGCCCCGGCTTCCCGAGTACGACAGGGTCGGCCGTCCTTTGCTCACCGGAGAGGACGGCGGCATCGCCAGGATGGAGCGCTGGGTCGGCCAGCGGTTCGAGTGCGCGGGACAGGGACGGCACGCCTACCCGGTGATCGCGCGGCGGCTGGTGGAGGCCGGGCACGGGGCGGCGGCGGTGCTGGTGGTGCGCTGGCCGGGCGGCGGCGCCCACGCGTGGAACGCCGTCAACATGTCGGGAGAGGTGATCTGGGTGGACGCGCAGCGCGGGCACATGGCGGTCGAGCCGCCGTACACGACGGTGACGGGCGTGTTCTGCGTGGTCGTCGACCGGCAGGGGCTGCCGCGGTGAACCTCGACCAGGCCCGCGCGGTCGCGGAGGAGTACTTCAACGGCGTCCGCCCGGCCGACGAGGCGGTCTCGGTCGGGCTCCACGCCTTCCGCGAGGGGTACGTGGCCTGGGTCAGGGAGCTCGAACCCGCCGACCCCGTCCAGCTGCCCGAGAGCGTCGGCGGCGGCTGCATCGTCATCGACGGGGCCAGCGGAGAGGTGGCGATCCGGCCGCTGCTCGACCCGGAAACGGTCGCCGAGCAGTGGCCGGGCCGTACCCCCCGATGAGTTAGCCGGCGGCGAGCGAACCGACGATCGAGGCGCGGGCGGCGCGGCGCGCGGGCAGGACCGCGGCGAGCACGCCCGCCACCCCCGACAGCGCCACGAACAGCAGCACCTGCCCGATCGGCAGCTGGTAGACCGCGCCGTCGATCATGGCCTTGACCGCGGCCCAGCCGAAGACGGCGCCGAGCACCACCCCGACCAGCGCCCCGATGAGCCCGAGCACCAGCGCCTCGACCGAGAGCATCCGGCGCAGCTGCGGCCGGGTCAGGCCGAGCGCCCGCAGCAGGGCCGACTCGCGGGTGCGCTCGTGCACCGACAGCGAGAGCGTGTTGGCGATGCCGAGCAGCGAGATGAGGATGGCCAGCCCCAGCAGCGCCGTGATGATCATCAACACCATGTCGAGCGCGTCGTCGAACTGCCCGCGCACGTCGGTGGAGCTCTGCACCTGGACCGTCGGGTACGCGGCGGTGGCCGCATCGACGAGCCTGCGGGCCTGCTCGGGCGCGACGCCGTCCTTGATGTTGACCATCACGCGGGAGTCGAGCGCGCCGGTGAACTGCTTGTCGAAGGACGTCTCCGGCAGCGTGACGCTCGGCAGCGGCGTCTCCTCGCCGTCGAGGAGGGCCACCACCTTGAGCCGCTCGCCCTTCACCGTGATCGTGCCGCCGGTCTTCACCCCGAGGTCCGTGGCCAGATAGTCGGTCAGGGCCACCTGGCCCGGCCCGAAGCCGTCCAGGGTGCCGCTCTTGACGACCGGCTTGAGCGGGCCCGACCAGGTCCCGACGTCGAACTTCTTGCCGCCGACCTTGGCCGTGCCCTCACGGATCGAGACCACCGCGCTCAGCTCGGGCAGGGCGCGCAGCTTCTCGGCGACCTCCCGGGGGACGGTGGGCTCGCGCGACTGCGTCATGATCATGTAGTCGACGGGGAACTGGTTGTCGAGCTTGGCGTCCATCGTCACCCGCGTGGACGCGGTGATCACCGAGATGAGCGTCATCAGGGTCACCCCGATCGTCAGCGCGACCGTGGTGGTGGCGGCGCGCTTGGGGTTGCGGCCCGAGTTGTCCACGGCGAGTCTGCCCGGCACCCCGAACAACTTGCCCGGCACCCAGCCGACCAGCGCGCTGAGCGGCTTGACCAGGACCGGTCCCAGGATCAGCACCGCCAGGAAGGTCAGCGCGCCGCCGCCCATGACGACGAACAGCGAGACCATCTCGCCGGGCCTCATCATCACCCCGGCCGCGGTCGTACCCGCTCCCGCCAGCAGGAACAGCCCGGCGAAGACCATGCGCAGCACACCGGCGCGGAACGTCTGCTCCTCCACCTGCGAGCCCAGCGCCGCGATCGGGGCCACCTTGGTCGCCCCTCGGGCCGGCAGCAGCGCCGCGCCCACCGTGACCACGATGCCGACCGCCAGGCCGATCGCGATCGTCTTCGGCGCCAGCGACACGCCCGCGCCGGTCGGCAGCGGCGCGTCGAAGGCGGCCAGCAGCGTCATCGCCAGCGCCCCCAGTCCGTAGCCGGCCAGCAGGCCGAGCGCCGAGGAGACCACGCCGACGATCGCCGACTCGAACAGCACCGAGCCGAACACCTGCTGCCGGGTGGCGCCGATGCAGCGCAGCAGTGCCATCTCGCGGGTGCGCTGGGCGATGAGGATGTTGAAGGTGTTGTAGATGACCAGCGCCGCCACCAGCATGGCGATCAGGCCGAACAGCAGCAGGCCGACGGTGATCATGTCGGTCGACACGCCCGCCGCCTTCGCCATCTGGTCGGCCAGTTCCTGACCGGTCATGACCACGGCGCCGCCGGCCACCGCGGCGACCGCCTTCTTCAGCGCCGCGGGGTCGGCGCCGGCCACGTCGATCTCCGTGAAGCCCTTCGCGCCGGTCAGCCGCTCCGCCGTGGCCGTGGTGAAACCCACCGCGCCGGTGAAGCCGAGCTCCTGGTCCAGGCCGGGGTCCAGAATGCCGACGACCTTGAAGTCGTGGCGGGCCTGGCGATGGTCGAGCACGGTGACGGTGTCGCCGGGCTTGATGCCCTGCGCCTTGGCGGTGTTCTTGTCCACGACGGCCGCGTGGTCGTCGTTGCCGGGGCCGGTGCCGCTGACGATCGTGGCGCGGGCCAGTTCGCCGGTCGGGATCGAGACGGCGGTGGTCGGCAGGTCGCCGATGGCCTTGCCGTCCTTGCCGAGCAGCGGGGCGGGGCCGCGGATGAGGCCCTGCGCGTCCCGGACGCCGGGGGCCTCCCTGATCTTGCCCAGCAGCGCGGTGGGCAGCGGCTTCTCCGGGTCCTTGGACTGCACCGCGACCGCGACCTTGTCGGCCTCCGCGGTGACCTTCTGCGAGAAGCCCGCGTCGACGGTGTCGGTGAGGACGAACGTGCCCGCGATGAAGCCCACGCCGAGCGTGATCGCCAGCGAGGTCAGGAGCAGTCTCAACTTGTGCGCGCGCAGGCCGGCGAGAGCCGTCTTGATCACCCCGCTCACCCTTCCAGCTTCATGAGGGTGTCCAGCACCGTCTGCGGGGACGGCTGCGCCAGCTCCGAGATCAGGGCGCCGTCGCGCAGGAACACCACGCGGTCGGCGTAGGAGGCGGCCACCGGGTCGTGGGTGACCATGACGATCGTCTGGCCCAGCTCGCGCACACTCGTCCGCAGGAACGACAGCACCTCGGCGCCGCTGCGCGAGTCGAGGTTGCCCGTCGGCTCGTCGGCGAAGATCACCTGAGGCTTGCTGATGAGGGCGCGGGCCACCGCCACGCGCTGCTGCTGGCCGCCGGACAGCTCGCTCGGCTTGTGCGACAGCCGGTCCTTCAGCCCGACGGTCGCGATCACGCGGTCGAACAGCTGCTGGTCCGCCAGCCGGCCGGCGATCTCCAGCGGCAGCCGGATGTTCTGCTCGGCGGTCAGCGTCGGGAGCAGGTTGAACGCCTGGAAGATGAAGCCGATGCGCTCGCGGCGCAGCAACGTCAGCTGCTTGTCACTGAGGCCGGTCAGCTCCACGTCGCCGATGTGCACGGTGCCGCTGGTCGCGCTGTCCAGGCCGGCCAGGCAGTGCATCAGCGTGGACTTGCCCGAGCCGGACGGGCCCATGATCGCGGTGAACGCGCCGGTCGCGAACGACACGTCGACGCCGCTCAGGGCGTGCACCTGGGCGTCGCCCTGGCCGTACACCTTGGTCAGGGCTCTGGCCACCACCGTCGGCGGGGCCTGGCGCCGTGTCTCCGTGAGGGTCACGTTCACTCCTGGGTCGTGGTTCTTCGAACTCGACCCACGCTATGGGCGGAAATTTCGAGATCCATGACCCTTGAGGAGGGACTTCGTGTGCCCCCTGAGATGACCGCGGTCAGCCTTTCGGCCGATGGGAGGGCACGATCAGGCCGGCCTCGTAGGCGTACACCACCACCTGCGCGCGGTCGCGCAGCCCCAGTTTCGCCAGGATGCGGCCGAGATGCGTCTTCACCGTGGCCTCGGCCACGTCCAGGCGGGCGGCGATCTCCAGGTTCGACAGGCCGCGCCCCACCATCAGCAGCACCTCGTGCTCACGCGGCGTCAGCTCCTTCACCGCCGCCGCCTCGCCCGACGGCAGATGCGCGGCGAACCTGTCCAGGACGCGCCGCAACGTGCTCGGTGCCATCGCCGCGTCGCCCGCGTGCACCTGCCGGATCGCCGTCACCAGGTCCGCCGGAGGCACGTCCTTCAGCAGGAACCCCGCCGCGCCCGCCTTCAGCGCCGCGAACGCGTACTCGTCCAGGTCGAACGTGGTCAGCATCAGCACCTTGGGGCCGTTGATCCTCGCCGTCGCCTCGACGCCGTCCATGGTCGGCATGCGTACGTCCATGAGCACCACGTCCACCTCGGTGTGCTCCAGGACCTCCAGCGCCTGCGCGCCGTTCGCCGCCTCTGCCACGACCTCGATGTCGGGCTGGGCCGACAGCACCATCTTGAAGCCCGTGCGCAGCAACTGCTGGTCGTCCACCAGCATCACCTTGATCATGCTTCAGGCCGCCCTCTGCGTCTGGATCGGGAGCCGGGCGAGGACCTCGAAGCCGCCGCCGGGCTTGGGAGCGGCCGTGACGGCGCCGCCGTACATGGTGACGCGTTCGCGCATGCCGACCAGGCCGTGGCCGCCCGCGCTCGCCGGCGCCGCCGCGCCCCTGCCGTCGTCGGTGACCTTGACCACGAGTTCGGCTCTGCCGTACCTCAGCTCGACCAGCGCCCTGGCGGCCGGGCCGCCGTGCTTGAGCGCGTTCGTGAGCGCCTCCTGGATGATCCGGTAGACGGCGAGTTGCTGCCCCTCGGGCAGCTCGCCGGGCGCGCCGGAAACCTGCAGCTCAGCCGGTACGCCCGCGCCCCTGACCAGCTCCTCAAGCTGGTCGAGACCCGGCTGGGGCAGGTAGTCGGTGCCGGGCGTGTCGTCCTGCCGCAGCACCCCCACCAGCCTGCGCATCTCCGCGAGCGCCTCACGCCCGGTCTTGGAGATGTTCTGTACGGCCAGCCGCGCCTGCTCAGGATCGGCGTCGATCGCGAACCCGGCGCCGTCCGCCTGAACCACCATGACGCTCACGTTGTGCGCCACGACGTCGTGCAGTTCCCGCGCGATCCGCGTACGCTCGGCCGCCGCCGCGATCCTGGCCTGCTGGTCACGCTCCCGTTCGGCCCGCTCGGCCCGTTCCTCCAGGCTGACGAGGTAGCGCCGCCGGGTGTTGGCGTAGATGCCGGTGAGCCAGATCGTCGCCACGAAGATCGTCCCGGTGGTGAACATCCCCAGCGACGGACTGTCCCAGTGCACCAGCGCCAGGAAGATCCCCAGCTCGGCCACCAGCCCGGCCAGAGCCGCCCACAGGAAACGCGCCCGGTAGGCGACCGAGAACAACGCCACCAGCACCGCGATGTTGGCCGGGATCGGATCGAGCTTCAGCAGCCACTGCACGAAGCTGATCGACGCGATCACCGCGAACGCCGGAACCGGCCGCGAGCTGCGCCAGAGCAGCGGCAGCAGCAGAATCGCCGACAGCCCCACATAGCCGCCCATCGAGATGTAGGCGCCCGGGTCCTCAGGTCTGAGATTGCTGTACGGCACCGCCGTCAACAGGCACAGGCCAATGAGAGGCGACACCCACAGGGCGTCGACCAGCTTGTCGTGGTGCTGCGACCACGCGCGAAACCTGCCGAACACATCCTCACGATACGTACCACCCGCAGCGCCTCTGTCCGCCTGGAGGTGGAACACGCCGTACGACCCAGGTCTGACATGAACGGCTCTTAACACCCGCCTTACCGGCCTTCCGGCAAGATTCTTCTCGGGAGCGCCTTTCAGAGGCGGGTAAAGGGAGATCGTGATGGTCGATCATGATCACGACGTCGGGCCGGGTGGCGAAGAGGAAGCGCCACCCGGCCCGATCTTTTGTCCGTGGTGGGTGTGCGGGCGGGGGGACTCGAACCCCCACAGTGTCTCCACCAACAGGACCTAAACCTGCCGCGTATGCCGATTTCGCCACGCCCGCGTCCCTGCCGCAGCAGCGGAACTCCCGTATTCTAACTGCCCCGAGGTGGCCGGAAGCACGGGTTTTCCGCGGCCCTCAGTCCAGGCCCAGCTTCTTCTTCAGGCTCGCCACATGGCCGGTGGCCTTCACGTTGTAGAGGGCCTGTTCGATCTTGCCGTCGGCGTCGATCACGAAGGTCGAGCGGATCACGCCCACGACCTCCTTGCCGTACAGCTTCTTGGTGCCGTACGCGCCGTAGGCCTTGTGCACCGCGAGCTCAGGATCCGACAACAGCGGGAACGTCAGCGCGTCCCGCTCCGTGAACTTGACCAGCTTGTCGGTCTTGTCCTTGGACACGCCGAGGACCACGAAGCCCTCCGCGGTCAGCTGCCCCAGATTGTCGCGGAAATCGCAGGCCTGCTTCGTGCAGCCCGGAGTCATCGCGGCAGGGTAGAAATAGAGGATCACCCGCTTGCCGCGCAGCGAGTCGAGCGAGACGGTGCTGCCGTCGGCGGCGGGAAGGGCGAACTCCGGCGCGGCGTCACCAGCTGCCAGCTTGGTTTCGGTCATGACCCAGAACCTACCGGCCTGCCCGGCGTGCCGTACGGTGACCTGACCTGACAGACTGATCGCCTGCGAGAGGAGAGCCATGGCTGACACCGACCCGGACGAGATGGAGCGGCGGATCGCGCAAACGCGCACGGAGCTCGCGCGTACGGTCGACGCCATCGCCGACCGGGTAAGCCCCAAGCGCGTGGCCGAACGCACGGTGGCCGACGTTCGGAGCAGGGCCGGGCACATCGCCACGTCCGTCGGCGACGCCCTCGGCTTCACGGCCCGGCCGGTCCGCATCGAGGACGACCCCGACCACCTTTGGGACGACGAGCCGCCGAGCTTGGCGCCGGTGTTGATCGGGGTGGGGGCGGTACTGGTGGTGGGGGCGGCCATCATGCTGTGGCGCCGGCGGCGCCGCTGACAGGCTCGGGCCTTCGCGGGGGGCGCTTCGCGCTGTGACAGTGGGGCTCTGCCCCACACCCCGGGCGAGGGAGAACCCTCGCGCTCCCCACATGGCTGACGTCCTGCTGTTGCGCCGGGGTGGGCGATCCCTGAGGAAGTGGCCTCGGCACCCGGTGCGTCCGGAGGCCCGGCGGCAACAGGATCCACGCCAGAACAGCCGGGTACTGGGCGGCATCGCTTCCCCAACACCGTAGGCCCTGGTGTGTGACAACTGAGCCGGCGTCGTCGGAGTTTGTGTCCGGGGCTGGCGTGAAGGGTCGCAGAGTCGTGATGCGAGTCGGCTGGGGTCGGCTAGAAGAGCCAGAAACGGCGTCGGCGTCGGCGTTGTTCGGTGATCCGGGCAAGGAACTTGGCTTCCCCGTACTGGCCGCGGTATTGACCTTGAACGTGTCCCGCGGCGGGGCGCAGGTCTGGAGCATCTGCCGGTTCAGTTTCAACGGACGGGGGCTATTCTCGCCCCTGTGATGGCGCGCGACCCGGCCTCGACGATCACCGGTGTCCATAGTTCGGTCCTGCGAGAGGGTCGCGGTTCGGGGGACTGTGGCCGTTCGTGGTCGGGAGGTGTGCTGAGGCGATGGTGGATGGGCTGACGATCGGTCAGGCGGCGGCGTTCGTCGGGGTCACGATCAAGACCGTGCGGCACTATCACCGGCTTGGCCTGGTTACCGAGCCGGAACGTGACAGCTCTGGGTATCGGCGATATCGGTCGGCGGATCTGTTGCGGCTGGTTCAGGTTCGGACGCTGGCCGAGGCCGGTGTGCCGCTGGCTGAGATCGGTGACCTGCTTGACGCTGACTCCGAGCGTTTCGCCACCGCCCTGGACGACGTGCATCGGCGGCTCACCGAGCGTATCGAGGATCTCATCGCGCGCCGTGACACGCTGCACCGTCTCGCTCATGGTGATCGGGTCCTGCTGCCTGATCGGGCCTGCGCGGTTTTGGAGCGGCTTGTTGAGCTTGGGTTTGATTCTGAGTATGTGGCTACGCAACGGGAGGCTCTGGTGCTGGCTCGCGCGCTGGTGCCGGACGTCTTCGCCGGCTTTCTGCGGCAGCTGGAGCAACGGCTCGACGATCCCGAGTTCGTCGAGCTGACCAAGCGTGGCCTGGATGCCAGGTCTTGGGAGCCCGACGACCCGCGGATCGAGGAACTGGCGTCCGCGCTGGCCGACAAGCTGCTGGCCGACCGTGCGCTGCTGGTGATGCCGGACGGATTTCACAACCAGCCTGACGCCGCCTCCCGGTACGGCCTGGTCAACCACCACCGGGAGGACCAGGAGCCGGCTCTCGCCCGGCTCAACGCGCTGGTCGAAGCGAACCTGCGCGCGGCCGGCATCCAGCTCCCGCGCCAGTAGACGCCACCGGGCCCGGCATCGGGGCCTCCGCCTCTCACCGGTACTCAAGCCGACGAAGAGCACGGGCCGGAAGACCGCTCACCTGGTGGACGCCCCCGCGGACCAGCGGGGCGGCGGGGTCTCAGGGCGGAATCAGCCGTCGGGCGATGCGCGGGGCCGGGTGGTTCCGGCGGCGCTGTCGCGCCTGCCGCCGATGAGGCACAGGCTGCGCGTGCCGTTGACGGGGTACGGCCGCGCGTGCCTAGGAGAGGCTGCGTGCGCTGCTGATGGGATACGGCCCGCGTGCTGCTGGTGGATACGGCCGCGCGTGCCAGGTGCAGGCTGCGTGTGTGCCGCCGGTGAGGTACGGGCCGCGCCAGCCGTACCTGCCCGATGTCAGCGGAACGAGCGGCGGTAGGCGGCCGGGGTGGTGTTGAGGGCGGTGTGGAAGCGGCGGCGCAGGTTGACCGCCGAGGAGAGGCCGACGCGGGTGGCGATGGTCTCGACCGGGAGGTCGGTGTCTTCCAGCAGCGCGCGGGTGGTGGCGAGGCGGCGTTCCAGCAGCCAGCGGGCCGGTGGGACGCCGAGCTGGTCGGCGAACTGGCGGGTCAGGGTGCGGGGGGAGACGCCGGAGAAGGCGGCCATGTCCTCGACGGTGATGGGGTCGGACAGGTTGGCGAGCAGCCATTCCAGCAGGCCTGCCAGGGAGTCGGGCATGGGGCCGGTCGTCGGGAGCGGTGGGTACTGGCGCTGGCAGCCTTCGCGGCGCGGTCCGGCGGCGAGCTGGCGGCCGACGCGCATGGCGTGGGAGGCGCCGTGTTCCTGGAGTACCTGGTGGAGGCAGAGGTCGAGGGTGGCGGCCGAGGCTCCGGCGGTGGCGACGTCGCCGTGGTCCACGTAGATGACGGTGTCGTCGGGGACGATGCGGGGGTGGCGCGCGGCCAGGTCGGCGCTGAGTTCCCAATGGACCGAGGCGCGGCGGCCGTCGAGCAGGCCGAGGGCGGCGGGGACGTAGATACCGGCGCAGACGGCGACGATCCGGCCGCCTCTGGCGTGGACTCCGGCGACGGCGTCCAGGACGGCGGGCGTCGGCGAGACCGTCCAGCTGGCGATGATGACGGTGTCGGCGGTGTCGAGGGCGTCGAGGCCGTGTTCGACGTGGATGGGGCTGCCGAGGGTGGTGGTGAGCGGGCCGGGGCGTTCGGCGCAGAGGCGGAAGCTGTAGTGCTGGGGGATCTCCTGCCCCTGGTAGCCGAAGACCGCCGACGCCGAGGTGACCGGGTAGAGCTCCTGGTTCTCGCCGACCAGCGCGACGACGCGGTGCGGGTTGGGCGGGGGAGGCGGCGGAGGGCACACGGGAAGCGTGATGGGAGGCCGCGTCGTCGGCGCCGTCAGGGGCGGCTCCGGGAGTGAGAGCACACGCGGCTCTGGGAGCGAGGGCGCGGGTGGCGCTGAGAGCATGACGCAAATGTACCTAATGATGTCATCTGCGACACCGGTGGTCTGATCTGGAAATATCCAGACTTGTTGCTTATGTGGATGAAGAGTTTCACCCTCTACTTCGGTGCCCGGACGATCTCACTGCTCGGTGACGCCATGATGCCCGTCGCCGCCGCCCTCGCGATCGGTCAGGTGTACGGCATCGCGGGAGTCGGCTCCGTGCTGGCCGTCTGGACCGCCTCCGCCGTCCTTGTCATGCTCTTCGGCGGCGTCCTGGCCGACCGTTTCGGCGCCAGGACCGTGATGATCGGCGCGGACGTGTTGCGTGTTTTCAGCCAGGGCGCGGTGGCGTTCGCCTTCCTTGACGGCGCTCCGCCGTACGCCCTGTTGCTGGCGATGGCGTTCTTGTCCGGCATCGGGGCCGGGATGTTCGAGCCTTCGGTGAACGGGATGGTGCCGCTCGTCTCCCGGGATCCGCAGCGGGCCAACGCCACCCTGAAGATCGCCGAAGCGATCACCCACCTGACCGGACCGGCGCTGGCCGGGATCCTGGTGCTGGCGGCCGGTCCGGTCTTCGTCTATGCGCTGGACGCGGGAACGTTCCTGGTCAGCGCGGTTCTCCTGCTGCTGGTGCGCGTGGCCGTACCCAAGCCGGAGCCCTCGGACGTGCTGAGCGATCTGCGCCGAGGGTGGCATGAGTTCAAGGCCAGAAGCTGGATGTGGTCGGTCATCCTGGTCTGGGTGTTCTGGGGGGTTCTGGTGATCGGACCGTCCGTGCCGCTGTCGTCGCAGGTCATCGGGGCCGACTACGGCTGGGTGATGGCGGCCCTCGGCCTGGGCACGGTGGCCGGTGGGCTGGTCGCGATCCGGCTCCGGCCGGGCCGGCCGCTGGCGGCGGGGGCGGTGGCGTTGTCGGGGTACGTGGCGGTGCCGTTGACGGTCGCCCTCGGGCCGCCGCTGCCGGTGATGATGGCCGGGCATGTGCTCGGGGGTGTCGCACTGGCGTTCTGGTCGGTGATGTGGACGACGAGCGTGCAGACGCAGGTGGCGCCCGACGTTCTCAACCGCGTCTCGGCCTACCAGGTGGCCGGGTCGGTCGCGGGCATGGCGGTCGGCCAGGCGCTGGCGGGACCGGCCGCGTTGCTGGTCGAGCCGCGTACCGTCCTGCTGGGCTCGGCGATGGTGACCGTCGGCGTGGTGGCCGCGCTGCTGCTGATCCGGCCGGTACGGGACCTGGGTCGCCGGCCGGTCGCGGGCGAGCCGATCCCGGTTGGTCAGGGTGCGGCGGGGCCGGTCACGGTTTCTCCGGATCAGCGCGGTGGGCTACCTGGCTGAGGAAGACGATGCCGTCGATCAGCCCGAGATGGGCCGGGTCCAGCGGGAAATAGGCGAAGTCGTGCGAAGTGCGCGAGCTCGGCCGGGTGAGGGATTCGGCCAGAGGGCGGGCATCGACGAGGGCGCGGTCCCAGGGGAGCGCGGACAGGATGCCCTCCACGGTGTCCGGGGGCGGGACCTCGGTGCCGATGGTGCCGAGGGCCGTGGCCAGGAAGGTGTAGCGGTCGCCCAGGTGCGTCTCGGCGATCGCCCCCGCGCCGAACCACTCCAGCGTCTGGTCGCCGAAGCTCATGGCGGCCTTGTTGCGCTGCAGGTGGAGGTTGTGGCCGAAGACCAGGGCCGGGCCGAGTTCGGTGATCGCGCGCAGGTTGGCGGCCATCATCGCGTCCCGCAGGCTCGACAGCCGGCTCCACCTCGCGGGGGAGGAGTCGGCCATCCAGTAGTGGTAACGCAGCAGGCCGACGGCGGTACGCCCGTACAGTCCCGCCAGCTCCCTCTCGGCCAAGCCCAGCCCCGGCGCCTGCGTGTCGAGCAGCGCCACCAGGTCGTCGGCGATCAGCCGCAGTTGCCGCGCCTCGTCGGATCGGCCGATCGACTGGGACGGATCCATGGCCGAGTCCTCGTTCGACCACGGATCGTCCTGGCCGAGCAGCGTGTCGAGCGTTTCCCAGGTGTAGGGGAGCGGGTCGTGGAGGAGGTCGTAGAGTGCGGTGAGCGCCTGCCGCGGGCTCGCCGCCCAATACTCCAGCGGACCGTCGAAGCCGAAGAACCGGATCTTTTCCTCATGCTCCTCGTTGTACGCCCGCATCCATCGCACGAGTTCGCGGTTGCCGGGGAAGGCGCCGAAGCCGTGGCTGAAGCCCCGCTCCATGGCCTCGTCGAGGGTGCCGATTCCCTTCGTTACGTAGTCGTCCACGATCAGGCCCATGAGACAGTCGATTTCGAGCGCGATCGATCGGTAACCCTCATGTTCGACCAGGTGCCGGAAGATCTCGTTGCGCGTTTCCGGCAGCGCGTCCACGCGATGGGTGGCCTCACCCAGGCCGAGGAGCAGAGGCCGGGTGGGCAGAGACTGGAGGAAGGTGGAGATGGCCGCGCCGTCGAGGGGACGGGCTATGTCCTTGATGTCCATGACTTCAACGGTATCGTTGAACATTCGATTGAAACTTTGCCGCGGAAGCAGCGGCGTTCACCCCATGAGACCTTCAATCGGAGAGGGAGGGCGGGATGAACAGTGAGCCCACGTGTCCCCAGTGCCGGGGGAAGCGGGTGCAGTGGGTCGGCGGCATCCCGCTGGCCTGTCACCGCTGCAACAGCCCGGGGTGGGACGACCCGGAGACCGCGTTGCTCCGCCTGTGCCGGTGCTGCCTGGGAAGTGGTGAAGTGGTCGCGGTGGACGAGGAACGCCGCGCTCTGGTGCAGGCCGCGTGCCCGGTGTGCGCTCGGTCGCAGTAGCGCGGAAACTCGATGGACGCACGGCATCGGGCGGTGTCATAGTCGCGGCCGTGAGCACGAACAACCCCGTCCCGCTGCCCGGTGGCCTGGAACTACGCCAGGCGCGGCCCGCGGACCTCGACCAGATCGGCGCCCTGCTCTCCGAGCGCGGCGAACCGGTCGACGCCGTGGACCACCGGCTGGTCGTGGAGGATCCGGAGGCCGGGTGGGAAGCCTGTGCCGTGGTCGTCGACGGGGACCGGGTCGTCTCGACCGCCACGCTGCTCGATGAGAACGTTCGCATCGGCGGCGTGCGGCTGCCGGCCGGACAGGTCGAGCTCGTCGCCACCGACCGCGCGTACGAGGGGCGCGGGCTGGTGCGGGCCCTCATGAAGTGGGCGCACGAACGTTCCGCCGCGCGCGGGCACGTCGTCCAGACGATGATCGGGATCCCGTACTTCTACCGGCTGTTCGGCTACGAGTACGCCATCGACATTCCGCCGGCGCTGAGCGTGCGCCGCCTGCCGCCGGGGGACGGCGCGCCCGCGCTCCGCCGGGCCGAGCCGTCCGACCTCCCCGCCCTGCGGGAGCTGCAGGATGCGGCGCAGAGCCGGTTCGACGTGACCATGCCGCACTCCGCGGCGTGCGCGCGCTGGCTCCTGGCTCATGACGGCAGCAGCACCTGGGTGCTGGAACGGGACGGCGCGGTCGTCGCCTCGGTCCGGGTCCCGCCGCCGGACGGCGAGACCCTGCTCGCCGAGCCCGCCGCGTCCGACGAGGCGGCCGCGCGTGACCTGCTGCGCGGCGTCGCCGCGCTCAGGCCGGACGGCGAGCTGCGGGTCGTCCATCGAGCCGGTACGGTCACCGCCGCCGCCTGGCAGGAGTTCGTGAAGGACGAGCCACGCGAGGAGCCGGAGCAGTACTACGTCCGGATCCCGGACGCCGCGGCGCTGCTCGACCGGCTGCGGCCGCTGCTCTGGCGGCGCCTCACCGAGTCCGGGGTGGACTACGCGGAGCCCGACCTGGTGATCACGACTTTCGGGGCCCACTACCGGATTCCGGTCACCGCCGGCGGCCTCGGCGAGGTCACGGCCGGTGGCCAGAAGCAGGGGCCCGGCCCGATGGGCGCGGCGGTGGCGCCGGACCACCTGCCCGCCCTGGTGTTCGGGGCGCAGGGGATGGAGGGGCTGACCCGCGTCAGGCCCGACGTCTACACGAGGCGGAGAGAGCTGTTCCGGGCCCTGTTCCCGCCGCTCACGGCGGACCTGCTCACGTTCTACGTGCCGTACTAGAGGAAGGTGCGGCCCTCGCCGCGGTAGGTGGGGACCTGGCCGACGAGCTCGTCGCCGTCGATCAGGTGCAGGGCGTCGAAACGTTCGCACAGCTCGCCCGCCTTGGCGTGGCGGAACCAGACGCGGTCGCCGACCCTCAGGTCCTGGGCGGCTTGGCCGAGCAACGGGGTCTGGACCTCGCCCGCGCCCTCGTCGGCCGCGTACCGCAGCCCCGCGGGCAGGTAGGGCTGGGGCAGGCGACTGGGCCCCGCCGCTCCCGAGGCGGGGTAGCCGCCGCCCAGCACGGTCACGATGTCGGAGGCCGGTCGGCGCACCACCGGCAGGGCGAACAGGGCGGCGGGGCGGCCGGTGACGCCGCGGTAGAAGTCGAACAGCCGGGGATGGAAGAACCCGGACCCGGCCGCCACCTCGGTGACGGCCTTCTCGCGGACGGTGCGTTCGACGCTGCCGGTGCCGCCGCCGTTGACGAAGTCGAGGTCGGCGAGCCGGCGGACCGCGTTGACGATACGGCCCCGCCTGATGATCAGCTCGCGGGCCGAACGGCTCTGCATGAGGCGGACCAGACGGGTGTAGGCGGCGCTCCCCGGCGGGTCGTCGCCCACTCCGGCGATCTGGGCCTCGTAGGCCATGAGGCCGCTCAGCCTGAGGCCGGGGCGTTTGGCGATGGCGGCGGCGAGTTCGGCGGCCTGCTCGGGCTCGCGGACCGTGGAGCGCAGCGCTCCGGCCCGGAACTTCCCGTTCAGGGCGACGAACGCGGCGTCGATGTCGATGCACAGCCGGATCTCGTGCCGGGACCGCACCCCGGCCACCGCGTCCTCGACGAGGTCCAGGTGGCCGACGGAGTCCACGGTCAGCACGATCTCGCGGGCGGCCGCCGCGTCAGCCGCCAGGCGGGCCAGCGCCTGCCTGTCGGCGGTCGGATAGGCCACGAGGATGTCCGTGAAACCCTGGCTCACCAGCCACAACGCCTCCGGCAGGGTGAAGGCCATGATGCCTTGGAAGCCGTCCATCGCCAGGATGCGTTCGAGCACCGGTCGCGATCGCACCGACTTGCTGGCCACCCTGATGGGCTTGCCGGCGGCCCGCCGTACCAGATCCGCGGCGTTGGCGCGCAGGGCGGCCAGATCGAGGATCGCGAACGGTGGTTCGAGCGCGGCGGTGGCGCGGTCGTAGCGCTGACGGTCGTCCATGGCTGCAGCGTAACCGGACATGAGCATGATTCGCATTCTTCGGAAGTCCCGTAATGATCCGGCAAACCGGCGGCGGGGAGGGCGACGGGCGGCTATGAGCCGTGTACCCATGGTCGATGTGATGACCACGCTCCAGCAGCGGCTGCCGGGCGCAGCTTCCCTCGCCCAGCCGGAGACTCCGCGCAAAAGGTTCACCCGGGCGCTCAAGCCCGCCCGCGCACCCGTCGGCGTGACGCTCGCGCTGGCGCTCACGGCCGGGCTCGGCCTGACCGCGGCGGAGCTGGTCGCGGCGCTGATGGGGACGCCGCTGGGATGGATTCCGCTGGACCGGGTGCTCGCGGTGGCCGGCCGTACCACGTGGTGGGAGATCTCCTTCGCCGCGCTCGTGCCGGTGATCGGCGGTGCGGGGTTGCTGGCGCTCGCGATCGTTCCCGGACGTTCGCGGCTGGTTCCGGTCGAGACCGCCGACCCGCTGATCGTCGTCGGCATCACCCGTTCCGGGCTGCGCCGCACGCTGCGCGCGGTCGCCCAGGACGTCGACGGCGTGGCCCGCGCCCGCGTCCGGCTGCGCAAACGCGCGATCGAGGTTACCGTGACCACGGGATCGGAGAGCTCGGGCGCGATGCTCAGGCAGGTCGGCACCGCGGTGGGCGATCGGCTGGCCGGCCTCGGCGCGATCTGCGCGGGCGAGGTCGTGGTTCGGCTGCGCACCAGGGGGCTGTGATGCGCCAGTACTCCGGCAACCGGATCGGCCTGGCCGTCGTCGGCACGATCCTGCTCGCCGCCGGCGCCTACGCCTACCTGCGCGGCCAGAACCTGTTGCCGGGCCTGGCCCCGCGCGCGAAGGTCCTGCCTGACGCCGCCGCCGAGTCCGTCGCCGCGCAGCCGTGGATGCTCTGGCTGCTGGCGCTGACCCTGCTCGTGCTCGCCCTGCTCTCGCTGCGCTGGTTCCTGCTCAGCCTGGGCTGGGGCCGCAGGGGCGCGCGCAGCGGGACGGGCACCGCGATGTTGTGCGTGGGCCTGAAGGACGTCGAGGGCCTGACCGGCGCGGCCGTACGCGTCGTGGGCGACGCCGAGCGGCTCAACGTCCACCTGGCCTGCCCCGCGTCGGCCGACGTCGGCACGATCGTCAACAAACTGGACCGCGAGATCGTCGGCCGCATCCGCCGCGAGGTCTGCGAGGACGACCGCGGCGCCGTGGTCCGCCTGCACGTACGGCGCTAAGCGTCCACCGCCTGGGCGCGCAGCGAGTCCAGCAGCCGGGCCAGCGCGGCCTGGGTGTCGGCCAGGTCGCGCGGCCCGCCCGCCGCGGCCAGCCAGAGCGCCGCCTCGTTCATCGCGCCGGACAGCAGGTGGGTCAGCGGCTCGACCGGCTGGCGCGCGATGACGCCCAGCTCGACCAGCCCGGTGAGCGCCTCGCCCAGGTGCCGCGCGGAGTTGTCCGTGTCGAGCTTCCGCCACTGCGCCCATCCGAGTACGGCGGGGCCGTCCACCAGCATGATGCGCTGCAGCAGGGGATCGGTGCTGGCCGTCAGGAACGCCCGGCATCCCGCCACCAGTTGATCCCAGGGCTCCTTCTCGGCGTCGGCCGCCGCGACGACCCGCGCGGCCACCTCCTGCTGCACCTGGTCGAGCACGGCGCGGAACAGCTCGGCCTTGCCGGCGAAGTGGTGGTAGAGGGCGCCCTTGGTCACCCCGGCGGCGGCGACGATCTCGGCCAGCCCGACCGCGGCGTACCCCTGGCCGGCGAACAGCCTCCTGCTCTCGCGCAGCAGCGTGGCGCGCGTTTGCTCACGTTGCTCGGCCCGGGTGCTCACATCGACCTCCATTTGACATACCGACGGTATGCGAGCTAGTTTACGTCGCATACCGATGGTATGCGAAAGGAATTTCTCATGAACGTCAGCAGCTTCTACCCGGTCATCGGCAGCTCCCGGCTGGCCGAGTCGCGTGACTTCTATGTGCGACTGTTCGGGTTCGAGATCACTTTTGAGGCCGATTGGTACGTCAGCCTGCGCCGGGGCGCCCATGAGCTGGCCCTGCTGAACTACGACCACCCCACGGTGCCCGCCGCGTACCGTAAGCCCGCCCAGGGCGTTCTGCTCAACGTCGAGGTGGACGACGTGGACGCCGAGTGGGAGCGCCTCGTGCTCACGGAAGGGCTGAAGCCCGAGCTGGAGATCAGGACCGAGGACTTCGGCCAGCGCCACTTCATCGTCGCCGACCCCAACGGCGTCCTGGTCGACGTGATCACCAACGTCGCGCCGTCGGAGGAGTTCGCCGATGGCTACACCGCCGGGTGACTGGCAAGTCTGGCCGGGGGGTCAGCGTGAGGGCCGGTCGTGAGGGGTACGTCATCCCTTCCCCGACATGGCGAGGAGAACACGATGACCCCTGGTTGCGGCAACTGCAGCTGCTCGGACGCGATGTCCACCGGCACCCCGCCGCGCTGGCAGATCGTGCGCGTCGAGTAGGCCGTCCGCGATGCCCCCGCCCCGCGCTGAAGGGCGGGGGCAACACCCGGCCCGCTACACGTTGATGCCGTTGAGCACGCTCACCTGGAACGCGATCGCCGCGGGCGTGGCGGCGGGATCCAGGCGCACGGCCTCCGCCCTGGCCATGGCCGTGGCGAACGAGGTGTCCGGAATCTGGTCGCCGTCGCCGTCCACGAGTTCGTCCAGCGTGTGGGCGCCGTCGGCGAAGTTCAGCCAGGCCGTCAGCAACTGGGCGTCGAGCTGGCGACGCGGGTCGATGCCTCTCGGCGTCAGGACGGTGAACGCCCGCTCCCTGGTCGAGACGTCCACGACCTCGGAGAACACTCTGCTCATGTGCTCCGCCGTGCGCAGCAGGCAGCCCACGGGAGCTCCGCCGGGACGCATGCGCAGCGCCCAGAAGGCCAGCAGCCTTGGGCCGCCGCCGTCGCCGGTGACGACCAGCGTCGCCTCGTCCGCCGCCTGACCGCCGTCGTCGTCGGCCGCCGTCACGCGCACGCCGTACACGCAAGGCCTGGTCCACGTGTGGCGGGTGACGTCGCGCACGTCGCGCGGCCGCACGTCGGGGCTGGGGTCGGGGTCGGTGCCCGGCGGATCGATCAGGTACGCGGTGCTCGTGCTCTGTCCATCGCCCCAGGTCCAGGTCACGGTCAGGTCGTCGCTGCCCGGATCGGCGCCGCGCACCGCCCACTCCGCCGCGACCCCCGCGCGGGCGACGCGCGTGTCCGGCCCCTCGATGGCCGCGGCCGGCGCGAGGTTGGCGACGGTGACCGCGGCCGTGTCCCTGCCCGTGCGGCCGCCCTGGTCGGTGACGGTCAGCGTGACCGTGAACGTGCCGTCGTCGCCGTAGACGTGCGTGGCCTGCGCGCCCGTGCCCGTGGTCCCGTCGCCGAAGTCCCAGGCGTAGGTGAGCGCGCCCGTCCCCGTCGCACTGCCGGTGAAGGCGACCGGCGCGTTCTCCACTCCGGTGTACGGTCCCCCGGCCTCGGCCTTCGGAGCCAGCGCCTGCTCGACACGTTCGCGGATCTCCGCCGCGACCTCACCGGTGATCTCCGGTGGCGTCGGCGAGTGCGTGCCGTCGGCGTAGTCGGGGTCGTCGCGGAAGTTGTAGTCGAGATTGGCCCAGTCGTCGTGCCCGGTCAGCGTCTGGCCGGGGCTGGCGCGGCAGTCGTCGAAGCCGAGGTTGTTGATGTCGACGGAGACCCGCTCGGGGTCCTGGCCGTTCTTCTCGTTCCAGTCGAGCGAGCCGTTGGCCTGCGCGCTGCTCAGGCCGCCGGCGCCGCCGTCCGCGCTCCAGAACGTGAAGTCGGTCCCGCCGGCGCCGACGCCGTCGGACTCCAGCAGCGAGTTCTCCTTCAGCTCGGTCAGCGCCCCGCGGGAGTAGTCCAGCCGGTTCGGCCCCGTCACCTGCGGGATCAGCGTGGTCTGGAAGGAGTAGCCCATGATGCTGATGTAGTTCGGCTTGCAGTTGGTGTCGTCGGCGCCGCCGTGACGCAGGCCCAGGTTGTGGCCGAACTCGTGCATGAGCGTGCCCGCCTGCTCCCGGACGTTGCCGACGTGGTGGCCCGCGGTGTCCACGGCCCAGGGCGTGCCGCCGAGCGTCACCAGCACGTCGTTGCCGTTGATCTCGGCCCGTCCCGACGAGTTGCCGCCGTCGCGCGTGTGCCCGAACAGCACGTAGTGGTAGACCTTGCGTTTGGCCTCGATGACCTCGGGTCTGGCCCGCTGGGCGGCCGTGCCGAACGCGCCCGCCTTGATCGTGTCGTACTCCGTCCACGTGGTCACGTCGTTCTCGTGGGCGAGTTCCTCGTCCAGGTCGATGTGCAGGGTGATCCCGGTGCTGCCGTCCGGGTTGATCACCGGGGCGGCGGCGAACGCGGCCACGACGTTCTGGCCGGCCACGGGCAGCAGGTCGTGCTGCTGCATGTGATCAAGCTCCAGGAAGATGTCCCTGCGGCGGCGGTTGGCGCCGGTCAGCGTGAGGTCGGCGACGCCGTCGTCGTTCCCGTCGATGCCCGAGGTCTCCCATTCGTCGAGAATCCCGTCGAGGTCGGTGTCGCCGCTGACGGTGAGCCTCGTCGTGCACGTGGCCAGGATGGTCGCGCCCGTGTGCGACGAGGTGACCTCGATCGTGATGTCGTCGGTTCCGATGGGCGCCGCGCCCGTCGTGAGGTGCGTGTTCACGTTGACCCCGGTGCCGCCGCCCACGTTCCTGACGAGGTAGGTGTGGCGGGGGCCGTAGAAGTCGTTCTCCAGCATCACCGCGGTGAACGTGGTGTCGGGATCGCTCGCCGTCGGATTGCGGAAGCTGAAGTCGAGTGCGAACGTTTCACCGGCCGCCAGGGTCAGGTGCCGCCCGCTGAACCCGCAGCCCGCGGCGGGCGTGGCGAGCACCGCCCCGCTCCGGCCGGGATCCACCGCGATGAGCGCCGCTGCCAGGAGCAGCACCATGGTCGTTTTCACGCCAGGGAAGATCACCCAGCGAAGATCATCAGAAACCCCGCATCAGGGAATTCAACGCTCATATCTGGATCGCGACTCGTTGATCTCCGCCTTGTGGCGCACCGCCCAGTCGGCGAGGGCGGACACCGGTTCGAGCAGCGTCCTGCCCAGCGGCGTCAGGCTGTACTCGACACTGGGCGGCACCGTGGGGAACACCTCCCGGCGCACCAGCCCGTCCACCTCCAGCCCGCGCAGCGTACGGGTCAGCATGCGCTGGCTGATGCCCTCGATCGAGCGGTGCAGCTCGTTGTAGCGACGCGGGCCCTCGCCGAGCAACGCCACCAGCAGCAGGCTCCATCGGTCGCCCATGCGCCGGAACACCCCACCGACCGGGCACTCGTCGAGTTCCGCCAGGGGCACCGGCCGAGGCAGCTCGTGAGCCTGGATGGAGGGGACACGCGTGTTCGTACCTGACATCAAACTGCCTTCTTCCGGCCTCCGGCGTGCGTACCGCACGATGAGTGTCGCTGACAACGAGCCTATGGAGGAGAAGCGCCGTGCCCAAGACCGTGATCATCAGTGGCGGCACCGACGGCATGGGCCGCGCGACCGCTCTGGAACGGCTCGCGCGCGGCGACCGCGTCACCGTGATCGGCGGCAACCAGGCCAAAGGCAAGGCGCTACTCGCCCACGCCAATAACCCTGACCTGCACTTTCTCCAAGCCGATCTCTCCTCGATCGCCGAGGTGGAGCGGGTCGTCACCCACCTGCGCGACTCCCACGACGCCATCGACGCGCTCGCCCTGTTCGCCAACCGCGTCAGTCCGAGACGGCGGGAGAGCGCGGAGGGGCTGGAGTTCACCTTCGCCCTGTACTACCTGAGCCGCTACCTGCTCAGCCACCGCCTGATCCCGCTGCTCGACGCCGCCCCCGCTCCGGTGATCATCAACGTGGCCGGAGTGGGCAACACGGCGGGCGGGATCGTCTGGGAGGACCCGCAGCTGACCCGCCGCTACGGCCAGATCCGCGCCCAGCTCCAGGCCGGCCGCGCCAACGACCTGCTGGGCGTGGCCTTCGCCGACAGCGCCGGCAGCAAGGCCCGTTACGTGCTGTATCACCCCGGCTTCACCCGCAGCGGCACCGGCCACCAGAATCCGCTGGTCAGAGGCTCGCTCAAACTGCTGGCCCGGCTCTTCGCCCGGCCCGTCCCCGACGCGGTCCGGCCGATCGTGGGCTGGATCGACCAGCCCCCATCGGCGGCGCTTTCCGCCGTCGACCGGGGCCGGGAAGTCGACCTGTCGCTGAAGACGCTCGACCCGGCGGACGCCGCCCGATTGGCCGCCTATACCGAGAAACTGCTCCAGAGGGCTTGACCCTGACCCTGCGTCAGGGGTCGAGCATCGGATCCATGACCAGCACATACGACAGATCAGTCCTTGAGGCCGATCTTCAGGCCATCCATGACAAAGGCATCCCCGGGCTGCTCGCCGCGGTGCACACCGGCAGAGAAATACTGACCGCTCACTGCGGCACGACCTCCGGCCGGCCCATCGCCCACGACAGCTTCTTCCGGATGGGCAGCACGGGCAAGACCTTCACCGCCACCGTGGCGCTCCAGCTCGTCGGCGAAGGCCGGCTCTCCCTCGACGACACCGTCGAGGACTGGCTCCCCGGCGTGGTACGCGGCAACGGCAACGACGGCGCCAAGATCACCGTCCGGCGGCTGCTCCAGCAGACCAGCGGCCTGCCCGAGTACATCTTCGACGTCCCGATCTGGACCGCGGCGGACTTCCGCGAGCACCGCTACGACTCCTACACCGCCGAGGACCTCGTGGCCCTCGCCATGCGCCACGAACCCAACTGGATCCCGGAACCCGACGACCAGCGCTGGAGCTACTCCAACACCAACTACACGCTGACCGGGATGATCATCGAGAAGGTCACCGGGAACCCGCGACCACAGGAGGTGAAGGACCGGATCCTCCGCCCCCTCGGCCTCGACCGCACCTTCTCACCGGGCGGCGACCCCAAGCTCCCGGACCCGCACCCGACCGGCTACACCGCATTCCCCGACAGCCCCGAGCCGGTCGAAACCACCGAATGGAACCTCACCCCGGCCGGCGCGGCAGGCGACCTCATCACCACGATGCCCGACCTCCTGCGGTTCTGGCAGGCACTGCTCGGCGGCGAACTCCTGAACCCGGCCGAACTCGCCGCCATGAAGCGGACCGTCCCCGCCCCCGAATGGGACCCCGTCTTCCCCGGCGCACGCTATGGCCTGGGAATCGCCCAGCTCCAATCCCCCTGCGGCCCCTATTGGGGTCACGCGGGAAACACCCCCGGCCACACCACCCACAGCGGCTTCACCGAGGACGGCCGCCGCGGAATGGTCCTGCTCACCACCCTGTGGGCCCCCAACGAGAACGCCCTCCCCATCGAGAAGCTCATCAACGCCGCGATGGACCACCTCATGTGCGGCGCGAAGATATAGAGGTGCTCACCATCGGTCAGCTCGCCGCTCACGCCGGCGTGACGGTACGCGCCGTCCGCCACTATCACCATCTCGGCCTGCTGCCCGAGCCGGAGCGGGACGCCTCCGGATATCGCCGGTACGGCGCCGCCGCCGTCGTCGACCTGATCCGGATCAAGACCCTGGCCGACGCCGGCGTCCCGCTCGCCCGCATCGACGAACTCCTCCACGCGAGCCCCGGCCACTTCGCCGAGGCCGTCACCGAGATCGACGACTCCCTCGCCGAAAAGATGGACCAGCTCCGCGAACATCGCAGGCGCATCTCCGAACTGGCCGCCGGAGACCGGCTGTTCCTCCCGGGGGACGTCGTGCGCATCCTCGACCGCGAGCGCGCCCTGGGCGTTGGCGAGGCTCTGGTACGCGTGGAACGCGACGTCTGGATCATGCTCACCGCCCAGACCCCCCAAGCCGTGCCCGAATGGGTCGCCGTCAAGAGCGCGGCCCTTGACGATCCGGCATTCGTGGAGCTCTACCGGACGATCTCCCACGCCCTGGACTGGCCTCCCACGGATCCACGACTGCCCGGCCTCGCCGAACAGATCACGACATGGCACCACCGAAACCTCGACCGGCCCGGCCCCGGCTCCACCGTCCCGGCCGACCTGATGTTCTCCCACGTCCTGCAGTCATCACCGGCGCTGAGACGGTTGCTGGCACCCCACCCGGCAGACCCCTCATGGCCTGGTCCAGGCGACGGCCTGGAAGAGAACGCCCCGCGATGACCGGCGAGCGGCCGATCGCTCACGGCTTCCGCGTCACCAAGATCGTGCTATCTTCCTGGGTCCTGTGGCGGCCGAGGGATGTGGGGCGACGATGTTCACGTACGAATTCGGTGTTGTCGAGTGGCTGTGGGACACGAACGCCATCCGGGTCAACCTGCCGGGCGGCAACGAGCGCGTGTTCTCCGGCAGCTACGACGAGGTGGTCGCGGTACTTTCCGAACTCGGCGGCCAGGGCTGGGACGTTGCCACATGTGCCGCCCAAAGCAACTGGCTGTTCTGGACCATGCGGCGCCAGCGCTGACACCCCGCATCGCCACCACAATGTCTGGTTGAACTCAACATCGCGACATGAGCGCCTCCGGCTGCGAGGCGCTCGGCATTCGAGCCTCTCAACCCTGGCGCGACCACCATGTCAGTCACGTGGGGGCGCGAGGGGTATCCCTCGCCCTTGGGCGTGGGATTGCGCCCCACTGGACGCTGCCTGAGCCCACCGTGAAGACCTTGCTATCAGCCATTCAATGGCGTTGACGGCCAAGGCGCCGCGTGAGGTCTCCTTGTACCTGTCGAGCATGTCCCTCCCCGGGCCGCGCATCGTCTTACGGCTATGTCCGTTCGTACGGTTCGCGTTTCCCGGTGGTGATCAGAGGCTCGGCCGGACCACCCGAATACGCACACCTCGACACCTTCAAACACGGTGATCGTGTACCAGGTGGTGACGTCGTCGCTGACGTGGTTCAGCTCACAGGCGTTGGGAACGCCCTCCACAGGGTCACGAGCGTAGGCCGCGCTGGCCAGGTCGCGCAGCCCTCAGGCTGTGCCTCGATCTGTTCCCACGCTCGCTTTGGACAGGCGATACGTCGGTCAGGCGCCAATGCCCCACTCTGCGGCCAACTCATCGCGAGCTGGGAATCCACCCCGGCGCAACAACAGGACGTCGGCCACGTGGGGAGCGCGAGGGTTCTCCCTCGCCCGGGGTGTGGGGCGGAGCCCCACTGTCACAGCCCGATCCCCGATGCGCGAAGCGCTCCCATGGGAAGGACCGCGCGGTTAACCCCGGGGGTGTGGGGGCAACGCCCCCACTGTCACAGCCCGACCTCAATGCGCGAAGCGCTCCCATGGGGGAGGACCTTGCTCTTAGCATTCGATGACGTTGACGGCCAGGCCGCCGCGTGAGGTCTCCTTGTACTTGTCGAGCATGTCCCGGCCCGTGTCGCGCATCGTCTTGATGGCCTTGTCCAGGCTGACGAAGTGGCGGCCGTCGCCGCGCAGGGCGATGCGGGCGGCGGTGATGGCCTTGATGCTGGCCACCGCGTTCCGTTCGATGCACGGGATCTGGACCAGGCCGCCGATCGGGTCACACGTCAGGCCCAGGTTGTGCTCGATGCCGATTTCCGCCGCGTTCTCCACCTGCTCGGGAGTGCCGCCCAGGACCTCGGTCAGGCCTGCCGCGGCCATGGAGCAGGCCGAGCCCACCTCGCCCTGGCAGCCCACCTCGGCGCCCGAGATCGACGCGTTCTCCTTGAACAGGACGCCGATCGCGGCCGCTGTCAGCATGAAGCGGACCACGCCCTCGTCGTTGGCCTGGGGGACGAAGCGCGTGTAGTACGTCAGGACGGCCGGGATGATGCCTGCCGCGCCGTTGGTGGGGGCGGTCACGATGCGGCCCCCGGCGGCGTTCTCCTCGTTGACGGCGAGGGCGAACAACGAGACCCAGTCCATCGTCTGGAGCGGGTCCTTCTCGGGGGACTCGCTGCACAACTGGCGGTGGAGCTGGTGGGCGCGGCGGCGGACCTTCAGGCCGCCGGGCAGCATGCCTTCCTTGCTGATCCCGCGGCTTACACACTCGGCCATGACCCGCCACAGGTTCAGGATGCCGTCGCGAATCTCCTGTTCGGTACGGCCGAAGGCCTTCTCGTTCTCCAGGATGAGGCCGGAGATGGAGAGACCGGTGTTGTGGCAGTGCTTCAGGAGCTCTTCGGCGGTGGTGAACGGGTACGGAACGACGGTGTCGTCGGGCTTGATGCGGTCGGCGCCGGTGGCGTTCTCGTCGACGACGAAGCCGCCGCCCACGGAGAAGTACACCTTCTCGCGGAGCTTCTCCCCGTCGGCGGCGAAGGCGGTGAAGCGCATGCCGTTGGGGTGCTCGGGCAGACTGATCTTGCGTTCGAAGACCAGGTCCTCGCCGACGACGAACGGGATGTCGCGCTCGCCGTACAGGCGGACGGTTCCGGCGGCGCGCATGGCGGCGAGGCGTTCGTCGACGGTGTCGACGTCGACGAGTTCGGGCTTCTCGCCGGACAGGCCGAGGAGCACGGCCTTGTCACTGCCGTGGCCTTTGCCGGTCAGGCCGAGGGAGCCGTAGAGGATGGCCTCGACCCGCGCGGTCCGCTCGACGAGGCCGTCTTCGTGCAGGCCGCGCGCGAACTTGTGCGCGGCTGCCATCGGGCCGCCGGTGTGTGAGCTCGACGGGCCGATTCCGATCTTGAAAAGGTCGAAGACGCTGATCGCCATTGATGCGTCCTTCCGCAACAGGGGGGAGGGCGGTGCCGGGGCCCATGCCGGGCCCCGGCGATTGGTCAGGAGTCGCCGGAGGTGAGTGCTCCGTACTCCTCAGCCGAGAGGAGGTCCTCCGGGTCGCCTTCGAGGCGCACCCGGAACATCCAGCCGTCGCCGTAAGGGTCGTTGTTGACCAGCGACGGGTCGTCCACGACGGCCTGGTTCACCTCGGTGACCTCGCCGCCGACCGGAGCGTAGATCTCGCTCACCGACTTGGTCGACTCGACCTCGCCGATGGAGTCGCCGGCCTCGACGTTCGAGCCCGCCTCGGGAAGCTGCACGAAGACGACGTCACCCAGGGCCTCGGCCGCGAAGGCCGTGATGCCGACGGTCACGGTCCGGCCGTCGTCGAGACCGGCCACCCATTCGTGCTCCTTGGTGTAGCTCAGCTCGTCAGGGATGCTGCTCACTTACGTCCTCCTGCTGGTTACTGCGCTTGTATTCACGAACGGGCGCTGCGCTTGTAGAAGGGCAATGCGACGAGGTCCATGCCCTCCTGGCTGCCCCGGATGTCCACGGCCACGCCTTCGGTGACACCAGTGTCCACGTAGGCCATCGCGATGGGCTTACCCAGGGTCTGGGAAGGGGCCCCGCTGGTGACCTCGCCGACCACGGCGCCGTCCTTGGTCACCGGGTACCCGTGGCGGGGGACCCGGCGCCCGTGCGCGACCAGTCCGACGAGGCGCCGCCGCGGCGGGTCGTCCTTGACCGCCTCCAGCGCCGCCCTGCCGACGAAGTCGCCGGGCTTGTCGAATTTCACCACTCGGCCCAGGCCCGCGTCGAACGGGGTGAGCGCGGTGGACAGCTCGTTGCCGTAGAGCGGCATGCCGGCTTCGAGGCGCAGCGTGTCGCGCGAGGACAGTCCCGCCGGAATCAGCCCGTACGGCTCGCCCGCCTTGACCAGCGCCTGCCACAACGGCACCGCGTCCTCGTTGGCGATGAACAGCTCGAAGCCGTCCTCGCCGGTGTAGCCGGTGCGGGCGATGAGCGCCTGGGCGCCGGCGACGACGCCGGGCAGGCCGGCGTAGTACTTGAGTCCCGGCAGGTCGGCGTCGGTGAGCGAGGAGAGGATCTCCTGGGCGCGCGGACCCTGCACGGCGACGAGCGCCCACTGCTCGGACTGGTCGTCCACGACGGCGTCGAACTCGGCGGCGCGCGCGGTCAGCTCGCGGGCCACGAGGAGGTAGTTGGAGGCGTTGGCCACGACCATGAACTGTTCGTCGGCGAGCCGGTAGACGATCAGGTCGTCCAGGACCCCGCCGTCCTCCCCGACGATCATCGTGTAGCGGGCCCGTCCGGGCGCCAGCGCCGAGAGGTGGCCGACGAGCGCGTAGTCGAGTGCCTCGCCCGCCTGGGGACCGGTCAGGAAGATCTCGCCCATGTGCGAGAGGTCGAACAGTCCGGCGGCGGTGCGCACGGCGTTGTGCTCGGCGGACTCGCTGCCGTAGCGCAGCGGCATCAGCCAGCCGGCGAAGTCGGTCAGCGTCGCGCCGAGACTCTCGTGAACGTCTCGCAGCGGTGTCGGTCGGGACATTGGTCTTCGCACCTCAGGGCAGGGTCGGATGCCAGCATCCTCCCCCTCTGTCATCGATGCCTGAGAGCTTCGCCCGGGTTTTGCCGGACTTTCACCTTCGGCGAGGCCCGGAGGCCTGCTTTCCAGAGGCACCTCGCCCGAGCGGTCCTTTGCCTTGAGAGGTTCGCGGGGAGGGCTTGCTCCTTCAGGGGCTCTGACCGGATTGTCAGAACGCTCTCCCGCACGGGTTCACCGGTGTCTCCAACCAGCCTAGTGCCGTCACGGGGGTGTTGTCGCGTGTGGATCGCGCCAATCGATCTCTTCCGTGAGCTTGTGCAGGGTTGTGGCGCCGATGCGGCCTTCGGTGTACATCTGGCCGAGCGTCTCGCGCTGCGCCCTGGCGAGCTCGTCGCGCAGCTCGTGGGGGGCGCCGGCGTTCGCCTCGACCGCGAGCAACTGCCGCTGCGCCCACAGCGTGCCGGTGTCGAGACGGTGGGAGATCTGGTCGAGCCTGCGCATCGCCGCCGCGGCCGCCGCCTGCCGCGCCCGCGCCTCCTCCTCGGGCGCCGCGACACCCCCACTCTCCGGTACGGCGGCGCGGCACGTGAGCAGGGCGAACCCGCTGACCAGCACCACCGAGGCGGCGGCGAAGATCAACGCGTCCTGGGCGGGCAGCGCGGGCATGGCCAGCGCGATGGCCAGCGTCGAGGCCCCGCGGGTGCCGCCCAGCGTGAGGGCCCGGACGCTGCGCCGGTCGACGGCCAGCGCGAACGCCAGCCGTACCAGCGAAGTCGCGCCCAGCAGTGCCGCGGTGACCAGCAGGACCGTCGTGATCGGCAGCCCGGAGTGTGAGCCGCCCAGATCGCGCAGCTGGAGGCCGAGCAGGACCGCGAGCGTCCCGCCGAGCAGGAACGTCAGCACCTGCCAGGTGATCCGCTCGGTGGCCCGCGCGGGGGTGTGGAAGAGGCGGCCGCGCGCCCCGACGTAGAAGCCGGCGGCGGTGACGGCGAGCGGGCCGGACAGCCCGAGCTTGCTCGCGCTGATCTCGGCGACGAACGGCGTGGCCAGCGAGAGCACGATCAGCGTCCCCGAGTCGGCCAGCCGGCGGCGCAACTGCACGACGACCCAGCCGAGCGCGAGACCCGCGAGCGCGCCGCCGGCGATCGCCCCGGCCAGTTGCAGCGCGGCCACGGAGACGGTCTCGGGGCGTTTTAGCTGCTCAAGCCCGATGGCGAGCAGCACGACGGCGACGCCCTCGTTGATCAGGCTCTCGCCTCGCAGCACGGTGAGCACGCGCTCCGGCGCGCCGAGCCGGTCGAGGACGAGTGCCTGGGTGGGCGCGAAGGCGGCGCCGACGGTCAGCGCGGCGCCCCACGGCAGGCCGGGGAGCAGAAGATGGGCCACGAGGGTGACGGCGCCGGCGGTGGCGAGGGTGAGCCCGACGCCGAGGAGCATGATCGGCCGCCAGGCGTCACGTGACTCGCGGGGCGCGCTGCGCGTGGTGGCGTGGTGGTAGAGCAGGGGCGGGATGAGGACGGTCAGCACGACGTACGGGTCCATCGACACGACCGGCACCCAGGGCAGGATTCCCACGAGCATGCCGAGCAGGACCAGGAACGGCAGGGGCGGCAGCCTCCACCTCGTGCTGAGAAATCGGGCCAGCACGATCGAGACGGCGACGAGCGCGGCGATGATCACCAGGTCGCTGGACAAAAGCTCGGGCTCCCTCCTGAGGGGGATCGGATCCGGACAACGGTGGCGAGCCTATGGGGGATATGTCCGGATCGGGCCGAGCTTGGTGTGCGAGGTGATCAGTGTTTGCCGAGAGGTTCAGGGGCCCTGCGTGTTGCTTGCCCCGTGTTTAACGGGATATTTCGGGACTTTGCGGGGCGTGTGATGCAACGCATAGCGCGGCCGGCCGTCCCCCCGGATGAACGGCCGGCCACGGGGTGTGGCCGGGAACCTGGCACACCCCAGCGGTTCCCGGCCACGTCTGTACGACCGGCGCCTGGCGGGACGCCGGCCGTACATGCTCCTCTAGAGGCGCTGCCAGAGCGCGGGTGTGCCGGGCGGCTCCCAGCCGGGCAGGCTCGTGTGGCTCTGCAGGCACCGGTAGTTGGTGCCCTGGTAGCTCACGGTCGTGCCGGCCGTGTAGGAGGTGTACGGCGCCCATTCGTTGCCGGTGCTGCCCACGGTCAGGGTGAACGTGGCCGAGCGGTCCGTGCTGGTGCCGTCGCCGTTGAGCGTGATCGGATAGGTGCCGGCGGCGACCGAGGACGTCGTCGCGATCGACACCGCGGAGGTCTGGCCAGCCGAGATGGTGGCCGGGCTGAAGCTCACCGTCACGCCCTGGGGCGCTCCGGAGGCCGTCAGCGCGATCTGCTGGGCCTGGCCGGAGGTGACCTGGGTGTTGACGGTGGCGCTCGCGCTGCCGCCGGGCTGGACAGAGGCGGACGCCGGGCTGACCGAGAACGAGTAGTCGTTCTGGACCTGCCCGATCGTCAGGTTGAAGGCGGTCGAACGGTCGCTGTCGGCGCCGTCACCGTTGAGGGCGATCTGGTAGCTACCGTTCGCCGCCGCCGCTGACGCCGCGACCGTGACCGTCGAGGACTGGCCCGCCGAGATCGTCTGCGGGTTGAAGGAGACGGTCACCCCAGCCGGGACGCCGCCGGCGGAGAGGCTGACCAACTGCGTCTGGCCGGAGGTGACCGTCGTGGTGAGCGTCGTCGTCGCCGACTGGCCGGGCTGGAGGGTTGCCGAGGCCGGGCTCACCGCCATGGAGTAGTCGTTTTGCTGTGACTGGCCGACGGCCAGGGTCCACAGCGCGTGTGCGGCCGCGTCGGCGTTACGGTCGAGCGCGGTCGTGTTGATGTTGGACGGATAGGTGTCGCAGGCCGAGTGGTAGCAGCGGTCGAACGACTGGTTGGCCTGACCGCCCCACTTGGCGGCCTGGGCGGCCGTCTTGCGTTCGCTCGCCCCGGTGAAGACGCCGCCGACGCGTACGCCGGCGTTCTTGAACGAGGCGTGGTCGCTGCGTCCGTCGCCGATGCGCTCCGGCTCGGTCTGCACGCCGATCGAGGTGTAGTAGTCGTTGAACAGCCGCTGCAGGGCCACGTCGTCGTCATAGACGAAGTAGCCGGGGTTGGGCGAGCCGGTCATGTCGAAGTTGAGGTACGCCTCGACGCCCGCCGCACCCCCGTTCTGCACGTAGTACCGGGAGCCGATCAGTCCCTGCTCCTCGGCACCCCACCAGCCGAACCGGACGTGCTTGGTCACCGTCGGCCGCTGGCTGGCCAGGGTCAGGGCGATCTCCAGCAGGGCCGAGGAGCCCGAGCCGTTGTCGTTGATCCCCGGACCGGCGGCGACGCTGTCCAGGTGGGCGCCGAGCATGATGGTCTGGTTGGTCGGGCCGCCCGGCCAGTCGGCGATGAGGTTGCTGCCGCCGCTGAAGGTCTGGATCCGGGTGGTGTATCCGGCCGCGTCCAGCTTGCCCTTGATGTAGTTGACCGAGGCGTTGTACCCGGGCCGTCCCGAGGCCCGGTTACCGCCGTTGGCCGAGGCGATCGACTGGAGCTGGCTGAGGTGGGCTGTCACGTTCGCGACCGGGATGTTGGGCGGCGCGACAGCCTGAGCGCTCGTGGCGCCGGCGAGGGGGGCCAGGGCGGCCACCACGATGGTGACCAGCCCTGACACTAGGAGTTTCTTCACAGCGGCTGCCAGAGTGCGAGCACGTTCGGCGGCTCCCAGCCGGGCAGGCTGGTGTGGCTCTGCCGGCAGCGGTAGCTGGCGCCCTGGTAGGTGACGACCTGGCCGATCGTGTAGGAGGTGTACGGCGCCCATTCGGTGCCGGTGCTCCCCACGGTCAGCGTGTAGGTGGCCGTCTTGCTGCCACTGGTGCCGGTGCCGGTGAGCGTGATCGGGTAGGACCCTGCCGCGACACCGGAGGTCGTGGCGACGGTCACCTGAGAGCTCTGGCCGGCGGTGACGGTGGCCGGGCTGAAGGTCACCGTCACGCCCGAGGGCTGACCGGAGGCCGACAGCGCGACCTGCTGAGCGGAGCCGCTGGTCACCGTGGTGTTGATGGTGGTCTGGGCGGAGCCGCCCGGCTGAGTCGAGCCGGACGCCGGGCTGACCGCGAACGAGAAGTCGTCCTGGACCTGCCCGATCGTGAGGTTGTAGTTGGCGTTCTTGTCGACGGCCGTGCCGTCAGCGGTCACCTGTACGGCGTGGCCGCCCACGGGGCTGCCCGCCGAGGTCGACAGGGTCAGCGTCGAGGTCTGGCCGGCGGTGATCGTGGCCGGGTTGAACTGGGCCGTCACACCACTGGGCAGCGTGCCGACGCGCAGCGTGATCTGCTGGGCGTTGCCGCTGGTCACCGTGGTCCTGACCGTGGTGGTCACGCTGTCGCCCGGGTCGGTCTGGCCGGCGGCCGGGTCGAGCGCGAGTGAGAAGTCGTCGGTCGGGGCGGTGCAGGTCGGCTCGCCGGACTGGGCGCCCAGGCGGATGCCGTCGAAGGCGGCCTTGACCACGTTGAACTCGGCGCAGCTACCGGGCCACAGCTCCTTGGCGGACTGTAGCGCGGCCACGCGGACCTTGGTGTGCGTCCACGGGGACGTCTTCCTGTTCAGCGTGTTCATGAAGACCTGGGCGGCCTTGCGGACGCCGATGCCGACGATCGCCGGGCCGTTGTCGCAGCGGGTGCTGGCGGGCTTGCCCTGCGGGTTGGTGCCTTCGGCCATCAGGTAGAACCAGTGGTTCTGCGGGCCCGCACCGGCGTGCACCTCGGGGAAGGACCCCGGGGTGTAGCAGTTCGGGTGGCCGAGAGCCGACGGGTTGTACATGTTGCGGATCGGGCCGCCGCCGAGCGCGGGCTCCTCACCGACCAGGTAGTCCGGCGGGTCGTTCGGGTTGTTGGCGTAGTGCTCGGTGACGGCGCCGAAGATGTCACCGGTGGACTCGTTCAGGCCGCCGGCCTCGTTGCCGGAACCCGCGCCGCCGGGCGTGGTCTGGAAGATGGCGTGGCCGTACTCGTGGCCGACGACGTCCATCGAGACCAGGTTCTTGCGGGCGCTGGCGCCGTTGTGGCCGAAGTTGGTGTACGAGCCGTTCCAGAAGGCGTTGGCCTGGGCCAGGCCGACGCGCGCCGGGAAGCCGCCGCCGGAGCCGTTGATGCCGTTGCGGCCGACCCACTCCCGGAGCATGTCCCATTCCTTCTGGACTCCGTAGAGGACGTCGACGCAGGCGGTCGGCAGGTCGGTGGCGCCGCCGTTGCCCCAGGGGCTGGAACCGGTGAAGGCGGAGCCGTTCTGGCCGCCGCACTGGATGCCGCGGCGGTTGGGGTCGACCATCGAGGTGGCCTGCGTGTCGATGGTGACGGTCCCGACGTAGTGGGACCGGCCTTCGGCGGCCTTGACCAGCTCGACCTCGTCGATGACCGCGCCGGTCAGCGCGTCGACGTAGACGGTCCGGTTGTTGGACGGGCCGGTGACGGTGGTCGCGTACGCCAGCCGCGGGGTCTTGCTCGCGGCGTGGACGACCAGCGACGGCGCGCTGACGCTGTCCACCTTCTTGATCCGTGCCTGCGACGTGGCGGCGGCGGTGGCCGCGCTCACCTTGGCCGTGGTGCCGACGTTGATGACGGCTTGCTGGCCGGTGGTGACGTCGCTGACCGACTGGCCGGAGGCGTCCGTGGTGACGACGACCTCGCCGCCGTAGACGGGCAGGCCCTTGTAGGTGCGCGAGTAGGTCAGGAACTGCAGACCGTTCGCGCCGGGGGTGTTGGCCTGGAGGTGGTATGCGTCGTCCTGCGCGGTACGCAGGGAGGGGGCGTAAGCAGCAAGCGCGCCCTGCGCCGAGGTGACGGCGCTCTTGGCCTCACTTGGAGTTGGGGGATCTTGTCCGGCCTGCGCCGCCTGGGGTACCAGGGCCAGCGCCAGCGCGACTAACGCGGCGGCCGACAGTTTGAGCTTGGGGTTCACTCTCGTGGCTCCTTGGGGGGTGTGAATCTGGCTGGAGTCAACCCCAAGCTGACATCGGGGGCTCACGGACCGTAACCCCACAATTTGTCATAACGTCACACTATGGGCGCCATGTCGCCGCAGCCACGCGTTGTATGTGGGGTTGCGCATGGCCTCCGACCAATAGGTCTTGGTGACCGCCTGGACGAGGTCCTTGGCGTGCGGAGCCAGCGCTCCGTGCTCGGTCCAGCCGATCAGGTGACGCATCTTCATCGGTGACCCGACCAGCGGCCGGATCACGATGCCGTCCCGCGCAGGGCTCGTGGCCTGGAACAATCCGACGCAGCGGCCCTCCGCGATCAGGTCCAGCGCGACGCTGAGGTCCACCTTGAACCCGACCATCGGCGAGAACCCGTGATCGGCGCACGCGGTCCAGAAATGCTCGCGCGGCCCCGACTCCAGCAGCGCGTGCTGCGCCCACTGCTCCTTGGCGAGATCCGCCAGATCGATCTCGTCGTGTGCCGCCAGAGGGTGACTGGCCGTCAACCCCACGAAGACCGGCTCGATCGCGATCTCGGCGTAGACGGCGCCCTGGGGCGGTTGCAGTTCGTGGCCGGGATAGTCGTCCAGGGTGGCCAGCTCGATGCGTTCCGACTCCAGCAGTCCGGGCAGGACCTCGGTCGTCTCTTCGGTACGAAGGCTGATCTCGGCCTCGGGTAACAGGCGGCGTAACGCCTTGGCCGCGTAGATGGCCAGCCGGGTGAGGGCACAGCCGACGCGGATGGTGTCGCGCTCGTCCCGCGCGTGGCGCCGGGCGTCACGCGCTAGATCGTCGAAGGCGGGTAAGACGGAACGCGACCTCAACAGCAGCCAGCGGCCTAAGGGAGTGGGCGTCGTCCCTTCGCGGCCCCGCTCGAACAGCGGGCCGCCGAACTGCCGCTCGATGCGGCGCAGCTGCGCTGCGAGCGCGGGCTGGGACATCCCGAGCGACGTCGCCGCCTTGGAGATGCTCCCGGTGTCCGCGATCGCACATACGACTCTGAGATGCCGGACCTCGAGCTCCACACTCTGAGAGTAAAAGTAAAGAAGCTTTCCAGTAAGACCCAATTCAGAATTCGCTGCTGACCTGGCGTTCACGGGCCCGACATGACCCGGCCGTGGGGCGTTCTACCTCGTGGTCTATCGGATTGGGGTCGATCGCGGCTTTTGCGGGGGATCGTGACCGTCACCTTGACAGCCGCCCGCTTCGGGCCGGACAGGGGCGGGTGAAGGCGTCTGGGGTACGCGGCCGCGGCGGCCCGAGGCGGGGTCGCGCGCCGGACGCTTGCCGGGGGCCGGAGGCGCGCGCGAGGGCGGTGCCGGGGGGCCGGGTGGTCTGTGGGTGGGTGTGTGGGTCAGGGGGTGGGGTGGGTAGCGGCGGTGGTCAGGGCGTGGAAGAGGGCGGGGTCGTTGCCGGCCTCGGGGTGCCATTGGACGGCCACGGCGAAGGGGTGGGCGTCGAGTTCGATCGCCTCGACGGTGCCGTCTTCCGCGCGGGCGCTCACGGTCAGGCCGGTGCCCAGGCGGTTGACGGCCTGGTGGTGGTAGTGGGGGACGTTGAGCGGGTCCTGGCCGAGGATCTTGGCCAGGCGGGTGCCGGGTTCGGTGCTGACGGGCAGGTGCCCGAACGTGCCCGGCGCGGGGGAGTGGCCCTCGTGGTCGGTCACGTCGGGCAGGTGCTGGTGGAGGGAACCTCCGAGACTGACGTTGAGAACCTGGAGCCCCCGGCAGATGCCCAGGAAGGGCAGCCCGGCCTCCAGGGCCGCGGACATCAGGGCGAACTCCGCTTCGTCACGAAATTTCCGGATGTAGCCGACGCGGTCGTGGGCGGGCTCGTCGTACCGGGCGGGGTCGATGTCGCCGCCTCCGGCCACGATGAGGCCGTCCAGGCGGGTGACGAGCTCGGCGGGGTCGCCGGCCGGGGGCAGGATGACAGGCTGACCGCCCGCCGCCGCCACCTGCTCCACGTACATGTACGGCAGCAGCGCCGTGTCCATCTCCCACACGGTGAACCGCGCGGGCTCCACGTAACAGGTGATCCCGATGACGGGCCGCATGCTCATACCTCCATCCTCATCCATCCGCCTGCCCACGCGAGCACCTGGCTCCGGAAGGGGCCGAGGCGTGGCGCGCGGGTGGTCGGCCGGCCGTGGGAGCGGGTCTGCGTGGGTCGTCGCGGCGGCCCGCCCCGCGCGGCCGCTTGCCGTGGCCCTGGAGTGCCGCCCGCCCTGTGCGGCGGGTGGCGGGGGCGGTGGCTTGCCGTAACGGATCAAAGGCCCTTGAGAGATCGAGGCCCGTAGGACATCCGAGGGCCGTAGGACATCAGAGGGCCGTAAGACGTCAGAGGGCACGTAAGACATCAGAGGCCTGCGAAGGGATCAGAACGGGGTGACGTACGCGCCGGAGATGCCGCCGTCGACGAGGAACTCGGAGCCCGTGATGAAGCTGGCGTCGTCGCTGGCCAGGAAGGCGACCGCGGCGGCGATCTCGGTGGCCTCGGCGAAGCGGCCGACCGGGATGTGGACCAGGCGGCGCTGGGCGCGCTCGGGGTCCTTCGCGAACAGTTCCTGCAGCAGCGGGGTGTTGACCGGCCCGGGGCACAGGGCGTTGACGCGGATGCCCTCGCGGGCGAACTGCACCCCGAGTTCGCGCGACATCGCCAGCACGCCGCCCTTGGAGGCGGTGTAGGAGATCTGCGAGGTCGCCGAGCCCATCACGGCCACGAACGAGGCGGTGTTGACGATGGAGCCCTTGCCCTGCCGCTGCATGTAGGGGATGACGTGCTTGCAGCAGAGGTACACGCTGGTGAGGTTGACCTCCTGCACGCGCCGCCAGGCGTCGATGCCGGTCTCCAGGATGGAGTCGTCGTCCGGCGGGGAGATGCCGGCGTTGTTGAAGGCGATGTCGACGCCGCCGTAGGTGTCGAAGGCGATCCGGTACATGCGGGCGACGTCGTCGTCGCTGGTCACGTCGGCCTTGACGAAGATCCCGCCGACTTCCTCCGCGGCCTTCTTGCCGGCCTCCTCGTCGATGTCGACGCAGACCACCCGGGCGCCCTCCTCGGCGAACCTGCGCGCCGTGGCCAGCCCGATCCCGCTGCCCGCACCGGTGATGACGGCGACGCGGTCCTGCAAACGCTGCATGTCTATGACTCCCAGGAGATGAAAACGTTTTTGGTCTCGGTGAAGGCGCTGAGGGCGTCGGGGCCGAGTTCGCGGCCCAGACCCGACTGCTTGAAGCCGCCGAACGGGGTCCAGTAGCGCACCGACGAGTGCGAGTTGACCGACAGGTTGCCCGCCTCGACCGCGCGCGCCACCCGCAGCGCGCGGCCGACGTCGCGGGTCCAGATGGACCCGCTCAGGCCGTAGGGGGTGTCATTGGCGATACGTACGG
Organism: Nonomuraea sp. NPDC050547; assembly: GCF_044457345.1. NCBI lineage: Bacteria > Bacillati > Actinomycetota > Actinomycetes > Streptosporangiales > Streptosporangiaceae > Nonomuraea > Nonomuraea sp. NPDC050547. The sequence goes on from NZ_JBITGW010000004.1 coordinate 437,837, forward strand.
CGTCCGCCTCGTCCCGGAAGGCCACCACCGACACCACGGGCCCGAAGATCTCCTCGGTGAACGCGCGGTCGGTGACCCGCGAGGTGAGCACGGTGGGCGGGAACCAGTAGCCGGGCCCGTCCGGGCAGGCGCCCTGCAGGTGCGGCTCGGCGACGAACCCGCGTACCCGCTCCAGGTGCTCGGCGCTGATCAGCGGGCCCATCTCGGTGCTCTCGTCGAGGGGGTCGCCGACCTTGACCTCCAGTACGGCGGCGCCCAGCCTCTCCAGGAACTCCTCGTACACGGTGTGCTCGACCAGGATGCGCGATCGGGCGCAGCAGTCCTGCCCGGAGTTATCGAAGACGGCATACGGCGCGGTTTTCGCCGCTTTTTCGAGATCAGAGTCCTGGAAGACGATATTTGCGGACTTGCCGCCCAGCTCCAGCGTCAGCCGCTTCACCTGGCCCGCCGCCTTGGCGGCGATCTCCTTGCCCACCTCGGTCGAGCCGGTAAAAACGATTTTGGCGACGTCCGGATGCTCGACCAGCCGGGCGCCGGCGACCTCCCCGGCCCCGGGCAGCACCTGCAGCACACCCTCCGGCAGGCCCGCCTCCAGGGCCAGCTCGGCCAGCCGCAGCGCGGTCATCGGCGTCCACTCGGCCGGCTTCACGATCACGGTGTTCCCGGCCGCGAGCGCGGGCGCGACGCCCCAGGTCATGACGACCATGGGGAAGTTCCACGGCACGATCACGCCCACGACGCCCAGCGGCTCGTGGAAGGTGACGTCCACGCCGCCGGGCACGGGGATCTGCAGGCCGTGGTGGCGTTCCGGGGCGCCGGCGTAGAAGTGCAGCACGTCGCGGACGTTGCCGGCCTCCCAGCGGGCGTTGCCGATCGTGTGGCCGGCGTTGGCGACCTCCAGCTGGGCCAGCTCCTCGCCGTGACGGTCCACCAGGTCGGCGAACCGGCGCAACAGCCTGGCCCGGTCCCCCGGCGCCACCCCGCGCCAGCTCGCGTACGCCCGCTTGGCACGCTCCACCGCCCGGTCGGCCTCGGCCGTGTCGGCGAGGTCGACCTCGGCCACCACGGCTTCGGTGGCCGGATTGATGATCTTCATGCTGGTCCCTTACAGACGTTCGAAGCCGCGGAACATTTCCCAGTCGGTGACCGCCGCGTCGAAGGCGGCCAGTTCGACGCGCGCGTTGTTGGCGTAGTGGGCCACGACGTCCTCGCCGAAGGACTCCCTGGCCAGTTTCGAGCCCTCGAACAGGGCGAGCGCGTCGCGCAACGTGTGCGGGACGGTCTCGGCGCCGGAGGTGTAGGCGTTGCCGGTGAAGGCGTCCTCGAGTTCGAGCTCGTGGTCGATGCCGTGCAGACCGGCCGCGATCAGCGCGGAGACGGCCAGGTAGGGGTTGACGTCGCCGCCGGGCACCCGGTTCTCCACGCGCAGCGAGTGGCCGTGGCCGACCAGGCGCAGCGAGCAGGTGCGGTTGTCCACGCCCCACTTGACGGCGGTCGGGGCGAAGCTGCCGGGCACGTACCGTTTGTAGGAGTTGATGTTCGGCGCGTAGAAGAGCGTGAGCTCGCGCATGAAGGCGAGCTGGCCGGCGATGAAGCGGGCGCCGAGCTCGGACATGCCGTGGGGTCCGTCTCCGGCCATCACCGGCTCGTCGGCGGTGCCGCGCAGGCTGATGTGGATGTGGCAGGAGTTGCCCTCGCGCTGGTTCGGCTTGGCCATGAAGGTGATCGAGCGGCCCTCCTGGGCGGCGATCTCCTTGGAGCCGGTCTTGTAGATCGAGTGGTTGTCGCAGGTCTTCAGCGCCTCGTCGTAGCGGAAGGCGATCTCGTGCTGGCCGAGGTTGCACTCGCCCTTGGCCGACTCCACATACAGTCCGGCGCCCTCCATCTCACGCCGGATCCGGCGCAGGAGCGGCTCGATGCGGGCGGTGCCGAGCAGGGAGTAGTCGACGTTGTAGAGGTTCGCGGGGGACATGTCGCGGTATCCGCGCTTCCACGCCTGCTCATAGGAGTCCTCGTAGACGCAGAACTCCAGCTCGGTGCCGACGAACGCCCGCAGGGCGCGCTCGTCCAGGCGGGCCAGCTGCCTGCGCAGGATCTGCCGGGGGGAGGCGGTCACGTCGGTGTCGTCCTCCCAGGTCAGATCGGCCATGAGCAGGGCGGTGCCCTCCTGCCAGGGGATCCGTCTGAGCGTCGAGAGGTCCGGTTTCATGACGAAGTCGCCATACCCGCGTTCCCACGACGACATCGCGTAGCCCTCGACGGTGTTCATGTCCACGTCCACCGCGAGCAGGTAGTTGCAGCCCTCGGAGCCGTGCCGCAGCACCTCCTCCAGGAAGAATCGCGCCGACAGGCGCTTTCCCTGCAATCTGCCCTGCATGTCGGCGACGGCGAGCAATACGGTGTCTATGCGCCCAGCAGCAACTTCGTCCCGCAGGTCGGAAACGGACAACAATCCGGTGCTCACGTGAGGATGCTCCGATCTGGCCACGGCGGTTTCCCGTTGATTGGGCTAGTGTTAGACCATTGAGGTCCATGGCGGGATCGATTGTCAAGGCCCTGTGGCGTTGGGGGGAGCGAAGCGTGAACCCGTTGACGGTGCTGCGCCCCGTGCGCGCGGGCAACGCGTTCGAGGAGACCGTGGAGCGGTTGCTCCAGGCCATCAAGCTGGGCGTCGTCGCGCCCGGCGAGAAGCTCCCGCCCGAACGCGAGCTCGCCGTCCAGCTCGGCATCAGCAGGGTGACGCTGCGCGAGGCCATCCGCGCCCTGCAGGACTCCGGCTTTCTCGATGTACGGCGCGGCCGTTACGGCGGTGCCTTCGTCACCTATGTCCCGCCACAGCCCGGCACCGGAGCCCTGCGCAAGGTCGTCGCCGACATGGGCAACGACGATCTCTCCGACGCCCTCACCTTCCGCATGGCCGTGGAGTGCGGCGCCGCGCAGGTGCTGGCCACGACCTCGCTCGACGAGGACCGCCGCCGGATCCTGCGCGCCCGCCTGGACGATCTCAACGCCGCCCAGCCAGGGGAGTACCGCCGCCTCGACACCGCCTTCCACCTGGCGATCGCCGAGCTGACCGGCTCCCCGCTGCTGGCCGCCACCTGCGCCGACGCCCGGTTGCGCGTCAGCGACCTGCTCAACGCCATCCCGATGCTCCAGGTCAACATCGATCACGCGGCCACCCAGCACGAGGCCATTGTGGCGGCGATCCTGTCCGGAGATCCGGAGGCGGCGCGGCGTGCCGTGTCCGAGCATCTGGAGGGCACCGCGGCGCTCCTGCGCGGCTTCCTGTCCTGAGGCTTCTGGCATCCTAGGAGGAGCGCGACTGGCGGCACAAAGGATGGAATCGACCATCGGGGAGCTCGTCGTGGAAGCCGACCGCCTGGGCGACCACGTTGCGAGGAGAGCCATGACCCGCATGCTTCCCGGCGGTCCGGTGGCGCAGAGTGTCCTGGAGGACGTCGCCGCGCGCGCCGCCGTACTGACTGCCAAGGGTGTGACACCGTCGCTGGCCACGATCCTGGTCGGTGACGACGACGCCAGTGCCGGATACATCAGGATCAAGCAGCGGCAGGCGGCGGAGCTCGGCTTCGACTCACCGCACACCCACCTGCCGTCCGACGCCACCCAGGCCGACCTCCACGCCGCCATCGCCGCCTACAACGACGACCCGGCGGTGCACGGGCTGCTGGTGCAGTACCCGGTGCCCGGTCACCTCGACTACGACGCGGCGCTGCAGTCCATGGACCCCGACAAGGACGTGGACGGCATGCACCCGCTCAACATGGGCAGGCTGTCCCTCGGCATGCCCGGACCGCTGCCCTGCACGCCTGCCGGAATCGAGGCGCTGCTCGCCTTCTACGAGATTCCGGTGGCGGGGCGGGAGGTCGTGATCCTCGGCCGTGGCGCCACCCTCGGCCGGCCGCTGGCCACGCTGCTCAGCCAGAAGCGGCCCACGGCCAACGCCGCGGTGACCGTGGTCCACACCGGCGTATCCGACTGGGCCCGCTACACGCGGCGGGCCGACATCCTCATCGCCGCGGCCGGGGTGCCGGGGATCATCCAGCCCGAGCACGTGAAGCCCGGGGCCGTCGTCGTCGGCGGGGGCGTTCGGTATGAGGGGCGGCGGTTGCTGCCCGACGTGGACGAATCGGTCGAGGCGGTGGCGGGGGCGATCACGCCTCGGGTGGGCGGCGTGGGGCCGACGACGGTGGCGATGCTGTTCCGCAACGCGATCATGGCCGCGGAGAGGGCCGTGGGCGTTCCGGCGTGACCGCGTCTCGGGGCGCTGCGGTCTTTCCGGCGCGGACTGCCGTCGTCCTTCCGGAGCGACGCCGGTGGCCTAGCGACCTTCCGGCGTGATCGCAGGAGGCGTGGGCCCTTCCGGGGTGATCACGTGGACGACCCCGTCCGGCCAGGTGAGCGTGACCTCCAGCCCGTTCACCTCGGCCGAGGGGAGTTCGGGCAGTTCGTGGGCCAGGACGGCGGCGCTCACTCGCCAGCCGGCGGCGTCGGTGCCGGTGAGCGCCGGGACCAGGGCGGGCCTGCCGAACGCCGTGCCCTCGGGCGCCTCCAGCACCGAAGGCGTCACCGCCCCCGCCAACGGAACCAGCCAGGACCCCAGCCCGTCCACCGCCCACACAACGGCCCCACCCGCGGCCCGTCCGCCGGAGCCACCCGCTCCGCCCGCTGTGTCCGTGGCCTGAACGGCGTAGCCGCCCACCCCATCCGCGACCGTTGTGACGGAGCCAGCCGTCTTGTTCGCGCCCGTCATGGCGGTGTCGCCCGCTCCGTTCGTGGCCTTTGCGATGGTTTCGCCTGCTACGTCTGTGACTTTTGCGGCGGCTTCGCCCGCAGCGTCCGCGCCCGCCATGGCGGTTTCGCCTGCTGCGTCCGTGCCTGTTGCCGCGGTTTCGCCCGTCCCCACCGTGCGGTCGCCTGGCGTGGCGTGGGCCAGTGCCCAGCCCGTCTCCCTGCCCACCTCGCCATAGTGCAGCCGCACCTCCACCTCCCCGCGCACCACGCTCACACTGGCCACCCCGCTTCCCTCGCCGAACGAGGCCGCCCAAGCGCCGTCGCCCAGCGCACCGGCGCCCCGAGGGACGATGCGCCCGCGGGGACCTGAGCCCGCGTGGTTGTCCGGGATGTCGGTGGCGGTGGTGGGGCCGGTGCGGGTGGAGTAGGCGTAGCGGTCGTAGAGCGGGTCACCGGGGTGGTGCTGGCTGCCGTGGTTGACGACTCGGGCGAGGCCGCCGGTGTTGTGGACGATGAGGCCGGGACCGGCCAGCGCCTGAACTCCCCGCGGCCCCGGCTCCTCGGTGGCCGTCCAGACGGGGTGGCCGGCGGGCAGGAGGAGGCCGGCGAACGCCTTCGCCGCCCAGTACGGCGAGGCGAACCCCGAGTACCCCTGCAGCGACGGTTCGTGCGGCCCGTGCCAGCCGAGCGTGAGAATGCCCTCCGGTGACAGGGCGTCGTGCTCCAGGAAACGGCGGAGCGTGGCCGAGGCGATGCCTCTGGTCTGGCCGGGTGTCAGCGGGGTGGACTCGGCCAGCGCACCGGCGAAGAGCGAGGCGGCCGAAGCGAAGCGATAGGTGAGCGATCGGCCGTGATAGAGCATGCCGCCTTCGTTGTCGAACATCCGCGCATAACCGGTCAGGAACTCCTTGAGCCGCCCGCCGTACTTCCCGACGGGGGTTTTGGACAGCAGCGCGAGCAGGACCGGATACAGGTGCATCGCCCAGCCGTTGTAGTGGTCGAAGGAGCGGTTGGCGCCGTCGGAGTACCAGCCGTCGCCGGTGTACCAGGGCTCGATGCGCTCCAGGCCGCGCCGCACTGCCGCCTCTGCCTCCTCGGCGTGGAACCCGGCGGACGCCAGGAAACCGCCCACCATGACGGGAAACAGCCACCAGTTGTTGTCCACCGGATCATGCCGGAGCGCTCCGGCCAGGTACCCGGCCACGCGATCCTGGACGTCGCCGGGCAGGTGGTCCCAGAGCCGCTCGCGGGTGAGCCACAGCCCGATGGCGATCGACGCCGCCTCGACCATGGGCTGAGTACGGTCCCCGACAGGCTCCCAGACCTCCGGCCCGGCCCGCAGCCCGCGCCCGTAAGGTTCGAGCAGCTCGACCGGCCCCCCACCGGCCACCCGGAAGGCGGCGAGCAGGAACGTCCTCGCGTACCCCTCCAGGCCATCGCATCGCGACGAGCTCTCCCGGCCGGGCAAAGTGATCACAGCACCGTCCACGGAGCGGTACGGTTCCACCGCGCCCAGCAGCCCGTCGGCCACCGCCTCCCAGTGGGCACGGGTCCACCCCGTGAGCGGGCTGAGCGAACGGTCCTCCGGCGGAAGGGGAAACATGCACCACTCCAAGGGATCTCCGACTGTGATCGAACGAAAGCATACGTTCATATCCGCACGCTAGGATCAGCAACGACCGAGTCGAAGGGGCCACCGTGTTCGTCGAGCAACGCCATGAACTCATCCTGCGCGAGGTGAGCGAGCGCGGATCCGTGCGGCTCACCGACCTGGTCGAGCGCGTCGGCGTCTCCATGGTCACCCTGCGCAGAGACGTGGAACACCTGGCCGGGCAGGGGTTGCTCAAGCGTGTGCACGGCGGCGTGACCAGGGTCCGCACCGACCTGCCGGGCTCACCCGCCGCCGCCGACACCCCCACGGCGCCCGGCACCGGCGACACCGGCCTGACCATCGGCATGCTCGTGCCATCGGCCACCTACTACTACCCGGCCGTCATCAAAGGCGCCCGCGAACAGGCCGCCAAACTCGGGGCGAGGCTGGTGCTCGGCGTCTCCCGCTACGACGAGGCCGAGGAACGCCTCCAGGTCGCCCAGCTCGTCGCCGGAGGCGGAGTGGAGGGCCTGCTGCTCACCACGACCCGCCAGCCCGACGAGTCCCACGGAGACTGGCTCGCCGGCCTGAAGGTGCCCACGGTCCTGGTGGAGCGCCGGGCGGGACTGGGCGGCCCCGCCTCCCTGCTGGACGCCGTCGCCTCCCACCACGCCCACGGCGCCTTCCTCGGCGTCCGCCACCTCGCCGACCTGGGCCACCGACGCGTCGCCATGGTCACCCGCGAAAGTCCCACGGCCCCGCGCGTACGCCAGGGCTTCGAAGCGGCACTGCGCGACCTCGACCTGTCCGGCTACGCCGACCTCGGCATAGACCAGGAGGGCCCGTCCCACCACCAGGTGGGTGACGTCGTGCGCGCGGTCCGCGCCGAGGGAGTGACGGCGCTGCTCGTCCACAACGACGAGGACGCGTTGCTCCTGGTCCAGCACCTGCGCTCAGCGGGCGTCACGATCCCGGACGAGGTCTCCATCGTCGCCTACGACGACGAGGTGGCCGCCCTGAGCGACCCGCCGCTGACCGCCGTAGCCCCCCCGAAAAGCGCGGTGGGCGCCCACGCCGTAGACCTCCTGATCCGCCGCCTGACCACCGGCCCCCACACCCCCCGCCAACACATCGCCCTCCTCCCCGAACTCCGCCCCCGCGCCTCCACCCGCCCAATCTGATCGCTCTGTTCTTTCTCTTTCGCTTTTCGCTCTTTCTCGCTCCTCTTGCTTCCCACCTGCAGCACTGTGTCCGCTGCCCTGCCCTCCTCGCGCCGCTCGCCCCACGCCGCTCGTGGTGCCCCTCCCGTGTGTGACTCGCCCGCCTTCGTGGTGCCCCTCCCGTGCGTGACTCGCCCGCCTTCGTGCTGCGCTCGCCTTCGTGTTGCGCTCGCCTTCGTGTTGCGCGCTTTCCGTTACGGCAGGCCACTCTGCCCGCCCCGCCGTCGTGGGCCGCCGCCAGTCGAGCGCTGGTCGTGAGGGCTCACGGGGTCGCTCGCCGTAACAACTCCGCTCTTGCCCAGCCGCCGTGCCCCACGTCCGCGCCGTACAACGGCGCCGAACGCCACCGACCACCCTCCCACCGCCCGGCGCCGAAAAGCGCAGGTGGCCCGCCACCGACCGCGTCCCGGCCTGCGCGTCCCGGCCTGCGCGTCCCGGCCTGCGCGTCCCGGCCTGCGCGTCCCGGCCTGCGCGTCCCGGCCTGCGCGTCCCGGCCTGCGCGTGCCGGCCTGCGCGTGCCGGCCTGCGCGTGCCGGCCTGGGCGTGCCGGCCTGCGCGTGCCGGCCTGGGCGTGCCGGCCTGCGTGTCCGGGCTTGCGTGTCCCCAACCGTTGTCGTGGTGTTGAGCCCCTTTAGCCCGCATGGCTGTCGGGACTGCGCGGTGGGGGCGTAGCCCTGGGGGTGGGGTTTCGAGATGGAGTTGTGATGATCGAATAGTAGACATGTGTTCGGTTGTGAGCGAATGATGCTCCAGAACGATCGTATTTCGATCGACTGCGGAGAAGGAGCATCGATGGAGCGTAAACGCGCCGCCGCCGGTCTTGCTGGGCTGCTGGCCGGGATCACCATGCTCGCGGCCTGCGGCGGTGGGGGGCAGGAGGCCGCCGGTACCGGGGCGGGTGGGCAGCCGGTTACCGTCACGTTCTGGGGGTGGGCCAAGGGCACTCAGCAGGTCGTGGACGCCTTCAACAAGTCGCACAAGGACGTTCAGATCAAGTTCGAGGAGATTCCCTCCGGCAACGCCGGTGGCTATGCGAAGTTCGCCAACGCCGTCAAGGCCGGCAACGCGCCTGATGTCATGTCGATCGAGTATCCCCAGCTGCCCGACTTTGTTAATCAGGGCGCGTTGCAGGACATCACCGCCGTTACCGCTGACGTCAAGGGGAAGTATCCGGGCTCGGTCTTCAGCCTGGTCGAGCTGGGCGGGAAGACCTGGGGGGTGCCTATGGACGCGGCTCCGCAGGTGTTCTTCTATCGCAAGGATCTGTTCGAGAAGAACAAGATCGAAGTGCCCGCGACCTGGGATGAGTTCAAGGCTGCCGCGGTCAAGGTGAAGAAGGCGGACGGCAAGGCGCGGATCGCCACGTTCTTCCCCGATGATCCCAGTGTGCTGGCCGCGCTGGCGTGGCAGGCGGGGGGTAAGTGGTTCGGGACCGAGAGTGACGCCTGGAAGGTGTCGATCGCGGACGAGGCCACGAAGAAGGTCGCCGGCTACTGGCAGGACCTGGTCAAGGACGACCTCGTGCACGTGCAGGCCTCGTTCTCGCAGCCGTGGAACGCCGCCTTCGAGGACGACACCCTCTGGGGCTACGTCGGCGCCAACTGGGGCGCGGGCGTCATGAAGAGCGGCCACGCGGGCCAGTCCGGCAAGTGGGCGATCGCGCCGGTGCCGCACTGGGGGACCCCGTCCAGTGGCATGCTCGGTGGCACGACTTTCGGTGTCTCCAAGAACAGTAAGAACAGTAAGCAAGCGATCGAGGTCATTAAGTGGCTGACCGGCTCTGAGCAGGCTTGGACGGCCCGCCTGGCCTCCGGGACCTCCAGTGGCTTCCCTGCCATCGCCGACCTGGTGCCGGTCGCGGCCAAGAGCTTCGACGCCTCGTTCTACGGCGGTCAGGACATCTACGCGCTGTTCTCGGAGTCGTACAAGACGATTCAGCCGGGCTGGACGTGGGGGCCGAGCATGGTGCAGACCCTCACCGCCTTCAAGGACTCGCTCGGCAAGGTGAGCACCGGTGAGACCACGATCCCGTCGGTCCTGGACACCGTGCAGACCGCGACGGTCAACGAGATCAAGGCCCGCGGGCTGAACGTCGCCGCCCAGCAGTGACACCGGTACGGCGCGCCCCGCCCTACCGGAAAGATCCCGCCGTGCCGGAAAGGCGCCGTCGAGAGAGCCGTGACGAAAGTGTCCGCACCGTAGCGGAGGGATCCGCGCCGTGACGGAAAGATCCCGCCGCATCGGAGGGATCCGCGCCGGGCCAAGGGATCGCGCCGGACCAAAGGATCACGCCGTGCCGGAAGGGTCCGCGACCTACCCCGGAAGGGTCCGCGACCTACCCCGGAAGGGTCCGCGGCCAACCCCGGGATCCACCCCGAAAGGGGTCGCGGCTCGCCCCGGAAGGGTTCGCGGGCCACCCCGAAGAGGTTCGCGGCGTATTGGAAATGGTCGATGACAAAGGAGCAGCATGCGCAGTGAGGCGGCGCGGCGGCGGGGAGCGGTTGTGCTCTTCGTGGGGCCGTTCTTCGTGCTCTTCGCCGCGGTGATCGTGGCGCCGCTGGCCTACGCGGTCTACCTGAGCCTGTTCAGTGAGAAGTCCTCGGGGCTCGGGTTCGGTGGGACCGAGACGGTCTTCGTCGGGCTGGGGAACTACCTGGACACGCTCAAGGACAAGGCCTTCACCGACGGGTTCCTGGTGATCGCCGGGTACTGCCTGCTCTACATCCCGCTGATGATCGGCGGGGCGCTCGGGCTGGCGTTGCTGCTCGATTCGGGGCTGGCGCGGCTGCGGAGGTTCTTTCAGCTGGCGTTGTTCATGCCACATGTCGTCCCGGGCGTCATCGCGGGGCTGATCTGGCTCTATCTCTACCTGCCGGGGATCAGCCCGATCGTGGATCTTCTGGGCGGGGTCGACTTTCTCGGTGGCGGGGCTGTGCTCGGGTCCATCGTCAACGTCGCGCTCTGGGAGTGGATCGGCTACAACATGATCATCTACTTCGCGGCGCTGCAGGCCATTCCGGCCGAAGTGCTGGAGGCGGCGCGGATGGACGGCGCGGGCCGGTTGCGGACCGCCTTCCGCGTGAAGCTGCCGCTCATTCGCGGCGCGGTCGTCACGACGCTGCTGTTCACGATCATCGGCTCGCTGCAGTTGTTCACCGAGCCCATGGTGTTCGACAACTCCAGCGACGGCGTCGTCAGCACCTGGACCCCGAACATGTACGCCTACAACGAGGCGTTCGGCAACAACGACTACGGCCAGGCGGGCGCCGCCTCGATCCTGCTGGCGCTGCTGGCCGCCGTGATGTCGTACGTCGTCACCAAGTGGAGCAACCGCCGATGAAGTGGATGTCCCGGGCGACGGTCAACCTCTTCCTGGTGATCGCCGCTCTCTACACGCTGCTGCCGCTGACGTGGCTGCTGTTCGCCTCGACGAAGACACTCGACGACCTGTACGGCACGCCGGGCTTCGCCTTCGCCGACTTCAGCCTGATCGACAACATCCGGGCCGTGAGCAGCGAGAACGGCGGCATCTTCTTCCGCTGGTACCTCAACAGCGTCCTGTACGCGGGGGCCGGAGCGGCGGTGAGCGCGCTGATCTCGGTGATGTGCGGCTTCGCCTTCGACAAGTACGCCTGGTTCGGCAAGGAGAAGATGTTCGGTCTGGTGCTGCTCGGCGTGCTGGTACCGACCACGGCGACGGCGCTGCCGCTGTATCTGCTGGCCTCGAAGGTGGGTGTGGTCAACACGTTCTGGGCGGTGTTCGTCCCGGCGCTGGTGCATCCGTTCGGGGTCTACCTGTCCCGCGTGCTGTCGGCCGGTTACGTACCCAATGAAGTGCTTGAAGCGGCGCGTTCGGACGGTGCGGGGGAGGTGCGGGCGTTCGTGAAGGTGGCGCTGCCGATGCTGCTGCCCGCGTTCGTGACGATCTTCCTGTTCCAGTTCACGGCGATCTGGAACAACTTCTTCCTGCCGCTGGTCATGCTCAACGACCAGCATCTCTACCCGCTCAGCCTGGGACTGTTCACGTGGGAGAAGCAGGGCAACGCCTTCCCCGAGTTCCACACGCTGGTGATCACGGGCTCGCTGCTGTCGGTGGTGCCGCTGCTGGTCGTGTTCATGTCGCTGCAGCGGTTCTGGAAGGCCGGAATGACGGCGGGCAGCGTCAAGTGAGCGATTTCTCGGGGGATGTCATGAAGAGGCCCAGGACGCTGGTCGCCATGGGCGCGCAGGTCGCGCGGCGGCTGCTGCGCGAACCGGTCAGAAGCCGCCTGGCGCTGGTCGCCGATGTGGACCCGGATCTGGTGGTGACCGACTTCGCCGACGCCGACCTGGCCGAGGTGGAGGTGCTCTACACCTCGTGGGGCTGTCCGATGGTCACCGCCGAGGTGCTGGCCAGGGCGCCCCGGCTGCGCGCGATCGTGCACGCGGCGGGGTCGGTCAAGCACCACGTGAGCGAGGCCTGCTGGCAGCGCGGCATCAAGGTCTCCACCGCCGCGGCCGCCAACGCGGAGCCGGTGGCGGAGTTCACGCTGGCCGCGATCCTGTTCGCGAACAAGCGGGTGTTCGACATCGCCCGCGACTACCGCGCGAACCGGGCCGACGGCGACTGGGACGCCCGCTATCCCGGCTTCGGCAACTACCGCCGCACGGTCGGCGTCGTGGGCGCCTCCAGGATCGGGCGGCGGGTGATCGAACTGCTGAAACCGTTCGACCTGGACGTTCTGGTCAGCGACCCGTACCTGCGCGAGGACCTGGGCGCCGAGCGGGTGAGCCTCGACGAGCTGGTCACCCGGAGCGACGTCGTCAGCGTCCACGCCCCGGACCTGCCGGAGACCCGCCACATGATCGGCAAGGACCGGCTCGCGGCCATGCGCGACGGCGCCACGCTGATCAACACCGCCCGCGCGGCCCTGGTCGACCAGGACGCGCTCACCGCCGAGCTGGCCTCGGGCCGCCTTCACGCCGTACTCGACCACACCGCCCCGGAGATCCTGCCGTCCGGCTCCGTCCTCTACGACCTGCCGAACGTGCTGGTCACCCCGCACATCGCCGGTTCGCTCGGCGGCGAGCTGGCCCGCATGGCCGATCTCGCCGTGGACGAGCTGGTCCGCTACGCCCGCGGCCTGCCCTTCGCGCACGGAGTGGAGCCCGCGAGCCTGTCCCGCTCCGCCTGATCCCGACCTTCCGCCTGATCCCCACCTTCTCGCTGAATCCGACCTTCTGGAGAGCAAACCGATGCGCTTAACCCCCCGCCTGGCGCTCCTGGCCGCGCTCGTCGCGGCCTGCGCCGGGCTGACCGCCGCCCCGGCCCAGGCCGCCGCCGCGCGTAACTTCTTCGTCGACTGCCAGGCCGCCCCCGGCGGTTCCGGCCGTGACGCCGCCGGACCACTCACCGTGCTGGCGCAGGTCAACGCGATCGCGTTCCGCGCGAAGGACACGGTCAGGTTCCGCGCGGGCACCGTCTGCACCGGCCGCCTCGAACCACTCGGATCCGGTACGGCGGGCCGCCCCGTCACCTTCACCTCCTACGGCACCGGCCCTAAGCCGATCATCCAGGGCGACGGCGGTGAGTGGGCCGTTCACCTGGTCGACAACAGCCACGTCACCATCGAGAAGCTGCATATCACCAACCCGGCGCGGACGACGGGCAAGCGGACCGGCGTGCAGTACAACTCCACGACGGCCGCGCCCAAGGCCGGGCTGGTGCTGCGCGACCTGGAGATCTCCGACGTCGCCGGGTGGGGCGACAAGACCGGCGCGAACGCCTCCTGGTTCGCCTACTCCGCGGGCATCAGCATCCAGGCGCTGCCCGACGGAGTGCCGGGCCCGATCGACGGCATCACGATCACCGGCAACCACATCCACGACACCGGCGGTGGCGGGATCAAGATCAGCCGGAAGGGCAACGACTACCACCGCAACGTGCTCATCGCCCGCAACACGATCAGGGCGGTCGGCGGCGACGGCATCGTGGTGCACGCCTCGGACCGGCCGCTGGTGGAGCACAACTTGTTCGACGAGGGCGGGGCCGGGAAATACCCGTACGTCGACGGAAATTTCGCGGGCATGTGGCCGATCAACTCGGTGGACCCGATATTTCAGTACAACGAGGTGACCCGCCAGCGGCCCACCATCTACGACTCCACCGCCTGGGACTGCGACGGCGGCATCAAGGGCACCTGTCTCTACCAGTACAACTACTCGCACGACAACGCCGGAGGCTTCTTCCTCGGCTGCCAGGGCTGCACCGAGTTCCCCAACTACAAGGCGACCGCCGTCCTGCGCTTCAACATCGCCCAGGACGACTGCCGTATCGCCAACACCGACAACGCGCCCTTCCGCGTCTACAACAACACCTTCTTCTGCTCCAGCCAGAAGGTAGACATGCGGCTCAACCAGGACACGCGCCTCGTCAACAACATCTTCTACGCCGCCCACGGCGCCTTCCCGACCGGTACCGGCATCTCCTACGACGCCAACGTCTACCACGGCGGCATCACCCCGCCCGCCGGTGACGCCCGCGGCATCACCGCCGACCCCGGTCTGGCCGCACCCGGCACCGCCACCGGCGCCGGTGACGTGGACGGCTACAAGCTGCTCGCCGGATCGCCCGCCCTGGGCACCGGGGCGGCCGTGGACGGGCTGGGCGCCCGTGACTATTTCGGCAACCCGTTGACGACGCTCAGCAGGGGCGCCTACTCGGGGGCTCCTGTGGTGGCGGAGCCGTACCGGAGGATCGAGGACGCCTACAACAACGTCGGCGTCAGCTCCGACCTCAACCCGAACACCGGCGGGTTGTCCACCAGCGGACGCAGCTATTCGGGGCAGGGGCTGGAGAAGGCCGGGCTCGTTCCCGGGCGGCCGGTGAGCGTGCTCGGCGCGTCGTTCGTGTGGCATCCACGCCCGTACGGCTGGGCCGACAACGTGAAGGCGGCCGGTCAGACCATCCGGATGTCCGGGAAGGGGGCGAACCTCGTGGTGCTGGGGACCGGGGTGTTCAAGGTGCGGGAGGGCGAATTCACCGTTACCTACACCGATGGCAGTGCCGAGGCGAAGACCGTGCGGTTCGGGGACTTCTGGGATGCCGGGGCGCCTGCCGGTGGCGTCGTGGTCGCTCGTACGGACTATCACAACATCACCCAGACCAGCCACAAGAACCCGGCCACCGGACAGACCCGCGAATCGGGCGTCACGGTCTTCGGGTACTCGGTCCCCTTGGACCCGGGCAAGACGGTCGCCTCGGTCACGCTGCCCGAGGGGAGCCCGCTCGCGGATGCCGGTCTGCACGTTTTCGACATGAAGGTCACCGGCTGACCGCATGACACCCACCACCCCACACCCCACCAGAGCGCCATCTCGTGGCGGAGCGCCGCACCCGGAGCGATCCGAGCGACCAGGGCAGAGCGGGCGATCCGGGCGGCAGCCTGAGCGACAAGGGCCCTCCGGTCTGGGCTGGTGGTGGGTTCTTGCTCTGGCTGTCACCGCGATGCTCGTCACCGCCTGCTCCCTCACCCCGCCACCACCACCTAAGGAGAAGGAGGTGGTGGTGCTGGTCGAGGGGGAGCCGGTGGTCCGGGCGGAGCTGGAGCGGGGCATGAACACCGCTCGGGCCGGCGTCGCCGCGGCCAACGGAGGCGCCGTCCCGCCCGACCGGTTGCGGGCCGAGGGGCTGGCGCTGGCCGTACAGGACAAGGTGCTGCGGTTGTGGGCGCGTGAGGAAGGCCTGCTCGCCGATGTCAGCGAGGCGGGTTTCGCGGCGGCGCTGGCGGCGGAGAACCGCCGCCGCGAACAGGCCCGCGCGTCCGGCCGCCCGCTGCCCGGTGTGCCGTCCTACGACGAGTACACCTTCGCCGGCCTGCGGGCCGCCGAGCTCAGGAAGGCGCTGGCCGACCGCCTGGACCTGCCGCGCGAGCGGGTCCGCGCCCACTACGACGAGCTGGTGAAGGACCTCACGGGCGAGCCGCCCACGTTCGCGGAGTCCGAGCAGCGGGTACGGCTCTCGCTCGCCGACCGCGAAGTCACCAAAGAACTCGCCAAACGCCTACAAACCGCCCAAGTGACCCAGCCGTCGCGCAAGGTGCAATGAACTGCTCGTACCATCGGTTTCAGGGCTATGGGGTATTGGTTCGAGCACAGCATCGTTGCGACGGGGCGGCTACCGCTGTTCTGTTTCTTCGTCGCGCTCATCGGCGCCTTCGTTTTCGTGCGCATCAACGTCCGGCTGATCCGAGCCAAGATCGGATGGTTCCGCAACGTCAGCGTCGGCGAGATGCACATCCACCACGTGGTGTTCGGGGTCGTGCTGATGCTGATCGGCGGCGTCACCGGGCTGGTCGTGGCGACGGCGTCGCAGCTGTGGTTCGCGGTGGCGGCCTCGATCTTCGGGGTGGGTTCGGCGCTGGTGCTGGACGAGTTCGCGCTGATCCTGCACCTGCACGACGTGTACTGGGAGGAAGAGGGACGAACCTCCGTCGACGCCGTCTTCATCGCGATCGCCGTGACCGGACTGCTGCTGATCGGGCTTCGGCCTCTGGTCGTGGACCTCTGGGGCCTCGCCGACACCACGCTGGTGATCGTCTGCAACCTCGTGCTCGCGGTGGTGACCCTGCTCAAGGGCAAGATCTGGACGGGTCTCGTGGGCCTGTTCGTCCCGCTCGTCCTGGTCGTCAGCGCGGTACGGCTGGCGCGTCCCGGCTCCCCGTGGGCGCACTGGTTCTTCGCCGGGCGCAACCCGCGCAAGCTCGCCAGGGCCATCCACCGGGAGGACCGCTGGCGCCGTCCGGTGATCCGCGCGAAGATCGCGTTCCAGGAGTTCGTCTCGGGACGGCACGATCTCCCCTCCACCAGGAAGCGCCGAGGACAGGTGTGACCCCGGCTAGTAGCCGGTGGGCGCGGGCCAGTGGCGTTCGACTCCGGCGGCGTCCAGGCCGGCGGTGAAGTCGGCCAGGTGCGTCTGGTTCTCTCCGACCTTGTGCGGTTCGGTGCCTCGGCGCAGGCAGTACGCGGCGAGATGCCCGGCGACCTCGCCGATGTTCCACTCCACGGGATGCAGCCGGAAGCAGCCGTTGGAGATGTGGGTCGTGCCGAGGTTCTTGGCGGCGGGCAGCAGGTTGCGCATCCTGACCGGCAGCAGCGCGCCCAGGGGGATCTCGAAGGGCACGCTGGCGATGTCGATGTAGTTGTCGCCTCCGGTCGAGGGGTGCAGGTCGATGCGGTACGCGCCGACGCCGACCGAGTCGTGGTGGCGTAGCGCGCCCCGTTCGCCGACGATGGCGCGCGAGACGTGGTGCTCGGTCACGGTGGTGCGGGCGCGGATGCGCCGCGACTCCCGGACATAGGCGGACTTGGCCAGGCCGTCCGCGGTGCCGACGACGTCGTGGCGGAGCCGGAGCCCGGGGAAGCCGGTGCCGCCGTCGAGCCGGGGCGCCTCGGTCTGCAACCAGTAGAGCAGGGACAACGACAGCTGCTTCGCCTCCGCGTGGGCACGCGCGGCCGTGCCGGGGTCGACCTCGATGATCGGCTTGAGCCAGTAGTCGTTGAGCGGCCAGTTGACCAGCGTGATGTCGGAAGCGGCGAAACCGGGATCGAACAGGTCGCGGGCGAGGATCCGGCGGAACATCCACAGGTCCTTGTCCCCCGACTGGGCGCTCTGGTCGGCGAGCACCCCGCGCGGGTCGCCCGCCGGGTTGGGGTCGAACCAGCGGTCCTCCGGCTCCAGGGTGCGCGGGTCGGGCGCGCTGAAGCCCAGCAGCGGGCCGGGCCAGAAGTCCGGCCGGTAGTCGCGCCAGAACGCGTAGTCCGCCGGGCGGTCGATGACATGGTTCTCGCCGTCGTGGTGGGACACGGCGAAGCAGTACGTGATGCCCTGCATGTTCAGCGGCTGGTGCTCGTCCGGCGCGTGCGGCTCGTCGTGCTCGCGCCCCGCCTCGGCGCCCGTGACGTATTCGGTCTTGGCCAGCGGCAGCAGTTCACCGGTCTCGGTCGCGTCGAGGACGTACGCGGCGGTGACGGTGAGCGAGTCGCCCGAGCGGGTGTCCCGTAGCGTGACGGCCGTGACGCGGTCGCCGTCCACGTCCACGTCGAGAGGACGGTGTTCGAGCAGGACGCGCAGCCGCCCGGCGGACTGGTGCGGGGCGAGCATGGCCCGCAGTACGGCCAGCGATACGCCCGGCTCGTGGCACAGTTTGCTGACATATCCGGCGCCCGGGTTGAGGTGCCGCCAGTCGCGCGCGCCGCCGGTCATCGGGTACCACTGCCGGTAGTGGTCGCGGATCGAGGCGCGCAGGTCGCGATAGCTGGCGGTGGCGCCGTAACTCTCGATCCAGGGGTGTTCGTCCGGTGGCACGGCCTGCGCGGTGAGCTGCCCGCCGATCCAGTCGCTCTCCTCGGTGAGAACGACGTTCTGCCCGGCGCGGCAGGCGGCCAGGGCCGCGGCGACGCCGCCGAGCCCACCGCCGACAACAAGGATGTCTGTTCTGATTTCGGGCATGGTGCGGCCTTCCAAAAGGGGTAAAAGGGGTGTCAGCGCGGGGACGCCGCGGTCTGGCCGGGCTCAAGCGAGCAGGCCAGGAGCTGGCGCCGGGAGACGTCCTGGTCTCCCGCGATGAGCTGGGCGAGCAGTCTGACGGCCGCCGCGCCCATCTCACGACGCGGTACGGCGAAGCCGGTGAGCCCGCCGGGACCGGCGGAGGGGTCGCCGAGCGTGGCCAGAGACAGGTCGTCGGGGAACCGGTACCCCGCTTCGCGCGCCGCGGCCAGCAGCGCGAGGTGGGCGGCGTCGGTGTCGGTGGCCTCGGTGACGATCGCGGTGATGCCCTGGTCGTGCCAGGTCCGCAGCCGGTCGGCGGTCAGGTCGGCGCCGTCCGTGCGCACCACCGTGGCCGGCAGCCCGCACGCGTCCATGCCGGCGCGGAAGCCCGTCTCCCTGTCGATCGAGGTGATCGCCTCGTCGGGTTCGCGCACGTACAGGATGCGCTCGTGGCCGAGCCCGGCCAGGTGCCGCACCACGGCCGCGCTCGCCGACACGTAGTCGGCGCCGATGTAGGGCAGGCGGTCGCCGAAGTCGTCGTGCCGCCCTATGTAGACGATCGGCAGGTTGGTGGCCAGCAGGCGGTCCATCTCCGGCACGGGCAGGTGCCGGCCGAGGAACAGGCAGCCGTCGGCCAGGCGTACCCGGTTGAGCACCTGGGCGTGCGGGCGCTCGCCGGTGATGCTGGAGGCTATGAACATCAGCAGGTCGTAGCCCTGGACCGCCGACTCCTCCTCGATGCCCACCAGGAACGGGTAGTAGGCGTGGGACATCTCGGTGGGGAAGGTCGAGGTGAAGGTGTAGAGGCCGAGGAGGTTGTTCTGCCCGGCGGCCAGGCGGGTGGCGATCGGGTCGGGCACGTAGCCGAGCCGCTCGGCGGCCTCCATGACCTTGCGTTGGGTCTCCTCGGCGATGCCGACGGCGGCGGCGCCGCCGTTCAGGATCAGCGACACGGTCGGCTGTGAGACGCCGGCCAGCCGAGCGATGTCCGCCTGACGAGGGCGACCGCTCGATCTCATGACATACCCCCCAAGAAATAGTAGATCACGGAGCCTCGATCCCGCCGTCGGGTCGCCGGACCTGCGCGGCCCATCGCTCGTGCAGATGCGTCTTCGGCGGATGGCGCAGGGCGGCCCGCTCGTCGAGGTCGATGCCCCAGCCGGGCCGGTCCGACGGCGTCAGGTACCCGTTGACCGTCCTGAGCGTTCCCGGGAACACCTCGTGCACCGTCTCCGGGTAGACGTGCGCCTCCTGGATCCCGAACGCCGGGCTGGTCACGTCGAGGGTGACGTTGGCCGCCGCGCCCACGGGCGACACGTCCGGCGGCCCGTGCCAGGCGGTGCGCACCCCGCTCAGCTCGCAGAGCGCCGCGAGCTTGCGCGCCGGGGTCAGCCCGCCGACCGTCGAGACGTGCAGGCGCAGGTAGTCGACGCCGCCGGAGGTGATGAGGCGCGCAGCGCCGGTCACCGAGGAGACGAGCTCTCCCGACGCGATCGGCATCGGCGCGGCCGCGCGTACCTCGGGCAGCCGGTCGAAGTGCTCGGGCGCGAGCGGGTCCTCCAGGAAGAACAGCCGGTACGGCTCCAGCGAGCGTGCCAGCACCACCGCCTCCTTCGGCGTCAGCCGGTTGTGCGCGTCGTGCAGCAGGCCGAGTTCCTCGCCCAGGACCGAACGGGCGCGCTCGAAGAAGCGGGGCGTGTCGCGCAGGTACCGGCCGACGTCCCAGCCGTCCGGATGGGGGCTGCCCGGGTATCCGCCGGGCGTGCCGGTGCCTCCGTAGGTGCCGATCCCGGGGCCGCCGAACTGCAGGCGCACATACCGGTAGCCCTGCTCGGCGAGCGCCGCGGCCCGCTCGATCGACTCCTCCACCTCGCCGCCCCTGGCGCCGGTGTAGACGGCGGCGGCCGTACGGACCCGGCCGCCCAGGAGTTCGTAGACCGGGACGCCGAACCGTTTGCCCGCGATGTCCCAGAGCGCCTGGTCGATGCCGGACAGCGCGTTGTTGTGCACGGGCCCGCCACGCCAGTACGACGAGTAGTGCAGCATGCGCCAGATGTCCTCGATGTCGGCCGGATGCCGCCCGATGACCATGGGCGCGACGTGCTGCTCGATCGCGGCCACCACGGCGTGGAAGCGCTGGGTGAAGGTGGCGCAGCCCAGGCCGTACAAACCGGGCTCGGAGGTGTCGACGCGGACGACGACGAGAGGTACGCCGCCGGGAGCGGTGACGATCGTGCGTACACCGGTGACGCGCAGCCCGTCCCCGGCCGGCCACGGCGCCTGTGTCTCCGGCATGATCATGGAAGAAGCTCCTCGGCGGTGAATCCAAGCACCCGTCTGGCGGGTTCCAGGTCGATGGCCACGGTTCTGCCGGGCAGCTCCGCCCGGCACGGGACGCCGGGGTGGTGGGCCGCGATCAGCTCTCGCGTGGGAGTGGACATGAGCGTCTCCGGGGCGGCGAGGTAGAAGGCGGGTGCGCCCTCCAGCGGGGCGGTCAGCCCGAGCAGGCAGGCGCGGGCGGCGTCGCGCAGGTCCAGATAGCTCCACAGGTCCGCCGCCCCCGCCGCCGGGTTCCCGGCCAGCATCGCGGCGCGCGCGGCCAGCCTGGCCCGGTCGCCGAGGAACGGGAAACGCAGCGCGGCGACGGTCATGCCGTGCCGCCGTCCCATCATCGCCGCGGTGGCCTCGTCCACCTGCTTGGACAGCGCGTAGGGGTCCTCGATCAGCGGCGGCACGTGCACGTCGAGCGGCAGGTACGCCGGGCTCTGGCGCGATCCGGCGAACGGCAGCCCGGTGATCGACAGGCTGCTGGCGATGACCGCCCGCCGTACCCCTTGCTCGCCCGCCTCGTTCAGCACCACGAACGTGGCCTGAGTGTTGGCGGCGAACACCACCTCGGGCGCGGCGACCTCGGGAGAGGCGAGCGCCGCGGTGTGCACGACGGCGTCGGCCCCCTCCAGCGCCGCGCGCACGGCGGCGGGGTCGCGCGCGTCACCCACGACCACCCGCTCGGCCGCGATCGGGCCGGGGTCCCGCTCGACGAGCGCGGTCACGTGATGTTCCGCCAGCTCCGCGAGTACGGCGGAGCCGAGCCGGCCGGCCGCGCCGGTGACCAGAACCCTCATCCCTTCAGCCCGGTGAAGGCGATGCCGCGGATGATCTGCCGCTGGAAGACCAGGAACACCACGACGGGCGGGATGATGGCGATCAGCATTCCGGCGATCAGCAGGGCCTGGTCCGAGGTGTCGGCCAGCCGGGGGAGCGCCACGGCCAGCGGCTGGCTCTCGGTGTCGGTGATGGCGATCATGGGCCAGAGGAAGTCCTTCCACGCGTTCATGACGGCCAGCAGGGAGACCACGGCCAGGATCGGGCGGGACATGGGCAGCACCACGCTGGTGAAGATCCGCCACGGCCCGGCGCCGTCGAGGCGGGCGGCCTCGAACAGCTCGCGGGGGATGCCGTCGAAGAACTGCTTGACCAGCAGGACGTTGAAGGCGTGCGCGCCGGCGGGCAGCCACACCGACAGCGGGGTGTTGGCGATGCCCAGGTCGAGGACGGTCAGGTAGAGGGAGACCATCGAGACCGTGGCGGGCAGGAACAGGGTGGCCAGGACCGCGCCGTAGACGTACTTGCCGTAGGAGGGCCGCAGGATCGACAGCGCGTACGCCCCGGTCGCCGCGACGAACAGCTGCGTGAACCAGGAGCCCGCGACGAGCACGACGGTGTTGGTCAGGTAGTGGCCGACCTCCAGCGTCGTCCACGCCTCCGCCAGGTTCGACCAGCGAGCCTCGGCGGGCCACAGGGCCAGCGGATCGCGCAGTGACTCCTGGGTGGAGGAGATCGCGCCCTTGAAGATCCAGTAGATCGGGCCCGCGCCTTCGAGCAGAAGGGCGACGATCAGCAGCACCTGGATGGTGGACAGCCGCCCACGCAGGCTGCGCCGTTCCGCCTCCGAGATCACTTGGTCCCCCAGGTTCTGGTCAGCCGCAGGTACACGGCGGACAGCAGGGCCAGCACCACGGCCAGGCTCACGCTCAGCGCTGCGGCGGCGCCGTAGTCGCCGTTGACGAACGCGTATCTGTAGATCAGTAGCAGCACCGTGACCGTCGAGTCCTCGGGCCCGCCGTCGGTCAGCACGAACGGCTCGGTGAACACCTGGAAGGTGTTGATCACCTGCAGGAGCAGCATGATCAGCAGGATGGGCCGCAGCTGCGGCAGCGTCACGTGCCATATCCTGCGCGGGATCGAGGCCCCGTCCAGCTGGGCGGCCTCGTACAGCTCGACCGGCACGCTCGACAGCGCGGCCAGATAGATGAGCACGGCGCCACCCGCGCCCGCCCAGGTCGCCTCCAGGACAAGGCTCGGCATCGCCATGCTCGTGGACTGCAGCCACGGGTACGGCCCGAGCCCGACCAGCCCGAGCAACTGGTTGAACAGCCCGGAGTCCGGGTCGTAGAACCACTTCCACATCAGGACGGCCACCACCGGCGGCACCACCACCGGCAGGTAGACCAGCACCCGCATGAGGCCGGAGCCGCGGCGCAGCTCCGACATCAGCACCGCGAGGACGATCGGCACCGGGAAGCCGATCACCAGGGCCAGACCGGTGAACAGCAGTGTGTTGCCCGCCGCCGTGCCCAGCAGCGGGTCGGCCAGCAGGGTGCGGAAGTTGTCCAGACCGGCGAACGCCGCCGCCTCGACCAGGTTGGTCCGCTGGAATCCGAGCACCACGCTGCGGACGATCGGCCACCAGGAGAAGAGGCCGAACACCAGCACCGTCGGGATGAGGAACAGCGCCGCCGCGAGGCCAGGACGCCGGGTCACTGTGCTTTCTCGAGCAGGGGCGCGACCCGCGCCGCCGCTTTGGTCAGCTCGTCGCGGGGGTCGGCGTCCTTGCGGGTCAGCACGGCCTGCACGGCGGTGTCGAGCGCGCCGTACAGGTCCTGGGCGGCGACCGGGGGCTCCACCAGGTACTCCAGTTTGTCGGTGTCCCTCACGTAGGGGGTGAAGTTGGACACCGGGATGTTGGAGTGCTTGGCGATCGCGGCGTTCACCGGACCGGACACCGTGGTTCCGTAGAAGGGCAGTGTGGGCAGGCCGACGGCCAGCTTGTCCGCCGCGTTGGCGACGGCCAGCTGCTCGGCCGCCGCCGGGTCGTAGTTGGGCTTCAGGTAGTAGTAGTCGATCCACTTCACCGCGGCGGCGCGCTGTTCGGGGGTCGCCTTGGCGTTGACCGCCGCCACCAGGCCGCCCAGCAGCGTCGCCTTCGCTCCGGCCTGCTGGGGCAGTGCCGTGATGCCGAAGTCGTCCGGCTTGCCGGAGTACAGGGTGGTGTAGCGGTTGTAGCTGTTGACGGTGCCGATCATCATGCCGATCTTGCCCGCCGCGAAGTCGCGCTCGGCGTCCTGCTGGGTACGCAGCTGGTTGGCGCCCATGGAGTCGTCCTGCCAGCGCATCGCGGCCAGGTGGCGCAGCGCCTGCTCGGCCGGGCCGTCCAGGAGCGACGGGACGTACTTGTCGCCCTCCTTCTTCTCCATCTGGCCGCCGAAGGAGTAGGTCATCGCGGTGAGGATCCAGCCGCCGGTGTTCTTGACCGTCATCTGGGTGTAGCCCGCGACGCCGGAGCCGGCGAGCTTCTTCGCCGCCGTCCTGACCTCGTCCCACGTGGCGGGCGGCTTGTCCGGGTCCAGCCCGGCCTTGGTGAACAGGGCGCGGTTGTAGACCAGGCCCAGCGCGTACTCGGTGACGGGCAGGCCGTAGATCTTTCCGTCGGCGCCGGTCGCGGGGGCCAGCGCGCGGGGGTCGAAGTCGGTCGCGTGCGGCAGGGTCTTGATCTCGGCGCTGAGATCGGCGATCTGCCGGCGGGCGATGAGTCCGGGCGGCTCGGTCAGCGGTACGGTCAGCACCGTCTCGGCGTTGCCTCCGGCCAGCCTGGTCGCAAACGTCCTGGCGTCCCACTGCGTGTCGGTCGGCTTGAGCTTGATGTCGGGGTTGGCCTTCTCGAACGCGGCGACCGCGTCCAGGAACTGCTTGCGGGTCTTCGCCGCGGTCGTGGGGGGCATGCCCGCCACGGTGATCGTGGTCTTGCCCGGGTCGCCTTCCGTGGTGCCGGACGAGCAGCCTGACGTCGCGGCGGCGAGCACGAGCGCTCCGGCCATCCCCAGACGCCACCTCGTGGAGACATCCATGGGCAACTTCCCTTCGCCTAATGCGTATTAGGCGGCATCTAAGCCGTTATCGCGGGCAGATGTCAAACGCTTGACACCCGGGTTACGGCAGGAGTACACCTCTCACCTAATTCGCATTAGGTGACTGGAAGGGATCCTCATGGCCGACATCCCCCGACGCCGATTCCTCGGCGGAGCCGTTGCCGCAGGGCTCGCAGGAGCCCTGCTTCCCGCGACCGCGGCCGAGGCCGGCACCCCGTCGATCGCCGCCGACGGCATCACGCTCGCCGCCGCGGCCGACGGCACGATCACCGTCAAGGACGGCGCCGGCGTCGAACGGATCCGGCTCACCGGATTCATGGCGAAGGACTCCGTCGCCGGCATCCAGCGAACCACCGGCGGTACCGCGTCGCTCGTCACGCTCCCGGACGGCGCCCAGGCCATCCAGGTCGACTACACCCTTCCCGCCGCGGCGCAGGGGATCACCGTCCGCGGCGTCTTCCGCGTCGCGCCGAACCGGGCGCGGTTGCGCTGGGAGGTCACGGGCCCGGCCACCCTGATCCCGGCCGGCTTCATGCTCGGCCGTACGGTCATCGCGCCCACCGAGCCCGAGTCGTTCACGGCGCTCACCCGATGGAACCGCGACGCCGGAGGCGGCGTGCCCTACGAGACCAACGCCGGGGTCGTCTACCAGGAGACCTGGGCCGGCACCCGCGGCTACTTCCGGCTCGGCGGCACCACCCCGGCCTGGACCAACGCCACCTGGATTCACGCGCCGGGCACGGTAGCGGCCGGCGGGGCGGTGACGGAGGCCGATCTGGCGCTCGGCTCGATCCGGCCGGCGGCGGGCGGCACCATGGGCGCGGGACTGCCGCTGGGCGTGGAGGTCTGGACCGACCAGCCCTTCAGCCTGTGGGACGGCGGCGGCCAGCCCATGGCCCTGCACGCGGAGGTGGCCAACGGCGGCAGCGCCGCGCGTACCGTGAAGCTGTCGTGGTGGGCCCGTGACTTCGACGGCCGGACGCTCGGCTCGGGCAGCGTCACCGGCACCGTCGCCGCCGGATCGGCGTGGAAGCAGACCTTCACCGTCACCTCCCCGTCGCACGGGATCGTGTTCACCGAGGTGAAGGCCACCGCCGGCGCCGACAGCGCGTTCGCCCGCACCAACCTCACCGTGCTGCCGCCGTACACCTACCGGGCGGGCGCCGACAGCATGTTCGGCATCGCCAACTACCCCTGGCTGCTCAAGCCCGACGCGGCCGCGGTCGTCGGCCTGATGCGGCGCATCGGCATCAAGCGGGTGCGCATCTCCTACGACGGCGGGCCCGGCCTGCCGCCCGCCACCCTGGACGCCGCGGGGATCGAGCACAACATCGAGCTCGCGGGCATCCCCCTCGGCGGCACCCCCGCCCAGGTCGCCGCCTGGGCCGACACCAACACCCAGAAGGCGATCGGCTCGCGGGCCGACTACTTCGAGGTCGCCAACGAGGTGAACAAGCCGTGGATGAGCGGGGAGACCGCCGCCGTGTACGTGCGGGACGGCTTACGTCCGGTCCGCGAGCGCCTGACCGCCGCCGGGGCGCCGACCAAGGTGCTCAACGCGGGCCTGGCCGGCATGGACTACGTCTGGACCAAGAACTTCCGCGACGCCGGCGGCTGGGACCTCATCGACGGTTTCGCCTTCCACCCCGGCCGGGGCAACTTCACCCCCGACTACGCGCCGCCGCCGGAGGAGTGGACGCAGGGGAACAACGGCTCGTACTGGAACTTCCTCGGAAGCCTGCGCAAGGCCCGCGAGGTGATCGCCGACTACGGCGACAAGGAGCTGTGGCTGACCGAGGCCTACGCCTGCACCAAGCCGAACAGCTGGTGGCACGACACCTACCGGCAGGCCGCCGAGAACGTCCTGCTCACCCTCGCGCTGGCCATGGCCGAGGGGGTGAGCTGCGTGAACTGGTACCAGCTGCACGACAGCGTCCTCGGCAAGCCGCAGATGGCCGACCCGGCCAACCCCGAGTACCACTTCGGGCTCATGAACCGCGACACCAGCGCCAAACCCTCGATGCTCGCCTACGCCACCGCGGCCAAGGTCCTGGACCAGGCGACGTTCACCCGCCGGCTGACCTTCGCCGACCCCGACCTCAAGGGGCTCCTGTTCAGCACCCCGGAGGGGCCGGTCTCGATCCTGTGGAGCCGCAAGGACGGCTATCTGCTCAACGCCGACCACGAGCCCGGCTCGGGGTGGTTCGCCGCGCCGGAACCGTGGATCGACGGCTGGCCGACCAAGACCGACGTGCACGTGGCCGCGGCTGGCGGCCCCGTCAGAGTGCTGGACTGCATCGGCAGGGAGCGACGGCTCACCCCGTGCGACGGCAAGGTCAAGATCCGGTTGGACGGCGCGCCACGCGTCTACTACGGCCTGACCGAACACATCGATGTTCGTTAGAACACAAATATGGTAGAAATGAGGGCATGAGCCGCCTGGATCTGACCCTGCGGCTGGTGCAGGGCACCGGCCGCGTCTCCGTCGCGGAGCTGTCCCGGCGCCTGGGCGTCTCGGAGATGACCGTCCGCCGGGATCTGGACGCGCTGGAAAGCCGTGGTCTGATACGCCGGGTGCGCGGCGGAGCCGTCCCCTCCCGCCTTCCGGAGGAGGGGGCCGGCTTCGACACGCGGCAGTCGTGGCAGGCGGCGACGAAGGACCGGCTGGCGGCGGCCACGGCCGCGATGGTCCCGCCGGGTTCACACGTGCTCCTGGACGCGGGGACGACCACCGCCCACCTCGCCGAGCACCTGGCGGCCCGCGCCCCGCTGACCGTGACGGTGCTCAGCCTTCAGGCGGCCGCGCTCCTGGCCGACCGGCCGGGGATCGAGCTGCTGATCGCCGGCGGCCGGTCCCGGCCGGGTGAACGGTCCCTGGTCGGGCCGCTGGCCCTGCGCACCCTGCAGTCCCTGGCCTTCGACCTCTTCGTCATGTCCATCGGCGGGGTGCACGCCGAGCACGGCTGGTCGGAGTTCTCCGTGGACGACGCCGCCGTCAAGCAGTGCGGGCTGGCCCAGGCCACGAGGACGATCGCCGTCGCGGACGCGACCAAGCTCGGCGTGCGCGCCTTCAGCCAGGTCGCCCCGCTCGGCGCCGTGGAGCGCTTCGTCACCGACGCCGCCGCGCAGGACACCGCCACTCATCCTGGAGGCCCGCGGACGCTGTCAGCGCTGCGGGAGGCCGGTGTCGACACCGTCCTGATCTGAGAAGGAGACCACCCTGTGAGCCCGCTGATGATCCTCGTGGCCGGACCCTACCGATCGGGCACGGGGGACGACCCCGCCAAACTTCAGGCGAACGTCGACGCCATGAACGAGGTCGCCCTGAAGCTGTTCCGCGCCGGTCACCTGCCGGTCACCGGCGAGGCCCTGGCCCTGCCACTGCTGGAGACCGCGGGAAGCACCCGGGTGGGTGACGCGCTGTATGACGAGATCTTCCATCCCGTCGCCGAACGGCTGCTGGCCCGCTGCGACGCGGTGCTCCGCATCGGCGGCCCCTCCGCCGGAGCCGACCACATGGTCAGCGTCGCCAGGGAACTGGGCAAGGACGTCTACACGCGACCCGACGAGCTGACCGGGTGACGTACCAGGGCACCGGACTCCATCGCGACCCAGATCCGGCCGTCGGGCCCGGCCGTGAGGCCGTGCGGCTCGGCGCCCTCCAGGGGAAACTCCTCGATCAGGCCCTCGGTCGTGATACGGCCCAGCGTGCCGGAGCCCCACTGCGTGAACCAGAGGGCGCCGTCCCTGCCGGTCACGATGGCGTGGGGCCGGGCGGCGCGATCGAGGAGCGGGAACTCGGTGACCGCGCCGGAGGCGTCGATCCGGCCCACCTGGCCCGCGCCGATCTCCACGAACCACAGCGCCTCGTCCGGACCGGCGCAGATGCCCACCGGGGCGGCGTCCGCCGTGGGCAGCGCGTAATGCGTCACCTTGCCGTCCACGGTGATGCGGCCGATCGCGTTGCCCTGGTTGAGGGTGAACCAGAGGGCGCCGTCCGGCCCTGCCACGATCATCGACGGCATCGCGCCTTCCGCCGCGAGCGGGTAGTGGGTGATCTCGCCGTCCGGGGTGATGCGGCCGATCCGGTCGCCCTGCAGCTGCGTGAACCACATGGCCCCGTCGGGGCCTGATGTGATGCCGTACGGCGAGGCCGCCTCGAAGGCGGTGATCGTGCCGTCAACGGTGGCGCGGCCGATCCGGCCGCCGGTGAACTCGGTGAACCACAGCGCGCCGTCGACGCCCGTGGTGATCACCGTGGGCCCGCCGTCGGCGGGGTCGAGCTGGAAGATCGCGGGGGCCTCGCCCGGCGTGACCCGCCCGATCCGGCCCTCATGGACCAGCGTGAACCACAGGGCGTCATCGGGGCCGGTGGTGACGCCGTAGGGAGAACCGTCGATCAACATGGGTGGCCTTCCTGAAGGGAGATCTCGGTGCCGGTGAAGCGGCGTCGCAGCGCCCGGTCGTGGGTGACCACCACGAGCGCTCCGCCGTAGCCGTCGAGTGCCTGTTCGAGCTCTTCGACGAGCGTGAGCGAGAGGTGGCTGGTGGGCTCGTCGAGCAGCAGGATCTCCGGCGAAGCCGCCAGCGCGCAGGCCAGACCCAGCCGCGCCTGCTCGCCGCCCGACAGGCTCGACAGCACGCGTGAACGCTCGATCCGCGCCAGGCCGAGCCCGTGGATCGCCTTGTCGACGCGGGCGTCGGCCTCGTAGCCGCCTCTGGCCTCGAAGGCGATGAGCAGGTCGCCGTACCTGTCCATCTCCTGCGCTTCCGCGGCCTCCCGCATGCCGCGTTCCAGGGCGCGCAGCTCGGCCAGGGCGGCGTCGACGGCCTGCTGGACGGTGTGCTGGCCCGGCAGTCCGAGGGTCTGGCCCAGATAGCCGGCGCCACCGGCCGCCGACACCGTCACCTCGCCGTCGTCCGGCGTCTCCACCCCGGCGATCAGCCGGAGCAGCGTGGACTTGCCGGAACCGTTCTCGCCCACGATCCCCATGCGCTCGCCGGGGCGGACGCTGAAGGTGATCTGGTGGAGTACGCGGCGTTCGCCGTATGCCTTCGAGACTCCCTTGAGGGTGAGCTGTGTGGTCAGAGTGGCACTCCAATCGCAACTTATGTAGCGTTAAAGTAGCACGGCTCGGACGGCTAATGCAACTGGAGTAGACTTTGACGACTGCACGCCCCGGAGGTCGCAGTGCTCGCGTACGTGACGCCGTACGGCAGGCCACGCTCACCGAACTGGCCGAACACGGTTACACCGGGCTGACGGTGGAGAACGTGGCGCTCCGGTCGGGCGTTCACAAGACGACCGTGTACCGCCGGTGGGGAAACGCCGAAGGTCTGATCGCCGACGCGCTGGAGCTCGCGCGGGGGGAGCCGTGGCCGGTGCCCGACACCGGCTCACTCCGCGAGGATCTGCGGGAGATCGCCCGGCTGGTGCGCAGTGGGTTCGCCGACCCGGTGGCCGGGCCGATCGCCGCCGCGTTCGTGGCGGCCGCCGTGCAGAGCGGCGGCGCCGCCCGGTCGCTGCACGACTTCTTCGTGGCCCGCCACGAACAGGCGGCCACGGTGGTCGAGCGAGCCGTCGAGCGCGGCGAGCTTCCACCGGGCACCGACGCCGCCGACGTGGTCAGGATGGCCGTCGCCCCCATCTACTACCGGCTGTTCGTCACCCACGAGCCGGTCACCGAACGCGACGCCGAACGCGCGGCCGACGCCGCCGCCACGGCCGCCCGCGAGGGCGTCATCTAGCCGGGCGTCCATGGGGCCGCTGTCAGAGGACGCCTGTCGCCGAGCGGATGGCCAGGCCGGCGCCCAGGAGGATGACCATCGCTGCGGTGCCGACCGGGGCCAGGCCGGACAGGCGGGCGGCGATGCGGTGACCGGCCGCGGCGCGGCGTTCCAGGCGGTCGGCCAGCTTGACCAGGAGCAGGCCGGTGACGGTGAGGGTGGCCGCCATGCCCAGGCCGTAGGCGGCGACGAGCGCGATGCCGAACCAGGTACGGCCCAGCCCGATCGCCCCCAGCAGCACGATCAGCGCCGAAGGGCTCGGCACCAGCCCGCCCGCCACCCCCAGTCCCACCAACCCGCGCCTCCGATACCCCGTCTCGGGCCCATGCCCGTGTCCATGCCCGTGTCCATGCCCGTGTCCGTGGCCGTGGCCGTGTCCGTGGCCGTGTCCGTGCCCGTGTCCGTGGGTGGGGTTGCGGGAGGTGAGGAGCTTGATGCCGATGGCGGCGATCAGCACCCCGCTGGCCACGCCGAGCCAGGACAGCATCGACTCCCCGGCCAAAGCGGTGAACGCGCTCAGCAGCAGCCCCACCACCAGGACGGCGGCCGTGTGGGTGGCCGTCACCGTGGCGCCCACCACGAGCGCGTCGCGCGGGCGGCCCCTGCGACCGGCCAGGTAGGCGGCCATGATGGTCTTGCCGTGTCCGGGGATCAGCGCGTGCCCGGCGCCGAGCAGCACCGCCAGCAACACCGCGAGCAGCCCCAGCGGCAGGGTGAGGCCGTCGGCGCCGATCAGATCGGTGAAGGTCCGGTCCACGAAGGCGAGCGCCTCCCCGATGGGCCCGCCGATCGCGGGCGCCGCGAGCCCGCCGCTGGTCGGCGGCCCGCTCGGACCGGGCTCACCGGTCGCGGGGGAGGAGCCGGGGGTGGCGGTGAAGGTGGCGGTGCGCTGGTTCAGGGGGTTGGACAGGAGGTCGTCCGGGTAGCGGCGGAGTTCGTCGCTCACGCTGGTCGTGCCGACGTTCGAGCCCGAGAGCCGGACGCCTTCCCCCACGGCGGTGATCTCCCGCCAGCCGATCCTTTCCTGCTGATAAATGTCCTCAAAGGTGACGCCGCCGGAAATGTCGCCAGTGTCGGCCGTCAGCTCGCAGGTCAACCGGCTGGTCCGCAACCCGCCCTGCCCAGGGGTGAACGCGAAGGCCGCGGAGGCGACCCGCCACGGCACCGCCGTACCGTCGACGACCAGGCGCTGAGCCCGCGCCAGCGCGGCACACTCCGCGGCGGCCGACACCCCGTCGCCCGCCTGCAGCGTGGGCAGTTCGGCCAGGTCCACCACGGCGGTGTTCTCGACCCGATCGGGAAGAACCCGCAGCCCGTTGTGGTGGTTGACGGTGAAGTTGCCCAGCGGATGGGCCAGGAGGGCGCCGGACAGCACCAGCGACGCGATCATGCTCACGAGAACCTCGCAAGGGCGGGCAGGGACGGGTCGAAGGCCGGGTTCAGGCGCTTGGCCGGGATGGAGGAGGGGCGGCGGCCGAGCGCGCGTTCGATCTCGGCGCGGTGGTGGTGCAGGATCGCGTTGCGCCACCCGCTCGCCGTCGCCTTCTCCGCGTACGGCAGCGCCTCCCGCGAGCGCCCCGCCCGGTGCAGCGCCCAGGCCAGCGCGTCGGCGGCGACCGCGTTGCGGTTGTCGGCGTACTCGGCGCGGGCGAGGCGGACGGCGGCGTCCGGCGAGCCGTGGTAGGCCTCGAACTCCGCCCAGGTCAGGGCGTCGCGGACGCCGGCATCCTCGTAGAGGCGCCGCTGGGCCCTCAGGAGCGTCCAATCGGCGGGCAGCCCGGCCTTGATGCGGGTCTCGCCCTGTTCGAGCAGGTATTGGGGCAGAGGCAGCCGGTTCACGACCGTCTGGTAGAGGTCCAGCGCCTCGGGGAGGCGGCCGGAGAGGGCGGCGACCCGGGCGCGTCCGGCCATCGCGGGCACGTAGGCGGGCATGGCCTGCTGCGCCCGCGTGTACCAGTGGTCGGCCTCCTGCAGCGCGCCGGAGCGCAGCGACAGCTCGCCCAGGTAGTAGCGGGTGTAGGCGAGGTCGGCCGGCAGGTACGCGTCCTCGTGCGCGAGCCGCATCAGCTCGGTCGCCGAGGCGGTGTCACCACGCAACTCGGCGGCGTACGAGGCGCGGGTGAACGACGGCACCCCGGGGCGCAGGGCGAGCATCTTGTCCACGGCGCGCTGGGCGCCGGGCAGGTCGCCGAGCTGGGTGAGGGCGTCGGCCAGGATGCCGTGGGCGGTCGAGCTGTAGGCGTTGACGGAGATGGCCTGCTCGGCCAGCCGTACCGCCTGCTTGAACTCGTGGCGGCCGGCGGCCAGGGCCGCGCGGCCGGTCAGGACGGCGTCGTCGCGTGGCGCGAGCGCGGCGGCCTTGGCCAGCGCGCCCTCGGCCTTCGGGTAGTAGGCGGGGTCGCCGGTGGTTCTGGCCTGTTCGATCTGCTCCATGCCGAGCTGGGCCCAGGAACGGTAGTCGCCGGGCAGCCGGGCCAGGCGCGCCTGCAGCGTCTCGGTGAACACGGCGGGCTGTTCGGCCGAGGGCGCCGGCGGGGCGAGCACCGCGTAGGCGGTCAGCGCCAGGGCTCCGGCCAGGGCGAGCGCGACGATCCAGCGCATGGCGGGTGGCTCCGTTCAGGGATGGAGATGACAGACCGGCCGCTACGGGCCGGGGAGTGGGGACGACCGGCCGGGCCGCTACGGGCGGGAGTGGAGATGACCGGCCGGCCGCGACGGGGAGCGGCCGGCCGGTCGGACGGCGGGCGTTCGGGAGTGTCGCCCGCCGAGGGGACCGGCCGCTCCCGGAGAGGAGGAGCGGCCGGGTGGTGGCCTATCGCTGGTTCACCGCGACATTGCTGGGCAGCGGGATGTACGGGAACGTGGCGCCGAACGTCTTGTCGTTCTGGTCGACCTTGTCGGTCAGCGCCGGGATGAGCTTGCCGGTCACCGCCGCGCCGGCCACGGCCTGGAGCTCGATGTCGACGACGTCGTCGCTGAGCCGCCGGCCGTTCGGGAAGCCCTGCAGGTCACCGGCGAGCACGCCGAGCCGGTTCGGGTCCTTCGTGGGCGGGATCGACATGTTGAGCCGCATCATCTCGGCGGGACGCAGCTTGCCCGCGTCCTTGTTGAGCGACTGCGAGTTCAGGTCGGCCATGATCGGGCCGTTGCCCTTGGCGATGCCGGTCAGGAAGATCTGGACCAGGTCGTTGCGCGGGGTGGCCGGGGCCTTGATGCCGTAGATGGACTCGAGGAGCCTGGCCAGTTCGGGGTCGGTGACGCGCTTGACCACGGCCGGGACGTCGGCGTCCTTCTCCGGGGGCAGGGCGTTGAACGCGTCCTTCAGCCCGGCGGGCACCACGAGCTCGTTGACCAGCGGCTCGCCCAGGCGCGAGACCTGCTTGTAGCCGTCGGGGCCCCACTTGTCGGTGGTGGACCACACGCCGATGACCGGGTTGCGCTTGGCGTCGGACTTGAGCGCCAGGTCCTTGGCCGCGACCTGCAGGCCGAGCGTGTGGACGTTGTAGCCCTTGAGCGTGTCCTGGCCGACCTCGGACAGGTTGCCGCCGTACAGCAGGTCGAAGACGCGCAGGTCGAGGAAGAACGCCTCGTCGGACTGCCCGGCGAAGGTCTTGCCGCCGGGGATGTTGGTGATCGCCTGCGAGCGCAGCGTGCCGTAGTCGGGCATCGAGGCGGGCCCGACGTTGCTGGGGGCGACGACGCCGTTGGCGACGATGGTGCTGGTGCCGCTCTCGGTGATCCGCTTGAGCGTGTAGCGCTGGCGGTAGAGCAGGTTCTGGTCGTTGAGCGAGGTGACGGGCCCGTCGTTGTACAGGAACGTGGTGTTTCCGCGCTTGTCCTCGTCGCGGAAGGTCCACTGGTAGGTGATGTCGGGTTTGGCGTCGCCGTCGTTGTCGATCTTGATGTTGTAGCGGGACTTGGTGTCGAAGAAGTAGAAGTTGGGGCCGCCCTGGGGCTCCTCGAACGGGATCCAGTTGGCGAGCAGGGTGACGGTGTCGGGCTTGTCGGGGCTGACGAACGCGTAGACGTCGGTGTTGTCGTTACGCGGGTCGCCCGAGATCGCCGGTGCCTCGCGGTGCGAGGAAGCCGTGCCGGTGTCGGTACGGAGCAGGGCGAACGAGGAGGCGGTCAGTGCCGCCGCAACGCCCAGTCCGACAAGGGCGCGCCGGTTGATCCGGAGCTCCATGTTCGGTCCTTTCAGTCTTGGTCCTGGCTGAGGTTCCGGCCGGGTTCCTCGACGCCCTATTCGCGCGACTCCTCCTCGGGGATGAGAAGTCAATCAAAGTTGACATACTTAGGTCGTCAATTTAGGTTGACGGGTACGGATTGAGCCGTTCGTTCGTTGGAGTTATCGGAAATTCCGGAAAGGGGAACTATGGACGAGGACGCAGGGGGAAAGGCGCCGTTCAAGGTGCTGATCGGGTACCTCAGGCCGCATCGGGGGATCCTCGTGCTGGGCGGCGTACTCAGCCTGATCGGCTCGATCGCGGGCCTGGCCATGCCGTTGCTGGCCAAGTACGTGGTCGACGCGTTCGGCGCCAAGCAGTCCATGGCCGCGCCGCTGATCGGGCTCACGGTCGCGGTGCTGGTCGGCGCGGTCGTCTCGGCCGGGGGCAGCTACCTGATGGAGCGCACCGGTGAGGGCATCGTCCTCGGGGCGCGGCGCAAGCTCGTCGACCGCCTGCTCAGGCTGCGGGTGGCCGACGTGGACCGGCTCAAGCCCGGCGACCTGCTGTCGCGGGTGACCGGCGACACGACGCTGCTGCGTTCGGTGCTGACCAACGGCATCGTCGACTCCATCGGCTCCGTCTTCATGCTCGTCGGCGCGATCGTCATGATGGCCGCGATGGACGGCATCCTGCTGCTGGTGACGCTGCTGGTCATCGTCGTCATCGGCGGCCTCGTGGCGCTGGTCATGCCGAAGATCCAGAAGGCCCAGCACCAGGCGCAGGAGGCCGTGGGCGAGATGGGCGCGGTGCTCGACCGGGCGCTGCAGGCGTACCGCACGGTCAAGGCGAGCGGCGCGGAGGAGCGCGAGGTCGAGGTCGTCGGCGAGGCGGCGGTACGCGCCCGCGACCGCGGCCTGCAGGTGGCGGGCTGGACCTCACTGGCCGGAGTGGCCACCTGGATGGCGGTCCAGATCGCGTTCCTGTGCGTGCTGGCGGTCGGCGGCGCCCGGGTGGCCGGGGGCACGCTCGAGGTCTCGGCGCTGATCGCGTTCCTGCTCTACCTCTTCTACCTGGTGGCGCCGATCGGCCAGCTCGTCGAGGGCGCCGTGCAGCTGCAGAACGGCCTGGCCGCGCTGAAGCGCATCCGCGAGATCGAGGACCTGCCGGCCGAGCCCGCCTCGGCCCCGACGGTCCGTGAGGGCGCGCCGGTCGGCGTGACCTTCGAGGACGTCACCTTCCAGTACGGCGAGGACCGCGAACAGGTGCACCACGGCGTCACGTTCGACGTGCCGCCCGGGGGCCTGACGGCGCTCGTGGGCCCGTCCGGAGCGGGCAAGTCGACGGTCTTCGCGCTGCTGGAGCGCTTCTACGACCACCAGGGCGGGACGATCGCCGTCGGCGGCAGGGAGATCCGCGACTGGCCGCTCGGCGACCTGCGCGCCACGCTCGGCTACGTGGAGCAGGACGCGCCCGTGCTGGCCGGGACGCTGCGGGAGAACCTGCTGTTCGCCGCCGAGGACGCCACCGACGACGACCTGTGGCGGGCGGTGCGGCGGACGCGGCTCGACGACCTGGTCTCCCGGCTGCCGGAGGGGCTGGAGACGCCGGTCGGGCACCGGGGCGTCCTGCTGTCGGGCGGCGAGCGGCAGCGGGTGGCCATCGCCCGCGCGCTGCTGCGCAAGCCCCGGCTGCTGCTGCTCGACGAGGCCACCTCGCAGCTGGACGCGGTCAACGAGCTGCGCCTGCGCGAGGTCATCGCCGAGGTGGCCAAGGAGACGACCGTGCTGGTCATCGCCCACCGGTTGTCGACCGTCACCAACGCCGACCGCATCGTGGTCATGGAGGCGGGCAAGGTGCGGGCCATGGGCACCCACGACGAACTGGTGGGCGCCGACGAGCTCTACCGCGAGCTGGCCGCGACCCAGTTCCTGGTGAGCTAGTGAGATATCGGGACGTTTGTCTGTTGTACGAGTGAAGAGAATGGCAATGACGGTCCTGCTCCTGGCCGGTCCGGCCGCCGCCCTCGGGTCCGCCCCGGCCCAGGCGGCGACCGGCCAGTGCGTGGGCAACCGTATCGAGCACCTCGCGGTCAAGACCTCCGGCTCCCTCTCCTGCGGGTCCATCCAGATCGCCAACGCCAAGTACGCCGGCCCGGTGAAGGTGTACGGCAAGGGCCGCTGCATCGCCGCCTCCGCGGTGATCGACGCCGGCCGGAACGAAGCCGTCAAGGTGACTCCCAGCTATCACTGCTGACCTGTACTCTTCGAGTGACATAGGTGAATATGTTCATTCAGTGTCACTCAGAGGAGAGCTTCATGAGCCGGGTCGTGCGCGCGCCCAGAGGTACCACGCTGACCGCCAAAGGATGGCCGCAAGAGGCGGCGCTCCGGATGCTCCGGAACAACCTGGACCCGGAGGTCGCCGAACATCCCGAGCAACTGGTCGTCTACGGCGGCTCCGGGAAGGCCGCACGCGACTGGCCCTCGTTCGACGCGATGGTCCGCACGCTGACCACGCTTGAGGGCGACGAGACGCTGCTGGTGCAGTCGGGCCGCCCGGTCGGCGTGTTCCGCACGCACGAGTGGGCGCCCCGCGTCCTCATCGCCAACTCCAACCTGGTGCCCGACTGGGCCAACTGGGAGGAGTTCCGCAGGCTGGAGGCGGCCGGCCTCACCATGTACGGCCAGATGACCGCCGGATCCTGGATCTACATCGGCACCCAGGGCATCCTGCAGGGCACCTACGAGACGTTCGCCGCAGTGGCCGCCAAGCGATTCGGCGGCACGCTCGCCGGGACGATCACGCTCACCGCCGGGCTCGGCGGCATGGGCGGCGCCCAGCCCCTCGCGGTCACCATGAACGGCGGCGTCGCCATCTGCGTCGACTGCGACCCGCGCAGCGTCTCCCGGCGCATCGAACACCGCTACCTCGACGTCGAGGCGTCCTCCCTGGACGAGGCGCTGCGCCTGGCCTACCAGGCCCGCGACGAGCGCCGCCCGCTGTCCATCGGCGTCGTCGCCAACGCCGCCGACGCCCTGCCCGACCTGCTGTCCCGCGGCGCCGAGATCGACATCGTCACCGACCAGACCTCGGCGCACGACCCGCTGATGTACCTGCCGCAGGGGATCGCCTTCGAGGACATGTCCGCCGCGCGCGAGAAGGACCCCGCGGGATTCACGCGGAAGGCCCGCGAGTCCATGGCCAAGCACGTCGAGGCCATGGTCGGCTTCAAGGACGCCGGCGCCGAGGTCTTCGACTACGGCAACTCCATCCGCGGCGAGGCCCAGCTCGCCGGCTACTCCCGCGCCTTCGACTTCCCCGGCTTCGTGCCCGCCTACATCCGGCCGCTGTTCTGCGAGGGCAAGGGCCCGTTCCGCTGGGCGGCGCTGTCCGGCTCGCCCGAGGACATCCACAAGACCGACCGGGCCATCCTGGAACTCTTCCCCGAGAACGAGCAACTGGCCCGCTGGATCCGCAAGGCCGGGGAGAAGGTCCACTTCCAGGGCCTGCCCGCGCGCATCTGCTGGCTCGGGTACGGCGAGCGGAACCTGGCCGGCGAACGCTTCAACGACATGGTGGCCAGCGGCGAACTCCAGGCGCCCATCGTCATCGGGCGCGACCACCTCGACAGTGGTTCGGTGGCCTCGCCGTACCGGGAGACCGAGGCCATGGCCGACGGATCGGACGCCATCGCCGACTGGCCGCTGCTCAACGCCATGCTCAACACCGCCTCCGGCGCCGCGTGGGTCTCGATCCACCACGGCGGCGGTGTCGGCATCGGCCGCTCCATCCACTCCGGCCAGGTGACCGTGGCCGACGGCACCGCGCTGGCCAGGGAGAAGGTCAGCCGCGTGCTCACCAACGACCCGGGCACCGGCGTGATGCGGCACGTCGACGCGGGCTACGAGGAGGCGGCCGCGGTCGCCGACGAGCGCGGTGTCCGCATCCCGATGAGGGAGTCCTCGAACTCCCGATGATCCGTTACGGCTCCGCCGCCCCACCGCCTCCCGCCGCCGTGGGAAGCGCCCGATCGCCGGGCGCTTCCCACGTCGGACGGCGTGCTCGCCGCCACAAGGCCCGCCTGACCGGCCAAGTGGTGCCCACATTTCGGGATACGCGGGATGGGATCGCATGAGTGACGGCGTTGGAGGTGGCGTGACGCATTCCGGGCTTGAGGCGCTGCTCGACGGGCGGCGCCTGTCGCCTGTGCAGCGCCGGATCGCGCATTACCTGTCCGAGAACCTCGATGACGCGATCTTCCTGTCCAGCGTCGAACTGGCCGAGCGCTCCGGGGTCAGCCAGCCGTCGGTCACCAGGTTCGCGATGGTCCTGGGCTTCGCCGGGTATCCCGAGCTCAAGCAGGCCCTGCGGCCACTCGTGCTGGGCGGGCCGCGCCCCGCCGAGGACTCGCTGATCCGCACCGCGCTCGACGACGAGATCCGCAACCTGTCGGCCGTGCGCGAGCGGCTGAGCGCCCTGCCGATCAAGGAACTGGGCGAGGCGCTGGCCGCCACCGAGCCGCTGCCGGTGCTGGGGCTGCGGGTGTCGTCGGGCCTCGCCACCACGTTCGGCTACTACGCCCGCCGGATCCACCCCGACGTGCGGCTGCTGGTCCACGGCGGTTCCGAGCTGATCGACGGGCTGCACGCGGCGCGCCGCGCGGGCGCGGGGTGGGTGCTGGCGGTCGTGCTGCCCAGGTATCCGGCGGAAGCCGTACAGGCTCTGGAATATGCCGAGAAGGCGGGGCTGCGCACGGCGGTCATCACCGACCGGCCGGACTTTCCCGCCGAGGTCGTGCTCGACGCCCCGGTCGGCGACCGGCTCGTCTTCGACTCCCACGCCGCGCCGCTCGCGCTGGCCATGGCCCTGGTCGAGGCCATGGCCGACGCGGCGCCGCTGCGCACCCAGGCGCGGCTGGAGGAGTACGAGAAGATGACCGAGGAGACCGGAACCTTCTCCGAGCTACCCTGCGATACGCCTCAGTGACCGGACGGACCAGGTCACGGTCAGCAGGGCGAGGCCGAGCATGATGGCGAAGGCCAGCGGGACGTTGACGTCGCCGAGGTTCCCGGCGAACAGCGCGCGGCCCGCCTCGACCGGGTGGTAGAAGGGCGTGAACCAGGCGACCTTCTCCAGCCAGTCCGGGCCGAAGGCCATCGGCAGCAGCGCGCCCGACAGCAGCATCAGCGGCAGCGCGAAGAACTGCATGATCTGCCCCATGGCGTTCTCGTCGCGCAGGCTCAGCGCCAGGCCGTAGGCCACGCCGGAGGAGAACAGCCCGGTGAGCGCCAGCAGGAGCACCATCAGCAGCAGACCGGCGGGGCCGACCCGCATGCCCATGATCACGGCCACCACCATGACGATGAGCGACTGGATCACCAGCACGACCACGTCGCGCAGCATCCGTCCCAGGACGATCGCCGGGCGCCGGGTCGGGCTGACCGCGATGCGCTCCAGGACGCCGCTGCGCATCTCGTAGATCGTGCCGTACGCCACGCCCATCGAGCCGAACAGCGCGGTGATCACCAGCATGCCGGGGGCGAAGCTGGTCAGCGCCTGCCCGAGATCACCGGCGAACCCCATGCCGGCGAACAGCGGGGCGAACAGCAGCAGGTACATGACCGGCTGCATGATGCCGAACAACGGCCAGATCGGGTTGCGCAGCGTGTTCCTGACCTCGTAGGCGAAGAAGAGCGAGGTGTCGCGGATCATACGGCGGCTCCCGTGTCCCTGAGCGAGCGTCCGGTCTTGGCGAGGAAGACGTCGTCGAGCGTCGAGCGGTCCAGCGCGATCGAGCGCAGCTCCAGCCGCTCCTCTTCGAGCCGCCTGAGCAGGGCGGGCAGCATGTGCTCGCCGTCGTCGAGGTAGACGCGCAGCACGTCCTCGTCCACGCGGGCGGCGCGGGCCAGCGGGCCCAGTGCCTCGGCCGCGCGGTCGAGCTCGTCCAGGCGCAGGGTGACCACGTCACCGGAGACCTCGCGCTTGAGGTCGGACGGGGTGCCCTCGGCCACGACCACGCCGTGGTCCACGATCGCCAGCCGGTCGCACAGGGCGTCGGCCTCGTCGAGGTAGTGGGTGCTGAGCAGCACGCTCGTGCCCATCTCGCGCAGCTCGCGGATGCGGTCCCAGAGGTTGGCGCGGTTCTGCGGATCCAGGCCCGTGGTGGGCTCGTCGAGGAAGAGCAGCGGGGGCGCGTGCACCAGCCCGAGCGCGATGGCCACCCGCCGCTTCTGGCCTCCCGACAAGGTACGGCCCGGCCGGTCGGCCAGCTCCAGCAGGTCGAACCGGCGCAGCACGTCCTCGGCCGCCCGGCCCGGGTCGGCCACGCCATAGATCTTGGCCGCGAAGACGATCTGCGCGCGCGGGCTGCTGGCCTCCTCCACGCCGCCGGCCTGGGAGACGTAGCCGAGGTTGCGCCGTACCCCCGCGGGGTCCTTGAGCAGGTCGTGCCCGGCGACGACGGCCTGGCCGGCGTCGGGGACGATCAACGTGGCGAGCATTCTGATCGTGGTCGTCTTGCCCGCCCCGTTGGGGCCGAGCACGCCGAAGATCTCGCCCTTCTTCACCGCGAGGTCCACACTCTTGACGGCCTCGACCGTCTGGACGCCCTTTCTGCTCTTCGTGGTGAAGGTCTTCCTTAAGTCCGTTGCTTGAATGATCATTGTTCTCCTCAGGGAAGCTCGTCGGCTTCCACCTTTTTCACGGCTTCCTCGCACCAGGCGAGCTGGGCCTTGAGCATGCCGATGTTGAGCTTGAGGTTCTCGTCGATGTGCCGGGGCGCGCCCGCGCCCCGCTTGGCGCCCAGGGCCCGCTCGGTCATCGCGATCGCGATCGTGAGCTGCTCTTTCCTGTCGCGCAGCGCGCCGAGCAACTCGGGCTTGCCGAGCCGGTCCATGAACGTCATCGCGACCTGGAACGGGTCGACGATGGGCTTGATCTCGTTCCAGAACGTCATGAGCAGATGGAAGAACTGGTAACGGCCGTCGTCGCTGAGCGCGTAGACGGTCTTTCCGCCTTTGCCGCTCTCCACGACGTCCAGCAGTCCTTCGTCGGCCATCTTCGACAGCCCGTGGTAGATCGACCCGTAGGCGACGTTGGCCCAGAAGTCGGCGCCCATCATCTCCAGCTGCCTTCTGACCTGGTAGCCGTTGAGCGGGCCGTCGAGCAGGGTGCCGAGGATGAGTACACGCGTCGAAGACATCCTCAAGTTTGAGTTCAAATTTGAGTATGTGTCAAGGGTGACTAGGGTGACGGCATGAGTGAACGACCGATCGCGCTGGTGACGGGGGCTTCTCGCGGGGTGGGCGCGGCCGTCGCGCGTGCCTTGGCCCCGACCCACCGACTGATCCTCGGCGGACGCGACGAGAAAGCCCTGGCCGAGGTCGCCGCGGACCTTCCCGGCGCCCGGGTGTGGCCGGTGGAGCTGACCGGCCTGCGGGCCGCGGACCTGCCGGACGTCGAACGCCTGGACGTCCTCGTGCACAGCGCGGGCGTGGCCGAGCTGTCCCGCATCGCC
This sequence comes from Nonomuraea sp. NPDC050547, assembly GCF_044457345.1. Lineage (NCBI taxonomy): Bacteria > Bacillati > Actinomycetota > Actinomycetes > Streptosporangiales > Streptosporangiaceae > Nonomuraea > Nonomuraea sp. NPDC050547. The sequence continues at coordinate 479,609 of NZ_JBITGW010000004.1, forward strand.
GACACCCCGGCGAGCGTCTGGCGCGACACCTACGAGATCAACGTGGTGGCCGTCGCCGAGCTGACCCGCCTGCTGCTGCCGGCCCTGCGCGCCGCCGAAGGTCACGTCGTGTGCGTCAACTCCGGCGCCGGCCAGCGTGCCAACCCGGGCTGGGCCGCCTACGCCGCCAGCAAGTTCGCGCTGCGCGCCTTCGCCGACGCCCTGCGCCAGGAGGAGCCCGCACTCCGCGTCACCAGCCTCTACCCCGGCCGCGTGGCCACCGACATGCAGCGCGCGGTGCGCGAGCAGGAGGGCGGCGCGTTCGAGCCGGACAAGTACCTGGCCGCGGAGACCGTGGCCGGCGCGATTCTCGGTGCCGTCACCGCGGGCGCCGACGCCCACCTGACCGATCTCATCCTCCGCCCGCGGAGCGGCCCTGTCCTATGAATGGATTCATTCACTAGAGTGACCCCATGCTTGGAGAACTTGCGCACATCGGGCGGGATCCCGCGACCAACGGCTATGTCCGGGATGCCTGGTCGGCCGTGGACCTGGAGCTGCGGGAATGGTTCGCCGGGGAGGCGGGCCGGCGCGGCCTCGATCTGCGCGAGGACCGCAACGGCAACCTCTGGGCGTGGTGGGGCGACCCGTCGGTGACGCCAGGCGTGGTCACGGGCAGCCACCTCGACTCGGTACGGCAGGGCGGCGCCTACGACGGCCCCCTCGGAGTCGTGTCGGCCTTCCAGGCGCTCGACCTGCTCAAGGAGCGAGGCTTCCAGCCGGGCCGGCCCCTCGGCATCGCCTGCTTCACCGACGAGGAGGGCGCCAGGTTCGGGGTGCCGTGCATGGGCTCGCGCCTGCTGACCGGTGTCCTCGATCCCGACCGGGCCAGAGGGCTGGCCGACGACGACGGGCGCACACTGGCCGAGGTGCTGGCCGCGGCGGGGCGCAAGCCGTACGGGCTGGGGAAGGACGAGGAGACGCTCGGGCACGTCGGCGTCTTCGTCGAGCTGCACGTCGAGCAGGGCAGAGGGCTGGTCGACCGCGGCCGGCCGGTCGGCGTGGCCAGCGCGATCTGGCCGCACGGCCGCTGGCGCTTCGACTTCCGCGGCCAGGCCAACCACGCCGGCACCACGCGCCTGGAGGATCGCGACGACCCGATGCTCGCCTACGCGGGCAAGGTGCTGGCCGCCCGTGAGGCGGCGCGCCGCTACGGCGTGGTCGCGACGTTCGGGAAGGTGCGCGTCTCGCCCAACAACGCCAACGCCATCCCGGGACAGGTCTCGGCGTGGCTGGACGCCAGAGGCGCCTGGGAGCGGGCGGTACGGGCGCTGGTGGCGGAACTGAGCGCGGGCGAGCAGGTCAGCGAGGAGTCTTGGACGCCGGTGGTCGACTTCGACGAGGCCCTGCGTGAGCGCGTCGCCGCCGCGGCCGGAGACGTGCCGGTCCTGGCGACCGGGGCCGGGCACGACGCGGGCATCCTCGCCTCGGCCGGGGTGCCGTCGGCGATGCTGTTCGTGCGCAACCCGACCGGCATCTCCCACTCGCCCGCCGAGCACGCCGAGGAGGCCGACTGCGCGGCCGGGGTCGAGGCGCTCGCCCACGTCCTGGAGGACCTGTGCCGCTGACCTACTGGTGCGAACAGGCGTGGCTGCCCGACGGCGTCGCCGAGAGCGTGATCGTCGAGGTCGGCGGCGAGCGCGTCGCCGCCGTCACCCAGGGCCCGCCGCCGCCCGGCGCGCGGCGGCTGCCGGGGATCACGGTGCCGGGGCTGGCCAACGCCCACTCCCACGCCTTCCACCGGGCGCTGCGCGGCGCCACCCAGACCGGCAGGGGCGACTTCTGGACCTGGCGCGACCAGATGTACGAGATCGCCGCCCGGCTCGACCCCGACTCCTACCTGACCCTCGCGCGCGCCGTCTACGCCGAGATGGCGATGGCCGGGATCACCTGCGTGGGCGAGTTCCACTACCTGCACCACGCCCCCGGCGGGCGCCCGTACGCCGACCCCAACGCCATGGGACACGCGCTCGTGCGGGCCGCCCGCGAGGCCGGGCTGCGCATCGCTCTGCTCGACACCTGCTACCTGACCGGCGGCATCGGCACGCCGCTGGCCGGCGCGCAGGCCCGCTTCGGCGACGGCGACGCCGAGCGGTGGGCTCTGCGGGCCGAGGACCTGGCCGCGCGCTACGCCGGACAGCCCGACGTGGTGGCCGGAGCCGCGATCCACTCGGTACGCGCGGTGCCGCCCGAGCAGATGCCGCTGGTCGCGGAGTTCGCCCACCGGCACGCCGCGCCGCTGCACGCCCACGTCTCCGAGCAGCGGGCCGAGAACGCCGCCTGCGTCGAGAGGTACGCGGCCACGCCGGTGCAGGTCCTGCACGAGCGCGGCGCGCTGGGCCCGCGCTCGACCGCCGTGCACGCCACCCACCTCACCGACGCCGACGTCGAACTGCTCGGCGGCTCGCGCACGCACGTCTGCATGTGCCCGACCACCGAACGCGACCTGGCCGACGGCATCGGCCCGGCCAGGACGCTCTTCGACAAGGGCGCGCCGATCACCCTCGGCTCCGACAGCCACGCGGTGATCGACCTGTTCGAGGAGGCGCGGGCGGTCGAACTCGACGAGCGCCTGGCCAGCGAGAAGCGCGGCCACTGGCGCGCCGCCGAACTGCTGTCGGCCGCGACGGCCGCCGGCCACGCCTCGCTGGGCTTCCCGGACGCGGGGGTGCTGGCCGAGGGCGCGTGGGCCGACCTCGTCACGGTCCGCCTCGATTCCGTCCGTACGGCCGGCGCCACGGGAGCCGAAGCGGTGGTCTTCGCGGCGACGGCGGCGGACGTGTACTCGGTGGTCTCCTCGGGCCGCCAGATCGTGGCCGACGGCCACCACATTTCCGGAAATGTCGGTCAGATGCTGGCCGAGGCGATAGGAGCCCTGCGGTGAGCGCGAAACTGATCGACGGCATCGGCCTCCTCTACACGGGCGACCCCGCCCGCGAGGAGATCGCGGACGCCGCCATGGTCGTCGAGGACGGCCGCGTCGTCTGGACCGGGCCCGCGGCCGAGGCGCCGGAGGCCGACGAACGTGAGGACGCCGCCGGGCGCTGCGTCATCCCCGGCTTCGTGGACAGCCACGCCCACCTGGTCTTCGCCGGTGACCGTACCGCCGAGTTCGACGCGCGCATGTCCGGCCAGCCGTACACGGCCGGAGGCATCCGCACCACCGTCGCCGCCACGCGCGCCGCCAGTGACGCCGAACTGGCCACGCACGCCGCCGCGCTCCTCGCCGAGATGCGCCGCCAGGGCACCACGACCGTCGAGATCAAGAGCGGCTACGGGCTCAGCGTCGAGGACGAGCGGCGCTCGCTGGAGATCGCCTCCGGGCTCGTCGACGAGACCACCTATCTGGGCGCGCACGTGGTGCCCGCCGGGGTGGACGCCGACGACTACGTGCGGCTCGTGGCGGGGGAGATGCTGGCGGCCTGCGCGCCGTACGCGAAATGGGTGGACGTCTTCTGCGAGCGCGGCGCGTTCGACGGCGACCAGACGCGGGAGATCCTCACCGCGGGCATCAAGGCCGGGCTGCTGCCCAGGGTCCACGCCAACCAGCTCACCGAGGGGCCCGGCGTGCGGATCGCCGTCGAGCTCGGGGCGGCCTCCGCCGACCACTGCACGCACCTGACGGACGCGGACGTGGACGCGCTGGCCTCCTCCGGCACCGTGGCCACGCTGCTGCCGGGGGCCGAGTTCTCGACGCGCTCGCCCTACCCGGACGCGCGACGCCTCATCGACGCCGGGGCCACCGTGGCCATCGCGACCGACTGCAACCCCGGCTCGTCGTTCACCTCGTCGATGCCGTTCTGCATCGCGCTGGCCGTACGGGAGATGAGGATGACGCCGCTGGAAGCCGTCAGGGCCGCCACGTACGGCGGGGCCCGCGCGCTCCGGCGGGAGGACGTCGGCGTGCTGCGGCCGGGGTCGCGCGCGGACTACGTGACCCTCGACGCACCCTCGTATGTGCACCTCGCATACCGCCCGGGCGTACCCTTGGTAGCGGCCGTCTCCTCCTGAAGGAGGACAACCAGAACCATCCCAGCGGCGTACCTGTTTAGGGAATCTTTGCTTCGGACCACACGTTGGCCGGGTATAGAACGCAGCTGCGGGAACGAGGTGCCTGGGGATGGCAAGGCCTACGGGGAGTCGCACGCAGGAGGTCGCCGAACGCGACCTGCTCGGAACCTATCTGGCGGAGATAGGCCGGGTCCCGCTGCTCACCGCCGAGGAGGAGGTCGAGCTCGCCAAGCGGATCGAAGCGGGGCTTTTCGCCGAGCAACTGCTCGACAGCGGAGGCTCGGAGCCCCGCATCGGGGACGTCGCCGACGAGGAGCTCGAACGGCTGGCGATATCGGGACAGCGGGCGAAGGACGAGTTCATCCAGGCCAACCTCCGGCTGGTCGTGGCGGTTGCCCGGAAGTACTCCGGGCGGGGGATGCCGCTGATCGACCTGGTCCAGGAGGGGAACCTGGGACTGGTGCGAGCGGTGGAGAAGTTCGACTACCAGCGGGGGTACAAGTTCTCCACGTATGCCACGTGGTGGATCAGGCAGTCGGTCGGACGGGCCATTCACGAACAGGCTCGCCCGGTACGGCTGCCCACGCATGCCGGTGAGCAGATGACCCGGCTGATGCGGGTACGGCGTGACATGCTGGCCGAGTTCGACACTGAGCCCACTGATGACGACCTCGCTCAGGTCCTGGAACTGCCCATCGAACGGGTTCGCGAACTGCGCCGGTGGGCGTCCGACCCCGTTTCGCTGCAGCTTGGCGTCGGAGACGAGGACGAGACCGAGCTTGGCGACATGATCGCGGACGAGACGTGGGCCGATCCCGAGCAGCAGGCGATCGAGATCCTTGAGCGTGAGCGGCTTGACCAGTGGTTGACCGACCTGGAGGGCGACACCTCCGAGATGCTGAGGTGGCGCTACGGGCTGGTGGACGGGCGCGAGCACACGCTGACCGAGGTCGGAGAGCGGTACGGGATCGGGCGAGACCGGGCCCGGCGGATCGAGCGAGACGCCCTGGCCCGGCTCCGCAAGATGGCCGCCGCCTAAAAGCGAGGTCATCGCGCTTCGCGCTCAGGCGTGTTGCCTGGCGAAAGGCAAGGTCATCGCCTTGGGCGCGCTTCGCGCTTGTGGGGCTCAGGCGTTTCTCCAGTCGAGCCGGGGCTCGACCCCTGTCGGGCCTCCGCTTCGCTCCGGGCGCCTTGCTTTGGGGCCCCACCCCTTGCCCGGCTGGGTGGCCGACCAGCTCCTGCCCACCCGTGCCGGTAGGTAGGGGGCCGGGTGGGTGTCCTTGGCCGGGCAACGGGTCTTCGTTGCTCTGGGGCGGCGCCGGTCTTTCGATGCCCGGAGATTGATCAAAGGTCCAGAGTCAGTGGGTCTAGGCGGTGCTCACCTCAACCTGGTCGTCTCTCCGGCGGACCGGATGCCGCCCATTGCGCTTCCGGATCTCCGATGACATGGGCCGAACCGGCCCAGAGTTGCCATCGCACAGGCTATTCGCCGTGCTTCTTGGCCCACAGGGTGATGCGGGTCGCCGGGTCCGCCTTGCGGCCCGCGGCCGGTGTCTGCCTGGTGACGACCCAGTTGCGGTCGTAGATCTGCAGCCGGTCCTGTCCGGTGGCGTCCTGGTCGTCGAGGAAGTAGAAGCCGGCCGCCTGCATGGTGTCCTGGGCGGCCTGCAGGTTCATACCGACGACGTCGGGGATCTTCGCTCTCGCGGCTGACGGTTCCGGGGGTTCGGGGGAGGATGTCGGGGACTGGGTGGGGCCGGACGGTGACGTGATGGTCGTGGCGGGCGCCGGTGCCGGCAGGCCCGCCGTACCGGGGGATGAGCAGGCGGCGCACGCGAGCGTGAGCACGGCGATCGAGCTGAGGGACATCCGCATGAACGCACTCCTTGCCTGAGGTAGGCCCGCAGGGTGTTCCTCGACGGATGCGAGCCGGTTGACACCGCCTTTCTGAGCGGACAACCCGGACATGGATCCGGGAGGTCGCATAGCCCTGACCTTTGCGTACCGCCGCCCAGGGAATCGTCTCGCGATGTCTTGCCCGGTAGCGCGAGGCCGCGTCGACCGTGCCCTGGACACGGCCCCGACCGGCGGCCGGATCGACCGCCCCGACCAGACCAGCCCGGCCGGCGGCTCACTGCCGGCCCTCATCAAGCTGACCGGCGACCCCGACCGCGTCCTCACCGTCTCCGACTTCGCCGCCGCGGCCGAACTGGGCACCCGGATCACCCGCATCGACATGCGCTACGACCGGCTGGACGAGTTCGCCCGGCTGGCCGGCGAAGGCGTCCTGGCCGTGTCGGTCGCCCGTACCTACACCCTCGACCAGATCCCCGAGGCCGCCGGGCTCAGCCAGTCGCGTCGTCCCGGCGGCAAACTCATGCTCGTCCCGAATCATCCACGCGAGCAGCGGCGACAATGATCAATTCCAACGGAGGCCCTCTGCTCGGGTGAGCGCCGCGGCCGGTCGGGAAGCGGGACCGGTCCCGATCGGGCCGGGCTGGGTTGCGGCAGCCCGGCCACCTCCGCCTGGTTCCAAGGCGCACCCTCTCCTTAGGCCGCCCGAAGGAATGCTTGATCGACTGGGGGGTCGAAGGCTCGCTAGGGTGAGGCGTTCGATCACCTTCACCCCAGGAAGTGCCACGTGTCCCGTCGATACCGATTAAGCCTTCTCGCCCTTCTCGTCGTGGGCGTCTACGTCGTCGCGCTGGCGATCGTCGGAGCGCTCGCCCTGATCTCGGGCGATCTGAGCGCGATGTTGCGGCTGACGCTGGTGCCCGAGATGGATGAGAGCCTCGCGGTGACGTGGCGCAGCGTGGTCATCCTGGGGCTGGTCGGCGCGATGTGGGCGTGGGCGCTGTGGCAGGGCCTGCGCGGGCCGCTGGTGGGCCCGCCGTTCGAGATGGATCGGGACACGGCGCGACTGCGGATCGCGCTGTACGTCGCGGCGGCGTCCTGGCTGATCTATCCCCTCGTGACGTCCTGGTCATGGTGGATGAGCCTGCTCGACGCCGCGGTGATGCTGGCGGTGGTGTGGTTGTACCACCCGGTGCTGACGCGTGGCCTGAAACATGGCGACCACATGCGGTCCTTCGGCGTCGTCGCGTACGGAAGCGTCGCGGTCTCCGAGGTGCTCGACTGGCTCGGCATGCCCGTGGGCGACTTCCTGGTCCTGGTCGGCGGGGTGGCGGGACTGCTGTGGACCGTGCTGATCCTGCGGGCGCAGCGCAATGACGGCCGCTGGCAAACCTCCACCGTGGCGTACGGCATCGCCGCCCTGGTCCTGATGCTGACCTCCTCGCTGCTGGACCGGCTGCTGGAAGGCGTCGGCAACGTCCCCGGCACGGTCTCGGCGGTCGCCGGCGCCCTGAGCCTGATCTGGCTGACCCGCTCCGCCCACGACCTCGCCAACCCACGCCACGAGGCGACGGTCCCGCCTGCGCCTCTCACCGCGCAGCCGTGACGACGGTTCGTGCGATGGGTGACGCGTGAACGCGTTGCGCGGCCTTGGCTGGGAGTCGAAGATGCCGGTATGCGCGGACGTACACGGGCTTGGGGCCGGCGGATCTTGCTTCTGTTGTCGGTACCGCTCGGCGTGGGTACGGCGGTGGCCAGCAACCAGGTGCTGACCGATGCCGGATGGAGCTGGGGGTGGACGGGTGTCGCCGTGGCGGTGGCCGCGGCCGGCGCGCTGGTCGCGTTCTGGCTGACCCGGCCGTCCGCCGCTGAACCCGATCCTCCGTCCGATGGCGGGGGACCGTCCGGCGTTTCGGCCACGGGGGAGCGGTCGGTCGTTGTCAGGGGTGAGAACAGCGGGATCATCTCCACGGGCGACGGCGCCACCAACATCCAGACGCGTCAGGACCACACCACCGACGAGGGCTGAGTCGACTCTTCGTGGTGGCGGCCCGGCGTACGTCAGGGCGTCCAGCATCGATTCCTCCGGGGAGACGGGAACCGTCTGGCCCGATCGGGCGCACCCCACCTCGAAGGTGGTGTTGGGCGGAAACGTTCGAGGTGCAGGCGTCCGGCGGGGAAGGCGGCCCCGGCCGCGGCGAGCGCCGGCGCGGGGCCGCAGCAGTACACCAGCGCGTGTTCCCGAACCTGTCAAGCCGTCAGCTCGCCGAGGCAGTGGCGGTGGCCGCGCGGACGCACGAGGGACCGATCGATGAGTTCGGCGCGCTCCCCGGGTCGTAACAGTCCAACGAGAAGAAAGGCGGGACCATGAAACTGACGACCATCATGAACGTCTCTGTCGACGGCGTGATGCAAGGCCTCGGCGGGTCGGATGAGGACCGCAGGGGCGGATTCGAGCGCGGTGGATGGGCGCTGCCGCTCTTCGACGACGAGGCCGAGGCGTTCCTCGGCGCGGTCTACCAGCGCGCCGACGCGTTCCTGTTCGGCCGCCGGACCTACGAGATCTTCGCCGGCTCGTGGGGAACCGGCTCCTGGGGGGCGGAGCAGGGCGACAACCCGATCTCAGCGGCCCTGAACTCCCGGCCCAAGTACGTGGCCTCGACCACGCTCGGCGACCCGCGATGGGCGGACACGACCGTCCTGTCCACAGACGTGGCAGCCGCCATCGGCGACCTGAAGGCCAAACCCGGAGGCGAACTACAGGTACACGGCAGCGGCGACCTGGTCCGCTGGCTGTTCGCCAACCAGCTGGTCGACGAGATCATCCTGATCACGTATCCCGTGGTCGTCGGCCAGGGCAGGCGGCTGTTCCCCGACGCCGGCCCGGACACGGCGCTGGAACTGATCGACTCCCGAGCCACCTCACATGGCATAACGATCCAGGTCTACCGGCCCAGCGGCCGTCCGCAGTACGCGACCGACACCACGACCTAGGAGGCGTGGCCGGCGGGTTCTCCCGGGCCGAAGCCGTACGGCGGCGCCCCCGCCGGTATCCGTCCGGCCCAGCACTGTGGATCTTCCCGCCCGGGAGGCCGGCCTGGGAGCCGGCGTCGGCATGGTGAAGACGGGGAGGAGCGCTTCACACGCCCCTTCCCGGGTGCATCTAGCGCGCGAGGATCCATGAGTCAGTGAAGTGCTTGCCGCCGGGGTGGTAGGCGGTCGACCTCCCGCCGTGGCCGGCCCAGTTGCCCAGGACGGTGTTGCAGTTGAAGCCGGAACTGCACCACTTGCCGGCAACGCGCCACTGTGAGTGGGGGCGGGCCTCGCAGGTCACGGCAACCATGGTGTCAGTTGCCACGAAGTCCCGACACGAGGCCGCATTGGCGCTGCTGCTGGCGCTGGCGCTGGTTCCGAAGCCGGCGGTGGTGAGGACGGTGGCGAGGGCCGCGACGGCGGCCGCCTTGGGAAGGAACTTGCTGCGAAGGCCGGGCAGAAAGCGGGGGACTTGCATGAGCGTCTCCTTCGACTCAGGTGCCGATGGCTGACAAGGCCCGGCTGGCCTTGCCTTCATCGACCTGTCAGGGACCCGCGACGGGAGCGGTTGCGGCCGTCTCGGGTTCACACGCTCGGTGTGAACAGGTCCATGGCCCTGATCTTGGTGGGCCCCCTTCACCGCGGCCTCACCGCGCGCTCACCGGCTCAACGTGGTCCGGTGAGCACGGCCGGTCCGAGCCTTCGACCAGGAGCGGGCCACGGGGCGAGACACTCGACGCGCTTCGGCCGTTGATGGGGGTCCGATGGGTCAGGGGCGCTTCGGCCAGGTTCGTGTCACTGAGGTTCGCGCCGGCCGGTCACATCGACGTAGCCGGCCAAGGACACCCAGCCGGTCCCCACCGCAACCGGCACGGGTGGGCAGGAGCTGGCTGGCCGCCTAGCTGGGCAAGGGGTGGGCGGGATCTGGCCATGGGCAGTCAGCCGGCCCCCACCCCAACTGGCACGGGTGGGCAGGAGCTGGCCAGCCGCCTAGCTGGGCAACGGGTGGGGCCTCGATATGGCGGCCCGACCGAAGGGAGGCCCTTCAGGGGTCGAGCTTCAGCTCGACTGGAGAAACGCCTGAGCTCCAGAAGCGCGAAGCGCGCCAAGGGCGATGACCTTGCCTTTAGGGGCGGAGGAGGCGGTGAAGGAAGTCTTCCACCGCCTTCTCGGCGCCTTCCAGCTCGTTCCCCCTCGCCACCAGCAACACGCTCTCGTTGATCGCGGCCAGCAGCATGTGCGCGTACACGTCCAGTGCCGCTCTCGGCACCCGTCCGGTCGCCCTCAGCGCTGCCTTCAGCATGCCGAACGCGTGCCGTTCCTCCAGCGCTCGCCATCTCTCCCACCCCAGTACGGCGGGTGCGTCGATCAGCACGATGCGGCGGGTGGCCGGGTCGTGGGCCATTCGTACCCATGCCAGGCACCCCGTCACCAGAGCCTCGGCCGGGTCGGCGATGCCCTTCACCGCCTCCATCAGCCGCACCCCCACGGACGTCTCCACCTGCTCAAGTACCGCCTCGAACAGGGCGTCCTTGCCCGAGTAGTGGTGGTATAGCGCCCCCCGGCTGAGCCCCGTCTCCTGCAGGACGGTTTCGATCGAGGTGCCCTCGTAGCCCTGCTCGGCGAACAGGCGTCGCGCGACCGTGAGGACCCGGTCGCGGGTGGCCGCGCCCCGCTCTGCCTTGAGGTTCATGAACCAACTCTAGACATACCGACTGCCAGTCGGGTATTTTCCAGACCGACAGTCGGTTTGTTTGGAGGCGTTCATGCTCAACCACATCGACGAGGGCCAGGGGCCGGCCACGCTGTTCGTGCACGGCGTGGGCACGAGTTCCTACCTCTGGCGCAACGTCATCGCCGAGCTACGCGGCGAACGGCGATGCGTCGCACCCGATCTGCCCGTCCACGGCGACAGCCCGATCGCCGACGACCTCACTCTGCCGGGACTGGCGGAAGCGCTGGCCGAGTTCTGCGACGACCTGGGACTCGACCAGGTCGACATGGTCGCCAACGACACCGGCGGCGCGATCGCCCAGATCTTCGCGGTACGCCATCCGGACAGGCTCCGTTCCCTCACCCTCACCAACTGCGACGTCCACGACAACACCCCGCCCGAGGCCTTCCGCCCCACCGTCGACCTGGCCGCCAAAGGCGAGCTCGTCCCCCTGGTCGAGGCCCTGATCCAGCACCCCAACCTGATCGGCCAGAGCGTGTACGGCGAGGGCTACGAGCGGATCGACGACCCCGAGGCCCTCGTGGAGGCGTACCTGCGGCCGATGTTCGCCAAGCCCGGCGGCGGGCGGGCCTTCGAGCGGCTCCTGGCCGGGATCGACGCCAAGGAGATGGTGGCCATCGAGCCGCAACTGACGGTGCTTGCCGTGCCAACGCTTGTGGTGTGGGGTACGGGTGACGTCTTCTTCGGCGTGGAATGGGCGCGCTGGCTGCGCGACACCATCCCGGGCGTGCGGGAGGTCGTCGAGATCGACGGTGGCCGGCTCTTCTTCCCCGACGAGCGGGCCGCCGAGCTCGTCCCTCATCTTCGGCGCTTCTGGGGGTAATGCGGATGCGGAAGCCGGTGGCGGCGACGGTGACGTCGTTGTTCTTCGTCCTCGGGCCGGGGCTGGTGGCCGGGGTGGCGCCGTGGCTGATCACCGGCTGGCACTCCGGGCCGATGTGGCCGCCGCTGCGGGGGCTCGGCGGTGTCATGGTCGTGGCGGGGGCGGTGGTGATCGTGCCGGCGTTCGTCCGCTTCGTGGTCGAGGGGCTGGGCACGCCGATGCCGGTGGCCGCGCCGAGCCGCCTCGTGGTGGGGGGTTTCTATCGCTACGTCCGCAATCCCATGTACGTGGCCGTCGAGCTGGCCATCGTCGGGCAGGCCCTGCTGCTCGGACGGCTGAGCCTGCTCTGGTACGCGGCGCTCGTCGGGATCGTCACGTGGTCGTTCGTGCGCTTCTACGAGGAGCCGACGCTGCGCCGTACCTTCGGGCAGGAGTACGAGGACTACCGCAGGGCGGTGCCCGCCTGGATCCCTAGGCTCCGGCGGGGGTGACCTGGAAGACGGCGGCCTTCCACTCGCCGTCCTGGCGGACCAGGGTCGTCGTGGCCTGGTAGCGCACGGTCTGCTTCTCGGTGCCGTTCACCAGCACGTCGATCTCGACCAGGCTGATGTGGACGAGGCTGTCCTCGGTCAGCCGGACCACGCGGTGGCCGGACTGCTCGGTGCGGGTGTAGGGGTTGCGGTTCTCGGCGAAGCCCTTGAGGATCGCCTCCCGGTCGGTGATGACGCCCCAGGGGGAGACGCTCACCGGTTCGGCGGTGAGGAAGCGGTCGAAGAAGGCGGCGTCGCCGTTCCTGTTGGCTTCCCACGAACGCTCGGTCAGCTCAATGATCTCGTTCATCGTCGTCTCCTCTACGTACACCGGTTTAACTGGTGTCCAGTGTTACACTGCTCCCGTGGAGAGCGCAAGCGCGATGGTGCTGACCGGAGGCGACGGTCAGCGGTTCAGGTTCGACGCGGGCACGCTGTGCCTGGAATTCCTGCTCAGCGGGGCGGTGAACCCGTGGGAACGGCTGCACGCCCCCGCCGATCTGGCCGAATGGATCGCCGGATCGAGGCTCGGCGTGGACGGCCCCGCGCGGGCGGACGCGGACGAGCTGGCCGACGCCAAACGGCTGCGCGGCGCGATCCTGTCGCTCGCCATGGAGGCGGTGAAGGACGACGCCCCCGGCTTCAAGGTCGCCGGTGTGGCGGAGGTCAGGATCGACGCGGACCCACCGGAGCCGCACGCGATCCTGAACGAGCTGGCAGCCGCGCCGCCGCCGGTTCCGGTCATGGGGGCCGGCCGGGCCAGGGAGTGGTCGTACCCGGTGACCGGGTCGCAGTTCCTGTCGGCGGTGGCCCGGGACGCGATCGAGCTGTTTTCCGGCGATCGGGTCGAACGCGTGCGCATGTGCGGCGGCGAGCGCTGCTACCTGCTGTTTCTCGACACCTCGCGGCCCGGCGCGCGCCGCTGGTGCTCGATGGATCGCTGTGGAAACCGGCAAAAGCTCCGCACACGTCGTAAGATCATGAAATGAGTGATCTTGTCGGTGTTGTGGGGGCATTGCGCCGCTATCCGGTCAAGTCGATGCTCGGGGAAGACCTCGACGCCGGCGAGATCACTGAGCGAGGGCTCTCCGGAGACCGGGTGCGCGCCGTCGTCGACGTTTCCACGGGCAAGGTCGCCAGTGCCAAGAACCCCCGGCTGTGGCGCGACCTGCTCACGCTCGACGGCGTCGCGCCGCCCGGCGACGCCGAGCTGTCCAGGCTGTTCGGCCGCGAGGTACGGCTCGCCGACACGCCGCCCCCCGCGGCCGAACTGGAGCGCTCGATCCCGGAAGAGGTGCTGGAACGGGGCATCGAACAGGAGGTCGGCCACACCATCACCTACCTGGCCGCCGCCGCGCCCGGGACGTTCTTCGACTTCGCCCCGCTCCACCTCATCACCACCTCGACCGTGCGGCGCATCGGCGAGCTGAGCGCGCGCGGGCAGATGGAGGCGGTCCGCTACCGCCCCAACCTCGTGATCGACACGCCCGGCGACGGCTTCCCCGAGAACACGTGGGCAGGCGCCCGGCTGCGCCTCGGGGCGGCGGAGCTGGAGGTCATCGCGGCCAGCCCGCGCTGCGCCGTACCCACGCTCGCGCACGGCGGGCTGCCGCGCGACACCGACGCGCTGCGCACGGTGGCCCGCCACAACCGCGTCGAGGTCTTCGACATGGGCGCGCAGCCGTGCGCCGGGGTCTACGCCCGGGTCCTGCGGCCCGGCGACGTGCGGGTGGGAGACGAGGTACGGCTCACGCCGGCGCGGTGAGGTACTCGTCCAGGTCGTCCAGGATGCCGTTGGCGGCCTTGACCCCGATGCCGAGCATCCAGACCTCGTCGTCCACCGCGTGGGCGTGGCCGGAGGTGACCGCCTTGAGCTTCTTCCACAGCGGCCCGCCGGTGACCTCGGCCTGCGACGCGGCGGCGGCCTCGCCGTAGGCGCTGTAGAAGAGGGCGTCGGCGTCGGCCTGGGCGATGTTCTCCTGGCTCAGCTTGCCGAACCGCCTGTCCTCCTGGGCGGCCAGCATCTGGACCTCGGGACGGCCGACGCCGGCGTCGCCGACGACGATGCCGCTGAAGGACTCGGGGCCGTACATGCGGATCTCGGTGGGCATGAAGCGCACGATGCTCAGCTTGAGCTTGGCGAACTTCTGCCCGACCGTCTTGGCGCGCGTCTCGTAGTCCGACAGGAGCTTGGCCGCCTCGGCGGGCTTGCCGAGCGCGTCGGCGTCGAGCGTGAAGTTCTCCTTCCAGGTCACGCCGACCTTCTCGGTGAAGACCGTCGGGGCGATCTTGCTGAGCTTGTCGTAGAAGGCGGCCTGGCGGAACTTGGTGCCGAGGATGAGGTCCGGCTTCAGCGCGATGATCGCCTCCAGATTGGGCTGCTGGAGGGTGCCGACGGACTTGGTGTCCTTGAGCGCGTCGCCGAGGTAGGCGGGCCACTTCTGGTTCTCGGCCGCCTGGGCCGCGCCGACGGGGGCGAGACCCAGGGAGACCATGGTGTCGAGCTTGTCCGTGTCGAGGACCACGACACGCTTGGGCGTCTTCGGAACCTTGGTCTCGCCCATGGCGTGCTTGACCGTATGGGTGGGGCCGGTGCCCTCGGCCGGGTCCGCGGAGTTTCCGCAGGCGGCGAGGGCGAGGACGGGCAGCAGTGCGGCGATCGCCACGCGCAGGCGCATGAGATTCCTTGGTCAGTTAGGTTAGGCGGCCCTAAGTGTAGTGACGCTGACATAGTCCACCAGCATCGGCCGGCCGGGGACGGTCGCCGCGTTGGGCGGGCCGGGCAGGCCGCCGCCGACCGCCACGTTGAGTATCACGAAGAAGGCCCGCGGCAGGCTTCTGTCCAAGGTGAAGTACGGCCTGCCGTCCAGCAGCCAGGTCGTGGCCCGCTCGGTCACCTCGACCGCGTAGGTGTGGAAGGAGCCGTGGCAGCCGGGGCACGGCTGCTCGGGCGTGACCAGACCCTTCGGCTCCTGGCACGGGCCCCCCGGCATGGTGCCGCAGTGCATGGCGCCGGTGACCGACGGCCGGCCGTTCACCGCCTCCATGATGTCGATCTCGCCCACGGCCGGCCAGCCGGTCTCCCCGCCCAGCATCCAGAACGCCGGCCAGTACCCCGCGCCGTCGGCGGGCGAGACGGCGGGCAGCGCGAGGCGGGCCTCGACCCGCAGCGTGCCGCCGGGCGGGACGGCGAAGTCGGCACGCTGGGTCCTGACGCGGCCGGAGGTCCACCGGCCGCCCTCCAGGCGCGGGGTGATGGCCAGGTGGCCCTTGCCGTCGAGGGCCACGTTGTCGGGAGAGGCGGTCATCGTCTCGATCTCGCCGGTGCCCCAGCGTTCCGGCGGGCCGGTCTCGTACCGCCAGCGCCCGGTGCCGGGCGCGGTGTCGAGCACAGGGCCGTCGAAGTCGTCGCGGAAGACCTCCCGCCGGTCCGTGCCGCCGCCGCACGCGGCGAGGACACAGATCAGCAGGAGGCAGGTGAGGATTCTCATAGCACCGTGGGGATCAGGTCGAGCTCCTCCAACTGCTGCTCCAGGCGGGGAGCGAGTCGCTGGACGAGCGTGTTGGTCAGGTGGGAGTCGTCGCGGTAGAGCACGACGCCGTCGAGCGTCGCCGGGCACGTGGGGCCGTTGCCGGGGCAGAGCAGGTCGCTGGTGTCCAGCGTCCACAGGCCCGGACGCCTGCCCGCCGCGAGGGGGTCCGGCTTCAGCCCGCGCGAGCGGGCGAACGCGCAGGACGCGGCGGGCTTGCCGGACAGGCACGCCGGCACGTCGATGCCGGGCAGCGGCGTGTCACGCAGGTACACCAGCGGCGCCCCCAGCCGCGACAACCGCTCCAGCGTGGGCCGCCAGCCTTTCAGCGTGGTCTTCGCGTCGGCGTAGGCCGACAGCGAGCCCAGCAGGATCAGCCGCGGCGGCGCCTCGCCCTCCAGCCTGGTCAGGGTCTTCTCGCGCCACTCGTCGCACTCGCGGTACTCCCTGCCCAGGCGCGGATCCACGACCTTCAGCGCGGGCAGCGGGCAGCCCGGCTTGGTCAGCACCTCCAGCGTCCAGCCGCGCCGGTGCGCCACCCGCCGCGCCATCGTGAACCACTGCCCGGCGTGCGAGTCGCCGAGCAGCACGACGCGGTCGTTGCCGGGCACCGCCCCCGCGCGCCCGGAGCCGCTGGGCGTGAACAGGCACGGCGGGCTGGTGGTCGTCGCCAGCGCCACCTCGCACCCTTCGGAGGGCGGATAGTCGGTACGCGCCGCCGCCGCGTCGACGGTCGGCGCCGTCTCGACCACCGCGGTGGCCACCTCGGCACGCGGCACGCTCGCCCCGCCCAGCAGCAGCGCGGCCGTCACCGGGACCGTCATCGCCGCCGTGCCCACCGCCAGCCCGCGCCGCGGCAGCTCGGCCACGACCTTGGAGAAGCGCACCGGCTGCTCCACCAGCCGCATCGTCAGCCAGGCGGGCAGCGCGGAGCCGATCACCAGCGCGAGCTTGACCGGCCACGGCCGCCCGTCGCCGAACAGCACGACGACCGGCCAGTGCCACAGGTACCAGGCGAACGACAGCCGCCCCGCCGCCCCCATCCAGCCGTGGCTCAGCAGCGCCGAGACCGGCGAGCGGAACAGGATCAGCGCGGCCGTCCCCAGCGTGGGAACCAGTGCCTGTGGCCCTGGATAGCCGCTCTCGTCGAGCGTCAGGGACCAGGCCAGCGCCGCGGCTCCCGCCGTACCCAGGAGTGCGGCCAGGAGGCGGGGCGTGCGGGAGAGGTACGGCAGAGCCAGCGCGGCCAGCGCCCCCACCCCGAACTGCCAGGCCCGCGTCGGTGAGGCCAGGTAGGCGGCGGGCCCGTCCCAGGACAGCGACAGCGCGAACGACCCGGCCGTGACCAGCACCGCGGCGGCGGCCACGGCCCGGCGCCCGGCCAGCCAGAACGCGGCCAGCAGCAAGGGAGCCCACACCAGGTAGAACTGTTCCTCGACCGCGAGTGACCAGAAGTGCAGCAGCGGGCTCGGGTCGCGGTCGGCGGCCAGGTAGTCGGTCTCCTGGGCGATGAAGCGCCAGTTGGCCACGTAGAGGGCGGCGGTGAAGACGTCGGCGGCCACGTCGGCGGCGCGCAGCGGCGGCAGCAGCAGCCAGGCCGCCGGCGCGCTCGCCACCAGGACCACTCCGGCGGCCGGAAGGATGCGGCGGGCCCGGCGGGCGTAGAAGTCGGCGAGGGAGAAGGTCCCCGCGGCCAGGTCGCGCACGATCAGGCCGGTGATCAGGAAGCCGGAGATGACGAAGAAGACGTCGACGCCGACGAACCCGCCGCCCAGGCCGGGTACGGAGGCGTGGAAGGCCAGGACGAACAGGACGGCGACCGCGCGCAGGCCGTCGATGTCCTTGCGGTGCCCGGTCACGGGATCACGGGAGGCAGGACGGCCCAGCCGGTGGCCAGCACGATGGCCAGGACCAGCAGGGTGGTGATGGCCAGTGTCTCCGGCCAGCGCTGACGGTGGTTCATCGCACGAACCTCCACAGGTCGCGGATCAGCGGCAGGGCGATGTAGGTGCTCGCGGCGGCGAACAGCGTCAGCGCCCAGTAGTGGTGCCAGCCATAGGCGGGGGCGCGCCAGGCGATGCCCGCCCAGACCGCGAGCGTGGTTCCGCTCAGCCAGGCGAGGGCCAGGCGGGTGATGGTGACGACCAGGCGCGAGCGCTTGGCTCCTCCTCCGCCGCTGGGCACCCAGGCCGACACCCGGTTGCGCAGGGCGTGGCCGATGGCGAACAGGTGGCAGTAGGAGTAGAGGGTCTGGGCGCGGATGACCTCGAAGCGGTAGCGGCCGACCGAGGTCGCGGGCAGCAGCACCAGCGCCACCCACAGCGGGCCGACGAACGGGATCATGTGCCAGGCGCGCACGTCCTGCGGGTAGGCGTAGAGCATGATCAGGCCGGGCAGCGGGATGGCCGCGATGTTGAGCGCCGAGACGAAGTAGGACAGGAAGCCGCTCCAGTAGGACAGGCGCACCCGCCAGCCCATCGGTGTGCGGTGGAAGTCGCGGCTGAACAGCAGGCTCAGGCAGCCCATGGCCCAGCGGTACTGCTGCGCCACGTACGAGCCGACGTTGTCCGGCGACAGCCCCTTGGCCAGCAGGACCGGCACGTACTTGGTGCGCAGGCCGTGCCTCATGAGCGCGACGCTGGTGTAGATGTCCTCGCTGTGGTCGATCCTGGGGAAGCCGCCGATGCGGTCGAGGGCGGCGCGGCGGTAGACGACGTTGGTGCCCACGCAGATGGCGCCGCCGTCGGCGTCGCGGCTCGGCTGCAGCCACCGGTAGAACAGTTCCTGGGAGGCGGCGGCGGTCCGCTGGATCCACGGCATGCCCTGGTCGGTGTCGAAGAACTGCGGCGACTGGGCCACGGCGATCTGCGGGTCCTCCAGATAGGGGACCAGGTGGTGCAGGAAGTCGGGGCGTGGGACGAAGTCGGCGTCGAAGACCGCCACGACCTCGTTGCCGGTCAGGGACAGGCCGTGGTTGAGGTTGCCGGCCTTCTTCAGGTGGCCGCGGTCGGGGCGGACGGTGTGGGCGAAGCCGTACGAGCGGGCCAGGTCGGCCACCTCGGGGCGGTCGGCGTCGTCCAGGACCGTGACGGTGAGTGGAGCGTTCCAGTCAAGGCGGGTCACGTGGGCGAAGGTGTTGTCCAGCACCTCCAGCGGTTCGTCCATGGTCGGCAGCAGCACGTCCACGCCGGGAGGCCGGGCCGGGCGCCAGCCCTTGGTCAGGAGCAGGTGCGACTCCCAGGTGGTGGTGCGCTGGCGCTGGCCGTCGACGTAGGAGAGCAGCCAGCCCGCCAGGTTGACCACGAGCGCCGCCAGGAAGGGCAGCAGGATCGGGTGGCGCAAGGAGAAGAGGAATAATGTTCCGGCGGTAAAGGTCAGACTCAAAGGTACGGCCAGCAGAACCCACCGGCGCTGCGGGCCAAAATAGAGTGAAATTTCGGTGTCCGTTGGTGGGACGGGAAGAAAATCGTGCTGTGGCCGGGCCGTAGGCGCGAGCAAAGTCGCGGACATGCCGAACACCCCCCGTTCATCAGGCATCTTGCCTTCTACTGTAAACAAACCTATCTAAGCGGCGGTGAACGCCGCTTTAAGCGTCAGGGGCGGATGGGCCGTCGAAGCAGGGAAAGTCGCGTGGTGTCCGAATTTAATGTGATGGACCTCACGGGAGATTGTCCATAATTAAAGTAGGTTTTGGCCTAGCGCCCGCTTGGGCGTACGCCCCTCCGGCCCCGAACGCGGGCTGTGCGGAGACCGAAACAAGGGCGAAACACCACGGCGTGGAGATTCACGCACGTGAAACACGCCTGGTCGAGCCGCGAAACCCCGCAGAGCGACAGTTCCGGTCAGTCGCCAATGTGTAAGGAGGTCGCGTCGATGATCGATAGCGGCACTACCGCCTGGATGCTGGTGTGCACCGCTCTGGTGCTGCTGATGACTCCGGGCCTCGCGTTCTTCTACGGGGGCATGACCAGGGCCAAGAGCGTCCTCAACATGATGATGATGTCGTTCGTCAGCATCATCGTGGTGACCGTCGCCTGGGTGCTCTACGGCTACTCGCTCGCCTTCGACACCGCCGGAGACGGCACCGGATTCATCAACAAGATCGTCGGCGGCCTCGACTACCTCGGGCTCAGCGGCGTCTACAACGCGGTCTACGAGAACCTCATCGTGGCGGGAGGCAACGTCACGCCCGAGGCCGCGGCGGCCGACAACTTCCCCCTGATGGTCTTCTCCGCCTTCCAGCTCACCTTCGCCGTCATCACCGTCGCGCTGATCAGCGGGGCCGTCGCCGATCGGGCCAAGTTCGGCGCCTGGGTGCTCTTCTCCCTGGTGTGGGCCACGGTCGTGTACTTCCCCGTCGCGCACTGGGTGTGGGGCGGCGGCTGGCTGGGCCAGCTGGGCATCGAGGACTTCGCGGGCGGCACCGTGGTCCACATCAACGCGGGCGCCGCGGCCCTCGCGCTGGCGCTGGTGCTGGGCAAGCGTTCCGGCTGGCGTAAGGAGCCGATGCGGCCGCACAACCTGACGCTGGTCCTGCTCGGCACCGGCCTGCTGTGGTTCGGCTGGTTCGGGTTCAACGCCGGGTCGGAGCTGGCCCCCGACCAGACCGCCGGCCTCGCCTTCATGAACACGCAGGTCGCCGCCGCCGTCGCGGCGGGCGCCTGGCTCATCGTGGAGAAGCTGCGCGACGGCCACGCCACCACGCTCGGCGCCGCCTCCGGCGCGGTCGCCGGTCTGGTCGCCATCACCCCGGCCTGCGGCTTCGTGGACCCCTGGGCGGCCGTGGTCATCGGCCTGCTGGCCGGTGTCGGCTGCTGCTACGCGGTGGGCCTGAAGTACAAGGCGGGCTTCGACGACTCGCTCGACGTGGTCGGCGTGCACCTGGTCGGTGGCGTGATCGGCGCGGTCGCACTGGGCTTCGTGGCCGCCTACCCGTTCCTGCCCGGCCAGAACAAGGGCATCCTGATCGAGGGCGGCCAGCTCAGTCAGCTCGGGTTGCAGGTGCTCGGCCCGGTCGTGGTGGGTCTCTACTCGTTCGTGCTCTCATGGGTGATCGGAAAGATCATCGACAAGACCATGGGCTTCCGGATCTCCCAGGAGGCCGAGGTCGCCGGCGTCGACGTCACCACGCACGCCGAAACCGGCTACGACCTCGGCAGCGTGCACGCCTCCGGCGTGGTCTCCTCCAACGGCCCGGTCCCTGCCACGAAGAAGGTGGACGCATGAGGCTCATCACCGCCGTCATCAAGCCGTTCAAGCTCGATGACGTGAAGGCCGCGCTGGAGCAGTTCGGCATCAAGGGCATGACGGTCAGCGAGGCCAGCGGGTACGGCAGGCAGCGCGGCCACACCGAGGTCTACCGGGGCGCCGAGTACCAGGTGGACCTGGTCCCGAAGGTCCGCGTGGAGGTGCTGGCCGAGGAGGACGACGCCGAGGACGTGATCGACGTCATCGTCAAGGCCGCCCAGACCGGCAAGATCGGCGACGGCAAGGTCTGGTCCGTCCCGGTGGACACGGTCATCCGGGTGCGCACGGGAGAGCGGGGCCCCGAGGCGCTGTGAACTCGCCCGG
The DNA here is from genome assembly GCF_044457345.1 of Nonomuraea sp. NPDC050547. NCBI lineage: Bacteria > Bacillati > Actinomycetota > Actinomycetes > Streptosporangiales > Streptosporangiaceae > Nonomuraea > Nonomuraea sp. NPDC050547. The sequence continues at coordinate 500,735 of NZ_JBITGW010000004.1, forward strand.
AAACCATGGAGGTGTCGTGAGGGGAGAGGCGCGCTCCTTCGCGGCGGCCCGCGGTTCGCGGGCCGCCGACACCGATCGCTGGCTCAAGGATCTCTTCCGTACGGCCGGCGACGGCGCGGGCGCGGCGCTGATGGCCGTCGGCAGCCTGGGGCGGCGCGAACTGGCCCCGGGCAGCGACCTGGACCTGGTCCTGCTGCACGAGGGCCGCGACGACATCGCCTCGATCGCCGACCGCGTCTGGTACCCGGTGTGGGACTCGGGCGTGGGGCTCGACCACTCCGTGCGTACCGTCGACGAGGCCGTGCGCGTGGCCCGCGACGACCTCAAGGCCGTGCTCGGGCTGATCCAGGCCAGGCACGTGGCGGGCGACCCCGAGCTGACCAAGAAGGCCAGGGAGGCGGTGCTGGCCGGGTGGCGCGCCGACTCGCGCCGCCGCCTGGCCGAACTGCGCCAGGCCGCCGACCGGCGGGCCGAGAGCAGCGGCGAGGTCGCCTTCCTGCTCGAACCCGATCTGAAGGACGGCCGCGGCGGGCTGCGCGACCTGCAGGCGATGCAGGCGGTCGCGGCGGCCTGGGTCGCCTCCGCGCCGGGGCCGAGGGCGCGCGAGGCCTACGAGTTCATCCTGGACGTGCGCCACGCGCTGCACGTCGTCACGGGGCGCGGCGCCGACCGCCTGGTTTTGCAGGAGCAGGACGCGGTGGCGGGGCTGCTGGGCCTGCTGGACGCGGAGGCGCTGATGCGCCGGCTCGCTGAGGCGGGCCGCACGATCGCGCACGCCTTCGACGTGACCTGGCGGGCGGTCGACCGGCTGGTGTCGGGGCCGAGCCCGCGAGGACGCCGCCCGCTGGCCGACGGCGTCGTCGAGCACGGCGGTGAGGTCGTGCTGGCGCGCGGCGCCGACCCGCGCAAGGACCCGGTGCTGGTGCTGCGCGCGGCGGCGGCCGCGGCCGGGTCGGGGCTGCCGCTGGCGCCCGCGACGGTCACCGTTCTGGCGGCGCGGTCGGCGCCGATGCCGGTCCCGTGGCCGGAGGAGGCGCGCGACGCGCTGGTCGCGGTGCTCGGCGCCGGGCGGGCCGCGGTGCCGGTGTGGGAGGAGCTCGACCAGGCGGGCGTCCTGGTCAAGCTGCTGCCCGACTGGGAACGCGTGCGGCACCGTCCGCAGCGCAACCCCATCCACCGCTTCACCGTCGACCGCCACCTGGTCGAGACCGCGGCCAACGCCGCCGCGCACACCCGGGAGGTCTCCCGCCCCGACCTCCTGCTGATCTCCGCGCTGCTGCACGACATCGGCAAGGGCTGGCCGGGCGACCACTCGGCCACGGGCGAGGTCGTGGTCCGCGACATCGGCGCCAGGATCGGGCTGCCCGCGCGCGACGTGGAGATCCTCGCCACCGTCGTACGCCACCACCTGCTGCTGCCCGAGACCGCCACCCGCCGCGACCTGGACGACCCGGTCACGATCGAGAAGGTCGCCGCGACCGTGGGCTCGCGCGAGGTGCTGGAACTGCTGGCCGCGCTGGCCAGTGCCGACGGCCACGCCACCGGGCCCGCCGCGTGGAACTCCTGGAAGGCCGGGCTGGTCGCCGACCTCGTGCGCAGGGTGCGTTCGGCGCTGTCCGGCTCACCGCCGCCCCAGCCGCCGAGCCTGTCGGAGGCGCAGGTGGCGCTGGCCCGGCACGGTGGCGGGGCCGTACGCGTGGCCGGGGGAGTGGTCACCGTCGTCGCCCCCGACCGGCCCGGACTGCTGTGGAGCGCCGCCGGGGTGCTCGCCGCGCACCGGCTCGTGGTGCGTTCGGCCTCCTCAGCGGCCGCGGGCGCCACGGCCGTGATCGAGTTCGCGGTCATTCCCGAGTACGGCTCGCCGCCGGATCCCGCCACGCTCGAAGCCGATCTCCGTCTCGTCCTTGCTGGGCGTCTTGACATCGAGCAACGTCTGGCCCGCCGTACCCGGTCGGTGAGACCCGCTCGCGTACCGGTCGCTCCACCCCGCGTGACGTTGGTGGACGACGCCTCGGCGACCGCCACCGTCGTGGAAGTCAGAGCCCATGACAGGCCGGGGCTTCTGTGGCGTATTGGCAGGGCTTTCGGGGAATGTGGGCTTGACGTACGCGCCGCCCGAGTGGAGACTCTCGGCGCGGAGGCGGTGGACGTCTTCTATGTGGTAGACCGTGCCGGGCGCCCCCTCAGCGACGGTGCGCAGAGGACGCAAGTCCGCGATCTCGTGCTTGCAGCACTGCGGTAACCAACAACACACATTCTGCGGTCACATTTGTAACGATTGTGTCCGTTTTGCCTGGTACGTGAGTTGCTGCGGATACTTTGTGGACGGTTTACGACCCGTTGAAGACGGGATGATTGAGGGGTAACGAAAGCAGTGACTACGGGGAGTTCCGAGAGCGGCCTCGCCGCGAGGCGGGACCGCGCGAGGCGGTCGCTGCCTAAGTTCAGCCTGCGCAACTGGCGTGTGAGATGGCGCCTGACGGCGCTCATCCTCGTGCCCACGGTGGCCGGCGTGGTTCTCGCGGGCGCCCGGGTCGTCACCTCCGTCGAAAGCGTCAACGTCTACGACCGCGCGGCGGCCGCCGCCGAGCAGAGCGGGCGCATCCGCGACCTTGTGCAGACGGTCGGTCTGGAGCGTGACACCGGGACGTGGATGTACACGGCGGGGGCCGCGGGCAGAGAGCTCAAGGGCGCCTTCACCGCCCGCCAGAAAGAAGTCAACGACCAGGTCAAGGCCCTGCAAGAGGACCTGACCGCCATGGCCGACTTCGGTCCCCGCGTCGAGCACGCCGTCATGATGGTGCGGACCTCGCTCAACCTGGCCAAGATTCGCGCGGACAAGGTCCCGACCGCCTACCGCGGTCTCACCGACTCCCTGCTGAGCCTGCACGACGAGCTGAGCCTGCTGACCCAGGACGCCGCGACGATCGGCTACCACCGCGGCCTCAGCGCGCTCGCGCGGGCCAAGGAGGAGATCTCCCAGCAGCGCTACCAGCTGCTCATCGGCTACTACCGCTACCGCTCGGTCGACGCGCAGGAAGCCCAGCGCTTCATCGCCTCCCACTCCCGCCAGCTTGAGGCCCAGGCCGACTTCGGCGCCGAGGCCGGCGTCGAGTTCGGCATGAAGCTGCGCAACGCGCTTCCGCCCACCGAGTACTACGGCACCGAGCTGACCAAGGCCCGCGCGATCGTGCTCGCGGGGAACAAGGAAGCCGGAGCGGTCTTCAGCAACCACCTCATCGAGGACCCCAACGTCTGGTTCGACGACAACAGCAAGGTCATCGACGCCATCGGCGGCGTGGAGAACGAGGTCGCCCAGCGGCTCTCGGCCCGCGTGCTGGAGCTGAAGAACGCCGAGGTGCGCAGCGCGGTCGTCGCCGGCGTCGCCATCCTGCTGCTGCTCGTGGCCGTGCTGCTGTTCACCGTCGTCATCGCCCGCTCGATGGTCTCGCCGCTACGGCGGCTGCGCACCGAGGCGCTCGACATCGCCGGCTTCCGCCTGCCCGACGTGGTGCGCAAGCTGCGTATCACCGGTGACACCTCCGCGGGCGCGGTGCGGCCCATCGACATCGAGGGCCAGGACGAGATCGGCGAGGTCGCCAAGGCCTTCGACGAGGTCCACCGCCAGGCCGTACGGCTGGCCGGCGAGGAGGCCGAGCTCCGCAGCAACATCAGCGCGATGTTCGTCAACCTCTCGCGCCGCACCCAGACGCTGGTCGAGCGGCAGATCTCGCTGATCGACGGCCTGGAGAAGGGCGAGCAGGACGGCGGCCGCCTGGCCGACCTGTTCAAGCTCGACCACCTCGCCACCCGCATGCGCCGCAACTCCGAGAACCTCCTGGTCCTCGCCGGCCACGAGCCCACCCGCCGGCGCAGCCAGCCCGCCAAGCTCGTCGACGTCGTGCGCGCCGCGCTGTCGGAGGTCGAGGACTACGAGCGGGTCCAGGTCAAGGTGCACCGTTCCACCTCCGTGGTGGGCAGCGCCGCCAACGACCTCGTCCACCTCGTCGCCGAGCTGGTCGAGAACGCGATCCAGTTCTCGCCCAAGAACAGCCAGGTGATCGTCTCCAGCAGTGTCATCGAGGGCGGCGGCGCGCTGCTGTCGGTGAGCGACGCCGGCATCAGCATGACCGAGGACGAGATGGGCGAGGCCAACCGGCGCCTGGCCGAGCCGCCGGTCGTGGACGTGTCGGTCTCGCGGCGGATGGGCCTGTTCGTGGTCGGCCGGCTGGCGCTGCGCCACGGCATCCGCGTGCAGCTGCGCAAGGGCGAGGGCGCCGGCCTGATCGCCATGGTGCTGCTGCCGCCCACGCTGATCCCCGACGGCTCGCAGCCGCAGCCCAACGCCCAGCGGCCCGCCTTCGGCGGCGGCACCGCGGCCGCGCCCGCACCCGCCTTCGGCGCGCCCGCGCAGAGCTTCAACTCCTTCGGCAGCTACGACTCGCAGGACCTCACGGCCTCGCGCGGACGGCTGACCGGGTTCACCGCCGACACCGACGGCGGTGCCTTCCGGCAGGACAGCGGGACCTTCCCGTCGTTCCCGAGCGGACCGCAGCAACCCCAGCCGCCGCAGCGCCGCCAGGAGCACCCGTCGTTCCCGAGCGTGGAGCAGCCCGCCCATTCCAGCGCGGAGCACGCCTTCCCCAGCGTGGAGCAGCCCGCGTACCCCAGCGTGGAGCACTCCTCCTACCCGAGTGTGGAGCGGCCCTCCTACCCGGGCACCGAGCAGCCCGCGTATCCCGGCGTCGAGCAGCCCGCCTATCCCAGCGTCGAGCAGCCGTCGTACCCCAGCGCGGACTCCGGGCCCCTGCCGACGCGGGGCCCCGCCGCCGACCCGTCCGTCCCGGCCAGGGAGAACACGGGGGCCTTCCCCGTGTCCCAGCCCACCGCCGAGGTACGGCCCGCCTACCCGCCCTCCACCGGCGCCTTCCAGCCGCAGACGCCGGTGCCGCCACCGGCCGGTGGCGGATACCCGACGCCCCCGGCAAGCCGGCCACCGATGCGGCAGCCGTTCGGGACGCCGGAGCCGGTCCGCGAGCACTGGCGCAGGGACGTGCCGTCGGTGGACGTCTCCCCGATGGAGCCTGAGCAGGAGGAGTTCCTGCCGATCTTCGCCTCCGTCGAGTCGGCCTGGTTCCGCCGGCCGCCGGGAGAGCAGGCGCCAAGTACTCAGACGCCGGGGGCTCAGGCGCCGGGGGCTCAGGCGCAGGGCGAGCGGGCGCCTGAGGCACAGGAGTTGCCCAGGAGGGATGAGGCCGCACCCCCGCAGGCCGTACCCTCTGGGGAGGAAACGTGGCGAACCCCCGCCGACGCCGGATGGCGTGCGGCGGCGGCCGCCAGCGACCCCAGTCTCGGCGGACTCACCTCCGCCGGTCTGCCCAAGCGCACGCCCAAGGCCAACCTGGTGCCGGGCACGGCGGGCCAGCAGGCCCAGCCGCTGTCCCCGATGCCGCCGGTGTCCGCGGATCGCATCCGCAGCCGGATGGCCAGCTACCAGCAGGGTGTGCGCCGCGGTCGTGCGGAAGTACGTGAACAGGAGGAACAAGAGTGAGCGAGCGTCCTGCCGCTAGGGAGGTAGCGTGACTACCCTTAGCCACGAGGCGCACCGGTTCGACTGGCTGATCACCGACTTCGTGAGGAACACTCCCGGGGTCGCGCACGCCGTCGTCGTCTCCGCCGATGGGCTGTGCCTGGCCAGCTCAGAAGGCTTCCCGCCGGACCGCGCCGACCAGCTCGCCGCCGTGTCCGCCGGGCTGCTCAGCCTGACGGTGGGCGCCTCCCGGGTCTTCGAGGGCGGCGCCGTCACCCAGACGGTCGTGGAGATGCAGCGCGGGCTGCTGCTGGTCATGGCGATCAGCGACGGTTCCGTGCTCACCGTGCTGGCCGCCCCCGACTGCGACATGGGGTTGGTGGCGTACCAGATGACGCTGCTCGTCGACCGCGCCGGCCAGGCACTCACGCCGTCCCTGCGTGCGGAACTCCAGGCAGCCAGGACGCGGTGATGCGATGAAATCGATGGGACAGGCCCGTGTATGGCAGTGACGGGGACGACGAGCCCCTGTTCCGCCCCTACGCGGTAACCGGCGGTCGCTCCGAACCGCGCTACCACCTGGCCATGGAGACCCTGGTGTCCTCCATGTCGATCCCTGATGACGAGTTGTCCCTGCTCACGCCCGAGCAGGATGCGATCATGCAACTCTGCCGCACCTTCCGGTCGGTCGCCGAGATCTCGGCCCTGCTCCGGGTTCCGCTCGGTGTGGCGCGCGTGCTGGTGGCGGACATGTCCGACGAAGGACTCGTCCGCCTGCACCAGCCACGTCTCGCCCAGGGACAGCCAGACCTCAACATGCTCGAAAGGGTGCTCAGTGGCCTACGACGCCTATGAACACAGTGCAGGCTCTAACGCAGGCCTCACATCCACCAAGATTGTGGTCGCGGGCGGCTTCGGCGTGGGCAAGACGACGTTCGTGGGGGCGGTGTCCGAGATCCTCCCGCTCACCACGGAAGCGGTCATGACGGACGCGTCCGCGGGCATCGACGACCTCGGCATGACACCGAACAAGCAGACCACCACGGTGGCGATGGACTTCGGCCGGCTCTCGCTCGACCGTGACCTCATCCTCTACCTGTTCGGCACGCCCGGTCAGCACCGCTTCTGGTTCATGTGGGACGACCTCGTACGCGGGGCCATCGGCGCCGTCGTCCTGCTCGACACGCGGCGCCTGGCCGACAGCTTCCCCGCGATCGACTACTTCGAAGAGGCCAAGCTGCCCTTCGTCGTGGGCGTCAACGGGTGGGACGGGCAGTTCCCGCACGGCGAGGAGGAGGTGCGGGAGGCGCTGGCGCTGCCCTCGCACGTGCCGATCGTCCGCACGGACGCCCGGCACCGCGACTCGGTCAAGGCGACGCTCATCGCGCTGGTGGAGCACGTGGTCCGCATCCGCGCCGCGCACGTCTGACGTTCATCGGGTACGGCCCGGCGGCCCCTCTCCACGCGGAGCGGGGCCGCTTCGGCTTTTCGGGGTTCTTCAGGCGGTGCGCCGCCCGATCAGCGCCTCCACGCCGTCCAGCACGCGCTCCAGCCCGAACTCGAAGGCGTGCTCCGCGCTGTAGGCGCCGCCCAGGGCCTCCCCTGTCGCCTGTCCCACCCGCGCGGCCGTGGGGAATCGGGCGGTGTCGCCGATGCGGGCCAGGAAGGGCGCGTGGGCGGCCCACCACTGCTCGTCGCTCATTCCGGTCTGAGACTCGGCCTGAGCGGCCTCCACCGCGCCTCTGGCGGTGCCGTGGACGAACCCGCTGACGAGCGTGAGCACCGCGTCCATCTCGACGTCGGTGAGCCCGATGCCGTCCAGCGCGCGTAGCTCGAAGTCGTACTTGGCGGTGACGTTGGGGCCCAGCACCGGCCGGGAGGTGGCGACCTGGAGCAGCCAGGGATGACGCAGGTAGAGCCGCCAGTTCTCCCTGGCGATGCGCGACAGCCGTTCGCGCCAGCCGCCCGGAAGATCCTCGGGCCGCTCGACCTCCCCGTAGACGGTGTCGAGCATGACGTCGAGCAGTTCCGGCTTGCCGGGCACGTAGGTGTAGAGCGACATCGTCCCCACACCCAGCTTCTCGGCGACCCGCCGCATGGACAGCGCCTGCAGCCCGTCGGAGTCGGCCACCTCGATCGCCGCGCGGACGATCCGCTCGACGCTGAGGTCCGGCTTGCCCTTACGGCTGACGCGGTCGCTGGTCCGCCAGAGCAGCGCGAGGCTGCGCGCCGGGTCGCCCTTTCCGGTGTACTCGATGGTCACGATCCGTACGGTACACCGTACGGCCGGGGAAGATCACGCCACGGTGGTGGAGAGCGCGTGCTCGACCAGCGCGATGAGCGTGGACTTGACCGCGTCGCGGTGCCGGGCGTCCGTGCGGACGATCGGGACGTGTGGCGAGAGCGTGAGGGCCTCGCGCACCTCGTTCTCGACGTGGGGGAACTGCCCGTGCCATCCGTTGAGCCCGATCACGAAGGGGATGTCGGCGTTCTCGAAGTAGTCGACGGCGGGGAAGCTGTCGGCCAGGCGGCGGCTGTCCACCAGCACGACGGCGCCGATCGCGCCCTTCACCAGGTCGTCCCACATGAACCAGAAGCGGTGCTGGCCCGGGGTTCCGAACAAGTAGAGGATCAGCTCGCGGTCTAAGGAGAGCCGCCCGAAGTCCATGGCCACCGTGGTGGTCGACTTGCCGGGGATCAGCCCCAGGTCGTCGATGCCCGCGGAGGCATCCGTCATCACCGCTTCCGTCGTCAAAGGCATGATTTCCGACACCGACCCGACGAACGTGGTCTTCCCGACACCGAAACCACCGGCGACCACGATCTTGGTCGAGGTGAGGCCCGAGTTAGAGCCTGCGTAGTCCACTGAGCACCCTTTCCAGCAGGCTCCTGTCCGGCAGGCCTGCGTCCAACTGCGGCTGGTAGATCCGTACCAGCCCTTCCGCCTCCATGTCCGCGATCAGTACGCGGGCCACGCCGAGGGGGATGCTCAGCAATGCAGAGACCTCCGCCACCGACCTGACCTGGCGGCACAGCTCGCTGATGGCACGGTACTCCCGTGTGTAGGCCATGCCCAGCTGCGCCGAGGTCGCCGAGGAGACGAGCGCCTCCATCGCCAGGCCGCTGCGCGGAGCGGTACGCCCGCCGGTGACCGCGTACATGCGTACCAGCGAGCTGCGCTCCGCCTCCGGCGGGCCGTCATGCCACGATGCCACAGTCGACTCCGATCACCAGGGGCGCGCTGCGGAGAGCTCGGCGCGTACGGCGGGCGTCAGCACCTGCCCCGCGCGCTCCACGAGGATGGTCATTTGATAGGCGACGAGGCCCATGTCGCAGTCGGGAGCGGCCAGCACGGCCAGGCTGGACCCGTCGCTGATCGACATCGCGAGCAGGAGCCCGTGCTCCATCTCGACCAGTGTCTGGTTGACGCCGCCGCCTTCGAACACGCGGGCCGCGCCCGCGGTGAGGCTGATCAGGCCCGCCGTGATGGCGGCCAGCTGGTCCGCGCGGTCCTGTGGGAAGCCTCGCGAGAACGCCATCGGCAGACCGTCGGCGGAGACGACCACCGCGTGGGCCACGCCGGGCACCTGTTCGACGAAGCCGGTGACCAGCCAGTTCACGTCCCTGGCCGCCTGGCTCAGATTTCTCATGGGTTCTCCTCAAGCTCTGAGCGCCCTTTGCGGACGCCCTGCTGGTAGCTGGAGAGCCTGCTTCGCAGCCTGTCTGGCTCGACCGGCGGCGGGGGCGGCGGTGGGGCCGCCGGTGTGGCAGAGCCCGGAACAAGGTTCGCTCTTGGCGTGCGTTTCGGCAATCCCGAAGAGGTCGTACCACCGTGTTCCGGCTCGCCGGTCGAGCGGGCGGCCTGCCAGGCGCTGTCGGCGGGCGACTGCCAGTCGGTGCGCTGGTCGGGGGTGGGGGAGGACTTGGTGAACCAGCTCGACTCGTTCTCGACCGCCGCGAAGATCGGCAGATACTCGTCGACCTTGGGGATGGGGCTGGTCATCTCGATCGACGGCGTGGCCGCGGAGAACCAGGAGCGCGGCTCGGACTCGGGCAGCGGCACGTCGAGCGACGGGTGCTGCGGCCTGGCGTCGTAGGAGGGCGGCCCCGAGTCGTAGGAGGGCGTGTGGGAGGGCGTGGCGTCGAAGGAGGGCGGTCCTCCGGCGGGCGGTCCCCCCGGCGGGCCTCCCGCGTGCGGCGTCGAGTGCGGTCCCGTGCCGTGCGATCGGGGCAGCAGTGAGCTGACGGGCGGGCCGCCCATGGGCGGGTTCCCCGCGGGCTGCGCGGATCCGCCCAGCGTTCCTCCGGCGAACGGCGAGGCCGCCGGGTCGAACGGCGAGGGTCCCGTGTCGAAGGGGGATCCGGTGTCGAAGGGCGAGGGCCCCGTGTCGAACGGCGGCGCGGCCGGAGCGTCGAAGGAGTCGAACGGCGCGCCGGTCGCGGCAGGGGCCACGTCGAAGGAGTCGAAGGCCTGCCCGCCCGGCTCCGGCACCTGCTCGGTCACCGCCGACAGCAGCGCCTCCGGTATCAGCACCATCGCGGTCAGCCCGCCGATGTCCTGGCGGCGCAACTGGACCCGGATGTTGTGCCGCAGCGCCAGCCGGCCGACCACGAACAGGCCCATCCGCCGCGACACCGACACGTCCACGACCGGCGGGTTGGCCAGCCGCCAGTTGGCCTGGGCCAGCTCTTCCGGGGTCATGCCGATGCCCTGGTCGGTGACCGACACCATGAGCCCGCCGCCGTCGATCCGGCTGCTGTTGATGATCACCTTGGTGTCGCGCGAGGAGAAGGAGACCGCGTTCTCCACCAGCTCGGCCAGCAGGTGCACCACGTCGCTGACGGCCTGCCCGGCGATCGCCGCGGCCGACTGCACCTGGATGCTGACCCGGTCGTAGCTCTCCACCTCGCCGAGCGCGGCCCGGACGATGTCCAGGAGCTCGACCGCCTCACTCCACTTGCGCGCCGCCTCCTGCCCGGCCAGGACCAGGAGGTTCTCGCTGTTGCGGCGCATGCGGGTGGCGAGGTGGTCGAGCTTGAAGAGGTCGCCGAGCCTGGTGTCGTCGCGTTCGCCGCGCTCCAGCCGTTCGATGAGGGTGAGCTGCCGTTCGACGAGCGTCTGCGACCTGCGGGAGAGGTTGACGAACATGGCGTTGACGTTGGAGCGCAGCCGCGCCTCGTCACCGGCCAGCCGTACGGCTTCGCGGTGCACCTCGTCGAAGGCGCGCGCGACCTCGCCGACCTCGTCCTTGGAGAAGATGCCGATGGGCGGGATCTCGACGTCGGCGCCGCCGTCGCGCGACTCGCGCAGCCGCTGGACGAACTCCGGCAGCCGCCGCCCGGCGATCTCCAGGGCCTCGCCGCGCAGCCTGCGCAGGGGCCGTACCAGAGAGCGGGCCACGCCCGTGGTGATCAGCAGGACGGCGATGAGCAGCGCGAGCACGGCGCCGGCGATGAGGTAGGCGCGCTGGCGTTCGGCGGAGGTGAGCTGCTCGCTGCGAGTCACGATGCCGGCGGACTGGCGGCGCTCCACGGCGCGCATGGAGTCGACCATCACGCTGGCCGCCTCGTACCACTCGCGGGCGTCGTCGCGCTTGGCCAGGTCGAGGCCCTTGAGCGGCTGGTTGTTGGCGGCCCGGCTGAGCACGAGTTCGCGCAGGAACAGCATGCGCTCGGTGCCGGCCGCGTTGACGTTCTCGTCGAAGACGCGCCGCTCGTCAGCGGTGGCCTCGGCGGTGAAGGCCCGGCGCTCGTTGGTCTCGCGGGCCTGCTCGCCGAAGACGGCCTTGAGCTGCTCCTGCTCGAAGCGGCCCGCCTGCAGCGCGATGGTGATCCACGCCTGCTGCCGGGAGACGGCCTCCTTGGCCCTGGCCAGTGCGACGAGCAGCTGCGACTGGCGGAACAGCTCGTCGTCGTCGGTGCCCTTGCTGAGTTCGTCGTGGACGGAGATCAGGTCGCTGATGACGGTCGTGTAGAGCTCGATGGACGGTCCGGGCAGCAGGTCGCCCTTGCTGGTCTGCTCGCGCAGCCCGGTCAGGTCGTCGAGCCTGGCGAGGGTGGCCTCCAGCTCGTCGGCGGTGCGGCCGGCGACCTCCCCCGACAGGTCCTCGGCGCTGGCCTTGACGGTGGAGGCGGCGCCGCTGGTCTCGCGGACCTGCTGGGTGAGCGTCTCGACGCCGTTGTCCGGGCGGCCTCTGGCGATGAACCAGGCGGCGACGGCGCGCTCGCGGGCCACCTGGTGGGTGAGCTCACTGATCTGGTCGGACAGGCGGGCGAGCTGGTTGGTGCGTTCGTAGTCGGAGGCGGCGCCGGTGGAGGCGAACATCTGCACGCCGCCGAGCAGGACGGCGGCGGCGGTGGGAATGAGGATCAACGAGACGAGCCGCGCCCGGACACGCCAATTGCGTAGCCGCCAGCCTCCCTCGTCGGCGGCTCTTGCCTGCCTTTCGCCTAACTGTGTGCTCACCGAACGCAACCTCTCGCCGCCCATATCGGCGTATATGGAAGGCCGTGCGGGCCCTTGGGAAATCCAGCAAGTGGGGGTAATTGGAACACATGCCGACTGTTGCGGCCAATCGAACATTACGCGCCAGAATTCGAGAGATGGGTCGCATGAGGCGAGAAGCTGGGGCTCCATCTTTCGGCCGGAAATAACCACGGAAGGTGGCGACTGTCCGCCTATAGGCGATTGTCCCGTTCCAAGGCAGTAACGCATGGGAAGCGCCCCGGTATCTGGACGGTCACGACGTTGTGATTTGCGCTATTCACCACATATGTTGGCCCCCGTCCTAGCTACCTACGGGAGGCAAAATGGGGCTTGCTCCCGAGAGCGCGGCCATCGAGGTCAAGGGTCTCTGGAAGATCTTCGGGTCCGCCGCCGAAAAGGTGCTGAACAGTGAAGACAAGCACCTCGAAGCCGCCCCCCTCCGTGAGAAGACCGGCTGCACGGCCGCCGTGCGGGACGTGAGCTTCACGGTACGGCCCGGCGAGGTCTTCGTCGTTATGGGCCTGTCCGGAAGTGGCAAATCCACACTGGTCCGCTGCCTGACCCGATTGATCGAGCCGAGCGCCGGCGAGATTTCCATCGGCGGCGAGGACATCGGCCGCGCGAGCCCCGCGCGCCTGCGCGAGATCCGCCGCCACCGCGTCAGCATGGTCTTCCAGCACTTCGGGCTGCTGCCCCACCGCCGCGTCATCGACAACGTCGCCTACGGCCTGGAGGTCCAGGGCGCCGCCAAGGCCGCCAGGCACGAGCGGGCCCGCGAGATCCTCTCCCTGGTCGGCCTCGACGGGCACGGCGACGCCTACCCCGACCAGCTCTCCGGCGGCATGCAGCAGCGCGTCGGCCTGGCCCGCGCCCTCGCCGTCGACCCCGAGGTCATGCTCTTCGACGAGCCGTTCAGCGCCCTGGACCCGCTCATCCGCCGCGACATGCAGGCCGAGGTGATCAGGCTCCACCGCGAGGTCGGCAAGACCATGGTCTTCATCACCCACGACCTGTCCGAGGCGCTCAAGCTCGGCGAGCGCATCGCCATCATGCGCTCCGGCTCGATCGTGCAGCTCGGCACCCCCGAGGACCTGGTCGGCGCGCCGGCCGACGACTACGTGGCCGACTTCGTCCGCGACGTGCCGCGCAGCCACGTGCTGACGCTGCGCTGGATCGCCCGGCCGCCCGAGCCGGGCGAGGCCCTGGACGGCCCCGCCCTGCCCGCCGCGACCGTGGTCAAGGACGCCATCGAGGTCTCCTCCGGCTCCGGCCACCCGATCCGGGTCATGGACGGCGACGAGCTCGTGGGCGTCGTGGACCGGGTGGACATGCTCTCCTTCCTGGCCGGGCACGAGACGCCGGCCGTACGGGCCGGGGCATGAGCGCGACCGCGGTCGGGACCCCGCCCCGCGTCAAACTGCCCAGGTGGGCCCTGCCGGCAGCGGCGGCGGTCGCGTTCGCGGTGGGCTATGTCGTCTTCCGCGGGGTGGGAACGCTCCCACACGATGACGAGGCGGGCACGTTCGTCGCGCTCACCGACGCGCGCGAATGGGTCGACGACAACAAGAACGCCAACCCGGTCTTCCTCTACTTCATCAACTACATCCGGCTGTTCATCGACGGCCTGTTCCAGGCCTTCGAGACCGTGCTGCACGCGCTCGGCTGGCCCGGCCTGCTCGGCGTGATGGGCGGCATCGGCTGGCTGGCGGGCGGCTGGCGGGTCGCGCTGCTGGGCGTGGCCGGGTTCGCCTCGTTCGGCGTGCTGGGCGTGTGGGAGCACAGCGTCGACACCCTCGCCCTGGTCGCCACGGCCGTCCTGCTGTCGCTGCTGGCCGGGCTGCCCCTGGGCGTGTGGGTGGGCCGCTCGCCGCGGTTGCGCCGGGCGATCACGCCGGTGCTCGACTACATGCAGATCATGCCGACGTTCGCGTACCTCGCGCCGATGGTGTTGTTCTTCCAGATCGGCGCGCCCGCGGGCGTCGCGGCCACGATCATCTACGCGATCCCGCCCGCGATCCGCATCACCGCGCTCGCGATCGAGCAGGTCTCGCCCACCGCCGTCGAGGCCTCCGCCTCGCTCGGCGCCACCCGCTGGCAGACCCTGTTCAAGGTACGGCTGCCGCTGGCCCGCTCCACCATGACCCTCGCGATCAACCAGACGATCATGATGGCCCTGTCCATGGTGGTCATCGCCAACCTAATCGCCGCCCCCGGCCTCGGCTCCGACATCATCAAGGGCCTGTCCAGGGAGAACGTCGGCATCATGCTCCCGGCCGGCCTCGCGATCGTGGTGATGGCCGTGGTGCTCGACCGCACCACGATGGCGGCCGCCCGGCAGCGGGCCCAGGCGGGACTGTCGCGGCTCAAGCTCGCCGTCGCCGCCGCGATCGCCGCCGTGGGCATCGGACTGGCGTACGCGCTGCCGCCGGAGTTCCCCAGCGCGCTGGAGTTGCAGATGGGCGGACCGGTGAACGAGGCGGTGCGCTGGGCCGAGCGCACCTGGTACCCGGTCACCGACGCGCTCAAGGAGTTCACCACCCGGCTGCTGCTGAACCCGCTCGACGGGGTGCTCACCACCGCCCCCTGGTGGCTGGTCGCCGCCGCCGTGCTCGCCTTCGCCTTCTGGGCCGCCGGGGTGCGCCCGGCGCTGACGGCGCTCGGCTGCCTGCTGGCGATCGCCCTGCTCGGGCTGTGGGAGCACAGCATGCAGACGCTGACCATGGTCTTCGTGGCGGTGACGGTCACGCTGGCGATCGGCCTGCTGCTGGGCATCGCCGCGGCCCGCTCCTCCCGCTTCTCGGCCGTCCAGCGCCCGCTGCTGGACGCCGCCCAGACGATGCCCTCGTTCGTCTACCTGCTTCCGGCGCTGGCGTTGTTCGGCGCGACCCGGTTCACCGCCATCTTCGCCTCGGTGATCTACGCGGTGCCGCCGGTGGTCCGGCTGGTGGAGGAAGGGTTGCGCGGGGTGCCGCCGACCGTGGTGGAGGCGGCGCTGTCGGCCGGGTCGACCCCCGGCCAGCTGCTGCGCAAGGTGCAGTTGCCGATGGCGCGCAAGTCCATCCTGCTCGCGGTCAACCAGGGCATCGTGATGACGCTGGCCATGGTGGTGCTCGGTGCCATGGTCGGGGGTGGCGCGCTCGGCTACGACGTCGTCTCGGGGTTCTCCCAGCGCACGGACTTCGGCATGGGCTTCGCCGCCGGAATCGCCATCGTGCTGCTGGGCATCATGCTCGACCGGATCACGCAGGGCGCCGACAGGCGTCCGTCCCCCCAAAAGAGGAAGCCGATATGAAGATTCGCCTGCTTGCAGGCCTTCTGACGCTTGGACTGGCCGTCGCGGGATGCGGCGGAGCCAAGGTGGAAGACAAGCCCAGCTCGGCCGCCGCGCCGTCGGGCTCGCAGAGCGCGGCGCCGGCCTCGGGCGGCGGCACCGTGAAGATCGCGATCAACCCGTGGGTGGGCTACGAGGCGAGCGCCAACGTGGTGGCCTACCTGCTGAAGAAAGAGCTCGGATACACGGTCGAACTGCCGGAGATCAAGGAGCAGCTCGCCTGGGAGGGCTTCGAGACCGGCGACGTCGACGTCATCATCGAGAACTGGGGCCACCCGGACCTCAAGAAGCAGTACATCGACGAGAAGAAGGTGGCCCAGGTCGCCGGCTCGACCGGCAACAAGGGCGTCATCGGCTGGTACATCCCCAAGTGGATGGTCGACAAGTACCCCGGCATCACCGACTTCAAGAACCTGAACAAGTACGCCGACCTGTTCAAGACCTCCGAGTCGGGGGACAAGGGCCAGCTGCTGTTCGGCGACCCGTCGTACGTGTCCAACGAGGACGCCCTGATCAAGAACCTCAAGCTCAACCTCAAGGTCGTCACCGGCGGCTCGGAGGCGGCCCTGATCAAGGGCGCCCAGCAGGCTCAGGAGCAGAAGAAGCCGCTGCTGTTCTACTTCTGGGACCCGCACTGGCTCTTCAGCAAGACGGAGCTGGCCAGGGTGAACCTGCCGCCGTACGCCGAGGGCTGCGACGCAGACCCCAAGAAGGTGGCCTGCGACTACGCCGAGATGGACCTCGACAAGATCGTCAGCACGAAGTTCGCCACATCCGGCGGCAAGGCCTATGACCTGGTCAAGAACTTCACGTGGACCAACGAGGACCAGAACGCCGTGGCCGACGACATGACCAACAACGGCATGTCGGGCGAGGACGCGGCCAAGAAGTGGGTCGAGGCCAACACCGCCAAGTGGCAGGCCTGGATTCCCAAGTGACCCCCGGCAGGCCGCGGCCCGTCGCGGGCCGCGGCCACGAGGACCTGTGATGCCAATCAAACCGATCGCGGGGCTGCTGGTCGCGGTCCTGCTGCTGTCCGCCTGCACCGGTGAGGAGCCCAAGGCCGCCCCCGGCACGCAGGGCACCGTGAAGATCGACATGCACGCCTGGGTCGGGTACGAGGCGACCGCGGGCGTGCTGGCCTATCTGCTGGAGCACGAGCTCGGCTACAAGGTGCAGACGCGAAAGATCACAGAGGACAAGTCGTGGCCCGATTTCGCCGCCGGCAAGGTGGACGTGATCGTCGAGAATTGGGGCCACCCCGCGGAGAAGAAGGAGTGGATCGAGGAGAAGAAGGCGGCAGTCCCCGCCGGTTTGACGGGGAACAAAGGGGTGATCGGATGGTATGTCCCTGAGTGGATGGTCAGGAGATATCCAGACATCACCAATTATAGAAATTTGAACAAGTACGCCGCGCTCTTCAAGACCAGCAAGTCTGGAAATGCCGGGCAGTTCTTGGCGGGCGATCCGACCTTCGTCACGAACGACGAGGCGATCATCCGCAACCTCGGCCTCAATTTCAAGGTCGTCTACTCCGGCAGCGAAGACGCGCTCATCAAGGCGGCCCAGCAGGCGACCGCGAAGAAGAAGCCGCTGCTGATGTATTTCTACGAACCCCAGTGGCTGTTCACCAAGATCAAACTCGTCAAGATCAACCTGCCGGCGTACGCGATCGGGTGCGACGCCGACACCGAGACGGTGGCCTGCGACTATCCGCCCTACCTCCTGGACAAGATCGTCAGCGCGGACTTCGCCCGCACCGGCGGCAAGGCCTACGAGCTGGTCCGCAACTTCAGCTGGACCAACGACCACCAGAACAAGGTCGCCAGCGACATGGTCAACGAGAAGATGAGCGCCGAGCAGGCCGCCAAGAAGTGGGTCGACGAGAACAAGATCGTGTGGAAGGACTGGATCCCCAGGTGAGCTACGACTTCGTCATCGTGGGAGGGGGGTCGGCGGGCTGCGCGCTCGCCAACCGGCTCAGCGCCGACCCCTCGGTCAGCGTGCTGGTGCTGGAGGCGGGCCGGCCCGACTACCCGTGGGACGTGTTCATCCACATGCCGGCGGCGCTCATGTTCCCCATCGGCAGCCGCTTCTACGACTGGAAGTACGAGTCCGAGCCCGAGCCGCACATGAACGACCGCCGCGTCTACCACGCCCGCGGCAAGGTGCTCGGCGGCTCCAGCAGCATCAACGGCATGATCTTCCAGCGCGGCAACCCGCTGGACTACGAGCGCTGGGCGGCCGACCCGGGCATGAAGTCCTGGGACTACGCCCACTGCCTGCCGTACTTCAAGAAGATGGAGAACTGCCTGGCCGACCCCGGCGGCGAGTGGCGCGGCGGCGACGGCCCGCTCAAGCTGGAGCGGGGCCGCGCGGAGGGGCCGCTGTTCGAGGCGTTCTTCACCGCGGTCCAGGAGGCCGGCCACCCGCTCACCGACGACGTGAACGGCTTCCGGCAGGAGGGTTTCGCCGCCTTCGACCGCAACCTCCACCGCGGCCGCCGCCTGAGCGCCGCCCGCGCCTACCTCCATCCGGTACGGCGCCGCCCCAACCTGACCGTCCGCACCCGGGCGTTCGTCGAGAAGGTCGTCTTCGAGGGCACCAGGGCGGTCGGCGTCATCTGCGACGGCGAGCGGATCGCGGCCAAGGAGGTCGTCCTCTGCGGCGGCGCGATCAACACCCCGCAGCTGCTCCAGGTCTCCGGCGTCGGCCCCGAGGCGGTGCTGGAGCAGGCCGGCGTGCCCGTCGTGCACGACCTGCCGGGCGTCGGCGAGCACCTGCAGGACCATCTGGAGGTCTACGTCCAGCACGCCTGCCTGAAGCCGGTCTCGATGCAGCCGTCGCTGGCCATGTGGCGCCGGCCGTTCATCGGCGCGAACTGGCTGTTCCTGCGCCGCGGGCCGGGTGCCACCAACCACTTCGAGGCCGGCGGCTTCATCCGCTCCAACGACGAGGTCGCCTACCCGAACCTGATGTTCCACTTCCTGCCGATCGCGGTCCGCTACGACGGCTCGGCCCCGGCCGGCGGGCACGGCTACCAGGTGCACATCGGCCCCATGTACTCCGACGCGCGCGGCTCGGTCCGCATCACCTCGCCGGACGTACGGGTCAAGCCGCAGCTGCGCTTCAACTACCTGTCCACCGACCAGGACCGCAGGGAGTGGGTGGAGGCGATCCGCCACGCCCGCGCCATCCTGGCCCAGCCCGCCTGGGAGGGGCTGAACGGCGGCGAGATCTCCCCGGGGCCCGAGGTCGAGACCGACGAGCAGATCCTCGACTGGGTGCGCAAGGACGGCGAGACCGCCCTGCACCCCTCGTGCACCGCCAGGATGGGCGTGGACGAGATGTCGGTCCTGGACCCGGAGACGATGCGGGTGCACGGGCTGGAGGGGCTGAGGGTGGTCGACGCCTCGGCCATGCCGTACGTGACGAACGGCAACATCTACGCGCCCGTCATGATGCTCGCCGAGAAGTCCGCCGACCTGATCCTCGGCAACACGCCGCTCGACCCGATCCCCACGCCCTTCTACCGCCACCAGAGCCGGTGACGCTGCGTAGCATGGGCCGACATGGATGACAGGGATCTGCGGCACCTGCGGCGCTGCGTGGAGCTGGCGGCGCTGGCGCTGGACAAGGGCGACCAGCCGTTCGGCTCCGTGCTGGTGTCCGGCGAGGGCGCGGTGCTGTTCGAGGACCACAACCACGTGGCGGGCGGCGACCACACCCGGCACCCGGAGTTCGAGATCGCCCGCTGGGCGGCGGTCAACCTGACGCCGGGGGAGCGGGCGGCGGCCACCGTGTACACCTCGGGGGAGCACTGCCCCATGTGCGCGGCCGCCCACGGCTGGGTCGGGCTCGGCCGCATCGTGTACGCCGCCTCGTCGGAGCAGCTGGGCGAGTGGCTCGGTGAGCTGGGGGTGCCCGCGCCGCCGGTCGCCACGCTGCCCATCCGCGCCGTGGTGCCGGGAGCCGTGGTCGACGGCCCCGCCCCCGCGCTGACCGCCGAGATCCGCGCGCTGCACCGCCGCTTCCACACGAGCTGATCTCCGGTACGGCACGCGCCGCAGTACCGGAGAAATGCACACCCGCAGAGCGGTCACGACCGTCGTGCGGTCAGGATCGTCGTGCGGTCAGGATGACCACCAGTGGGCGGCGACCAGTTCGGCGACCAGCGTCTCCGTCAGCAGCGCCACGTCAGGGTCGGAGTCGTGCGCGTAGCGGACGGACGCCGCCGCGCCCGGCAGGCCGGCGCCGACGGCGAGCACCGTGGAGCCGCGCTGCTCCACCCACTCCATCGCCTGCGCGTCGTAGGCGGAGCCGGGGAAGAGGATGGCGCGGTAGTCGAGGGTCTTGGTGAGGTACACGTCCACGTGGGACCAGTCGCCGGTCTCGCACGCGTCGGCCGGGCGGCGCGGCCCCTCGCGGAACATCAGCGCCGACTGCTCCGCCGACGACAGGTGCTCGGCGGGGGCGATCGTGTAGACGCCGTGCGGGCCGTCCAGGAGCTCGATGGCCCGCGGCAGCCACTCCTCGCGGCGGTCCAGCAGGTCCGCGGTGGCCTCGGCCGCCTGCCAGACCAGCCCGGCCACGCCGCGGTGGCCGCCGCTCAGCCGCGCCTCCAGGGCGAGCAGGAGCGCGAGCGTGTGCTGGAACGTACGGCAGGCCACCCCGCCCCGCTCCTCGCCCGCCAGCATGTCCACGACCGCGTCGGCGCCCTCGGCCACCGCCGAGCCGGGGTCGTTGGTGAGCGCGGCGACGAACGCCTGCCCGCCCCGGTAGCGGGCGACGGCGTCCAGGGTCTCCCTGCTGCCTCCGGTCGCCGAGATCGGCACCACGAGCGTGCCGCGCGCCGCCGGGAACGACGTCCGCGCGGAGGCGTACTCGGCCACCGCGTTCACCCCGGCCGCCCGCAGCCGTAGCGCCGCCACGCCCGCGGCGTAGCGGGAGCTGCCCATGCCCAGGAACACCACACGATCGACGTCGCCGGGGATCGCCGCGAACGGGTCCTCCGACAGCGACTCCGCCAGCTTGGCCAGGGACTCGGGCTTGGCTTCCAGGTCGGCCAGGAACAGCTCGGGGTTCACGCGGGGTCCTCTTTCTCGTCGTACCAGGTGTGCAGGACGCCCATCGGGGCGTAGCGCCAGCGGGGCAGGTGGCGGGCGGCGTAGATCAGCTCGCGGCACTCCTGCTCGACCTCGAACGGCCGGATCAGGGCGGGGTCGAGCAGGTCGCGGGCGCCGGTGTAGGCGGCCAGCATCTCGCGCCTGGCCCGCCGTACCCAGCCGGCGGCCTCGCCGGGCGGGACGCCGCGGCGCTTGATCGCCACCTGGGCGACGTGCTCCAGGCTCGTGGTCAGTTGCGCGAGGTCCCTGGCCGGCGGCTGGTACGGCGCCGCGTCGGCCACCGTGGGGTTGCCGTCGAAGTCGATGACCGCGTAGCCGTCGCGCCAGCGCAGGATCTGTCCCACGTGCAGGTCGCCGTGGATCCTGATCCGCGGCCCGGTCGCCGGGGCGGCGAGCGGGGCCAGTTCCGCGCGCATCCTGCCGGCTTGGGCGGCCAGCCACGCGCCGTCCGCCCCGCCGGTCACCGTCAGCGCCTCCTCCAAGGCGCCCAGCGCCCGCGTCAGCAGCCCGCCGCCGTCCTGGCCACCTCCCTGCCCGCCGCCGGGGCGACCGTCAGGGCCGCTGCCGGGGCCGGAGCCGTGGCAGGAGGGCGCGGGGAAGGAGGACAGCGCGGAGTGGAGGTTGGCGGCCAGGTGGCCGAGCGGCGTCGCGAAGGAGGTGTCGGCTGAACAGCAGGCGTCCACGCACCACTCCCAGCCGTCCCTGGCGTCCGGAAGGTAGCCCGTGACCAGGGCGAGCAGGAGCTCCGACTTGTCGTCGGAGCGTGTCAGGGCCGCGTAAGGAGGAGCTGTTTCGTTGAAGCCGGCGTCAACGAGGTGGGCGAAGATCTCGGGCGTCGGGTGGGGGAGCGGAACGGGCGGCGTGAGCCATTTGACGACCACCGATTCGGCCACCACGACCGAGTGGTTGGTCATGTCCACGTGCTCGCCGAAGCCGCGTTCAAGCGCCACCCCGGTGCCCTGATCAGCTTCGCCGTACGACAGAGTGGGCAGAGGCTGGAAGCGGCGCACGGCGAACGGCGCCGGCGGTTCCGACGCCAGCGCGGCGAGGAGCGCGGCGGTGAGGCCGTGATCCCGTTCGGTAAGGGGATTCTCACCCACAGAGAGCAACCGCTCCCATATTGAATCCGAGTTCAACAGGCAGACCAAACTTCCAGGTGGCAATGTCCGGAAAAGTCTTGCTCATGTTGATTTCTACTGCAACACTCCTCTCCTGGTCTGGCGTGCCTGGATGGTTGCGCGACCTCTTCCCCGAATTCCTGAAGGAGTAGCGACCGTGTTCCGTACCCGGTTCACCCGTCGTCTTCCGGCCGCCGTCGCGGTTGCCGGCCTCGCGCTCGCCGCCGCAGCGTGCGGCGGTGGTGAGTCGACCAGCACCGGAGCCCAGGCCGCGCCCAGCGCCAGTGCGGCCCAGCTCAACGCCAACGCCGACCTGTCCAAGCAGTCGCTCCAGGTCACGGTCTGGGACGGTTACACGCCCAAGGAGCTACCCGACAAGGTCAAGCAGGACCTCAAGATCTCCAACGTCAAGATCAATCTGCACGCCACCAACGAAGAGGCGATCACCAAGCTGACGGCCGGCGCCGACAGCGGCGGCATCGACGTGGCGTTCGTGTCCGGCCAGTACGCGCAGGCGCTGTGGGAGCAGGGGCTTCTGGAGCCGATCCACCCCGAGATGATCCCGAACCTGAGCAACCTCTACCCCGAGGCCACCCAGCTGTCCTACGACAAGGGCAACAAGTACTCCGTGCCCTACACCTGGGGCACCACGGGCATCTGCTACCGCTCCGACCTGGTGAAGGCCGAGCCCACGAGCTGGAACGACATCCTCAAGCCGCCGGCCTGGGCGCAGAAGAAGGTCACGATGATGACCACCGAGCGCTGGCTGGCCCTGCCCGCGCTGAAGGCGCTCGGCTACTCGGTCAACACCGACAAGGACGACGAGATCGCCAAGGCCAAGGAGCTCCTGACGGCCGCCAAGCCGCACCTGCTCCAGTACGACGACACCACCTTCGGCGACAAGCTCAAGTCCGGCGAGGCCGTGATGGTCGAGGCCTGGGACGGCTGGTGCCCGACCACCGACGCGAAGAAGAACATCAAGTTCGTGGTCCCGAAGGAGGGCAGCGACCTCTGGGTGGACACCATGGTGATCATGAAGTCCTCCAAGAACAAGGAGGCCGCGCACGCCCTGATCAACTACATCCTGGACCCGAAGATCCACGGCTGGGCCGCCGAGAACATCAACTACAAGGTTCCGAACAAGGCCGCCATGGACGCCGTGAAGGTGCCCGAGGGCTCGCTGCTGGGCATCAAGCCCGCCGAGCTGCTCAACGGCGAGTCCATTCGCGACCTGGGTGAGGCGTCCACCAAGTACACCCGCCTGTCGTCCGAGGTCACGGCGAAGTAGGCAGTGAAGAGCCAGACCAGGGCCCGGCCGGCGTCCTCCGCGAGGGGGCGCCGGCTAGCGGCCTTTTCCTTTTTGTCGCCGGGGCTGGTCTACCTGATCGTCCTGCTGCTGGTGCCGCTGGCGCTGGTGCTCAGCTTCACGGTCTTCAAGCGCGGCCGGTTCGGCGGCATCGTCTACGAGTTCACCACCGAGAACTTCTCCCGGCTGATCGACCCGCTCTACCTCGGCGTCCTGGGCAACTCGCTCAAGATCGCCGCGATCACCACGCTGATCGCGCTGCTGATCGGCTACCCGACGGCGTACTTCATCGCGCGACTGCCCCGTAACTGGAAGACGATCGCGCTGGTGGCGATCGTGCTGCCGTTCTGGACGAACTTCATCATCCGGGTCTACGCCTGGATCATGCTGCTCAGCGGCCCCGGCATCGTGAACTCGGTGCTCGGCACCCAGATGGAACTGCTCTACAAGGACGGCGCGGTCGTCGTCGGCCTGCTCTACTCCTACCTGCCGCTGATGGTGCTGCCGCTGTTCGCGACGATCGAGAAGCTCGACCCGCAGTTGCGCGAGGCCTCGGCGAACCTGGGCGCCTCCGCGTTCACGACCTTCCGCAAGGTGACGCTGCCGCTGACGGTGCCCGGCGTGCTGACCGGCTGCCTGTTCGTGTTCGTGCCGAGCTTCGGCAACTTCGTCATCCCGGAGATGCTGGGCGGCGGCAAGTCGATCATGGTGGGCAACCTGATCCGCACCGAGTTCCTCAAGGCGCGCGACTGGCCGTTCGGCTCGACGCTGGCCCTCGCGCTGATCGCGGTGCTCATCGTGCTGCTGATGATCCAGTCCTGGGCGGCCCGCCGTGCGTAGGGCCAGGCTGCTGCACGTCCCGTTCTGGGCGACGATCGTCTTCCTCTACCTGCCGATCGCCGTCCTTGTCGTCATGTCCTTCAACTCCGGCGAGTCCGCCTACACCTTCGAGGGTTTCAGCCTCAAGTGGTACGGCGAGCTGGCCGGCGACGAGCGCGTCATCAAGGGCCTGGTCAACACGCTGATCGTGGCGCTCGGCTCCACCGCGATCGCCACCGTGCTCGGCACCCTGCTGGCCGTCGGCCTGGCCCGCCACACGCGCTCCAAGCTCCTGGACGCGGTGGCCCTGATGCCGGCCGTCCTGCCCGACCTGGTGCTCGCGATCGGCCTGCTGCTGTTCTTCGTCACGATCCAGCAGTCGCTCGGCCTGCACTCGGTGATCCTCTCGCACGCGGTCTTCTCGATGGCGTTCGTGGCCGCGGTCGTGCGTACCCGCCTCAGCGGCGCGGACGTCTCGCTGGAGGAGGCCAGCCGCGACCTGGGCGCGGGCCCGGTGACCACGTTCATGAAGGTGACGTTGCCGCAGCTGGCGCCGGGCATCGTGGCCGGCGCGATGCTCGCGTTCACGCTCTCGCTCGACGAGTTCGTCATCGCCTTCTTCACGATCGGCAACGCCGACCCGACGTTGCCGATCGTCATCTACTCAATGATCCGATTCGGGGTGACCCCGGAGATCAACGCCCTGGCCTCGATCCTCCTGCTGGTGAGCTTCACCGCGGTGATCGCGGGGCAGCGGCTGACGAAGATCGGGGAATCACGTGCTCAAGATTGACGGCATCACGCGCCGGTTCGGCGAGGTCACCGCGCTCGACGGGGTCTCGCTGGAGATCGGCCAGGGCGAGTTCTTCGCGCTGCTCGGCCCCTCGGGCTGCGGCAAGACGACGCTCCTGCGCATCCTGGCCGGCTTCGAGACGCCCGACGGCGGCTCGGTCTCGCTCGACGGCGCCGACCTGCTCACGCTGGCGCCCAACAAGCGGCCGATCAACCTCATGTTCCAGTCCTACGCGCTGTTCCCGCACATGAGCGTCGCCAAGAACGTCGCCTACGGCCTGGAACGCGAGAAACTGCCCCGCGGCGAGGTCAAGAAGCGCGTCGGCGAGGTGCTGGAGACCGTCGGCCTGTCCGCCCAGGCGAACAGGAAGCCGCAGCAACTGTCCGGTGGCCAGCGCCAGCGCGTCGCCCTGGCCAGGGCCATCGTCAAGCGCCCCCGGCTGCTCCTGCTCGACGAGCCCCTGTCGGCACTGGACAAGAAGGTCCGCGCGGACATGCAACTGGAGCTCAAGCGGCTGCAGCACGAGGTCGGCATCACCTTCGTGGTCGTCACCCACGACCAGGAGGAGGCCATGTCGCTGGCCGACCGCATCGCGGTCTTCGACACCGGCCGCGTGCGCCAGGTGGACCGCCCCGTCGAGCTCTACGAGCGCCCCCGCTCCCGCTTCGTCGCCGACTTCGTCGGCGCCAACAACCTCTTCGCCGGTACGGCCGGCGCCGACGGCACCCTGCGCACCGAGAACTTCGGCACCCTGCGCGGCACGGCCGTCGAACAGGTGCCGGAAGGGGCGGCGGCGCTGCTGGCCGTACGGCCGGAGAAGCTGGAACTGACCGAGGACGGCCCGCTCAAGGGCAGCGTGCTGGACGTCAGCTTCTACGGCGGCGTCTCGCACATCTCCGTCGAGGTGCCCGGCCAGGCCAAGCCCGTGCTCGTGGCCGTGCAGGGCGCCAGCGCGGTGAAGCCCGGCGCCGAGGTCGGGCTGCAGTGGGGGGAGCGGGACGCGGTCCTGCTCCCGGCGGTTCAATGAGCGAGGTCGTTGCCGGTCGCCGCGCGCGCGTAGGAGAGGATCAGCTCCACCGCCTCCGCCGGGCCGATCACCGGGTGCCTGGCCGTGATGCGGTAGCCGTAGGCGTCCTCCAGGGCCACCAGGTTGCGCGAGATCGTCAGCGCGTCCGCGCTCAGCGTGAACACGCCGAGCGCGGCCCCGGTGTCCAGGATCGACTGGTACATCGACACCTGGCGGTCGTAGAGCGAGGTGAGCAGCACGCCGTACATCCGGTTGCGGCCGGCGGCCCCGCCGAGCTCGTTGAGCAGGCGCACGTCCGGGTCGAGCGGCCCTGTCGGCAACCCGGAGCGGATCGTCATGACCAGCTTCTCCACCGGGTCCATGACGGCGGCGATCTGCCGCAGGCGCTGCTCGTAGAAGCGCTCCATGCCCGCGTGCTGGGCCTCGACGAGCAGCTCGTTGAGGTCGGGGTAGTGGTAGAGCACGGCGCCGGAGGTCAGACCGGCCTCCTCGGCCACGTGCGAGAGCTGCACTCCGTCGACGCCATGCCGGATGATGGCTCGGCGCGCCGCCTCGATCAGATCGATCCGGCGATCCGTGCGACTCTTGCGCTGGGCCACGCCCACCCCCGATGCACCATGATTCAGCAAAGCCGTCACTATAGTGCCGCGAAGTTGACCTTTACGCTAGATCAGTATTTGAATTCCCGTTCAGATTGACGTTTCCCCCCGGAGTGACCACATGGCTCTCACCATCCTGTTCATGCCCGAGAGCGCGTACGGGCCGACGAACAACAGCATCGGCATCGGCGACATCCTGCGCCGCCGCGGACACCGGGTCGTCTTCGCGGCCGAGGCGTCGTGGAAGGGCAAGCTCGAAGCGCTCGGCTTCGAGGAGGACCTGGTCGACCTGGCTCCCCCGGCGGAGGACGCCGAGGAGCAGGACCCCGGCCAGTTCTGGAAGGACTTCATCCGCGAGACCGCGCCGGAGTACCGCAAGACCACGCTGGAGCAGCTCGCGACCGTCACCAAGCCGATCTGGGACTCCCTCATCGACGGTGTCAAGTACTGTGAGCCGCAGCTCAAGGCCATTATCGAGCGCGTGAACCCCGACGTCATCGTCGAGGACAACGTGATCACCTTCCCGGCGCTGCTGACCGCGGGCAAGAAGTTCGCGCGCATCGTGTCGTGCAACCCGCTGGAGGTGCGCGGCGAGAACATCGCGCCGGTCTTCTCCGGCCTGCCCGCCGACGACCGCGCCGGCTGGGACGCCTTCCGCGCCGAGTACGAGCGCACGCACCGCGAGATCTGGACCGCCTTCAACGCCTGGTGCGTGGAGCAGGGCACGAGCCCGCTGCCCGACCTCGACTTCATCCACGAGGGCGACCTGAACCTCTACGTGTATCCCGAGGTGCTCGACTACACCAACGCCCGCCCGCTGGGCCCGTCGTGGCACCGGCTCGACTCCTCCGTGCGTGAGACCGAGGAGGCCTTCGAGCTGCCCTTCCAGCGGGGCGAGGGCGCGCTGGTCTACTTCTCGCTGGGCTCGCTCGGCTCCTCCGACGTGGAGCTCATGCAACGGGTGATCGACGTGCTGGCCACCACCCGGCATCAGTTCATCGTCTCCAAGGGCCCGCTGCACGAGGAGATCAAGCTGGCCGACAACATGTACGGGGCGGAGTTCCTGCCCCAGACGAAGATCATCCCGCTCTGCGACCTGGTGATCACCCACGGCGGCAACAACACCACCGTCGAGGCCCTGCACTTCGGCAAGCCGATGATCCTTTTGCCGCTGTTCTGGGACCAGTACGACAACGCCCAGCGCGTGGACGAGCTCGGCTACGGCGTGCGGCTGTCGACCTACACCTTCACCGACGAGGAGCTGAAGGGCGCCCTGGAGCGCCTGCTCGGCGACACCGAGCTACGCGCCGAACTGGCCGCCACCGGCGAGGAGATCCGCGAGCGCGACGGCCTGCGCAAGGCCGCCGACCTCATCGAGCAGCTCGGCCTGAAGTAGTCCGCCGGTACGGCCCGCACCGCCGGGCCGTTACCGGGTCATCCAAGGAAAGAACCCCATGCGCCAACTGATCAACCCGGCCACCGGGCAGCCCTTCGCCGACCTTCCCGACACTCCGGTGGGGGAGGTGGCGGTAGCCGTACGCAAGGCCCGGCGGGCTTTCGAGGAGTGGTCGCAGACCACGCCGGCCGAACGGGCGCGGCTGCTGCTGCGCCTGGCCGACCTCGTGGAGGCCGACGCCGAGGAGCTGACCAGGCTGGAGGTCGAGGAGACGGGCAAGCCGGCCGCGGTCTTCCGCGACGGTGAGCTGCCGTTCGCCGTCGACAACCTGCGCTTCTTCGCCGGCGCCGCCCGCTCGCTGGACGGCACCGGCGCCGGTGTCCTGAGCTCCGGGTACACCTCGGTGCTGCTGCGCCGCCCCGTCGGGGTGGTCGGATCGATCGCGCCGTGGAACTTTCCGTTCATCATGGCCGTCTGGAAGGTGGGGCCTGCGGTCGCGGCTGGAAACGCGGTCGTCATCAAGCCCGCGCCGCAGACCCCTCGCTCCACGCTGCGGCTGGCGGAGCTGTTCGCGCGCGCCGGAGCGCCCGAGGGGCTCGTGCAGGTGGTGCTCGGCGACGGGGCCGTGGGCGAGGCGCTGGTGACCGACCCGGGCGTGGACATGGTCAGCGTGACCGGCTCCACCGAGACCGGCCGCGCGGTCATGACCGGCGCGGCGCGCACGCTCAAGCGAGTCCACCTGGAGCTCGGCGGCAAGGCCCCGGCTCTGGTGTTCGAGGACGCCGACCTGGAGGAGGCGGCGCGCGGCGTGGCCATGGGCGCCACCTACAACACCGGCCAGGACTGCACCGCCGCCACCCGCGTCTACGTCGCCAGGACGGTCTTCGACGACACGGTCGAGGCTCTGCGGGCGACCCTCGCCAAGATCACCGTAGGCGACCCCTGGGACGCGGCCACGGACATCGGCCCGCTGGTCTCGGCGGCCCATCGGGAGCGGGTGCACGGCTTCGTCGAGCGGGCGGGCGCTCAGGTGGTGCACGGCGGGGCGCCGATCGACGGACCCGGGTTCTACTACCCGCCGACGCTCGTCACCGGCGTGGCGCAGGACAGCGAAATCGTGCAAGGTGAACTTTTCGGTCCGGTTCTTGTGGTGCTTCCGTTCGATCACGAGGACGATGCGGTACGGCTGGCCAACGACACCCGCTACGGCCTGGCCTCATCGGTCTGGTCGCGGGACGTGGCGCGGGCCATGAGGGTGTCGCATCGCCTGGACGTGGGTGTGACCTGGGTAAACGACCATCTTCCGATCGCCAGCGAGGCCCCACACGGCGGCGTCAAGGGCAGCGGATTCGGCAAGGACATGAGCCAGGAGGCCGTTCAGGAGTACTCGGTGACCCGTCACCTGATGATCAAACACGCTGCCCCGGCCGAGCGGGACTCCTTCCGGCCGGCCTGAAAGCTGAAGGCGAAACCGACCGAAATGACACGTTTGGTCGCGTTTGATGGGAAATGCACGGTTGGCCGATCTGGTACGGGTGTGTTCCAATTACCCACGCCCGCGGAATCCCATGCGCCGCACGCGTGTCAGATTTTTCGAGCACGTAGCGCGAGAGGTAGCGAGAGTCAGTGAGGACGGAAAACCCCAGGCACGCGACGCCAGGGGAGTACACAGGCGGACGGTTCCGGCTGGCTAACTGGCGTGTGCGCTCTAGGTTGGTGGCCCTGATCCTCATCCCCACCATCGTTGGTGTGCTCCTCGCCGGTGTTCAGCTCGCCAACGCGATCGGCACCAGCGCCGAGTACCGGCGGCTCACCCAGGTGGCCGAGCTGGTCCAGCGCATCGGCGCGCTCTCCCACGAGATGGGCAAGGAGCGCGCGCTCACCGCCTGGTACATCGCCGACCAGCGGCGGCCCAGCCGGATGGCGCAACTGCGCACGCAGCGCGCCGTCGTGGACGGCGCCAAGACCAAGGTGCTCGACAGCACGGCCGCCATCGACGACGCGCACTCGCCGCGCGTGCGGCAGGAAGTCGAGAACATGCGCCGCTGGCTCACCGGCCTCGACGGGCTGCGCGAGTCGATCCTGGGCGACAGCGTGCCGCCCCGAGCCGCGATCCGGACCTACTCGACGATGATCGACGTCCTGGAGAACCTCCAGGACGAGCTCGGCCAGGTCGGCGACGACGACATCCTGCTCAAGGACGTGGCCGCACTCGGCGCCCTCCAGAGGGCCAAGGAAGAGGTCTCGCGCCAGCAGGTCATCCTGGTCGTCGCGCTGGTCGAGCGGAAGCTGGACTACGACGACCTGTCGGACTTCCTCGGCTCCTGGAACGCTCAGCAGGCCGAGCTGGCCACCTTCGAGCAGGAAGCCCAGGCCAAGTACGCCTCCTTGTACACCGACACCCTCAAGGGCCCGGCCATCGACCGCGCCGACGCCATGCGTCAGCGCGCCCTGGCCCAGCTGCGTGAGTACAAGGAGATCCGCGACCTCGACATCACCGCCACGCCGCGCCGCGAGCTGCTGTTCTGGTACGACAGCACCACGCTGACCGTCAACGCCATGCGCAAGGTGGAGGACTCCCTCGCCACGGCCGTCGTGACCAAGACCCGCGAGCTGAGCGACACCGAGCAGCGCAACGCCATCATCTCCGGCGCGCTCATCCTCGTGCTGCTGCTCCTCGTCCTGGTGATCACCACCCGCGTGGCCGGCTCGCTGGTCCGCCCGCTGCGCCGGCTGCGCGCCGAGGCGCTCCAGGTGGCCACGACCAGGCTGCCGGAGACCGTCCGCGTGCTGCGCGAGTCCGGCGACGGCGCCGCCACGCCAGAGGTCCCCTCCGTCGGCGTCAACACCCGAGACGAGATCGGGGAAGTGGCACGGGCCTTCGACGAGGTCCACCGCGAGGCGATCCGGCTGGCCGGCGACGAGGCCAAGCTGCGCGCCAACGTCAACTCCATGTTCGTCAACCTCTCGCGCCGCTCGCAGACGCTCGTCGAGCGCCAGCTGCAGCTCATCGAAGGCCTGGAGCAGGGCGAGGAGGACGAGAACCGGCTCGCCAACCTCTTCCGCCTCGACCACCTGGCCACCCGCATGCGCCGCAACAGCGAGAACCTCCTGGTCCTCGCCGGCCAGGAGGCCGCGCGCAAGTGGAGCGAGCCCGTCCCGCTGGTCGACATCGCCCGCGCCTCGCTGTCCGAGGTCGAGAACTACGAGCGGGTCCAGATCCAGATCCCGTCCGACATCCAGATCGTCGGCCCGGCCGTCACCGACGCCGTCCACCTGCTCGCCGAGCTGATCGAGAACGCGATCTCCTTCTCGCCGCGCGAGAGCCGGGTCAGCGTCACCAGCGCGCCCGCCGACGGCGGCTTCGTCGTCACCATCAGCGACCTGGGCATCGGCATGAGCGGCGACGAACTGGCCGAGGCCAACTGGCGCCTGGCCAACCCGCCCGTCGTGGACGTGTCCGTCTCCCGGCGCATGGGCCTGTTCGTGGTCGGCCGCCTGGCCCTGCGCCACGGCATCCGGGTCCAGCTGCGCATGCGGGAGACCGGCGGGCTCAGCGCGCTGGTCATGCTGCCCGACATGCTCGTCGCCGCCGCCAACGGCATGGTGCCGCAGCAGCGCGGGCAGTACGACAGCTTCACCACCTTCGACCCGGCCATGCTGGGCTCGCCGCCGTACGCCAACCCCGACACTCCCGAGGTACGCGCCCACGAGTCGCTGGCAGACACCCAGTGGCCGGGTTCGATGCCGGTGCCGGACACGGGCGGCTGGACACCGTACGGCGAGGAGCCGTCCCCATCCGGTCAGCCGCCTTACGCGGACGCGCCCGGCGACCAGGCGCCCGCCGCCTTCGGTGAGCAGCCGCCCTTCGGTGAGCAACAGCCTTTCGCCGACCAGCAGCCCTTCACCGACCAGCAGCCTTCGGCCGGCCAGCCCTTCGCCGGTCAGGCACCCTTCGCCGGCGAGTCGCCTTTCGCCGAGCAGTCGCCCGAGGCGAGCTGGCCGTCGTTCGCCGAGCAGCCGCCGCCGCTCGCGGCCGACCAGCGCTGGCCCTCCTTCGCGGAGGAGCCGCCGCCGCTTGAGGTCGATCAGCGGTGGCCGTCCTTCGGCGAAGAGTCGAACTGGCCGTCGGTCGCCTCCTCGACCCCCAACGGCAACGGCTCGGGCAACGGGCTGTTCACGCCCTACAACACCGACTACGCCTCGCAGGACCTCACCGGGCCGCTGCCCGTGGTCGACAGCTCGCCCATGGAGTCCGAGGGAGAGGACTTCCTGCCGATCTTCTCGTCGGTGGGCTCCGACTGGTTCCGCCGGCCCGAGCCCGACCCGCTGAAGGCCCAGGAGCCGCCCGCCGATCCCGAGCTGCCCGGTCCTTCGACCGGCGCGTTCGGACCGGTGGGACAGGGCGGGTACACCGGAGCTCCGGGTTCTGCCTCCGACGGCTTCAGCGGTCCGGGGACGGGCGCGTTCGGCGCCGTCGGCAACAGCCCCGCCTACGACTCCTTCGAGGCCGACTCGCCCCCGACCATGCCCCACCCGGTCATCTCGGCCGACGGACCTCCGCCGGTCTCCGGTTACGGCCAGGGCCCGGGTTACGGCCAGGGCGCGGGTCACGCCGGCCCCGGCGGTCACGCGGACTCCCAGGGCGGCTACGCGGGCGCCGGTCAGGGCGGCTCAGGCGGCCAGCCCGGCTACACGGGCCCCGGCGGTCCCTCCGGCGCGCATGGCTCGGACTACGCGGGCTCCCCTGGCTCGGACTACGCGGGCGCGGGCGTCCCTGGCACCGGCCACGGTGGCGCAGGTCACGGTGGCGCCGGTCAGGCGGGCCCCGGCGATGCGGGTTCCGGCTATGGCGGCCCCGGCAACGCGGGCTCAGGCTACGGAGGCTCCGGTCACGCGGGTTCTGGTCACGCGGGCCCCGGCTATGCGGGTGCGGGCTCCGGCCATGCGGGTCCTGGCGCGGGTGGTCCCGGCGCCGGTGGTCCGGGTGCCGGTGGGCCCGGTGCGGGTTCCGGTGGACCCGGTGCCGGCCCCGGTGCCGGTGGCGCGGGTGCGGACGGGTCCGGACAGGCGGGTGGCGTCGGCAAGTCCGGTCTGCCGCAGCGCCGGCCGGGACAGTCCGGCGCCGGTGCTTCCTGGACCTCCCCCGCCGACAGCGGTTTCCAGGCCGCGCAGGCCGCCGCCGAGCCCGCCAGGGGCGGCACCACCGCCTCCGGACTGCCGCGGCGCGTGCCCAAGGCCAACCTGGTGCCGGGCACGGCGGGCTCCGCCGAGCCCCCAATGACGTCACCGGCACCGCCGATCTCACCCGAGCGCCTGCGCAGCAGGCTCTCCAGCTTCCAGCAGGGTGTACGGCAGGGCCGTGAGGATCTGAAGGAGAAGGAATGAGAGAACTGAGCCAGGGAGCGCGTGGCATCAGCTGGCTGATCACCGATTTCGTCAACAACGTGCCCGGTGTCGCGCACACTGTTGTCGTGTCGTCGGACGGTCTGCCGCTGGCCTTCTCCGAGGGGTTCCCCAAGGACCGGGCCGACCAGCTCGCCGCGGTCGCCTCCGGTGTGATCAGCTTGACCCAGGGCGCGGCCCGCGTCTTCGAGGGCGGCATGGTCACCCAGACGGTGATCGAGATGCAGCGCGGCCTTTTGATGATCATGTCGATCAGTGATGGATCGTGTCTGGCGGTGCTCGCCTCGCCCGACTGCGACATGGGCCTGGTGGCCTACCAGATGACGCTCCTCGTCGAGCGGGCCGGTCAGGTGCTGACGCCCGCCGTACGGGCGGAGCTGCAGGCGGCCCGCCCCCGCTAGCCGGGCGGTGACAGGAGATCATGGTGTCAGGTCAGGGTTGGGCTGGTGATAGCACTCCGCCGCATCCGTCGGCGCCCCGTCCGCAGAAGCCGAGCTCTCTGGTGCGGCCTTATGCCGTGACCGGGGGGCGTACCGCTCCGCGGATGAAGTTCGCCATGGAGGCGCTGGTTTCCTCCGTGACGTCGGAATACCAAGATATTTCCCTCTTGAGTCCGGAGTATCAGGCGATCATCCAGCTGACACGAAATGTTCGGTCGGTTGCGGAGATCTCCGCCCTTTTACGGCAACCTCTCGGGGTGGTCCGGGTGCTGATCGCCGACATGGCGTCGGAAGGCCTGATCCGCGTGCACCAGCCTGCGCTGGACGCGGGGAAGCCGGACCTCAACTTGCTCGAAAGGGTACTCAGTGGACTTCGCAGGCTCTAGCGCCGGCCTCACCTCGACGAAGATCGTCGTGGCTGGAGGCTTCGGCGTGGGCAAGACGACGTTCGTGGGAGCGGTCTCTGAGATCCTGCCGCTCACCACGGAGGCCGTCATGACCGACGCGTCGGCCGGCGTCGACGACGTGTCGCTCACTCCCAACAAGACCACGACCACGGTGGCGATGGACTTCGGCCGGGTCTCACTGGACCGCGACCTGATCCTCTACCTGTTCGGGACTCCGGGTCAGCACCGGTTCTGGTTCATGTGGGACGACCTGGTACGCGGCGCCATCGGCGCGGTGGTCCTCGTGGACACGCGCCGCCTGGCCGACAGCTTCCCGGCCATCGACTACTTCGAAGAGGCCAAGCTGCCGTTCGTGGTCGGTGTGAACGGCTGGGACGGGGCCTTTTTGCACGATGAGCGGGAACTGCGCGAGGCGCTGACGGTCAGCGACGGCACCCCGATCGTCCGCCTCGACGCCCGCAACCGGGAGTCGGTCAAGTCGACCCTGATCACGCTGGTCGAACACGCCCTGACCCGCCAGATCGCCCCGGCCTGACCCCAGGAAAGTTGGCCGAGCGGACCAAGCCCGGCCAACCAACCAACCTGCCCCTGGCCCAGAACCCACCCCTGGCCCACAACCACCTCGGCACTCCTGGCCGAGAATCCACCAAAGGGCACTGGCTTGGACCCGCCCAGGCACGGCGTGAACCCGCGCCTGTCCCTGGCGAACGTCTCGCGGCCTCGCGCGTGGTGCCTGGGGCCCGTGCGGAGAGCCTCTGGGATGCGGGGGTTTCCCGCTCAGGGGGTGCACGCGCGCACGTCGCGGTGGCCGGCCACGGAGGCGGAGGAGCGTTCCCCTGGAAGGTCGCCCGCCACGTGCGGCGGGTGGGGGTGGGGCGGCTTGCCGTAACCCCAAAGCGCCTTAAGGCGGGGAGACCACGGCGAGCGCTTGAGGGCGGGAAGATAGTTCAGGCGGGGGTCTTGGAGTCGAGGCCGCGGACCAGACGCCCCACCTCGGCGCGAAGGTGGACGAAGTCGGGGTGTTCGCGGGTGGTGATCTGGTCGCGGGGGGACGGCAGGTCCACGGGCAGGTCGCCGACCACGTTGGCGGGGGCCTTGGACAGGACGACCACGCGGTCCCCGACGTACACGCTCTCGTCGATGTCGTGCGTGATGAGCACGATGGTCATCTGGTGGTGGCCGCGCACCTGCAGCACGAGGTCTTCGAGGTCCTCGCGGGTCTGGGCGTCGACG
This sequence comes from Nonomuraea sp. NPDC050547, assembly GCF_044457345.1. Taxonomy (NCBI): domain Bacteria; kingdom Bacillati; phylum Actinomycetota; class Actinomycetes; order Streptosporangiales; family Streptosporangiaceae; genus Nonomuraea; species Nonomuraea sp. NPDC050547. The sequence goes on from NZ_JBITGW010000004.1 coordinate 535,753, forward strand.
GAGCCGAAGGGCTCGTCCATGAGCATGAGCGTCGGACGGTAGGCGAGGGCGCGGGCGATGGCCACCCGCTGCTGCATGCCGCCGGACAGCTGGAACGGGTATTTCTTGCCCGCGTCCCCCAGCCCGACCGACTCCAGCGCCTCCTGCGCGGCGTCTCTGCGCGCCTTCTTGTCCATGTTCTTGCGGCGCAGCGGCAGGGCGACGTTGTCGGCCACGGACATCCACGGGAACAACGACCGGCTGTAGTCCTGGAAGACGACGGCCAGGTTGTCGGGTGTGTGGGTGACCAGCTGCCCGTCGACCTTGATCTCGCCGCCGGTGGGCGTGAGGAGGCCGGCGATGCTGCGCAGCAGTGTGGACTTGCCGGCGCCGGAGGGGCCGACGATGCACAGCAGTTCGCCGTCGGCGACGCTCAGGGAGAGGCCTTCGATGGCGTGGTGGGCGCTGGGGCCGCTGCCGTAGGTGTGGCTGAGGTTGGATATCTCGAGCAAGGTTGGGTTCCTTGAGGGGCGCGAGTGACCCTCTGACTCTAGCGGAGGCCCGAATTGTGAAGCCATAGCTGGCATTGACCAGAATTCACGTTGCTTTGTGCCTTTGAGTCCGGATTGGGGATTTCACTCGTCGAAAAGGTGTCAGAAAAGCCGCGCGTCATGAAATATCGTCTCTTGCGGCAGGCCCTCCCCACCCCCCGGAGCGCACACCATGAGACGTACGATCCCCGCCCTCCTGCTCGCCACCACCCTGGCGCTGACCGCGTGCGGCGGTGCCGAGCAGGCGTCCACCGGCGGGCTGGAGAAGCCCGTCATCAAGGTGGGCGCGCTGCCCATCCCCGACGCGGCCGCCCTCTACATCGCCCAGTCCAAGGGCTACTTCAAGGACGAGGGCCTCACCGTCGAGCCGATCACGATCCAGGGCGGCGCCGTCGCGCTGCCGCAGATCAAGAGCGGCGCCCTCGACATCTCCCACACCAACTACGTCTCCACGTTCCTCGCCGCGAGCAGGGGCGAGAAGGTGAAGGTGGTCGGCGACCTCTACGGCGCCGCCCCGAACACCTTCGACCTCATGGTCGCCAAGGACTCCCCGATCCGGGCGGTCGCCGATCTCAAGGGCAAGACCATCCTGGTCAACACCCTCAACAACATCGGCACGCTGGCCGTCACCTCGACGCTGAAGAGCGCGGGCGTGGCGCCGGGCGAGGTGAAGTTCGTCGAGAAGCCGTTCCCCGACATGGGCAACGCGCTGGCCGCCGGGCAGGCCGACGCCGCATGGCTGACCGAGCCGTTCATCACCGCCACGCAGGTCCAGCCGGGCCTGCGCGTCCTCGCCGACACCATGACGGGGCCGACGGCCGGCCTGCCGATCGCCGCCTGGATGGCCACCGGCGAGTGGGTCGCGAAGAACCCCAAGACGCTCGCCGCCTTCCAGCGCGCGATCGGCAAGGCGCAGAAGCTGGCCGCCGGTGACCGCAAGGCCGTCGAGGAGGTCATCCCCTCGTACTCGAAGATCGACAAGACGGCGGTCACGAAGATCACGCTGGGAAGCTTCCCGACCGACCTCGACGCGGCCAGGTTGCAACGGGTGGCCGACCTGATGCTGGAGTTCGGATATCTCAAGCAGCCCCTGGACGTCAAGACGCTCCTGGTCAGCACCGCCGGATGAGCGTGCGTGCCGTGCGGGGCGCGGCGGGCGTCGCCGCGTTCCTGCTCGTGGCCGAGCTGGTCGTGCGCTTCTGGCTGGCCGAGGGCGTGGTGTTCCCGCCGCCTTCGGCCGTGCTGATCGAGGCCGCGCTGCTCCTGGCCGACCCCGCGTTTCTGGGGGGCGTCGCCGCCACCCTGCTCAACTGGGCGCTCGGCCTGCTGGCCGCCGTCGCCGTCGCGGTGCCGGCGGGCGTGGCGCTCGGCGCGCTGCCCGCCGCCGAGCGGGCGACCCGCCCGCTGCTGGAGTTCATGCGTCCCATCCCGTCGGTGGCGATCATCCCGCTGGCGATCCTGCTCATCCCCGTGGACGTCGCGATGAAGGCCTCGGTGATCGTGTACGCCGCCGTGTGGCCCATCCTCATCAACACGCTGTACGGCATGCGCGAGGTCGACCCCCTGGCCAAGGATTCCCTGCGCAGCTTCGGCTTCGGCCCTATGGCGGTGCTGTGGCGGGTCAGCCTGCCCAGCGCCGCCCCGTTCGTGGCCACCGGCGTCCGCATCGCCGCCGGCGTGGCCCTCATTCTCGCGGTCAGCGCGGAACTGCTGGCCGGAGGCAGCTCCGGCATCGGCGTCTTCGTCATCCAGGCGGGCAGCGGCAACCGTACCGATCTCATGCTGGCCGCCACGCTCTGGGCGGGCGCGGCGGGCCTGATGGCCAACACGCTGCTGGAGGCGGGAGAGCGCCGCCTGTTCCGCTGGCACGAGGCGCGCAGGGGAGTGGCCGGGTGAGCGTGCTGAACAGGCTGTGGTTCGTGCCCGCTGTGCTGGTCGTGTGGGAGGCGCTCACGCGGCTGAAGGCCGACACCGACTTCCCGCCGCCGACCGCGATCGCGGGCCGGATGCGCGAGCTGTGGTTCTCCGGCCCGGCCGCCCGGTTGTTCCTGACCGACGAGGCGGTGGCCAACCTGCTGCCGAGCCTGGCCCGCATGTTCACCGGCTGGGTGCTGGCCGCCGCGGCCGGCGTGCTGGCGGGGGTGCTGATCGGCCGTTCGCGGGTGGCTCAGGACTACGCCGGGCCGCTGATCCAGTTCGGACGCTCGGTGCCGCCGCCGTTGCTGCTGCCCTTCTTCCTCGCGCTGCTGCAGGGCGGCCTGGCCACGCAGCTGGCCGGGATCGTCTTCGGCGTGATCTGGCCGGTGCTCCTGAACTCGATCGACGGCGCCCGCTCGGTCGAGGTCCTGCAGATCGAGACGGCCCGCGTGTTCGGGTTGTCCCGCGCCGAGCAGGTCCGCAGGGTCATCATCCCGGCGGCGGCGCCGAAGATCCTGGCCGGTCTGCGGTTGAGTCTTTCGCTGGCACTGATCATGATGGTGATCTCCGAGTTGTTCGGCGGCACCGACGGGATCGGGTATCAGCTGCTGCAGGCGCAGCGGGGGTTCGACACCCCGGGGGTCTGGGCCGCCATCGCGCTGCTCGGTCTGCTCGGTTACGGGGTGAACTCCCTGTTCGTCGTGATCGAGCGCCGCCTGCTCGGGTGGCAGGGGGCGTAAGCCGGAAGAGGTGGAACTTTCATGAAATTCTCCCGAGTGTCGCTGTTAACGGTCCTGGTGGCCGCGACGGCGCTGGCGGGATGCGGCTCGGGGACGGACGCGGCGGAGCCGGGCAAGACCGCCGCGGGCCAGGAGACGAGCGTGGTCAAGGCGATGGCGCTGCCGTTCCTCGACCAGGCCGGGCTGCACGTGGGTCTCGACAAGGGCGTCTTCAAGAGCGAGGGCCTTGACCTCACCGCGCAGTTCTTCACCGACAGCAAGGCGGGCAGCGTCGCCTTCAACAGCGGCGAGGTCGACCTGGGCTTCGCCAACTACGTGAGCCTGCTGCAGATCATCGACAACGGCGCCAAGCTGAAGATCATCTCTGAGGGGTCGGTCGGCAAGCCCGGTGTCCAGGCGGTCATGGTGCCGGAGTCCTCGCCGATCAAGACGGTCAAGGACCTGGAGGGCAAGAAGGTCGCCGTAGCGGTGCTGAAGAACGTCCAGCCGCTGATGCTCAACGCGGTCCTGCGCGACGCCGGCGCCGATCCGGCCAAGGTCGAGTACGTGCAGGTGCCGGTCCCGAACACGGTCGCCGCCGTCGAGGCGGGACAGGTGGACGCCGCCGCCTTCACCGAGCCGTTCACCAGCCAGGCCGCGGGCAAGGGCTTCCGCCTCGTCACCGACCTGGCCTCCGGCACCACGCAGAACTGGCCCACCGCCGGCTACTTCGTCAAGCAGGAGTGGATCGACGCCCACCCGAAGACCGCCGCCGCCCTGGGCAAGGCGCTCGGCAAGGCGCAGAGCCTGGCCGCCGACCGGGTCAGCGTCGAGAAGGTCCTGCAACTGCCCACCTACACCAAGATGGACGCCACGACCGCGGCGGCGATCAAGCTCGTCGACTTCCCGACCGCGCCCGACGCCGCCCGCCTCCAGCGCGTCATCGACCAGATGAAGGTCGAGGGCCTGCTCAAGAGCGACTTCAAGGCCGCCGACCTCATCTACACCCCGGGCGGTTGACCGGGTACCGCCGGCGCGGCGTCGTGGGCGTCGCGCTTCTGCTGGCCGGCCTGGAGGCGCTGGGCCGGGCGAGCGGGGGCACGCTGCCGCCCGCCGGGGACATCCTGGCCAGGGCGGCGGCGCTCGCCCTGGAACCCGGCTACCTGTCCCATCTGGCGGGCACCCTGTTCACCTGGGCCGGCGGCACGCTTCTGGCCACCGTCCTCGCGATCCCGGCCGGGCTGCTGCTCGGCACCCTGCCGGGCGTGGAGCGGGCGAGCAGGGCGGTGCTGGAGTTCCTCCGCCCGATGCCGGGCGTCGCGCTCTTCCCGCTGGTCGGCATGATGCTCGGCTCCGGCTCCACCACCCGGCTCGTGGTCGTCACCTACGTCGCGTTGTGGCCCGTCCTGTTCAACGCCGTGTACGGGCTGCGCGACGTCGAGCCGGTGGCCGTGGACACGCTGCGCGCCTTCGGCTTCGGCCGTACCGCGGTGCTGGTGCGGGTCTCGCTGCCGAGCGCGGCGCCGTTCATCGCCACCGGTGTACGGCTGGCGGCCGGCATCGCCCTGATCGCCACCATCGCCGGCGAGATCTTCATGGGCACCGGACAGGGGATCGGGGTGCACGTGGCCCAGTCGACGTTCGTCCCCGACGCCACGGTCGAGGTGCTGGCCGTCACCGTCTGGGCCGCCCTGCTCGGCCTGCTCGCCAACACCCTGCTGGTACGCGGCGAGCGCCGCCTGTTCTCATGGGCCCACCGGTGATCCGCTGGGCGGTGTTCGCCGCCTGCGCGCTGGCCTGGGAGGCGCTGTCGCGCTCGGCGGGCAACCGCTTCTTCCCGCCGCCCTCGCAGATCGCGGCCCGCATGTACGAGATGTGGTTCTCCGGCCCCTACATCCTCACCGACCAGGCGATCGAGCACTTCGCACCGAGCCTGGGCAGGCTGGCCGCCGGGCTCGCGGGCGCGGTGGTCGCCGGGGTGGTCCTGGGCTTCGTCCTGGGCCGGTCGGAGAAGGCGCGCGCCTACGCCGACCCGGTGCTGCAGCTCTTCCGCGCCGTCCCGCCCCCGCTGCTGGTGCCGGTCTTCATCGTGCTGCTGAGCGTCGGCACCCAGATGCAGCTGGCCACGATCGCCTTCGCCACGCTCTGGCCGATCCTGCTCAACACCGCCGACGGCGTCAAAGGCGTGGACCGGCAGCATCTGGAGACCGCCCAGGTCTTCCGCCTGACCGCCGTCCAGCGGCTGTGGCGGGTGCTCGTGCCGTCGGCGCTGCCGAAGGTGTTCGCCGGGCTGCGGCTGAGCATGTCCGTGGCGCTGATCCTCATGGTCTTCGCCGAGCTGATGCCCGGCTCGTCCAACGGCATCGGCTACCTGCTGCAGGACGCCTACGCGGTCGGCGACCTGCCCAGGATGTGGTCGGCGGTGGTGCTGATCGGGGTGCTCGGCTACGCGCTCAACGCGGTGTTGCTGGCCGTACAGCGCAGGGTGCTGGCCTGGCAGGGCGGCTAGAACGCGCGGCGGATCGGGGGCGCGTACCCGGCCGAGTCGATCCCCCACGAGGAGATCGAGGCGGGCAGCAGCTCAAGCCACTGCGGGCCGCCGCCGCGCACCACCTGCTCGCCGCCGCTGTCGTGGAGCTTGGCGGTGCCGCGCACGAGCAGGCCGCGCGGCACGCCGTCCTCGGTGTAGTCGTCCACGACGATCGCCAGTTCCGGGTTCTCGGCGGCGTTGTCGCGGTAGGCGCGCCGCTGCCCGCGGACGGGCAGGTCGCGCGCGCCGATCTCCAGCGACCGCCCGCCCTCCGACAGCCGGAACCGCACCGGCACCACGTGCGGCCGCCCGTCGGCGCCGGCGCTGGCCAGCCGGCCGATCGTGTGGTCACGCAGGTAGAGGAGCTCGCCTTCAGTGAACACCGGGCCTCACGAGATAGGAGCCGAGGGGACGGCCGATGATCTTACCCGCGTCCATGACGTGGTGTCCGCGCACGAACGTGTCGGTCACCCGGGCGGTCAGCTCGAAGCCCTCGAACGGCGTGTACTCCTGGGTGGACTCCGAGTCGGCCGCGTGCACCGTCCACGTCTGGTCCGGGTCCACCAGCGCCACGTCCGCGTCGTAGCCGGGCGCGATCGTGCCCTTGGACCGCAGGCCGTACCTGCGCGCGGGGTTCCACGAGGTGAGCGCGGCGATCCTCCCGTACGGCAGGCCGCGCCGCCGGCCCTCGGAGACGAGCCCCGGCAGCAGGTACTCCGCGCCGCCGAAGCCCGCCTTGGCCACGAACACGTCGTCCCGCGGCTCGCCGTACTTCAGTTCCTCGCGGCAGCAGGCGTGGTCGCTGACCACCCAGTCGACGGTGCCGTCGAGCACGTACTCCCACAGCGCCTCGACGTCCTCCTGGGGCCGGATCGGCGGGTTGACCTTGCCGCCCAGCCCTTCGGCGGTCTCGACGGAGGCCAGCAGGTGCCCGATGGTGACCTCGCGGCGGAAGTCGATGTGCGGGAAGGCGGCGGCCATGCGCACCGCGGCGTCCAGCGCCTTGCGCGAGGACAGGTGCAGCAGGTTGATGTTGGCCAGCCCGGTCTCGTGCGCCAGGTAGGAGGCGATGAAGACGGCCAGGCCCTCGGAGTGCGGCGGCCGCGAGGCGCTGTAGGCGGCCAGGCCGCTGAGCTCGCCGGCCTCCTCGACCAGCTTGGTGTAGGCGGTCATGATCTCGGCGGTCTCGCAGTGCAGCGACAGCGAGATCTCGCCGGCCAGGTCGGGGAAGCGTTCGCGGGCCGCCTGGACGCCGCGCATGACGAACTCGAAGTGGGCGTAGTCGTAGCGTTCGCCGTCGGGCAGCATGAGGAATCGGCTCTGGTCGTTGGAACGGCCGTGCAGGCCGTGCCCGCCGTAGAACATGAAGATCTTGAAGCTGGGCACGCCGTGCTTCTCGATCAGGTCGGGCAGTTCCGCGATGTGCGTGCTCGACATGGGCGCCAGGTGGAAGCCGTAGTCGATGTAGGCGCGTCCCTCGGCCCGGGAGAGCACCTCGGGGAAGAACTCGGCGTAGGGGCCGCCCCGGTTGAGGTAGTACTGGCCGGTGCGCATGTAGGTGAGCGCGGTGGTGACGCCGCCCTGGGCGGCCGCCCGGCTCTCGGTCGAGGCGTCCTCCTCCAGCGCGTTGTAGATGCCCCAGTGCTGGTGGGCGTCGACCACGCCGGGGAAGGCGAGCTTGCCGTTCCCCTCGATGACGTCGTCGCCGGGCGGCAGGCCGGGGGCGACCGCGGTGATGCGGCCGTCCGATATGGCGATGTCCGCCTCAACGGGTTCGTCACGCTCTTGGGTGACCACCCGCACGTTCCTGATCAGCAGGTCTGTCATGACCGCCTCCGGTTGTGGTGCCAGGCGAGGACGCGGCGCTCGCCCATGAGGAACAGGGAGTTGAGAAGGAAGCCCAGCACGCCGAGCATCACGACGCCGGCCCACAGGGCGGGCATGTCGGCATTGTTGGAGGCGAGGCTGAGCAGGTAGCCGATGCCCTCCGTGCTGCCCTTGAGCTCGGAGACGACCATGAGGATGAGCGCCAGTGAGACGCTCAGCCGCAGCCCCGCGAAGATCTTGGGGGAGGCGGCGGGCAGGATGATGCGCAGGATCCGCAGGTGGGCGGGGATGCCGAAGACGGTGGCCGTCTCGATCTGCATCCGCTCCACGTGGCGGGCGCCGTCGATGGAGTTCAGCAGGATCGGCCAGATGATGCCGAAGATGATCGTGGCCACCTGTACCTCGGTGCCCATGCTGAACAGCACCAGGAAGACCGGGAGCATCGCCGGCGGCGGCACCGCCCGGCCGAACTCCACGAGCGGGTCGATGTAGTCGGCCAGCCATTGCGTACGCCCCAGCGCCACGCCCAGCAGGACACCGACCAGCACCGCCACGCACCAGGCGCCGACCACCCTGGCCAGGCTCGGCCAGACGTGCCCGATCGCCTCTTCGGCGGCGAACATCTCATACAGCCGCACCACGATGCGCGAGGGCGCCGGGAAGTACGGGCTGGCGACCGCGACCGCGGCCAGTTCCCAGCCGACCAGGACGACGGGGATCAGCCAGAGCCGCTTGACGAGAGTCCTGATCATGCGCTCCGCCACCTGAACAGCCGCCGCTCGGCGCGCAGCAGCACCGCGTTGACCACCAGGCCGACCAGTCCGGCCCAGATCAGCGTCGCGATCACGTCGAGCATGGCCGACTCGCCGATGCCGGTGCTGGCCTCGATGAGGAACCTGCCCACGCCGCTGGCGCCGCCGACGAAGTACTCCACGCTGATGGCCAGGATGAGGGTGACCGAGGCGGCCAGCCGTACACCGGTGAAGATGAACGGCGCCGCGCTCGGCAGCGCCACTCGCCACACCACCGCGCCCGCGCCGAAGCCGAACGAGCGCAGGGTCTCGGCGGCGACCGGGTCGACGTCGCGCACGCCGTACAGGGTGTTGATGAGGATGGGCCAGGACGCGGCGTAGACGATCAGCGCGATCTTGGCGTTGATCTCGGGCGTGAAGAAGAACAGTGCCAGCGGGATCAGCGCGACCGACGGGATGGGCCGCAGGAACTCCACGATGGCGCGCGTGGTCTCCTCCACCACCGGCACCGTTCCGAGCAGCAGCCCGACCGGTACGGCCAGCAGCACCGCGAGCCCGAGCCCGAGGATCGCGGCGGTCAGGGTCGCGGCCAGGTCGCCGAGGAAGACGGGGTCGGCGGCCAGCGTGGCGAACCTGATCAGCGAGTCGGAGGCGTTCGGCAGCCAGGTGAACAGCCCGGCCCGGCTCGTGACCTCCCACAGAAGCAGAAAAGCCGCCACGCCGACGACGTGGCGGGTGATCTTCGCTAGGGGGACGCGGGCGAGCGGGTCGCGCTCGCGCCGCGTTCCGTCGATCGCTGCGGTCATCCCTGCGGATTGACGATCATCGTGCTCACGTCCATCTTCGCCTTCAGGAAGCCGTACTCGGCCATCAGGTCGGCGACGCGTTGGATGCGCTGGGCGTTCAGCGAGGTCGGGTAGTTGCCGAGGTTGATCGTCGCGGCCGTTTCCTTGGGGATCTTGGTGAACGTGGGCAGGATCGCGGTCACCGCGTCACGGTCGGTGGCGGCGATGTTCTGCGCCTTGGCCATCGCGCGCTGGAAGGCGGCCATGGTCTTGGGGTTCTCGCTGATCCACTTCTCGGTGGCGGCCCAGCCGGTGATGGGCAGGCTCTCGGTGGGGCCGGACATGGTGTCGATCAGCATGGTGGCGCCGAGCTTGCTCTCCGCCTCGCTGACGTACGGGTCGGTCATCCAGACCGCGTCCGCGTCGCCCTTCTCCAGCGACGACAGCCAGTTGGTGGTCGCGATCTCGACGTAGGTGACGTCCTTCTGCGGGTCGACGCCGTTGATCTTCAAGTGCGGGTTCATGGTGAGAACGCCGAGTCCCTTGAGCGCGTTGACGCCGATCTTCTTTCCCTTGAGGTCGGAGATTTTCTTGATCGGTGAATTCTTGGCGACCATCACGCCGAACGCGCCGCTGGCTCCCTGATAGGAGTCGGCGATGTACTTGAACTTCTCCGAACCGCCCTCCTGAATGGTCAGGATGGTGGCGTAGCTGCCAAGGACGACGTCCATCTGGCCGTTGCTGAGCTTGGGCAAGACGGCCTGCGGAGCCTGGATGGGCTCCTGCCTGACATCAAGTCCCTGCTCCTTGAAGAAGCCGCGTTCCATGGCGATGAACAGGGGCGCAGAGTCGGCTCCGGGGTACTGGCCGATGAGCAACGAGGTCTTCTCCAGACCCGACGCGTTGGCCGTACCCCCCGGTTTGCTTTCCGTCCCGGATCCAGAACACCCCGCAATCACCAGGGTTGTCGCCAGGCCGATCAGGGCGGTGCGCCCCAGGGCACGTAACCGCATGCCGTGTCTCCTTATGAACCAGGGGGTGTGAGCGACGATGACACGCACTGTAACGCACGAGAAGAGATTTAAAGGAGATATAGTGGATATGTCAGTTTTAGCCTTTTGACCGTCGGATTTAAATTATCCCGCGTACTTTGTCCGGTTTTATGGGTATTTATGTTGGTATGTCGTGTAGATGGCAGGGTGGCTTTCCGGATAGGCTCAGAGGGCGATCATAGGTTTGGGTGTAAGGGGTGTCGTGGCAGACGTCGATGGTGAGGCTCCCTACGGACTGAATCTGTCGGAGGCCAGCCCTGCTCGTGTGTACGACTACCTGCTCGGGGGCAAGGACAACTTCGGTGTCGACCGGGCCGAGGGTGAGCGCATCCGCGCGCTCATGCCCGGTGTCGAGATCGGGGTCCGCGCGCAACGCGCGGTGCTGGGCAGGGTCGTCAGATTTCTGGTCGGAGAGGTCGGTCTACGCCAGCTGATCGACATCGGCACCGGGTTACCGACAGCCGAAAACGTGCATCAGGTGGCTCACTCGGTCGATCCCGGGGTGCGTGTCGCCTACGTGGACAACGACCCTCATGTCCTGGTCCATGCCAGGGCCCTGCTGGCCAGGAACGTCAACACGCTGGCCGTACACGCCGACCTGCGCGAGCCCGCCGCCCTGCTGGGCGATCGCGAGCTGCTCGCGCACATCGACCTCAGGCGGCCGGTCGGCCTGATCCTCTGCGGGATCCTCCACCACGTCCAGGACGAGGAGGACCCGTGGCACCTCACGAAGGAGCTCGTCGCCGCCCTTCCCCCGGGCAGCTACGTGTTCATCCACCACCTCCTGAACAGGGGCGACGAGCAGAGCCGTTCGCTGCTGGAGGCCCGGAACACCCGATACCGCACCAAGGACGAGATCGCCCGCTTCTTCGCGGGTCTTGAAATGGTCGATCCCGGGCTGGTAGGGGTGCCTGACTGGCGTCCCGACCCCGATCAACCGTTCCAGGAGAGCCATCCGGTGCTGAAGCTGGCGGTCGCCGGTGTCGGCCGCAAACCATGACCAACCCTGCAAGAGGTGTTCCTATGGGTCTTCGTGATGACATGCCGCTGCTCGCCCGCCACGAGGGCGAGTGGGAGGGCACGTACACCCACCTTGACGCGGACGGCAACCTGATCGACCGCCACCGCTCCCACCTGACCTGCACCATCGTGGACGACAAGACCTACCACCAGGTCAACCGCTACACCTGGGACGACGGCAGGACCGAGGAGCTCCAGTTCCCCGGCACGTATCTGGGCAACGGGCGCTGCGGCTTCGACACCGAGCGCATCAAGGGCGAGTTCTGGGAGCTGGACGCGTCCACGATCTACCTGAGCTGGATCTACAAGGCGGCCGACGAGGACCTGCGGCTGTTCGAGCTGATCGTCCTCAGCGACGACGGCAAGAGCAAGAGCCGCGTGTGGCAGTGGGTCAAGGGCGGCGTCTGCGTCAAGCGCACGCTGATCGACGAGCGACGGGTGGCCTGACCCCCGCCCCGGCCGTCCGAACCGAGGGCGGCCGGGGGCTCTGCCCGGAGCCGACACCCGCGTTGACAGAGTCTCTCCGTTGATGATCGTATTTCCCCCGCTATCGCCGCCCCACCTCCGGAGACACGATGTTGAAGCGCCGTGGTCTGTCCTTCGCTATCGCCTTATCCGCCGTCATGCTGACCGGTCTCGCACCGGGAGCCGTGGCCGCCGACATCGACGACCCCTGGGCCCCGGGCCCCATCTACCGGACGGTCACCGACGACGCCGGACAGCTCCAGCTGCAGTCCATGGGCCGCCCCGACGGCCAGGACATGGTCTTCCGCATCTCCGGCTCGGTCTACGCCAACGTGGAGGGCAACGCCCTCGACCCCAAGATCCGCCACGGCCAGAAGCTGTTCAACCTCGAGGGCTACAACATCCGCCGGCTCTACCGCGTGCCCGGCACCACGCAGATCCACCAGCTCTCCCGCGAGATCGTCTTCTACACCAGCCCCACCAACCCGACGCAGATCCTCACCGAGTGGACCAACCCCGTCGACGGCAAGATCTACCCGGTCGTGCCGATCAACAACGACAGGGTGGCCTTCGGCCCGTTCAACGTCACCCCCTCCTACGTCGGCCCGCCCCTGCAGCAGCGGCACGAGGAAACGGCCTGGACCAGCGACATCCCGGTCAACACCAACTTCACCACCACGCTCGGCGAGAGTTTCGGCCTCAAGAACGGCCACTACAGCGCGATGGAGATGTTCGACTTCTACGTCGACGACCGGGAGCGCGCCGCACGCACCGTCGACGGCACCGTCCCCACCGGCGCCATGAAGACCAAGATCAGCTGGAGCCGTACCAGCCCGTGGGCGCCCTTCATGTGCCTGCCCGAGGCGAGCGTCCAGGGCCAGCTGACCTACCACGCCCGAAGCTGGGCGCTCAACTCCTACGCTGAGGTCGAGCCGTGGCTGCGTGCCAAGATCGACCTGCAGTACCCGCTCTACCAGGCCGCTCCCACCGATCCCGGCGCCAGCGAGAACTCCTGGTCGTCGTTCTACAACAAGCAACTGGGCCGGGGTGCCACCACCTGGGCCCAGTGGTGCACCACCAACGGAAGGTAACCATGACGCAGGTCAGGAACCCGCTCACCGGGGAAACCGACCGCCTGCTCGCACCACCGTCGCCCGCGCGGCTCACGGCCACGGCCGCCGAGCTGCGCGCGGCGGCGCCCGCCTGGCGCGAGGCGGACCGAGGGGCCGTGCTCAACCGCTTCGGGGCCGCGCTGGCCACCGACGACGAACTGCTCGCCGCGCTCGTGGCCGACACCGGCCGCACCGGCGAGTCGGTGCTGGAACGGCAGATCGTGGCGGGCATGATCGAGCGGTGGGTACGGCAGGCCCCCGCCCTTCTCGCCCCGCCCGAGGACGAGCCCGCCAGCCTGCCCGGCATCGTGGTCGGAGGTGAGGCGGTGCCGTACGAGCTGGTCGGGGTGATCAGCCCGTGGAACTTCCCGCTGCTGCTCGGCCTCATCGACGCGATCCCGGCGCTGGCCGCCGGATGCGCGGTGCTGGTCAAGCCCAGCGAGGTGACGCCCAGATTCATCGAGCCGCTCATGAGGCTGGTGCCGGAGGAACTGCCGCTGCGGGTGGTCGAGGGCGCGGGGGAGACCGGCGCCGCGCTGATCGACCTCGTCGACGCGGTCGTGTTCACCGGCAGCGTGCCCACCGGGCGCAAGGTCGGTGAGGCCGCGGCCAAGGCGTTCATCCCCGCCTTCCTGGAGCTCGGCGGCAAGGACCCGGCCATCGTGCTGGCCGGCAGCGACCTCGACCGGGCCGCCGCCGCCGTCCTGTGGGGCGGCACCGCCAACGCCGGGCAGGCCTGCCAGTCGATCGAGCGGGTCTACGTGGAGCGGGCCGTACACGCGGAGTTCCTCGCGCTGCTCGCCGACAAGGCGGCCAAAGTGATGCTGACCTGCGAGGGCGGCCCCATCGGCCCGATCATCGCGGCCGACCAGGCCGGCGTCATCGAACGCCACCTCGCCGACGCCGTCGAGCGCGGCGCGGTCGTGCACACCGGCGGCAGGATCGAGCACCACGGCGGCGGGCTGTGGTGCCGCCCGACCGTGGTGTCGGGCGTGAACCACTCGATGGCGCTCATGACCGAGGAGACGTTCGGGCCGATCCTGCCGGTGATGGCCGTGGACGACGCTGACGAGGCGGTGCGGCTGGCCAACGACGGCGCGTACGGGCTGTCCGGGGCGGTCTTCGCCGCGACCGAGCAGGACGCCCGCGCGCTCGCGCGGCGGCTGGAGGTGGGCGCGGTCAGCGTCAACGACGCCTCCCTGACGGCGCTGGTGCACGAAGGGGAGAAGAACTCCTTCAAGCTCTCCGGCCTCGGCGGCTCGCGCATGGGCAAGGTCTCGATCAACCGGTTCGTCCGCCGCCGCGCGCACCTGGTCAACCGCTCGGCCGCGGCCGACCCGTGGTGGCACCGGTGACCGCCTACCGGGCGCTGGCCCTGCAACTGGAGACCCGGGCGGTGACGGGGCTGGCCGACCCGCGTTCCGAGATCAGGGCGGCCATCGCCCGGGTGGACGCGGGCCTCGGCGGCTCCAAGGCCTGGATCGGTCCCGACCTGCGGTTGGTCGTCCTGCCCGAGTACGTGCTGACCGGCTTCCCCATCAGCGAGAGCGTCGCCGCCTGGCGGGACAAGGCGGCCCTGGCCCCCGACGGCGAGGAGTACAAGGAGCTGGCCGAGATCGCCGGCCGCCACGGCGTCTATCTGTGCGTCAACGCCTACGAGAGCGACGAGCACTTCCCCGAGTTGTTCTTCCAGGCCTGCGTGATCCTCTCCCCGCAGGGCGAGACGGTGCTGCGCTACCGCAGGCTCCACTCCATGTACTCGCCCAGCCCCTACGACGTGTGGGAGCGCTACCTCGGCGTCTACGGCATGGACGCGGTGCTGCCGGTGGCCAGGACCGAGATCGGCAACCTGGCCGCGCTGGCCTCGGAGGAGATCCTCTACCCGGAGCTGGCCAGATCGCTGGCGCTGCGCGGCGCCGAGGTCTTCTGCCATCCGACCTCGGAGGCCTCCGCTCCGGCGCTCACGCCCAAGGCGATCGGCCGCAGGGCGCGCGCCATCGAGAACATGGCCTATGTGGTCTCGGCCAACAGCGGCGGCCTGAGCGGCATCTCCATCCCCGGCGACTCCACCAACGGCGGCTCGGAGGTCCTCGACTTCGAGGGCCGCGTGCTGGCCGTCGCCGGGCCGGGGGAGTCGGTGATCGCCGCGGCCGAGCTCGACCTCGACGGGCTGCGCCGCTTCCGCACCCGCCCCGGCATGACCAACCTGCTCTCCCGCGTGAAACCGGCCCTGTGGGCCGAGGAGTACGCCCGCCACGACGTGGAGCGCCCCGACGGCCTGACCGGCGCCGAGCCCGGCCGCGCCTGGTTCGTCGCCCGCCAGAAAGAGATCATCGAGCGCCTGTACGGCTGACGCGCGGACGCCCCCTCCCCTCGGAAACCGGGAAGGGGGCGTCTCAGCGGGTACGGCTGGCCCGATGCCAGCCCAGCGTCATCCGCTCCACCCCGATGAACACGGCGTTGAGCAGGATCCCGAGGATGCCCAGCAGCACGATGCCCGCCCACATGGCCGGGATGTCGAACTCGCTCTGCGCCTCCAGCATGCGGTGCCCGATGCCCTCGCTGCTGCCGACCAGTTCCGAGACGACCATCATGATGAGCGCCAGCGAGACGCTCAGCCGCAGCCCGGCGAAGATCTTCGGCGCCGCCGCCGGCAGGATGATGCGGAACACCCGCTGCGTCCTGCTCAGCCGGAAGACGTCCCCGGTCTCCGTGTACTGCTTGTCGACGAAGCGCGCCCCGTCCGCGGCGTTGATCAGCACCGGCCAGACGACGCCGTAGACGATCGAGGCCAGCTGCATCGGCGTACCGATCTTGAACAGGATGAGGAAGATCGGTAGAAGCGTCGACGGCGGCACGGAGCGGCCGAAGTGGATCAGCGGGTCGGCCAGCGCCGACAGCCAGCGCGAGCGGCCCAGCAGGACGCCGAGCGCCACCCCCGCCGCCGCGGCCATGGCCCAGCCGGCCATGAGCCTGGCCAGGCTCGGGACCAGGTCGGCGATCGCCTCGTCGGTGAGGAAGACCCGCGACAGCGGCCCGGAGAACCACATCTCGTGCAGCCGGACCACGATGACGCTCGGTGGCGGGAAGTAGGTGGCCTTGGCCTGCCGCGTGCCCAGTTCCCAGGCCAGGACGGCGACGGGCAGCAGCCAGTACCACGCGAGCCTGCGTATGATCATGACGTCGATCCCTGGTGCCAGTGGAACAACCGGCGCTCACCGGCCATGAACAACGCGTTGGCCGTCAGGCCGATCAGGCCCGCCCAGATCGTTCCGGCCAGCATCCTGTCGATGCGGTTGGCGCCGCTGGCGAGGGAGAGGAAGTTACCGATCCCGCCGCCGCCACCGGCGATGAGCTCGACGCTCACCGCCACGATCAGCGTGACCGACAGGGCGATGCGGATTCCGGTCGCGATGAACGGCGCCGCGCTGGGCAGGCTGACCCGCAGCACGATCGACATGCCGCCGAACCCGAAGCTGCGCAGGGTCTGCTTGGCCTGCGGGTCGACGTCGCTCAGGCCGTACATCGTGTTGATGAGCAGCGGCCACGCGCAGGTGTAGACGATCAGCGCGATCTTGGCGTCCTGGCTCTCGGTGAACAGGAACATCGCCAGCGGGATCAGCGAGACCGAGGGGATGGGCCGCAGGAACTCCACCAGCGGGCGAACGGAGCGCTCGACGACGGGCACGGTGCCGAGCAGCAGCCCGGCGGGCACCGCGGTGGCGATCGCGATCACCAGGCCGATGAGACAGGCCAGCAGGGTGTTGCCGACCTGGGACAGGAACTCGCCCTCGAAGGCGATCGCGACCGTGGTGGCCAGCACGGTCGAGACGAGCGGGATGATCTCGGGGTCGATGACCCCGAGACGTCCCAGGGCCTCTACGAGAACGAGGAATCCCAGGACGCCGGCGGCGCCCAGGATTCCTCGTCTGTTGCGGAGAGTGCTCATTCGACCTTGGCGGGGATGAGTGTCGAGACGTCCATCTTCGCCTTGAGGTAGCCGTAGCCGTGGAGCAGGTCGGCCAGCTTCTGGAACGCGGCCATGTCCGGCTCCATGCCGAAGCTGCCGAGCTTCATCGCGGCGACGGCCGGCGCGGGGATCTGGGTGTAGGTCGGGACCACCTCGTTGATGGCGTTGCGGTCCTCACCGGCGATCTTCTGCGCCTTGGCCAGCGCGCGGTGGAAGGCCGCGGCCGTCTTCGGGTTGTCGGCCAGCCACTTCTCCGACACGCCCCAGCCGTCGATCGGGATGCCCGCGGTCGGGCCGCTGGTGGTGTCGATGATCTGGGTCGCGCCCTCCTTGATCGCGGCCGACAGGAACGGCTCCACCAGCCAGGCGGCGTCGACCTTCTTGGAGGCCAGGGCGCCGAGCTGGTCGGCGAACTGGATCGCCACGAACTTCACGTCCTCCGGCTTGAGACCGGCCGCCTGAAGGTGGGCGTTGGTGGTGGTCTGGCCGAGCGCCTTCAGCACGTTGACCGCGACGGTCTTGCCCTTGAGGTCGGCCGTCGCCTTGACCGGCGAGTCCTTGGGCACGACGACGCCCGCGATGCCGGGGGCGCCGGTCTGGACGTGCTGGAAGAGCTTGAGCTTGGCCGCGCCGGAGTCCTGGATGGCCATCAGCGAGACGTAGCTGGTGAGGAAGGCGTCCATGCTGCCGTTGAGGATCTTGGGCATGACCGCCTGCGGAGCCTGGATGATCTCCGTCTTGACGGTCAGGCCCTCCGCCTTGAAGAAGCCGCGCTTCTCGGCGATGTACAGCGGCGAGGAGGAGGGCACGGGCACCACGCCTACGGTGATCGTGCTCTTCTCCAGTCCGCCGGCGGGGGCCGAGCCCTGCGCCTTCGGCGTCTCCTTCTGCCCGCCGCCGCACGCGGCCAGGGCGAGAACGGTCGCGCAGGCGACGGTGACGACCCGCGTTAATCTCATGTTTTCGCTCCTGCTACTGCTCGGGTCCGTTGAAGACCATAGTGGGGACATCAATCTTGCTCTTCAGATAGCCGAACTCGTGCATGAGGTCGGCCACGCGCTGAATGCGCGTCGCGTTGAGCGAGGTCGGGAAGGTCCCCATGGCCATGGTCATGACCGCTTCCTTGGGGATCTGCGTGTACTTCGGGACCACCTCGGCCAGCGCGGAGCGGTCGGTCGCGGCCAGGCGCTGCGCCTTCTGGACGGCGCGCTGGAAGGCGGCGGCGGTCTTCGGGTGCTTGGCGACCCAGGCGTCGGTGCTGCCCCAGCCGTCGATCGGCAGCGACTCGGTGGGGCCGGTGTTGGTGTCGAGCAGCACGCGCGCGCCGCCCTGCTGCGCCGCCGACAGGAACGGCTCCACGAGCCAGGCGGCGTCCACGGTGCCGGTCTTCAGCGCGGCGATCTGCGCCTGGAAGTCGATCACGGTGAACTTGACGTCCTGCGGGCTGAGCTCGTTGATCTGCAGGTGGGCGCTGACCGAGAGCTCGCCGAGGTTCTTGAGCGAGTTGACGGCGATGGTCTTGCCCTTGAGTTCCTTGGCGCTCTGCAGCTTGGAGTCCTTCGGGACGACGACGGCGGCGATGCCGGGTGCGCCCTGGAGGGTATCGGACAGGATCTTGATCTTCTGACCACTGTCCTGAAGGTTTAGGAACGACACGTAACTGCCCTTGAAGATGTCCATGCTGCCGTTGGCGATCTTGGGCATGACCGCCTGTGGCGCCTGGATGACCTCCATCTTGACGTTGAGGCCCTCTTGCTTGAAGAAACCTCGCGCTTCGGCGATGTAAACCGGCGCGGACGACGGCACGGGGGAGACCCCGATGGTGATCGTCGTCTTCTCAAGGCCCCCACCTGCGGAGGAACCAGAGGGAGAGCCTGAGCCGCTGCTGCAGGCGGCAAGGGAAACGGCCACGACGAGCCCGATTACGGACACGCGGAGGGTAGGCCCGAAAGTCATGAGTCTCCTCGACGGGGTGGTGCAAGGGTTCCGCGAGCGTCCCGAGCGACTGGTGGGAGCCGTGCGAACAGGCGGAGATCGTACCGGAGCCCCGGTCGCAATTGCCATGAAATCATCCGATTTGTGTTGTCCGAAATATCGAAGGCTGAGCTGTATGTCCGAAATAATGACCTTTGAGGTGATAATGAAGATGTGATATGGCAGGGAGTGGGTGATTTGCAATGCTTGATGAGTTCGGTGAGACCGGAGTGTTGGCCTGAGTTAGGAGGATGTGCTCAAATAGCTCCTTGTTCCGAGGGTTGTCCCGTCTATCCCTCACCACCCCGTGGAACCCGCGAGGAAGTGCCAGTCACGTGAGGAAACGATCCGGCGCGAACCAGCGTGGCACGCAGAGTCCGGTGCCCACGCAGGCACACTCCAAAGCCGGTGGCGGTAGGTTCCGACTCCGCAACTGGCGCGTGCGATGGCGGCTCATCGCGCTCATCGCCGTCCCGACCGCCGTCGGTGTGTGGATCGGCGGCCTGCAGATCGTGGACTCCATCGGCCGGGCCAACGCCTATCAGCGTGTCCTGGAAAAGGCGGAATTGGGGGATTCCATCACGGAGCTCGTCCACGAGCTCGCCCTGGAACGTGACCGGGCCGTCCAGTACGTGGCCGTCGGCCGCCGCAAGCCCGCCGAAGCCGACTTACGCGGCACGTTCACCCCGGTCGACAAGGCCGTCACCGCCTTCAACCAGAAGGCCGCCGTCATCTCCGACGCGCACGGCGAGAGCGTGAGCCTCATGGTCCAGCAGATGCAGGGCCGCCTGGAGGAGATCGCCTTCGCCCGCGACACCGTCATCAAGTCGCAGCTGCCCGCGCTGCCCACGATGCGCAAGTACTCCCAGATCATCGACGCGCTCCAGAAGTTCCACGACGAGATCGGCCAGGGCGACGTCGACGAGACCCTGAGCAACAGCGTCCGCGCCTTCAGCGCCCTGACGCGCGCCAAGGACGCCGCCTCCCAGCAGCGCGGACTGCTGGCCGCCGCGGCCACGACCGGCGCCTTCCAGACCGGTGAGCAGGAAGCCTTCGGCGGCGCCCGCGCCCAGCAGGAGAGCGAGATCGCCGCCTTCCGGTCGACCGCCTCCATCGACGAACTGCAGTTCTACGAGGACACCGTCACCGGCGCCGACGTCGACCGCGCGGCGCTGTTCCGCCTGCGCGCGCTGTCGCAGGCGGCCGAGGGCAGCGCCATCGACCTCGACTCCCGGACCCGCGCGGACGCCGATCGCTGGTTCGAGTCGATCACCGGTGCCATCGACGCCATGCGCACCGTGGAGAAGCGGCTGTCGCAGTCGATCAACGTGCAGAGCCGCGGGCTGAAGGACTCCGCCCAGACCTCCGCGCTGTTCGCCGCGGTCGGCTCCGGCCTGCTGCTGATCCTGGTCCTGATCGTCACCACCCTGATGGCGCGCTCGCTGGTCAGCCCGCTGCGCCGGCTGCGCAGCGAGGCCCTGCACATCGCCGGCCAGCGCCTGCCGGACACCGTGCGCACCATGCGCGAGACCGTCGACGCCAGCACGCCCGAGGTGCCGCCCATCGGCGTCGTCTCCGAGGACGAGATCGGTGAAGTGGCCCGCGCCTTCGACGAGGTCCACCGCGAGGCGGTACGGCTGGCGGGCGAGGAGTCCAGGCTCCGAAGCAACGTCAACGCCATGTTCGTCAACCTCTCGCGCCGCTCCCAGACCCTCGTCGAGCGCCAGATCACCCTCATCGACGGCCTGGAGCAGGGCGAGCAGGACGAGAGCCGGCTGGCCAACCTGTTCAAGCTCGACCACCTCGCCACCCGCATGCGCCGCAACAGCGAGAACCTCCTGGTCCTCGCAGGCCAGGACCCGCCCCGCCGCTGGAGCCAGCCGGTCAAGCTGGTCGACGTCGCCCGCGCCTCCCTGTCGGAGGTCGAGAACTACGAGCGCGTCGTCCTCCAGGTGCCCGACGGCGTCTCCGTCGCCGGACAGGCCGTCAACGACGTCATCCACCTGCTGGCCGAGCTGGTCGAGAACGCCCTGTCGTTCTCCCCGCGCGAGACCCGCGTCACCGTCTCCGGCAGCCGCATCGACGGCGGCGGCGTCATGCTGTCGATCACCGACTCCGGCATCGGCATGACCGGCGAGGAACTCACCCAGGCCAACGACCGCCTCACCGACGCGCCCACGGTCGACGTCTCCGTCTCCCGGCGCATGGGCCTGTTCGTGGTCGCCCGCCTGGCCCACCGCCACGGCATCCGCGTGCAACTGCGCCCCCACGGCTCCGGCGGCCTGACCGCCATGGTCCTGCTGCCGGAGGCGTTGCTCGGCGCCCAGGCGGCCGCCATGGCCGGAGCCGGCTCCGGACCCGGCCCGGTCAGCGCGCCGCCACCGCACCCGCCCGCGGTCGAGCCGTTCAACGGCCAGCCCATGCAGTGGGGCCAGCAGATGCCCGGCGGCCACCCCTCCTTCCCGTCGAACCCGGCCAGTGGCTCGTGGCCGTCGATGCCCCAGTGGCCCTCCGAAGGCGGCGTCCCCGCCGGCGGCGGCGGGAACGGCGGCTGGCCCTCCGACCCGCGCGGCGGCGGCCCCGACACCTCGGACGTGTGGGTGCCCTCGCGCAACACCGGCGGTGGCGGCTGGGGGAACGAGCCCCCGCTGCCCAAACGCCAGCCGGCCCCTCCCTCGGAGGAGGTGTCCACCTGGTCCTTCAACCGCGAGCAGCAGCAACAACCGCAGCGCCCGCAGAACCGTTACGACTTCCCCGAGACCGAATCGGCCGCCACCGGGCCCATCCCGGCGGTGAACCAGGGCGACGAGTTCCTGCCGATCTTCGCCTCGGTGGAGTCGGCCTGGTTCGAGCACAACGACAACGGCGGCGGCAACTGGGGCTCGACCAAGGCCGACGCGGGCTGGAGCGCGGCGGAAGCCGTACGCGAGCCGGTGCGAGACGCGCCGACGGCGGCGGGACTGCCGAAGCGCGTCCCCAAGGCCAACCTGGTGCCGGGCTCGGCCGACACCGCCAGCGCGCCGAAGGGCGTGGCCCCGGTACGCAACGTCTCGCCCGACCGGGTACGCAGCCGGCTGAGCAGTTTCCAGCAGGGCTTCCGAGCAGCACGTGATGACATCAGCGAAGGCAGGGCGTATCCCCCTGGCTCGAAGCACGTTGATAGCAGGGAGGAGGGCGAATGAACGACCTGAGCCACGCGGCGCGCGGGGTCGACTGGCTGATCACTGATTTCGTCAGCACCGTTCCCGGGGTCGCCCATGCTGTTGTGGTCTCTTCCGACGGGTTACCGCTCGCGGCCTCCGCCGGCTTCCCGACGGACAGGGCCGACCAGCTGGCCGCGATCGCCTCCGGGCTGATCAGCCTCACCCAGGGCGCCGCCCGGGTCTTCGAGGGCGGGGTGGTCAACCAGACCATCGTGGAGATGGAACGCGGTCTCATGCTGATCATGTCGATCAGCGACGGCTCGTGCCTGGCGGTCCTGGCCGCCCCCGACTGCGACATGGGGCTGGTCGCCTACCAGATGACCCTGATGGTGGACCGTGCCGGGCAGGTGCTGACCCCCGCGGTACGCGCCGAACTGCGCGCCAGCCAGACCAGGTGATCAGCGTGAGCGACCATAGCTGCGAGGTGTACGCCTCGTGAACAGCCACCCTAGTTGGAACAGCGGCGGCGGCTGGGAACCCCCGCCGCCGCCCCACAACGACCCCGCCTCGCCGGTACGCCCGTACGCGGTGACGGGCGGGCGCACGGCGCCGCGGGTCAAGCTCGCCATGGAGGCCCTGGTGTCATCGGCCACGGCCGAACACCGGGAGTTCTCGCACATCACCCCCGAGTACCAGGCGATCTCCCAGCTGTGCCGTCAGGTGCGCTCGGTCGCCGAGGTCTCCGCGCTCCTGCGGATACCGCTCGGGGTGGTGCGGGTGCTGATCGCCGACATGGCGGCAGAAGGTCTGGTCCGCGTGCACCAGCCAGCGCTGGAAGCCGGAAGGCCGGACGTGTCTTTGCTCGAAAGGGTGCTCAGTGGACTTCGCAGGCTCTAGCCCCGGCCTCACCTCGACGAAGATCGTGGTGGCCGGAGGTTTCGGTGTCGGTAAGACGACGTTCGTCGGCGCGGTGTCGGAGATCATGCCGCTGACCACGGAGGCGGTCATGACAGACGCCTCAGCGGGGATCGACGACCTCGGGATGACACCACTGAAGTCCACGACGACCGTGGCCATGGACTTCGGCCGCGTGTCGCTGGACCGTGACCTCATCCTCTACCTGTTCGGCACGCCGGGTCAGCACCGGTTCTGGTTCATGTGGGACGACCTGGTGCGCGGTGCCATCGGCGCGGTCGTGCTGGTGGACACCCGGCGCCTGGCCGACAGCTTC
The DNA here is from genome assembly GCF_044457345.1 of Nonomuraea sp. NPDC050547. Taxonomy (NCBI): domain Bacteria; kingdom Bacillati; phylum Actinomycetota; class Actinomycetes; order Streptosporangiales; family Streptosporangiaceae; genus Nonomuraea; species Nonomuraea sp. NPDC050547. Next base: position 558,780 of record NZ_JBITGW010000004.1, read on the forward strand.
CCGGCCATCGACTACTTCGAAGAGGCGCAGCTGCCGTTCGTCGTGGGCGTCAACGGCTGGGACGGCACGTACCCCCACAGCGACGGCGAGGTGCGCGACGCCCTCACGCTGGCGCCGCACATCCCGCTGGTGCGCCTGGACGCCCGGTCCAAGGACTCGGTCAAGAGCGCGCTCATCCACCTGGTCGAGCACGCCCTTACGGTACGCATGGCCGTGCCCGGCTGGAATGGCTGAAGGAGCGACTAGGCTGGGTCCAGACCACGCATAACCGCATCGAGGACTGGCCAACCACGTGTTCGAGACGCTTTCCGACCGGTTGACATCGGTCTTCTCCTCCCTCCGTTCCAAGGGTCGGCTGTCCGACGCCGACATCGACGCGACCACCCGCGAGATCCGCATCGCGCTGCTCGAGGCCGATGTCGCGCTGCCGGTGGTCAAGGCGTTCGTCGCCCAGGTCAAGGAGCGTGCCCGGGGCTCGGAGGTCTCCGGCGCGCTCAACCCGGCGCAGCAGGTCGTCAAGATCGTCAACGAGGAGCTCATCGCCATCCTCGGCGGCGAGACGCGCAGGCTCCGCTTCGCCAAGACGCCGCCGACCGTCATCATGCTGGCGGGTCTGCAGGGCGCGGGCAAGACGACGCTGGCCGGCAAGCTGGCCCGCTGGCTGCGCGAGCAGGGCCACGTGCCGCTGCTGGTCGCCGCGGACCTGCAGCGTCCCAACGCGGTCAACCAGCTCCAGGTCATGGGCGAGCGCGCGGGCGTCGTCACCTACGCGCCCGAGCCCGGCAACGGCGTCGGCGACCCGATCGAGGTCGCCAGGCAGTCGATCGAGGTCGCCCGCCAGAAGCAGCACGACGTGGTCCTCATCGACACCGCCGGCCGCCTGGGCATCGACCAGGAGATGATGAAGCAGGCCGCCGACATCCGCGACGCGGTCTCGCCCGACGAGGTCCTCTTCGTGGTCGACGCCATGATCGGCCAGGACGCGGTGACCACCGCGCAGGCGTTCATGGAGGGCGTCGGCTTCGACGGCGTGGTCCTGACCAAGCTCGACGGCGACGCCCGCGGCGGCGCGGCCCTCTCGGTGCGGCACATCACCGGCAAGCCGATCATGTTCGCCTCCACGGGCGAGAAGCTGGAAGACTTCGACGCCTTCCACCCCGACCGGATGGCCTCGCGCATCCTCGACATGGGTGACGTCCTCACCCTGATCGAGCAGGCGCAGAAGACGTTCGACGAGGAGCAGGCCGCCAAGATGGCGGGCAAGCTCACCTCGGGCGAGAACTTCACGCTCGAGGACTTCCTCGAGCAGATGATGATGGTCCAGAAGATGGGCCCCATCAAGAACCTGCTCGGCATGATGCCCGGCATGGGGCAGATGCGCGACCAGCTCGACTCCATCGACGACCGCGACCTCGACCGCATCGCCGCGATCATCCGCTCGATGACCCCGGGCGAGCGCAGCGACCCGAAGATCATCAACGGCTCCCGCCGGGCCCGCATCGCCGCCGGCTCCGGCGTGACGGTGACCGCGGTCAGCAACCTCATCACCCGCTTCTACGAAGCCCAGAAGATGATGAAGCGGATGGCCGGCGGCATGGGCATCCCCGGCATGCCGGGCGGCCGCAACAAGGCCGCCAAGCAGCAGAAGAAGAACAAGAAGGGCCGCAGGGTCAGCGGCGACCCGCGCAAGGCGGCGCTGGGCAAGCCCGCCGCGTCACCCGAGGACGACGCCGCGCCCCCCAAGAAGGGCGGCCTGCTGGGCAACCTCGGCGGCGGCCCCAAGCTCCCGCCCGGGATGCAGCTTCCGCCCGGTTTCGACCCGTCGAAGTTCCAGCTTCCCGGCGACGACAAGAAATAGCTCCCCGTGGGGTACGGCGCGCGCCGCCGTGCCCCACGTGCCGTGTCGCTGTCAGTACCCACGGTCTGGCACAATGGCATGTTGGAACATCGTGACCAGGCGGGTGCCCTCTCACCTCCCGCCGGCCGCGCCTGTCCCTCGAGCGGCCCGCCATCGTGCCCCACTCGATGGCAAACCGTTCACCCACGCTCGATTGCAGGAGAGACCACACCCGTGGCAGTCAAGATCAAGCTCAAGCGGCTCGGCATGATCCGCAACCCGCAGTACCGCATCGTCGTCGCCGACAGCCGCACCAAGCGTGACGGCCGGGCGATCGAGGAGATCGGCCTGTACCACCCGAAGGAAGACCCTTCGGTCATCCAGATCAACGCTGAGCGCGCCGCCTACTGGCTGGGTGTGGGCGCGCAGCCCACCGAGCCCGTGCTGAAGCTGCTCAAGCTCACCGGTGACTGGCAGAAGTTCAAGGGCGAGCCCGCGCCGGCTCCGCTGAAGGTGGCCGAGGTGCCCGCCGACCGTCACCTCGTCTACGAGGAGGCCGCCAAGGAGGCGCTGTCCGGTGGCGACACCGGCAGCACCGGCACCACGCCGAGGAAGTCCAAGAAGAAGGACGAGGCTCCGGCTCCGGCCGCCGAGGCTCCCGCCGAGACGCCGGCCGAGACCCCCACCGAGGGCGAGGGCTGACGTGCTCGAGGAGGCTCTCGAGCACCTCGTTAAGGGCATCGTCGAACATCCTGACGACGTCCGGGTCCGCGCACGCCGCATTCGCAGCGGGCGCGTTCTCGAGGTCCGGGTGCACCCCGACGACCTCGGTAAGGTCATCGGCCGCGGCGGCCGCACCGCTAAGGCGCTGCGCACCGTCGTGAACGCACTGGCTGACGGAAAGTACGTCCGGGTCGATCTGCTCGACCTGCACGAAACGGTCCGTTAGCCCGCTGGTTTCACGCGCCCTCATCGGTTCTCCGATGGGGGCGCTCGCGTTGGGGCGTGCCGTACATGGAGAGAAGGAAGAGATCGTGCAGCTGGTAGTGGGGCGGATCGGACGTCCGCATGGTGTCCGCGGCGAGGTCACCGTGGAGGTGCGCACCGACGAGCCCGAGCTGCGTTTCGCGCCCGGCACCGCGCTGGCCACCGACCCGGCCGCGCGCGGCCCGCTCGTGGTCGAGAGCCGCCGCTGGAACAAGAGCGTGCTGCTGCTGCGCTTCGAGGGCTTCACCGCGCGCGAGACGGCCGAGGAACTGCGCGGCACCATGCTCGTCATCGACTCCGCCGACGTGACGCCCTCCGACGACCCCGACGAGTTCCACGACCACCAGCTCGTCGGGCTCGCGGTCGTGACTGTCGGGGGAACGCCCGTCGGCGAGGTGACCGACGTGCTCCACCACGGCCAGGACCTCCTCGTCGTACGCCGCGGCGGCGGCCAGGACGACGCCCTGATCCCGTTCGTGAAGGCGCTGGTGCCCGAGGTCGACCTGGCCGGGGGCAAACTGGTCGTCGACCCGCCGGAGGGGCTGCTCTGACATGGTGCGCCTCGACATCGTCTCGATCTTCCCCGAGTACTTCGCCCCCCTCGACGTCTCCCTGATCGGCAAGGCCCGCGAGCGCGGCACCCTCGACGTCCGCCTCCACCAGCTGCGCGACTGGGCGCACGACGTGCACAAGACCGTCGACGACACCCCCTACGGCGGGGGTCCGGGCATGGTGATGAAGCCCGAGGTGTGGGGCGAGGCGATCGACACCGTGATCGGTGACGGCGCGCCCCGCATGATCGTGCCGACGCCGAGCGGGCGGCCGTTCACGCAGGAGCTGGCGCAGGAACTGGCGCGCGAGGAGTGGCTGCTGTTCTGCTGCGGGCGCTACGAGGGCATCGACTCCCGCGTCATGACCGAGTACGGCTCGCGCCTGCGCGTGGACGAGGTGAGCATCGGCGACTATGTGCTGGCCGGTGGCGAGGTCGCGGTGCTGGTGATGGTGGAGGCGATCGGCCGGCTGCTGCCCGGTGTGCTGGGCAACGCGTGCTCGGCGGTGGATGACTCGTTCGCTCCTGGTTCGATGCGGAACCTGCTGGAAGGGCCCGTTTACACCAAGCCGCCGGTTTGGCGGGGGCACGAGGTGCCTGGCGTGTTGCTGAGCGGGCACCACGGGAAGGTCGCCAGGTGGCGTCGGGACCAGGCGCTGCGCCGTACCGTCGCGAACCGGCCGGAACTGGCGGCGGACCTGGACCCGGAAACGCTCGACAAGCACGACCGCGCACTACTCGAAGAACTCCACACCCCGAAATCCCCCTGACGCCGCTCGCCACCCCTTCACAGCCGTGCGGGCCGAGCGCCCGTTTAGCCTGACGCGCTTGCCATCGTGCGGGCACAGCCCCCTGACGCCGTCCTCGCCCGACCGCCCCGCCATCGCCCCGCCACCGTGCGGGCGGCGCCTCCGGCGGCCTTCGGCTCTGAGGGCCTATGCCATCCTGCGGGCGTGAGGCCCTTGACGCCCCTTGCGATGACGCCCTCCGCACCAACGGCGCTCGCCGCTGTGCCGGCGGAGCGGTCCAAAAGGCCGGCGCTCCCGAGGTCGTCGCCGTCCCTCCTGGTGGGCTTCGTTTCGCTTCACGCGCGAACATGTGGCAAACTGAATCGCTGCCAACCCGTCACGTGGTTGGTTCGCCGTGCCCGGGGGACGCCCGGGTTCATCATGGAAGCAGGCGTGTCCGCCGCGAGCCGCGGCCGGGTGGACCTCCGCGTGCTCGCGAAGACTTTGAGGTAACAGCTCTCATGCACACGAAGATCCAGGAGCTCGACAAAGCGACCCTGCGCAGCGACGTGCCGGACTTCCGTCCCGGTGACACGCTCGAGGTTCACGTACGAGTCGTCGAAGGCAACCGGTCGCGTATCCAGGTCTTCAAGGGCTTCGTGCTGCGCCGCCAGGGCGCCGGCGCCCGCGAGACCTTCACCGTCCGCAAGGTGAGCTACAGCGTGGGCGTCGAGCGCACCTTCCCGGTGCACAGCCCGGTCATCGAGAAGATCGTGCTGGTCACCCGCGGTGACGTCCGCCGCGCCAAGCTCTACTACATGCGTGACCTGCGCGGCAAGGCCGCCCGCATCCGCGAGAAGCGTGAGAACGCGCCCGCCAAGTAAGGCGCGACCCAAAAGCCCGGTACCGCTTGGCCGTACCGGGCTTTTCTTTATATGGAGCGACTCGCGGGCGGGTGTACCGTCGGTCGAGGCTTGTCGAGCCCATGCATCATCTAGGCTCGTCAGCGATGACTAGCGAGAGCCAGGAGAACGGCGCAGCGCGCCGCCCTGTCAAGGACGAGGTGGACGTGGTCGCCGAAGAGACTCAGAAGGCCAAGGACCCCAAAAAGAAGGACAAGAAAGGGTCGTTCTGGAAGGAACTTCCCGTCCTGGTCGTCGTGGCCCTCGTACTAGCCTTGATCATCAAGACGTTCGTGATCCAGGCGTTCTACATTCCGTCTGAGTCGATGGAGAACACCCTGCTGAAGAACGACAGGGTGCTGGTGAACAAGCTGGTCTACCACACGCGTGACATCGAGCGCGGTGACGTCGTGGTCTTCTCCGGGGTCGACTCCTGGGACGGCGAGTTCGTGATGGAGGAGCCGTCGAACCCGATCGCGGCCTTCTTCCGCTGGGTGGGCACGGCCTTCGGCGTGGTCCCCGGTGAGAAGGACTACATCAAGCGGGTCATCGGCGTCGGCGGCGACAAGGTGAAGTGCTGCGACTCCAAGGGCCGCATCTCGGTCAACGGCGTGGCGATCGACGAGGAAAGCTACCTCTATCCGGGCAATGTGCCGTCGCGGGAGCCGTTCGAGATCACGGTGCCCGAAGGGCGCCTGTGGGTGATGGGCGACCACCGCGTGGTCTCGCTCGACTCGCGGGCCCACCAGGGCGATCCGGGTGGCGGTTCGATCCCGGAGAGCCAGGTCATCGGGCGGGCGTTCGTCATCGTCTGGCCTTTCTCGCGGGCGGCGACGCTGCCGATCCCCGACACGTTCGCGCAGCCCGCGCTGCAGGCCATGGCCGGGGGGCTGCCGCTGGTCGCCGGGTTCGCGTTCGCGGTGCCGCTGGTGCTGGTGCGTCGGCGGTGGGTGCTGAGGAGGAAGCGCTGATGGCCGTCACGAAGAAGGCGGAGCCCGCCGAGAAGAAGAAAAAGGGCGGATTCCGCGAGACGGTACTCCTGCTGGTGCTGGGCGTCGGCATCGCGCTGCTGCTGCAGGCGTTCGTGGTCGGCTCCTTCTACATTCCGTCGGAGTCGATGGAGAACACGCTTCAGATCAACGACCGGGTGTTCGTCAACAAGCTCGCCGGGAAGCCGGAGCGGGGCGACATCGTGGTCTTCAAGGGCTGGGACGGACAGGACACCATCAAGCGCGTCATCGGCGTCGGCGGCGACAAGGTGGCGTGCTGCGACGCCAAGCGCCGGGTCACGGTCAACGGTGTCGCGCTCGAAGAGAAGTCCTACCTGTTCCCGGACGACGAGCCGTCGGGCGAGGACTTCAAGTACACCGTCCCGGCGGGCAAGCTGTTCCTCATGGGCGACCACCGGTCGATGTCGCAGGACTCGCGTGACCACGTCAAGCAGGAGGGCGCCGCCGGGTGGATCTCCGAGGAGGACGTGGTCGGCAAGGCGTTCGTGCGCTACTGGCCGCTGGGCCGGGGCGAGATCTTCCAGAAACCGGAGTCCTTCGACAAGGTGAAGTAGGCGCCGTTCCGGTCGCGGTTTGCGGCTATTGGGGCGTACGCTGCGTCTGTCATGACAGTTGCGTTCCGCCCCCGACCGAGCGTTGTCCGGCGAGATTCCGGGCTTTACGCGTACGAGAGAGCGCTGGCCCGCCGCGGTCTCACCCCGATCGCCGGGGTGGACGAGGCCGGTCGCGGCGCCTGTGCCGGGCCTCTGGTGGTCGCGGCGGTGATCCTTCGCAAGGAGATTCCGGGTCTGGGGGACTCGAAACTCCTGACAGCGGCCACACGCGAGCGCCTCTACACCTTGGTCACCAAGAGCGCCGACGTCGGGGTTGTCGTCATCCCGCCGCAGGAGATCGACGCGCGCGGGCTGCACCGGTGCAACGTGGCGGGAATGCGGCGGGCGGTGGCGCAGTTGACGACAGACCCGGAATACATCCTGACCGACGGCTTTCCCGTGCCGGGCCTGCCGGCGCCGTCGCTGGCGGTATGGAAGGGGGACCAGGTCGCCGCATGCGTGGCGGCGGCCTCCATCGTGGCGAAAGTGACGCGAGACCGGATGATGGTCTCGCTGGACACGGAGTTTCCCGCCTACGGTTTCGCCGAGCACAAGGGGTACACGACCGCTCGGCACCGGCGGGCACTGGAAGCTCACGGTCCGTGCTCGCATCACCGGTTCTCCTTCGTCACTGTGGCAAGGGAGATGGGTGACAATGAAATGGGGGCCGGGGTTGCCTGACCTCGGAACTACAGGAGGGACGCGATGAGCGCAGAAGATCTCGAAAAGTACGAAACCGAGATGGAGCTGCAGCTTTACCGCGAGTACCGGGATGTCGTGGGCCTGTTCACCTACGTCGTGGAGACGGAGCGGCGCTTCTACCTGACGAACTCGGTGGATCTCGACGTGAAGACGGCGGGGAACGGCGATGTGTTCTTCGACGTGAAGATGCAGGATGCGTGGGTTTGGGACATGTACCGGCCCGCACGGTTTGTTAAGAACGTACGGGTGGTGACGTTCAAGGATGTGAACGTCGAAGAACTGGCCAAGGCCGACCTCGAGATGCCCAAGGAGGGCTTCTCCAAGTAGGGGTGCCGGCTCACCGGGTTGGCCTCTGGAGTCCATCACGACACCGGGGGCCTCTCGTATGCTGCTCAACGTCCCTTTGCCGGTGCCCATGGCCTCGCCTCCCATCGGCCTGCTCCCGCGCCTCATCACCTTGACCCGCCCGCGCTCGTTCGGGGCTGCCACGTCACCGGTTGCCACGCCTCCCACAGGCTCCGCCTCTGCGCCGGACGGCCTCCCCTGTAGCCCCGATCCCATGCCCTTGGCCCCTTCCGACACGGATGCTGTGCCGCCTTCCCGTCACCGCGCGCCAGAGGCCGACCTCAGCGGTCCGGCCTCGCCGGGAGGGATCTCGATCCCGGCGGCGGAGGCCGGGCACGTCGCGGCCCGCGGCCGAGCCGAGCGTCACGGTCAGCCGGATGGAATCGTGTGGTGCTGTGCTCCTCGGACCTCGCGCGGTGCGGTCTTCCCGGTCACTGTGCCAAGGCTGCCCACAGCGGTCGGGTGCCGGTGGCGCTTCTCGGCGGTCACCGGGCAGGAAGGCGATCGCCGTATCTCCTCTGGCGGCCTGGTGTCATGTGTGCTCCCGGTTGGTGGTTGGCAGGGGTGGGGCCTCTGGGCTCTGAGACGGGGTCAGGGGCGGGAGAAGGCGCCGGGTTTGAGGCGCCAGCCCTTTGGGGTGCGCAGGACGTAGCCGGCGGCGGCCAGGCTGCCGAGGGCGCTGAGGGTCGTGGAGAGGTCTGTGCCCGCGGCTACCGCGATGGTGGCGGTCCCCGCACCGCCTCTGCCGGGCACGGCGTCCAGGACGCTCCTGGCCGTCTCTGAGAGCGCGTCGTGGGGCACCACGGGGCCGCGCTGGGTCGGGGCCAGGTCGTCGCCGATCATGCCGACCAGGTCGATGAGTTCCGCCGGAGTGGTCACGCAGACGGCCTTGCGGTCGCGGAGCAGGCGGTGGCAGCCCGCGGACATCTCCGATGTGACCGGACCCGGGACCACGGCCAGGTGGCGCGACAGGGTCAGCGCGTGGGCCGCGGTGTTCGCCGCGCCGCTGCGCAGAGCCGCCTCCACCACGAGGGTTCCCCGGGAGAGGGCGGCTATCAGGCGGTTCCTGATCAGGAAGCGGGCGCGGGTCGGGTGAACGCCGGGCGGGCATTCGCTGATGACCGCGCCGTCTGCCCTGATCTCCGTGAACAGGTCGTGATGACCGCTCGGGTAGGAGATGTCCACGCCGCAGGCCAGGATGGCGATCGTGGTGCCACCGGCGGCCAGCGTCCCCCGGTGCGCGGCGCCGTCGATGCCAAGGGCGCCGCCTGAGACGACTGTCCAGCCGGACTCGGCCATGCCCGCCGCGAACTCCGCCGCCACATGAGTTCCGTACGGCGTCGCCGCCCGTGCGCCCACGATGGACACCGAACGCAGGCAGGAGTAGCGGAGGTCGGCCGTGCCGTTCACCCACAGGCCGAGGGGGCGGCTGGTGCCGAGTTGGTCGAGCTGGGTGGGCCATTCGGGGGTGCCGGGGATGATCAGCCGGGCACCCGCCTTCTCACCTGCCGCCAGATCCGCTTCCGGGTCGGCCGCCTCCAGCCGCGCCTGCCACGCCCGCAGCCGCCGTCTGAGCCTGGCTTCCTGCGCGTCCGACGTTGTCGCGTCCCGTGTGGCCGCACGGTCGCCATTGGCTGCTCGGCCGTTGGGGCGTTGGTCTCCCTTGTGGTCCTCACCAGCGTTGGCGCTTTGGCGCTCAAGCTCGGGTGTCGGGGGCAGCGCGAAGTCGCCCTCGGTCGTGAGCTGGACCCACTCCCCGAGGTAGGCGTGGGGCGGGTCTCCGGCCTGGAGGACGCGTCCGGTCAGGACGTCCTGGGGTCCCGCAGGGCTGGGAGTGCCCTGGTAGCGGGCCGGCCTCTGCTGCGCGGTGGGGTGTTGCGAGTCGCCGAGACAGGTGGTCTGGGAGAGCAAGGCCAGGGACGCCGCTTGGGAGGGTCCTGCCTGGTGAGGAGCGATTGCGGATGGGGATTGGCAAGGGCAAGCCCGTCCCTCGCAACTGGCCTGGCAGGAGAGGGCTTGGAGAGGAACAACCTGGAGGGGTGCGGTCTGAGTCTTGAAGAGGTGTGGGTCCATCAGGGATGTGGCGTTGGGGGCGATGGCCGGGGATGCGGTCCGGCAAGACGTGGCAGGAGAGCTGACCTGCGGTGGCGTGGTCGACGACTCAGGGTGGGGCGCGGTCGGGGTTGTTGTGAGGAGGGCGGGGGTGCCTGAGGAGTTGGCGTGGGCGTGGATCAGGCGGAGGGTTTCCACGGCGCCGAACTGGGCCACCAGGCGGCCCATGAGCTTGTCTCCGGCGTCCGCGGCTCGCATGAGGGCCACGCGGGCCAGGAGGTCGTCGTCCTGGGGCATCAGCCCACCCCCAGCCACAGGGCCAGCGCTGTCGAGACTTCTTCCACCTCGGGACGGTCCTTTCCCGCCAGGTCCGTGAGGGTCCAGGCGACTCGGATGATGCGGTCCAGGCCTCGTGTGCTCAACGTGCCGGAGTCGAGGCTGGCCGACAGGGGCTTCATGGCGTCGTTCGTGGGGCGGAAGTCGGTGTGGAGGGCTGTGGACGGGACTTCGGCGTTGGTGCGCCATGGGGTGCGGGACAGGCGTTCGGCGGCCTGGTCTCTGGCCGCCTTCACCCGGGCGGCGACTACTTCGCTGGACTCGACGAAGTGGCGGTCGGCCATCAGTTCTCTGCGGGAGGAGCGCGCCACGGTGACCTTCATGTCGATGCGGTCCAGCAGCGGGCCGGAGAGTTTGCCCAGGTAGCGGCGTTTGACGACGGGGGTGCAGCGGCAGGTGTGGTCGCCTTCCTGCGGCTGTGAGCATGGGCAGGGGTTGGCGGCGAGGATCAGCATGAAGCGGGCCGGGAAGGTCACCGAACCCGCCGCCCGCGAGACGGTTGCGTAGCCGGATTCCAGGGGCTGGCGTAGTGAGTCCAGGACGTATCGCTGGAACTCCGGCGCCTCGTCCATGAACAGGACGCCCCGGTGGGCAAGGGACGCGGCGCCCGGACGGATGATCGTGCTGCCGCCGCCGACTATGGCCGCCGGCGTCGCCGTGTGGTGCGGGCTGACGAACGGCGGCCTGCTCATCATGGGGCTGTCGGGAGGCAGGACTCCGGCTACCGAGTGGATGGCGGTCACCTCCAGGGCGTGGTCCAGTTGCAGATCGGGCAGGAGGGTGGGCAGGCGTTCGGCCAGGAGGGTCTTGCCGGTGCCGGGCGGGCCGAGGAGCCAGAGGTTGTGGCCGCCCGCCGCGCACACTTCCAGGGCTCGCCTGCCCAGTGGCTGGCCTACGACGTCGGCGAGGTCGACGCTGGGCCGTACCTGGGAGATCGTGGGGGTCAGCGGGGTTTCTGGGAGTTCCGGTTCGGGTGGGCCGTCGCCTCTGCGTAGCCATTCGGCCAGCTGGCGGAGGTCGCGGACCGGGACCACCTTCACGTTGGGGACGAGGCTGGCCTCGGCGGCGTTCGCGGTGGGGACCACGACCGTTATGTCGCCCTCCTTCGCGGTGCTCAGGACGGACGGGAGGATGCCGCGGACGGGACGGAGGCGGCCGTCCAGGCCCAGTTCGCCGAGGAAGGAGAACGACGCCAGGCGTTCGGCGGGGACCACTCCGGCCGCGCCCAGAATGGCCACCGCGATCGCCAGGTCGAACTGGCTGCCTCGTTTGGGGAGGCTCGCGGGGAAGAGGCTGACCGTGATGCGGGCGTCCGGCCATGGGTAATTGCTGTTGACCATCGCGGAACGCACCCGCTCGCGGGCCTCGCTCAGGGCGGTGTCGGGCAGGCCGATCAGGGAGATGCCGGCCAGGCCATTGCCCACGTCGGCCTCAACCTCCACCGTTCGGCCGGTGACGCCGATGAGGGCGACGCTTCTGGTGCGGGCCACGGCCATTCAGATCGCCCCCCGGATGTGGCGCATCGAGAAGTCGCCGGCGAAGCGTTCCAGGGCGATGACGTCCACGCGGACGGTTTCGTAGCCGCACCGCTGGGCGGCCAGCCACTTCGCGGCGAGCATGCGGAGGCGGGAGAGCTTCATGGGGCTCACCGACTCCAGGGCGGTGCCGTGGGAGCGAGTGGAGCGGGTCTTGACCTCGACCACCACGAGGGTTGGGCCGTCTCGGGCGATGATGTCGATCTCGCCGTGGCGGCAGCGCCAGTTGCGCTCGATGATCTCCATGCCCTCGGACTGCAGGTATGTGACGGCTAGCTGCTCGCCTTGCCTGCCGAGGTCTTGTTTCGCGGACATGTCGATGACTGTCGCGCAGACGGGATCTCGGGAAATCGCCGAACGGGGTTCTGGGGACGGTCGGGGGCGCCGTGAGTGGGGTGTGGATAACTCCCGCCGGGTAACGCGCGTGCGGCTGAGAGCGTCGCACTCGGTGCGGGGTGCGGGGTGCGGGGTGCGGGGTGCGGGGTGCGGGGTGCGGGGTGCGGGGTGCGGGGTGCGGGGTGCGGGGTGCGGGGTGCGGGGTGCGGGGCTTTGGCACAGCGCTCGGGAGGGGTGCCTTGTTGGGGGCAGCGCCAACGGGGGCCGGGTGGAGGGGGGTCAGGGCGGCTCGGTGGGGGTTATGCGCGGGGGTGGGCTTGGCGGTAGGCGGCTCGGAGGCGGTCTATGGAGACGTGGGTGTAGATCTGGGTGGTGTTCAGGGAGGAGTGGCCCAGGAGTTCTTGGACGCTGCGCAGGTCGGCGCCGCCTTCCAGGAGGTGGGTGGCGGCGCTGTGGCGTAGGCCGTGGGGGCTCAGGTCTGGGGCGCCCTCTACCTGGCGCAGGCGGGTGTGGACGATGCGGCGGACGGTGCCGGGGTCGATGCGTCCGCCTCTTGTGCCCAGGAAGAGGGCGTTGGCGGACTTGGGGGTGCTCCACAGGGGGCGGGCGTTGACGGACCACAGGTCGACGGCTCGCAGGGCGGGGAGGCCGAACGGGACGGTGCGTTCTTTGCGGCCTTTGCCGACCACTCGGATGACGTGGCGGGTGCGGTCCATGTCGTCCACGTCCAGGGAGCACAGTTCGCTCACACGGATGCCGGTGGCGTAGAGGAGTTCGAGGATCGCCTGGTCGCGCAGGGATTTGGGAGTGGTCTCGTCCGTCGGGGTCAGGGCGGCTTGGGCCTGCGGCTGGTCCAGTACGGCGGGCAGCGTTCTCGGCGCCTTGGCGCTGCCCAGCAGGAGGCCCGGGTCGGTGGGGATCCGGCCTTGGCGGTGGCAGAACGCGGTGAAAGTCCTGGCACACGCGGTACGGCGGGCCAGCGTCGCCCGGGACAGCCCTTCGGCGTGCTGGGCGGCCAGCCAGTGCCGGAGCGTGGCTATGTTCAGGCCGGTCAGCCACGTTTCGCCGGTGTCCTGGTCTCTCAGGTGGTGCAGGAGTGAGGTCACGTCCGAGACGTAGGCGCGGATGGTGTGGGGGGACAGGTCGCGCTCCAGCCTGAGGTGGCGTTCGAACGCGGTGATGATCTCCGCCGCCTCGTCGTCGGGCTGGCTGGGTGCTCCGGTCGGCATGGTCTTACTCTGCCCCGATCTGAGCCTCTTCGCTCATGGCCAGTGCGGGAGAAGACGGACCAGGCCGGTGCCGGTCAGGAGGAGGGGGTCCAGGTAGCGGCGTTCGCGCAGGAGGCCCCAGTGGAGGCAGTGCTGCCGGCAGTGGGGCGGGTCGAGGCTCTGGAGGGTGCCAATCGGGGCGCCGGTGGTCACGTGCTGGCCTGTGCGCACCGATGGGAGGACGGGGAGGTACGTGGTGCGCAGGCCGTTGGGGTGGTGGACGGTGACCACGCCGCGACCGGCCAATTGGTCGGCGTAGCCGATGGTGCCTGGGCCCGCGGCGTGTACGGCGGTGCCCGGGTCGGCCGCCAGGTCGACGCCGCGGTGGCCGGACAGCCATGGGGCCGGGGGCGGGGCGAAGCGGCGTACCACCCCGTGGTCGGTCAGGGGCCACTGCCAGGTCACCGCTTCGGGGGAGGGGGCCAGGGCCAGGAGGAGGGCGAGTGAGGCGCGAATCATGGCGGCCAGGATGGGGGAGCGGCCCCGGCCCGCGAGGGGGCGAACGGGGTTCTGTGGACAAACCCCATCCGGTCAGCGGGCCTGTGGACAGCAACCCCACCCCGAACCCGGGCTGCGCCCGAACAGGCGCGGGGAGCCGGGCTGCGCCCGGAGCGGCGCGGGGAGCCGGGTTGCGGCCGGAGTGGCGCGGGGAGGCGGGCTGCGCCCGGAGTGGCGCGGGGAGGCGGGCTGCGCCCGGAGTGGCGCGGGGAGCCGGGCTGCGCCCGGAGTGGCGCGGGGAGCCGGGCTGCGCCCGGAGTGGCGCGGGGAGGCGGGCCGCGGCCGGGCCAGCGCAAGGAGGCGGGCCGCGGCCGGGCCAGCGCAAGGAGGCGGGCCGTGGTCTACATCAGTGAGCGCATCTTGACCAGGGTGAGCTCGTAGATGGCCTGTCCCATCGTCTGATCGACGCGCCCAGGCGGCACATGACCGCGCCGGCCGTACCCGGAAGAGCCGTACCCGGAAGAGCTGTACCTGGAAGAGCCGTACCCGGGAGAGCCGTAGCCGGAAGACGGGCGCGGCCACATGGACGCCCGCAGCGGCGCCGCAGTCTCCCCAGACGGAGGCCGGGCGGAGTCCAGTTCGGACCCCCGCAACGGCGAAGCCCAGATCCAGATGGCGCTCAGCGCGATCCCCGCCGCGCACACGAGGATGACCGTCCGCAGCCCCACCACCTCGGCCAGTACGCCACCCACGAGCCCGCCCACCGCCAGCACTCCCTGCACGGCGAACGTGAACGTGGCGTTGACCCGTCCCCGCAGCTCGGCCGGGGCTTCACGCAGTTGCACCGCCCCCATGCAGGTGGCGAACGTCACGACCAGCATCCCGGTGGCCACCCCGCTGACGGCCATGGCGAGGATCTTCCACCACATCGGCCCGCCGATCAGCCCGACCGTCAGGAAGTCGACGGGGAACAGGACCACGGACCACTTGAGCAGCCGGTTCGTCCCGGTACGCCGGTTCAGGCGGGCGGTCAGCCAGGCCCCGAGAAGCCCTCCGGCCCCGGACAGCGCCACGAGCACGCCGATCAGGCCCTTGGGGATGGCCAGAACGTTGACCAGGTAGAGCATGGAGACGGCCGTGTAGGCCATGGCGAAGAAGTTGATGGTCACGCCGGCCCCCAGCAGGGCGCGCAGTGAGGGGTTCGAGAGGCAGGCGCGCAGGCCTTCGCCGACGTCGCGCAGCATGCCGCGTGAGGCCGCTGGGTTGTGTGACTCGGGGGTGCGGATGCGGCCCATCAGCAGGGCGGACAGCAGAAACGACACCCCCTCCACCAGTACGGCCAGCGGCGCCGTCAGCACCTGCACCAGCAAGCCGCCGAGCCCCGGCCCGGCCACGGAGGCGACCGAGTACGACGCCTGCAGGCCGGCCATGGCCTCGGTGCGCTGGCCGGCTGGTACGACGGTGGCCAGGTGGGGGAAGTTGGCGGCGCGGAAGACGACCCCGGCGGCGCCGATGACGAACGCGACGGCCACCAGCAGCGGCACGCTCAGCGCCCCGAGCAGCCACGCGGCGGGTACGGCCAGCGCCGCCGCCGCGGCGACCAGCTCGCAGCCGATCATCAGCGGACGGTGCCTGCGCAGGCGGTCGGAGACGGCCCCGGCCTGCAGCCCGAACAGCAGCGCGGGAGCGAAGGCGGCGGCCGTGAGCAGGCCCATCTGCGACGGGCTCGCGGCGAGCAGCGTGATGCCGGTGAGCGGCACCGCCAGCTTGGACACCTCGGTCCCGGCGACCGAGATCGTCCGGGAGGCCCAGAGAAGGCGGTAGTCGGGCCTGCGGCGCAAGGGGACGGTCATGAGCTCCTCCAAAGACTGTGAAGGAAACCCTTCACAACTATGAAGATAATCCTTCATAACTGTGAAAGCAATCCTTCAGATCTGATCCGGGTACGGTTTGCACATGACCGACGTGCTCAGTGACCCCAAGGTGATGCGCGCGCTGGCCCACCCCGCCCGCCTGGAGATGCTGAACCGGCTGCAGGTCGAGGGACCCTCGACGGCCACCGAGATCGCGGAGTTCGCCGGAGTCACCCCGAGCGCCGCCAGCTACCACCTGCGCATGCTGGCGAAATACGGCTTCGTGGAGGACGCCCCGCCCCGCGCCGACGGCAGGGAGCGCGTGTGGCGCTCGACCGGCCAGGGGCTGAGCGTGTCCACGGAACCCGACGACGCGCCGGAACTGCGCGCCGCCAAGGAACTGCTGATCCACACCGTCTACGACGAGGCCCACGCCGACCTGAAGCGGTCGATGGGCCAGGTGGACCGCGAGCCGCGGGAGTGGCGGGCGGGATCGACCTGGCGGCGGAAGTTCCTGCACATCGGGCCGGAGGAGATGCGCCGCCTGGGCGAGCAGATGGATGCGCTCCTGGCGCCCTATCAGGCGGGGTCGAGGGAGGACGCGCCGGGCGACGCGCGTACCGTGGTCGTGCAGTACTCCATCTACCTGCGCCCCGAGCGTCCGGTGCCCGGATTGCCCACGGAGGACCACGACGCCGTCTGACCCGTGAGGTCAGCGCGGGAGGTAGACTTTCCGATGGCCTGTCACTGACGGGCCGACTTCGCATGCCTCACCGCGAGCCGATCCCTCGGTCCGGGCCGCAAGGTTCCGGCAGGAGTGGCTCAGAGGCATCAGGGCGGCAGTACCCGACTGCCGCGACACAACCGAGAATCGCGCCGCACGGCGCGCCGACCTGGAGGACCAGCACATGGCCCCCGTCGTCACCATGCGACAGCTGCTCGAGAGCGGCGTTCACTTCGGACACCAGACTCGTCGCTGGAACCCGAAGATGAAGCGCTTCATCTTCACCGAGCGCAACGGCATCTACATCATCGACCTGCAGAAGTCGCTGGCGTTCATCGACCGCGCCTATGACTTCGTCAAGGAGACCGTCGCCCACGGCGGCACGGTGCTGTTCATCGGCACCAAGAAGCAGGCCCAGGAGGCCATCGCCGAGCAGGCCGCCCGCGTCGGCATGCCGTATGTCAACCAGCGCTGGCTGGGCGGCATGCTCACCAACTTCTCCACCGTGCACAAGAGGCTTCAGCGTCTGAAGGAGCTCGAGGAGCTCGACTTCGACAACGTCGCCGCGTCGGGGCTCACCAAGAAGGAGCTCCTCATGCGCCGCCGCGAGAAGGAGAAGCTGGAGCGCACGCTCGGCGGTATCCGTGACATGGGCCGCGTGCCCAGCGCGGTGTGGATCGTCGACACCAAGAAGGAGCACATCGCGATCTCGGAGGCCAAGAAGCTCGGCATCCCGGTCGTCGCGATCCTCGACACCAACTGCGACCCCGACGAGGTCGACTACCCGATCCCGGGCAACGACGACGCCATCCGCGCCGTCGGCCTGCTGACCCGCGTCGTCGCCGACGGTGTCGCCGCCGGTCTGATGGCCCGCTCCGGCGCCGCTCGCGGCGACGAGAAGCCGGCCGCCGCCGAGCCGCTGGCCGAGTGGGAGCGCGAGCTCATCGAGCAGGGCGCCGCCGCCGAAGCCGCCACTGAGGTCGCCGCCGAGGCCGCTCCCGAGGCTGCCGAGGAGGCTGTCGCCGAGGTCGCTCCCGCGGCCGCCGACGAGGTCGCTGTCGAGGACGCCGACGTCGCCGCCGAGGCTGTGGCCGAGGACGAGGCCGAGGTCGTCGCCGAGGCTGAGGCCGCTCCCGCCGAGGCCGAGGCCGGCGTCGAGGACGAGACCGAGAAGGCCTGAAGGTCCCGCACGAGCGGGCCCGCCGCCTGACGACCCGAACTCGGGGTCGTGGGGGCGGCGGGCCCGCGAAAGCGGTCCCGGCCCGCGCGAGCGGCGCCGGAGGTCTGCGCGCAAGGCAAAGATCCAAGGCTCCCGGTACGGCTCCCGCGGGTCGTGCCGACCAGCCGGCGGCGACAGCCGTACCGGCACAGAAGGCTTGAAGGGTGGGCTGCCGGATCCCGGCGCCCACCCGATCCACGACGAAGATCCCACGAGGAAAAAGCAATGGCTTCCGTGAACATGGCCGACGTCAAGCGGCTTCGCGAGCTCACCGCCGCCGGCATGATGGACTGCAAGAAGGCGCTCGAGGAGGCCGAGGGCGACTTCGACCGCGCCGTTGAGATCCTGCGCCTCAAGGGCGCCAAGGACGTCGGCAAGCGCGAGTCCCGCACCGCCTCCAACGGCCTGGTCGCGCTCAAGCAGGACGGCGACAGCGCCGCGGCGCTGCTCGAGCTCAACTGCGAGACCGACTTCGTGGCCAAGGCCGAGCGCTTCCAGGAGCTCGCGGCCGAGGTCGTCGACCACATCCTGGCCACCCGCCCGGCCGACGTGCCGGCGCTGCTCACCTCCGAGTACAACGGCAAGAGCGTCCAGAACCACCTCGACGACGCCAACGTCGCGCTCGGCGAGAAGATCGAGATCCGCCGCTTCGCGGTGCTCGAGGGCGGTTACGTCGGCGCGTACATGCACAAGACCGACCCGCAGCTCCCGCCGGCGGTCGGCGTGCTCGTGCAGCTCGACAAGCCCAACGCCGACGTCGCCAAGGACATCGCCCAGCACGCCGCGGCGATGGCGCCGAAGTACCTCAAGGCCGAGGACGTCCCCGCCGACGTCATCGAGAAGGAGCGCGCGCTCTTCGAGGAGATGACGCGCGACGAGGGCAAGCCCGAGGCCGCGATCTCCAAGATCGTCGACGGTCGCGTCAACGGCTGGTACAAGGACTTCACGCTGCTGCAGCAGGCGTTCGTGAAGGACAACAAGAAGTCCATCGCCAAGTACGCCGCCGAGAACGGCGTCGAGGTGCTCGGCTTCGTTCGCTTCAAGGTGGGTCAGGCTTAGGCTTAGTCAAGCCCTCAGCCCCACATCAGAACCACCTACCGAGGAGGCCGCCGCGTGCAGGAGAACCAGGAGCCAGCTACGTCGGCGGCTTCTTCGTATCGAAGGGTCATGCTGAAGCTGTCGGGCGAGGCGTTCGCCGGCGGCGAGGAGATGGGCATCGACCCGGTCGTCGTCGGCCATCTGGCCGACTCGATCGCCGAGGCGGTGCGCGAGGGCGTGCAGGTCGCCGTGGTTGTCGGCGGCGGAAACATGTTCCGCGGCGCCACCCTGTCGCAGGGCGGAATGGACCGTGCCCGCGCCGACTACATGGGCATGCTCGGCACGGTCATCAACTGCCTCGCCCTGCAGGACTTCCTGGAGAAGCGCGGCGTCGAGACCCGCGTGCAGACCGCGATCACGATGCAGCAGGTGGCCGAGCCGTTCCTGCCGCGCCGCGCGATCAGGCACCTGGAGAAGGGCCGCGTGGTCATCTTCGGCGCCGGGCTCGGCACCCCGTACTTCTCCACCGACACGTGCGCGGCGCAGCGCGCGCTGGAGATCGGCGCCGAGGCGCTGCTGAAGGGCACGCAGGTGGACGGGGTCTACGACTCCGACCCGCGGAAGAACCCGGACGCCGTGCGGTTCGACCACCTGGACTACGCAGAGGTCCTGGTCCGCGATCTGACGGTCATGGACCAGACCGCGATCAGTCTGTGCAAGGAGAACGACCTGCCCATCGTGGTCTTCGACCTGATGGGTGAGGGCAACATCCTGCGGGCGGTCCGCGGTGAGAAGATCGGCACGCTGGTGAGTCCGGCAGGCAAGTAGACGGGAGCCCACCCTACGGACGGGCGACCAAGGCAGCAGGGAGCCCACCCTACGGACGGGCGACCAAAACAGCAGGGAGCCGCTGTGATCGACGAAACCCTCCTCGAAGCCGAGGAAAAGATGGACAAGGCTGTCTCGGTCGCGAAGGAGGACTTCGCGAGTATCCGCACGGGCCGAGTCACGCCGTCGATGTTCAACAAGATCAACGCCGACTACTACGGTTCGCCGACTCCGATCCAGCAGTTGGCCTCGTTCCACGTGCCCGAGGCCCGCATGGTCATCCTCCAGCCCTTCGACAAGGGCTCGATGGCCGCGATCGAGAAGGCGATCCGCGACTCCGACCTGGGCGTCAACCCGAGCAACGACGGCCAGGTGATCCGCGTGAACTTCCCCGAGCTGTCGGAGGAGCGCCGCAAGGAGTACATCAAGGTCGCGCGCAACAAGGGCGAGCACGCCAAGGTGTCGGTGCGCAACATCCGCCGCTCCGCCAAGGAGACCCTTGACAAGATGATCAAGGATGGCGACGCGGGCGAGGACGAGGTGCGCCGCGCCGAGAAGGAGCTCGACGACATCACCCAGAAGCACGTCGCCAAGATCGACGAGCTGCTCAAGCACAAGGAAGCCGAGCTGCTCGAGGTCTAGGCTCCAGTACGGCAAGCCGTGGTGCCCCCATCCCCGCGCGGGGCTGGGGGCATTCCAGGGTGATCGGCAAGAAATCCCGGCTTGGGAGAGTCTGTGGAAGAAAGTACGGCTGGCACCAGCCCGAGCGGCGGCAGCCGTACCGGAAGGAACCTGCCCGCGGCGATCGCGGTCGGCGCCGCGCTGGGCGCGTCGGTCATCGTCTCGATCTACACCATCAAGGAGATCTTCCTCCTCGTGGTGGTGGCGGCGGTCGGCGTCGGTGTGATGGAGCTGGTCAAGGCGTTCGGCACGCGGGGCATCGTGGTGCCGTTGGCTCCGGCGCTGGTGGGCACGGCGGGCATGCTGGCCGGGGCGTACTGGGGCGGCGCGGTCTCGCTGGTGGGCACGTTCGCGGTGTTCGTGTTCGTGATGCTGATCTGGCGGATGTTCAGCTCGGGCACCGACGGGTACGTGCGTGACGCCACCGCCTCGGTGTTCACCCTGGTCTATCCGGCGCTGCTGGCGGGGTTCATCGGGCTGCTGCTGTCGCCGCAGGACGGCGCGGACCGGGTGCTGATCTTCATCGCGGTGACCGTGGCCAGCGACATCGGCGGATATTTCGCCGGGGTGCTGTTCGGCCGGCACAAGATGTCGATCATCAGCCCGAAGAAGACCTGGGAGGGTTTCGCCGGATCGGTGCTCGCCTGCGTGGGCGTCGGGGCGTGGCTGGTCATCTGGCGCATGGACGGCGAGTTCTGGCAGGGCGCGCTGATCGGGGTGCTGGCGGCGGCGCTGGCCACGATCGGCGACCTGATCGAGTCGATGATCAAGCGCGACCTCGGCATCAAGGACCTCGGCACGATCCTGCCCGGCCACGGCGGGCTCATGGACCGGCTCGACTCGCTGGTCACGACACTGGTGCCGATCTGGCTGCTACTGGCGCTGTTCTTCTAAGGCCGCGGTGGTGACGGGCACCAGCCACAGCCACCGTACGGCCTCACCTCCGAACGCGAACCCCGACATGTCGGGGAAGTCCGGCGGATCGGCCAGCATGAGCACGCCCGAGTAGTCGGCCCCGAGGGGGAACGTGGACGGCTCGTGGTACCACTGCGCGGTGTGCCCGTGCCCGAGCCAGGTGACCGAATGCCACGGGTACTGCGCCAGCCAGACCAGCACCAGCGCCACCTCCCGAGGATCCTGGCGGGTGGCGACGGCCAGTTCGATCCGCGAGTACGCGCGCGGCCGGTCGATCCACTGCTCGACCGTCGGCATGCGCTGGCAGCTCATCCCGACCGTGGACAGCACGGTGAACTCGCGCTCGCCGAACGGAGGCCGCTCGGTGATGCCGACCGTCGGCAGGCGCTCGCCGCTGGCGTCCCAGTAGCGGTCGGCGGGGCCGAGGGTGCGGTCGAGATGGCCCATCACGAACTGCTGGAACGCCGGCCACGAGCCCTCGCGGTGCCGCCAGCGCCAGTAGGAGCGGGCGTTGGAGATGCGGGGCAGCAGTCCTTCGAGCGCCTCCGGCAGCGACCAGGCGAACGGGGTCTCGCCTATGGCGTCGCGGGCGTACCCGGGCATGCCCCTGGACATGTCGGCCCAGCCGGGGATGACGGCCAGCAGGTCGTCGTTCTCGTAGACGGCGACGCCGTCCCCCTCCTCGAACCACAGGGCGCTGAGCTGGCCGAGCGGCCGGCGACCGCCGGGATGGACGGTGTTGGCGTGGGGCATGACGGGCGGCAGGCCCGCGTTGATGCGGCTCAGGTCGACCGCGCCGGGCGCTTTGCGGTGGTTGGCCAGCCAGACGGCGCCGTGGACCGTGCCATCCGGCGCGCACAGGTAGGCGACCGAAGCGTCCTCGTCCCGCTCGATCACCAGGGTGCGGCTCCCGTAGGGGTTGCCGGCCACGAGGACGACCTCGGCCTGGGTGTGCTCACCCGGCTGCTCACCCGCCCGATAAATCGCCATACGAGATGACTGTAGATCGCAGCCCGATCACAGGCGAGAGGCCGTAGGAATGACAAACGCGGGCGAGACGTTCACTACCCTGGTCGGTAACCGTCGAGATGAGGCAGGAACGTGTCCCAGCAGCCAGGCCAGCTCACCTTCGTAGCGCCCCGCCGGGCCAAGCCCGCGCGGCACCTGGCGGACCTCACGATGGCCGAGCGCCGCGCCGCCGTGGCCGAACTCGGTGAGAAGCCGTTCCGCGCCGACCAGCTCTCGCGCCACTACTTCACGCACCTGACCACCGACGTCGAGGCGATGACCGACCTGCCCGCCCCGGCCAGGGAGAAGCTGTCGGCGCTGCTGCCCCCGCTGCTGACCTCGGTCCGCGAGCTCACCACCGACCAGGGCACCACCCGCAAGATGTTGTGGCGGCTGTTCGACGGCGCGCTGGTCGAGTCGGTGCTCATGCGCTACCCCGACCGCGCCACGATCTGCGTGTCCTCCCAGGCCGGATGCGGCATGAACTGCCCCTTCTGCGCCACCGGCCAGGCCGGCCTGACCCGCAACATGTCCACCGCGGAGATCGTCGAACAGGTCGTCGCCGGCGCCCGCACCATGGCCTCCGGCGACGTGCCCGGCGGCCCCGGCCGGATCAACAACGTCGTCTTCATGGGCATGGGCGAACCGCTGGCCAACTACAAGCAGGTCATCGGCGCCGTCCGCCGCATGGTCGAACCCGCCCCCGACGGCCTCGGCATCTCCGCGCGCGGCGTGACGGTCTCGACCGTCGGCCTCGTCCCGGCGATCGGCAAGCTCGCCGACGAGGGACTGCCGGTGACGCTCGCACTGTCGCTGCACGCGCCCGACGACGAACTGCGCGACACGCTGGTGCCGATCAACACACGCTGGAAGGTCGCCGAGGTCCTGGACGCCGCGTGGGCGTACGCGGCCAAGACCAAGCGCCGGGTGTCGATCGAGTACGCGCTGATCAAGGACATCAACGACCACGAGTGGCGGGCGGACCTGCTGGGCAAGCTGGTCAAGAACAAGCTGGTGCACGTCAACCTGATCCCGCTCAACCCGACGCCGGGCTCCAAATGGACCGCCTCACGGCCGGAGGACGAGCGCGCGTTCGTGCGCCGCCTGCAGTTCCACGGCGTGCCGGTCACCGTCCGCGACACCCGCGGCCGCGAAATCGACGGCGCGTGCGGCCAACTCGCCGCCGCCGAGTAACCCCGCCGTCTCCACTCAAGATCTCCAGGCCGCGTCTCTTCCTTCAGGGCCCGCTTCATTCTCAAGGGCCCGTCTCTTTCTCAAGGGCCCGTCTTTTTCTTCAGGGCCCGCCGTCTCTTCTCCAGGTTGCGCCGTCGCGGTGGCCCTGCGCCTTCTCTTGTCACGCCGCTCTTCCGTGACGGCTCCGCCTTCACGCCCCCCATCCGTTACGGCTCCGCCACCCCCACGCCACCCGCCGCCGTGCCTGGGCGCCGATCGGGGGGATCGCTTCTCACGTCGGACGTGGTCCCCGCCGCAACGGCCCCGTCGACCCGCGGAGGGTGAAGCGGTGACCGGTTAGGGGGCGTGGAGTTCGTCAGGGGCGGGAGCGGCGTAGCCAGGCGTACCAGGCGAGGCCGGCCACGCACCACGCCAGCGAGATGGCGCCCAGTACCGGGAGGTCCGACGGTAGGGCACCCGATCCTGCCGACTTCAGCCACGCCGTGACCGGGACCGTCAGCCAGTAGGCCGGGGTGATGCTGATCAGCAGCATGGCCAGGTAGCCGAAGAGCAGGGCCATGATGGACAGCGCGGGGGAGGGCAGGATCACCCGGCTCGTCAGTGCGCCCAGGACCAGCCCGGCCAGCACCGCCAGCACGTGCAGGACCGTCACGGCGAACAGCACGTCGGTCGTCGGGCCGGACTCCAGTCCCATCAGCAGGCCGCAGGCCAGGGCCAGCGTGGCGAACACCGTGTTCACCGCCAAGGCCGCCAGGAGGCCGCCGGTCAGTTCGCGGGTGCGCGTTCCGGCTGTGGTGGCGGAGATGGCGCGTTGATCGTCGGGCTCGGTGTCGAGCAGGGAACGGGTGGCCCAGGCGAGCACCGGGATGATCAGTACCGCCGAGTCGGCCAACGCGGCGGCCTCGGAGCCGATCGGCGCTCGGTTGGCGTAGATGATCGCCAGCAACACCAGGATCGGGATGAGCGCCTGGTAGACCCGATGCGACTGGACATAGGCGGATATCCGGAACCTGGTCAACGCGATCATTGTGCCGCCTCCGTGGCCTCGTAGCCCTCCGCGCGCATCCGCGCCAGAAACGACCCCACCTCGCCATCGGGCACCCGCACCTCCACCACCACACCGCCCTCCGACCCACCAAGCCGCCCGGCCTCCGCCGGACGATCGACTCCCACCGCACCGACGTCCACGCCAGACGCCAGGACCGCGGCGGATGCGGACAAAACCGCCTGGTCAGAGGAAGCCGCCGGTACGGACGCCGCCCCTCGACTGGACGTGGCCGTCGAGCGAACGAGATCCGGCGCGTGGTCCGACTTGTGGTGCTGCCCGGTGCCCGGTGCGTGGTCCGGGGCGAGATCGGGTGTCTGGTCGGGCACGTGGCCACGTGTGTGGCCCGGAACGAGGTCGGGCCTGTGGCCCGGAACCAGGTCAGGCGCGTGGTTCGAGGTGAGGTGGGGTTCGTGGTCTGGGGTGGGTTCTTGCAGGATGCCGTCGGTCAGTGTCCAGTGGCGGAGGGATGGGAGGTCGTGGAGGCCCGCCTCGTGGTCGCCGGCCACCACGATGGTGCCTCGGGCGGCCAGCTCGGTCACGATCGCGGGCAGGGCTTCGCGGGTGTCGGTGTCCAGGCCGGCGAAGGGTTCGTCGAGGAGGAGCAGGCCCGGTTGGCACATGAGCGCCTGGATGAGGGCGACCTTGTGGGCGCTGCCCTTGGACAGTTCGCGGAGCGGGAGCCGTACGAGATGGGTGAGGTTGAGGCGGTCGGCCCACGGACGCCAGGTGGCGCCGCCTCGGATGCGGGCCATGTGGTCCAGGTAGGCGGACACGGTGAAGGGTTGCGCTGTGGGGAGGTGGTCGGGGGCGTAGCCGACTGTTCTGGGGCGGGCCGATATTTTGCCGCTTGTGGGGTGGGTCAGGCCGGCCAGCAGACGGAGCAAGGTGGACTTGCCGGCGCCGTTCGCGCCGGTCAGCTCGATGACGTCGCCGGGGTTCAGGACGGTATCCGCGTTCCTGATCACGTCGGGGGCCCGCCGCCGGTAGCGGAAAGAGACGTTGGACAGGTCCATAGTGATCCAACGGTAATGGAGTGGGTCGCATTCTCCGGATAAAGAGCCCCACAATATAGGCACCCCTCGGCACATCTCAGGAGGACCGTCGCTTGAACCGCTTTCCGCGCGTCATGGGTATGCGTTCAGGCTATGACCCCATCGACGTGGACTCGCTCATCAGCCGCATCGAGGCCACGCTCGGCCGGGGCGGGCGCGAGCTGGTGCCGGTGACCGCCGATGAGGTGCGCCGGGCCACCTTCCGCGCCCGGCGCGGCGGCTACAACGAGACGGCGGTGGATTTCGCGCTGGAGGCGTTCGTCGTGGCGCTGGAGACGCGTGCGAAGACGCCGGTGTCGCTGGCGATGACCGAGCCGACCGGTGAGATGCTGCGCGAGGAGTGGTTCGAGACGCAGGCGGCGCGGGTCGAGCGGGTGGCGTTTCGGTCGGGCCGGATGGGGACCGGGTACAACGAGGACGAGATCGACGCCTTCCTGGACCGCATCGTGGCCACGCTGCGCGGCACCACCGACAACCCGCTGACCGGGCAGGCCGTGCGGGACGCCAAGTTCGCCACCGTGCTGGTCCGCCCCGGCTACCTGATCGCGGACGTCGACTCGTTCCTCGCGGGCATCGCCGACGTCCTGGACCAGCGCTACTGAAGCAGCGCCGGATCAGCGCCGCCAGCGAAGCGCCGGTGGTGACGCGCGCTGGTGGTGAAGCACCGGTGGTGGTGACGCGCTGGTCGTGGGGCGTCGGTGGCGCGACGACAGTGGCGCGGCCGCTACTGAAGTGCCGCCACCGGCCCCAGCGGCCGCTACTGAAGGGCGGCCAGCAGGCGGTGGAGGTCGGGCTGGACGGTCTGGACGATCGACGGGTCGGCGGGGGTCTCGGCCAGGCGGTTGATCCAGATCCGGCGCAGGCCGAGCGCGTGTGCCGGGACCATGTCGTGGACGTAGCCCTGCGCCACGTGCACCCACTCCGACGGCTCATGTGAGGAACGGAAACGTTCGAAGTGGCCCGGAGACGGCTTGTAGCCTCCGGCGTCCTCGGCGGTGACGACCGCGTCGAAGGGTACGGGCAGCCGCCGCTGCGTCAGGCCGATGAGGTCGCGGTCGCAGTTGGTGAGCAGGGCCAGGCGCCATCCGGCCGAGCGCAGCGCGCCCAGTTCCTCACCGACCTCGGGGAAGACGGGCCAGTAGGGGAGGGTGCGGGCGAGCACGCCCGCGTTGTCGGCGCCCAGGTCCAGGCCCTCGGAGGCGCAGGCCCGGCGGAGGGTCTCGGCCATCACCTCGCGGTAGAGCATCGTCGGCGTCTCGGTCTGGACGGCAAGCTCGTGCCGGTTGTAGGCGTCGAGGAGGCGGCCGCCGTACCCGGGGAAGATCAGTTCCGCGCTGGTGGCGATCCCGTGACGCCAGTCCACCAGGGTCCCGAAGCAGTCGAATGTCACCCATCGCATGAGATCTCATAATGGGCCCTATGCCATTCACCGTGCGACCCATCGTCCCCGGCGATCTGGAACAGGTTGTCGAGATCTTGACCGCGAGCTGGGGCGACACCCACGTCATCGCGCTGACCTGGGGCGAGATGATCGACGCGAGTACGTTGCCCGGCTTCGTCGCGGTCGCCGACGACGACAGGATCGCCGGGCTGATCACCTACACCGAGCGCGACGGCAGCGTGGAGATCGTCACGATCGACGCCGTCGTCAAGGGCGCCGGGGTCGGTACGGCCCTGCTGGACGCGGTCCGCGAGGTGGCGCAGCGGCGTGGCATGCGCCGCCTGACGCTGATCACCACCAACGACAACACCAGGGCGCTGGCCTTCTACCAGCGTTACGGCTTCGACCTGGTCGCGCTGCGCCGCGACGCGATCACCCGTACCCGTGAGCTCAAGCCGAGCATCCCGGAGCTGTCGGAGGACGGCATCCCGATCAGGCATGAGCTGGAGCTCGAGCTGCCTCTCGATTCCTGATCAACGCCACGATCACCGAGGCCACCGGCGCGGCCAGGAACGCGCCGGTGATCCCGGCGACCACGCTGCCCACGGCGATCGCCAGCAGGATGACCGCGCCGGGCAGGTCCAGCGCCCTCCCGTAGATCTGCGGCGCCAGCACGTGGCCCTCCACCTGCTGGACCAGGATCGTGACGCCGACCACGATCAGCGCCACCAGCCAGCCCTTGGCCACGAACGCCACCACGGCGGCGAACAACCCGGCCATGAACGCCCCCACCACCGGCAGGAACGCCCCCACGAACGTCAGTACGGCCAGCGGCAGCGCGATCGGCACGCCCAGGATCCACAGCGCGACCCCGATGAAGAAGCCGTCCACGAGCCCGACCATCGCGATGCCCCGGATGTAGCGTCCGATGACGCCGAAGACGACGTCGCCCGCCTCGCGCAGGTGCGGCCTGGCCTTGACCGGCGCCAGGTCGGTCAGCCAGGCGAACAGCCGGTCACCGCCGTGGACGAAGTAGATGGCCAGGATGAGCGCCAGCACCGCGCCGATCACGATCTCACCGGCGGTGCGGACCCCGGCGATCGCTCCGGTGGCGATGGAGCGGGACTGCTCGGTCAGGTACGCCTGGACCTGCTTCGACATCTCCGACAGCCGGGTGTCGTCGAGCCCGAGCGAGCGGGCGAAGTTGTGCAGGTCGTCCAGGGCCTTGCCGAGGCTGGCCCGCAGCTGCCCGAGCCCGTCGACGGTGGCGGGGACGAGGAGCCAGAAGAAGACTCCGCCGATCACCAGCGCGCCCAGGCAGACCACGGTCGTGGCCAGAGCCCGGTTCAGTCCTTTGCCCCGCAGCCAGGTGAACGGCGGCAGGAGCAGGGCCGTGATGAACACCCCGATGATCACCGAGATGGCGACGGTCCTGACGAACCAGACGCAGTAGAGGATCACCGCGATCAGCGCGATCCATCCGAGCACCCGCCATGGCTTCATGATCAGGGCGTTCCCCTGGGCGGCGCCGCGTAATCAGTGCTGGGAGCGCTTGGCCTCCTCGTAGGCGGCGCGGGCGGGGCTGCCGACCTCGGCGACCGGCACGTCCCACCAGGCCTCGGAGGAGGGAGCGTCCACGTGCGGGTCGGCCTTCACGTAGATCACGGTGGTCTCGTCGGCCGCTCGCGCGCTCCCCAGGGCCTTGCGCAGGTCGTCGCCGGTCTCGGCGCGGATCACGCGCGCGCCCAGGCTGGCGGCGTTGGCGGCCAGGTCGACCGGCAGCGGACCGCCGTCGTAGCGGCCCGAGCCCCGGTAGCGGTAGGCGGTGCCGAGGCGTTCGGCGCCCACGCTCTCCGACAGCCGGCCGATCGAGGCGAAGCCGGAGTTGTCGACCAGCACCACGATCAGCTTGACGCCCTCGGCGACCGCCGTGACCAGTTCCTGGGCCATCATCAGGTAGGAGCCGTCGCCGACCAGCACGAACACCTCGCGCTCCGGCACGGCCAGCTTGACGCCGAGCCCGCCGGCGATCTCGTAGCCCATGCAGGAGTAGCCGTACTCGACGTGGTAGGAGCCGGGGCCGCTCGGGCGCCACAGCTTGTGCAGGTCGCCCGGCATCGAACCGGCCGCGCACACCACCACGCCGTCCTCGCCGGCCGCGGCGTTGACCGCGCCGATGATGGCGGGCTGGGGCAGCGGTGTGCCGTCCAGCGCGTGCGCGGCCTCGACCTGGGCGTCCCAGGCGCGGGTCAGCTCGGCCGTCATGGTGCGGTAGACGCCGGCCGTACCCCAGCCGTCGAGGGCCTGGGCGAGGTCGGCCAGGCCCTCGCGGGCGTCGGCCACCAGTTGCAGGCCCGACAGCTTGGCCGCGTCGAAGGAGGTGATGTTGAGGTTGACGACCTGCGCGTCCTGGTCGAACAGCGAGCGCGAGGCGGTGGTGAAGTCGCTGTAGCGGGTTCCGACGCCGATGATCAGGTCGGCCTCGCGGGCGAGCGCGTTGGCCGCCGTCGTGCCCGTCGCGCCGACCGCGCCGGCCGCCAGCGGGTGCCCGTACGGCAGGGCGCCCTTGCCGGCCTGCGTCTCGGCGACCGGCACGCCGTACCGCTCGGCGAAGGCGCGCAGTTCCTCCGTCGCCTCGCTGTAGATCACCCCGCCGCCGGCGACGATGAGCGGCCGGGCCGAGCGCCTGATCAGCTCGGCGGCGCGGGCGAGCGCGGCGGGTTCCGGCCGCGGCCGGCCGATGTGCCACACCCGGCGCCCGAACAGCTCCTCCGGCCACTCCCACGCCTCCGCCTGCACGTCCTGCGGCAGCGCCAGCGTCACCGCGCCGGTCTCGGCCGGGTCGGTGAGCACCCGCATCGCCGCGAGCAACGCGGACGGAAGCTGCTCGGGCCGGTTGATCCGGTCCCAGTAGCGCGAGACCGGCTTGAAGGCGTCGTTGACCGACAGGTCGTAGGAGCGCGGATCCTCCAGCTCCTGCAGCACCGGATTGGCCACGCGGGTGGCGAACACGTCACCGGGCAGCAACAGCACCGGCAGCCGGTTGATCGTCGCGCCCGCCGCGCCGGTGATCATGTTGGTGGCGCCGGGACCGACCGAGGTGGTGCAGGCGAGCGTCCGCAGCCGGTTGCTCGCCCGCGCGTAGCCCGCCGCCGCGTGCACCATGGCCTGCTCGTTCCTGCTCAGCAGGTACGGCAGCGCCGCATCCGTGGCCAGCGCCTGCCCGAGCCCCGCCACGTTCCCGTGCCCGAAGATCCCGAAGATCCCGCCGAACATCCGGTGCTCGGCGCCGTCGCGCTCGGTGCGCTGAGCGGCGAGGAAGCGCAGGGTCGCCTGGGCGACGGTCAGCCGGATCATGAGGTCCTCCCGAACGGCAGACGAGGGTCGACCTCCTGACCGTCCCACGTGTCGCGGATCCAGGTGTGGCGCGGGTCGTCGCAGAAGGCCATGGAACGCTCACCGGACGGCCCGGCGAGCACGTTGAGGTAGTAGAGGTCGTAGCCGGGGGCGGCCATCGACGGCCCGTGGTAGCCGTAGGGGACGAGCACCACGTCGCCGGGTGCGACCTCGGCCAGGGTGTCGATGTGACCGCGTTCCGAGGTGTAGACGCGCTGGTAGCCGGGCCCGCCCTCGAAGTAGTAGATCTCCTCCAGCACCGCCTCGCCCGGGTTGGGGGTGTCGTGCTTGTGGGGCGGGTAGGACGACCAGTTGCCGCCCGGCGTGAGCACCTCGACGGCCACGAGCTTGTCGCAGTCGAAGGCGGCGGGGGAGCAGAAGTTGTTGATCTGCCTGCTGGCCACGCCCGCGCCCCTGATCTCGACCGGGACCCGGTCGGCCGGGACGTGGCGCGGCTCCAGCCGCCGGGTGGCGCGCGCGGCGGGCAGGGCGATGCGGCCGCTGCCGCGCAGGATCACCTCGGTGTGGATCGGCAGGTACGCGAAGTCGCTGGGCCCGGCGAAGACCGACGGGCGGCCGGCCAGGTGGAAGGTGGTGGTGCCGCCTTCGACCGGGGCGGCGAAGGTGACCGTGCAGGAGCCGGACAGCGGCAGGACGAGCATCTCCTCCTCTCCGGTCTCGAAGGCCACCGGGGCGTCGTCGGTCAGGTCGGCCACGCGCAGGGCCGAGTAGGTCCAGCCGGCCAGCTCGGGGGTGATCTCCACCGACCACGGGGCCGAGGCGGCCTTGCCGTACGGGATGTGGGTCATCGTGAGGCCTCCCTGACCAGGGACGCGGCGCCGTCCACGGCGGCGGCGACGTCGTCGTCAGGAGGGTAGAGCAGCGCACGTCCCACGACGAGGCCCCGCACGCCCGGCAGTTCCAGGGCGCGGCCCCAGTCGGCGAAGGCGGCGTCGATGTCCGGCGGGTCGCCGCCGAGCAGGAGGGCGGGCAGCGTGGTGGCGGCCATGACCCGTTCCATCTCGGGGATCGCCGGGATCTTCAGCCAGGTGTAAGCGGAGGTCGCGCCGAGCGCCTGGCCCACGCTGATGGCCCTGATGACCGCCTCGGGCGACAGGTCGTTGCGTACGGGGCCGCCGTTGGCCCGGCTGGACCAGAACGGCTCGACCATCGCCACGAGGCGCCGCTTGGCCAGGTCGGTGACGGCGTGCGCGCACGACTCCAGCGTGGCGACGGTGCCGTGGTCGGCCGGGTCGATGCGGCACAGCATCTTGCCGCCGTCCAGGCGCATGGCGTCGATGGCGGCGGCGTCGAAGCCGGTGAACCTGTCGTCCAGCTCGAAGACGGCGCCCTGGATGCCGGCGCGGTTCATGGAGCCGAAGGCCAGCTTGCCCTCCAGCGCGCCGAGCAGCAGCAGGTCCTCCAGCACGTCGGGGGCGGCCAGGATGCCGTGCACGCCCGGCCGTTGCAGCGCGAGTTGCAGGCGGTCGAGCAGGTCGGGGCGGCTGGCCATGGCGTACGGCCGGTCGCGCACGCCGAGCGAGCCGCGGGCGGGGTGATCGGCGGCGATGATCATCAGCCGCTCGCCGTCGCCGGGCAGTCCGCGCCGCTGCCGCCTGGCCGCCGCGTGCGCGATCTCCTCAGGCCGGGTCGCCCGGATCCTGGTGAGCCGCTCGTAGCGGTCGGCCCTGGTGAGCGTCAGATCTGTCATGCGCGGCCTTCCATCAGCTGGGTCACCTCGTCGGTGGTGGGCATGGCGTCGGCGCAGGCCAGCCGGGCGGCGACGAAGGCGCCGGCGGCGTTGGCGAAGCGGATCGTGCGCTCCAGCGGCCAGCCGCGCAGCAGGCCTAGGCAGATCGCGCCGCCGAAGGCGTCACCGGCGCCGATGCCGTTGACGACCTCGACCGCGACCGGTTCGGCCAGCGCCGTCTCGGTACGGCTGCGCGCGAAGACCCCCTTGGGCCCCATCTTCACGATCGCCACCTTCACCCCCGCGTCGAGCAGCGCCTGCGCGGCGGCCTCCGGGTCGCGGGTGCCGACGGCCACCTCAACTTCGTCCAGGTTGCCCACGGCGACATCGGCCAGCGGGAGCACCTGGCGGACCGCCTCCTCGGCGGGTCCCTTCCACAGAGTGGGCCGGTAGTCGAGGTCGAAGACGGTCCAGCCGGCGTCGCCGCGGGCGGCCAGGGCGGCGGCGTGCGCGGCCCGGCTGGGCTCCATGCTCAGCCCGGTGGCGCTGAACCAGAAGACCTTGGCGGCCCTGATCGCGTCGAGGTCGAGGGACTCGGGCGTGATGCGCAGGTCCGGCGGGTGCTCACCTCGGTAGAAGTAGATCGGGAAGTGGTCGGGCGGGAAGATCTCGCAGAAGGTCACGGGGGTGGGCGCCTCGGCGAAGGTCGTGACGTGGCGGTTGTCGACGCCGAAACCCGCGATGGCCGAGCGCACGTAGTCGCCGAACGGGTCGGCGCCCACCGCGGTGATCACCGCGGAGCTCAGGCCGTGGCGCGCGGCCGCGACGGCCACGTTGGTCGGGCTGCCGCCGAGGAACTTGCCGAAGCTTTCGACCTGGGCCAGTCCGACGCCTGTCTGCAGCGGATAGACGTCGACGCCGCAGCGGCCGATCGTGATCAGATCGAACAAGCTACCTCCCGGGACTCGGACCTAGCATGGCATATTGTCATGACATTCTGATGTCCGCTATGTTGCAAATTACGTCCTGCCCGAAACCCGCATATACCCCCTTTTAGGACGTTCTGGAGGGTTCGCATGAGATTGCGAAAAATCTCGGCTGTCGCCGTCCTGGCCCTGTCGGCCGCCGCCTGCGGCCAGTCGTCCGGCGGCGGCGGTGACACCATCGAGCTGACGATCACCCAGAACGCGATCGCCGGCGGCAAGAACGCCAAGGGCGCCGAGTACATCGCGAAGTGGGTCATTCCCCAGTTCGAGGCGGCCCAGAAGGCGAAAGGGAAGGACGTCAAGGTCAAGTTCATCCCGAGTGGGGTCGACGACGAGCAGTACAAGACCAAGCTCTCCCTGGACCTGAAGTCCGGCAAGGGGGCGGACGTCTTCGACATCGACGGCATCTGGATGGGCGAGTTCGCCGAGGCCGGCTACATCAAGCCGCTGGCCGAGGTGGCGGGCCCCGAGGCGGAGTCCTGGGAGGGCTGGAGCCAGATCCCCGAAGCGGTCCAGGGCCTGGCCACCTTCGGCGGCAAGAAGCACGCGCTGCCCGTCGGCACCGACGGCCGCGTCCTCTACTTCAACAAGACGCTCATGACCAAGGCGGGCCTGCCCGCCGACTGGCAGCCGAAGAGCTGGCAGGAGATCCTCGACGCCGGCGCCAAGCTCAAGTCCGCGGGCGTGCCCGTGCCGATCCAGATCAACGCCGGCACCGCGATGGGCGAGGCCACTTCCATGCAGGGCGTGCTCCCGCTGCTGGCCGGCGCCGGCGGCGAGGTGCAGAAGGACGGCAAGTGGACCGGCGCCGCCCAGCCGCTCAAGGACGCGCTCGGCCTCTACCAGAAGATCTACTCGCAGGGCCTGGGCGACCCCAAGCTCCAGCAGGAGGCCAAGGGCCGCGACAAGTCCTTCGCCCAGTTCGCCGAAGGCAAGATCGGCATCCTGATGGAGGGCGACTACTTCTGGCGCGGTGTCGTCAACCCCACCGACGGCGTGGCCAAGATGGCCGACCGCGACCAGACCGTCGGCTACGCGAAGATCCCCGCGATGGAGGCCGGCAAGGGCCTGCGCGGCCAGGACTTCGTCAGCATGTCCGGCGGCGCGCTGCGCACGCTCAACCCCAACAGCAAGCACCCCAAGGAAGCCTTCGAACTGCTCGCCTTCACGCTCTCCGCCGAGGGACTGAAGGAGGAGACCAAGAACGGCAACGTGCGCATCACCCCGCGCACCGACGTCAACAAGGAGATCCTGACCGGCGACCCGCTGCTGGCCTACATCTCCGAGGAAGTGCTCCCGCTGACCGCCTACCGGCCGCCGGTCGCGCTCTACCCGCAGGTCTCCACGGCCCTGCAGGAGGCCACGGCCGCCGTGGTGAGCGGGAAGACGCCGGACGAGGCCGCCGCGGAGTACCAGAAGAAGCTCGAAGGAATAGCCGGTGGCGCTGGCAACATCGCCTCCTGAGGCCCCGGCGCCCCCGGACAGGAAGACCTACAGCTCTGACGCGGCCGGTCTCGGCCGCGTCAGAGCGTCGGTCTTCGCCGCGCCCGCGCTCCTGCTCATCGCGGTCTTCCTGGTCTTTCCCGCGCTCTGGGTGCTCTACCTCAGCATCACCAACTACCGCCTCAGCGGGGTGCAGGCCCGCGACCCGCAGGTCGTCGGCCTCGACAACTTCTTCAACGCGCTGGCCAGCGGCAAGTTCTGGAACTCGACCTGGCTGACCGTGGAGTTCGTGCTCGGCTCCGCGGTCATCGGGCAGGTCGTGCTCGGCTTCACCATCGCGTGGCTGATGCGCGACCGGACCGGCCCGCTCAAGCGCCTGGTCGAGGGCCTGGTCATCCTCGCCTGGATCCTGCCCAGCGCCGTGGTGTCGTTCCTGTGGGTGGCGCTGCTCGACCGCGACGGCGGCACGCTGAACCTGCTGCTCGGCATCCCCGGCTTCGCCTGGCTGCTCGACTACCCGATGTTGTCGATCATCATCTTCAACACCTGGCGCGGCACCGCGTTCTCGATGATGTTGTACGGCGCCGCCCTCGGCAACGTGCCGCCCTCGCACCTGGAGAGCGCCCGCCTGGCCGGAGCCTCCGGCTGGCAGCAGTTGCGCGACGTCGTCTTCCCGCACATCCGCGGCCACATCCTGACCAACCTGCTGCTGATCAGCCTGTGGACGTTCAACGACTTCACCCCGTTCATGCTCACCGCCGGAGGGCCGGACGGGAAGACCGAGATCCTCGCCGTCTACGTCTACAAGGAGGCCCTGATCGGCGGGAACCTCGGCGTCGGCGCGGCCATCTCCGCGATCATCCTGCTGATCAACCTCGTGGTCGCCGTGTTCTACCTGCGGCTGCTCAGGA
Organism: Nonomuraea sp. NPDC050547; assembly: GCF_044457345.1. Classification (NCBI taxonomy): domain Bacteria; kingdom Bacillati; phylum Actinomycetota; class Actinomycetes; order Streptosporangiales; family Streptosporangiaceae; genus Nonomuraea; species Nonomuraea sp. NPDC050547. Next base: position 593,766 of record NZ_JBITGW010000004.1, read on the forward strand.
GGAAGTCATGAGCCCGCGGCGCGTACTCGGCCGGATCGGCTTCTACACGCTGATCGCCGTGGTGCTGGCCTTCTTCAGCGTGCCGCTGCTGTGGCTGGCCACGGCCCCGTTCACCAGCGACCCGACCTACGAGGTGTCGCTGCCCGACTTCACGCTCGCCAACTTCCGGGCGATCCTGGAGCATCCGTACGCGCTCGGGTCGCTCTACAACTCGCTGATCCTGGCCGTCGGCACCGCGTTGCTGGTCGTGGTGTTCGCGGCGCTGGCCGCGTACGCGCTGAGCCGGGTGCGCATCCCCGGCCGCGACGGGCTCCTCTACGCGCTCCTGCTGCTGTCGTCGATCATCACCGGCACCGCGGCGATGGTGCCGATCTACCAGCTCGCGGTCGAGCTGAACCTCATCGACACCCACCTCGGCGTCATCCTCATCCTCACCGGCGGCCTGCTGCCCGCGGCGATCTTCATGCTCAAGGACTTCATGGACACCACGCCCAAGTCCTACGAGGAGTCGGCGCGCGTCTTCGGCGCCTCGCCGCTGCAGATCGTGCGGCACGTGGTGGTCCCGCTGGTACGGCCGGGGCTGGCGACCATCGCCGTGTGGGCGATCGCCAACGTGTGGGGCAACTTCCTCATGCCGTACCTGCTGTTCAGCAGTGACCCGGAGAACCAGCCGGCCGCGGTGATCATCTATACGCTCTACACCGAGGGCGGCCAGGCCAACCTGCAGTTGCTGTCGACCTTCGGCCTCCTCTACTCGGTGCCGGTGGTGCTCATGTACCTGTTCGTCAGCAAGAAGTACGGCTTCCGCTTCCACGGAGGGATCAAGCGCTGATGTCGGCCATCGAACTGCGCGGCCTCACCAAGGTCTACCCCGGCGGCGTCCGAGCGCTCGACGCCCTCGACCTGGTCATCCCCGACGGCGAGTTCTTCGCCCTGCTGGGCCCGTCCGGCTGCGGCAAGACCACGCTGCTGCGCACCATCGCCGGGCTGGAGACCGCCACCTCGGGCTCGGTCGTCCTCGGCGAGCGCGACGTGACCAACATCCAGCCGGGCGCCCGCGACCTGGCGATGGTCTTCCAGGACTACGCGCTCTTCCCGCACATGGACGTCACCGACAACATCGCCTACCCGCTGCGCATCAAGAAGGTCGCCAAGGCCGCGCGCGGCGACAAGGCCCGCGAGGTCGGCGAACGGCTGGGCCTGGCCCAGCTCATGGACCGGCGCCCCGGCCAGCTGTCCGGCGGCCAGCAGCAGCGCGTGGCGCTGGCCCGCGTGATGGCCACGCAGGCGCGGGCGTTCCTGTTCGACGAGCCGCTGTCGAACCTCGACGCGCGGCTACGGCTTGAGGCGCGCACGTTCCTCAAGCGGCTGCAGCGCGAACTCGGCGTCACCACCGTCTTCGTCACCCACGACCAGGCCGAGGCCCTGGCGATGGCCGACCGGATGGCGGTCATGGAGGCCGGGCACATCCGCCAGGTCGGCACACCGGCCGAGGTGTTCCAGCGGCCGGCCAACACCTTCGTCGCCTCCTTCATCGGCTCCACGCCGATGAACCTGCTTGACGCCGTCGTAAGGGGCGACAGTCTGGAGGTGTCCGGATGCAAGGTGGCCGTCCCCGAGTCGGCCACCGGCCTGCTCACCGACGGGGAGAAGATCGTGTACGGCGTGCGTCCCGAGTACATGTCCTACTCCGCCGAGCCCGCGGAGGGCGCGCTGGGCGGGAAGGTGTCGATCGTGGAGAACCTGGGAGCGTCCCACCTGGTGACGCTTGAGGTCGGGGCGGCCTCGGTGCAGGCGGTGGTGCCGGAGGGCCGCGAGCCCGTGCCCGGCGACGACGGCTACGCGCTGCCCCGGGCCGACCGCGCGCTGGCCTACCGCGACGGCGACCTGGTCGCCGCCGGACGCGGGGGTATGGAGGCCGGAGCGTGAGCGTGATCCGAGGACACTGGTCGCTGGACGACCGGCTGGAGCGCATTCTGCGCGAGGTGCCGTTCGAGGTGCCGGAGGGGGCGCGGTCGGTGACCGTGCGGCTGTCCTACGACCGCGCCCTGGGCGTGATCGACCTCGGCTGCGGCGGGCCGTCGGGCTTTCGCGGCTGGTCGGGCGGCGCCCGTGACGCGTACACGATCACGACCGAGTGGGCGACGCCCGGTTACCTGCCCGAAGCCTCGGGAGCCGGGCTGGAGGCGGGGCTCTGGCAGGTGTGGCTCCGCCTGCACCGCATCCCGCCTGAGGGCCTGGACTACACGCTGGAGATCGAGACCTCACCCCAGATCCCGAAATTTCCGGACACTCCAGAGCCGGAGCTCGGCGCCCGCCCCCCTCGGCGCGACATTCCGGATATTTCTGGAATGCGGTGGTACGCGGGTGACTTCCACGCCCACACCGTCCACAGCGACGGCACCCTGACCATCCCCGAACTGGCCGAGCTGGCCGCCTCCCGCGGCCTGGACTTCCTGGCCGTCACCGACCACAACACCGTCAGCCACCACCCCTGGCTGGCCAAGACCGACCGGGGCATCACACTCATCCCCGGCCAGGAGGTCACCACCGACCGCGGCCACGCCAACGTCTTCGGCGACGTCGGCTGGGTCGACTTCCGCGAGCCCGCCGACTCCTGGGCCGAGCACGCGCGCGAACGCGGCGGCCTGATGTCGGTCAACCATCCGCTCGGCGGCGACTGCGCCTGGCTGCTGCCCGTCGAGCGGCGCCCGCGGGTGGCCGAGGTGTGGAGCTCCGGCTGGTGGGATCGCCGCTGGGGCGCGCCGCTGGCGTGGGCCGACGCCTGGCGTGACGACGTGATCGCGATCGGCGGCAGCGACTTCCACCGTCACGGCGGCGACGGCCCGCCCGGCGCGCCCACCACGTGGGTGCTGGCCGAGGACCCGAGCCTGATCCTCGACGCCGTGGCCGCCGGGCGCACCGCCGTCTCGGCGGGACCGGACGCGCCCCTTCTGCTGCGGCTCGGCGACGAACTGCTCGCGCTCGGCGCCGACGGCCTGGTCCTGGTCCGCCCCGACGGGCGCCGCCAGGTGATCAGGGGCGAGCGCGTGCTGCTCCCCGGTACGGCCGGTCAGCACCGCCTGGAGACCTACGAGAACGAAGTGATGGCTCTATGTGCGTGACAGGAGAGAGGCACTCATGCGCGTGACACGGATCGCCAACGCCCCCGTGAGCTTCGGGGTGTTCGAGCTGAGCGACGGGCCCGCGCCCCTGAGCGCCGACGCGATGGTCTCGGCTCTGTCCGAGGCCGGATACCAGGGCATCGACCTGGGGCCGATCGGGTTTCTCGGGACCGGCGAGGAGTTCGCCCGGAGGTTGTCGGCGGCCGGGTTCCTGCTGGCCGGTGGGTGGGCGGACCTGCCCTATGGAGACGCCGCCGGGTTCGCCGCCGGGCTGCCCGCGCTGGACGCCACGCTCGACGTGTTCGACGCGGCGCCGCCGTACGGGGAAGGCTTCGCGCCGCGACCGACGCTCGGCGAGTCCGGATCGCCCGCGCGCTTCGCCCGGCCCGGCGGGAACGCGCCCGGGCTGGAGGCGGACGAGTGGGCCGGGTACGCCAAGCGCGTGCAGGAGGCGGTCGACCGCTGCCGGGCCCGGGGCTACGAGCCGGTCTTCCACCACCACCTCGGCACCAACGTGGAGACGACCGACGAGATCGAACGCCTGCTGGAGCTCACCGACGCCCAGCTCTGCCTCGACACCGGGCACCTGCTGCTGGCCGGTGGCGACCCGGTCAAGGCGCTGCGCGACTGGCGCGGCCGGATCGGGCAGGTGCACGTCAAGGACGGCGATCCGGCCATCCTGGCCGAAGCGCTGGACGACGGCGCCGACCTGCGGGAGATCATGGGCCGCGGCGGGTTCAGCGCGCTGGGCCGCGGCGTCCTCGACCTGCCCGGCGTCGTGCGGGCGCTGGACGAGATCGGCTACCGGGGCTGGATCGTCGTCGAGCAGGACACCCTGCCGGGCCGCCGCCCGATCGCCGACGTCATCGCCGACCAGGCCGCGAACCTGGCCATGCTGAAGGACCTGGGGCTGTGAGCCCGAGGGGGAGGGGGAGCCGACGATGAGCACGAGGCTCGCACTGGTGGGGTGCGGGGCGGTCACCCAGGCCGTCTACGTGCCGCTGTTGTCGAGGCGGCGGGAGTTGTTCGAGGTCACGGCGGTCTGCGACCTGTCGCGGACGCTCGCCGACGCGGTCGGCGACCGGCTCGGGGTGACGCGCCGTTACACCTCGCTGGCCGGCATGCTGGCAGAAGGCGGGTTCGACGCCGTCGTCATGCTCGCCTCCGGCTCCCACGGCGAGCCGGTACGGCAGGCGCTCGCCGCCGGATACGCCGTGTTGTGCGAGAAGCCGCTGGCGCTGACCGAGGCCGAGGTCGCGGCGCTGCCCGAGGGCAGGCTGATGGTCGGCTACATGAAGCAGTACGACCCGGCGGTGCGCAGGGCCGAGGAGATCCTGGCGGAACTGGGCGGGCCGGGCGTGATCCGCTCGGTCGAGGTGACCGTGCTGCACCCGAGCGGGGAGTCGCAGCTGGCCTTCGCCAACCTGGCCCAGGCGCGGGACGTGGACGTCGCGCCGCTGCGGGCCGCCGAGAACGCGATCCTGGACCGGGCGCTGGGCGAACGGGCCACGGCGGAGCTGCGGTCGGTCTACAGCGTGGCGCTGGGCTCGATCTGCCATGACCTGTCGCTGCTGCGGCGTTTCACCGGCGCGCCGGTCGCCGTGGATCACGTGGAGCACTGGGGCGGTTCGCCCGGCTCAATCGAGATTTCTGGGCCTTTGCCGGTTGCCGGGCGATATTCCATTCGATGGCATTACCTGGAGGACTATCCGGCCTACCGGGAGACCGTCGCCATCCACCACACCAAGGGCACGCTGGAGCTGGCCTTCCCCGCCCCGTACCTGATGAACGCGCCCACCGTGCTGACCGTCGTCTCCGGGGCCGAGAGCCGCAACGAGTACCGGGACGTGACCGAGGCGTTCGAGACACAGCTGCTGGCCTTCCACGCGTTCGTGACCTCCGGCAAGCCGCCGCTCACCGACGCCGCCGGGGCGCTGGAGGACATCGTCACCGCCCAGCGGATCGCGGCACGCTACGCCGTACAGCATGACCTTGCCCTGGGGGGAGAAGCCCGTGAGCGTTGAGATCGTTCTGGTTCCGCACACGCACTGGGACCGGGAGTGGTACGAGCCGTTCCAGCGCTTCCGGCTGCGGCTGGTGGCGCTGCTCGACGAAGTGATCGAGACCATGGAACGCGAGCCCGGCTACCACTTCACCCTCGACGGGCAACTGGCCTGCGTGGACGACTACCTGGAGGTACGCCCGGAGAACCGCGAGCGCCTGGCAGCGCTGGTGCGCTCCGGGCGGCTGGCCGTGGGGCCGTGGCAGATCTTGCTGGACGAGTTCCTGTGCTCGGGCGAGAACATCGTGCGCAACCTGGAGCTCGGGCTCTCCCGCGCCGACAAGCTCGGCGGGGCGATGGAGGTCGGCTACCTGCCGGACATGTTCGGGCACGCCGCCCAGATGCCGCAGATCCTTCGGCGGGCGGGGCTGGAGCACGCCTGCGTCTACCGTGGTGTGCCGTCGAAGGTGGTCACCGACGCCTTCGCCTGGGTCGCGCCCGACGGAAGCGCCGTCCGCACGCAGTACCTGCCCGAAGGCGGCTACGGCAACGGCGTCGACCTGATCCACGGCGCCGGGAAGCTGGAGGAGCGCGCGGCCGCCTTCGCCCGGCGGATGCGCCCGTGGCACGGACCCGAGGGCCCGCTGCTGGCCATGTACGGCACCGACCATTCCGCCCCGGTCGCCGGGCTGCCGGAGCTGGTCGCGTCCATGGGCTCCCGCATGGACACCTTGTCCGGATACATCGAGGCGTTCGACCCGTCCGCCCACGGCCTGCCCCGCGTCGAAGGCGAGCTGCGCTCGCACGCCCGCGCCAACATCCTGCCCGGCGTCATCTCCGTGCGCGCCCACGTCAAGCAGGCCATGGGCCGCGCCGAACGCATGGTCGAGCGCTACGCGGAACCGCTGGCCGCCCTGTGGGGCGAGGACTGGCCGGGCCGCTTCCTCGACATGGCCTGGTGGCGCCTGGTCGACGCCAGCGGCCACGACTCCGTCACCGGCTGCGGCGTCGACGAGACCGCCCAGCAGGTCGCCGCCCGCATCGCCGAAGCCGAACACCTCGGGCAGGCCGTGCGCGACATGGTCACCAGCCGCCTGTCCGCGGCCGTCCCGTCCGACGGCGTCCTCGTCATCAACCCCACTCCCACGGTACGGCGCGGCGTCGTCCTGACCCAGGTCGCCGGCCAGGACCCGCTCGCCGGACCCGACGGCCCCCTCCACACCCAGACCCTCGAATACGAGCCCACCCTGCTGCTCGACGAGGAGATGGACCCCGAGCTGGCCTTCTCCTTCATCCACGGCCCCGAGCTCTACGGCCAGCACATCACCGGCTGGAACGTCGAGGACGGCGTCCTGACCTTCACCGTCGCCCGGAACAGCGACGAGACCTTCGACACCGCCGACATCGCCGCCGCGGCCGCCGGGGTCACCCGGGTCCGCATCCTGGCCGAGCCCCGCCGTACCGTGGCCGCGCTGGTCGAGGTCCCCGCGCTGGGCCACACCAGCCTGCGTCCCGTCCCCTGGGAGCCCGGCCTGACCCCGGCGGGCGGCATCGCGCCGGCCCGCGCGGAGGGGCAGGTTCTGGACAACGGCCTGCTCCGGGTCGAGGTGGCCGGCGACGGCACCCTCACCCTGACCGGTCCCGACGGTGTGACCGTCACCGGCGCCGGACGTGTCGTGGACGGCGGCGACGCCGGAGACACCTACAACTACGCGCCGCCGGCCGGTGACCGCCTGGTGTCGGAGCCGGTCGTGGTCGAGGTCTCCCCGGTGTGGTCGGGGCCGCTGGTGGCCGCCTTCGACATCCGCCGCACGTACCTGTGGCCCGCCACCGAGTCCGAACCCATGACCGGCGCCGACCACGCTCGCGTCCCCCAGCTCGCCGCCCCCGACCCCGGCCGCGGTATCACCACGGTCGAAACGGTCGTGGAGACGCGAGTCGAACTGCGGGCCGGTGAGCCGTTCGTCCGGCTGCGCGTGGAGTTCGACAACCGGGTCAACGACCACCGGGTCCGCCTGCACGTCCCGTTGCCGGTCGCGGCGACCTCGTCGTACGCGGAGGGTCAGTTCGCCGTCGTCGAACGCGGCCTCAGCCCGGAAGGCGGCTGCGGCGAAACCCCGCTGCCCACCTACCCCGCCTCCGGCTGGGTCGCCGCGGGCGGTGTGGCCGCCCTGCTGGAGCACGTCACCGAGTACGAGCTCACCGGCCAGGAACTCGCCCTCACCCTGCTGCGCTCGGTCGGCTTCCTGTCCCGCAACCGCAACGCCCTGCGCCCGGAACCCGCCGGCCCCCAGATCCCCACCCCGGCGGCCCAGTCCCGCGGGCTTCGCTCGGTGAGCTTGGCGCTGATGCCGTACAGCGGGGACTGGAGCGAGATCCCCGCCGCGGCCGAAACCTTCCGCCACGACCTGCTGGCCGTCGCCGGCACCGGCACCGGCGACCTGCCCGAGCCCCAGAGCGGCCTGTCGATCACCGGCCCAGGCGTGGTGATGACCTCGCTGCGTCGCCGCGACGACTGGAAGGAACTCCGCATCGTCAACTACGCGGCTGCGGATACCACGGCCACCATCAAGGGATCCTTCACCGAAGCCCGCCAAGCCGACCTCCGCGGCCGCCCCGGCGACGAACTGCCCACCACCCCAGGCCACCTCAACCTCCCCCTCGGCCCTTGGGAGATCGCCACGGTCCAGTTCCGCTGACCAAACAGCGCAGCACCGCCCCTTCGGTTAGGGGCGGTGCTGCTGGACGGTCAGGAGGTGAAGAGCTCGTCGGTTGCGGTGACGGAAACGGCGCGTTCGAGCCAGCCAGTGAGGGTGTCGAAGTCAGTGCACGTCTGGATGCGGGCGCGCTGCTCATCGGTGACAGGGATACCTCGGGCGTGCAGCACGAGGACTATCGCCTCTGCTCTGTCTTCGGCTCTGCCTTCCGCGCGCAGACTCCGGGCATACTCGCCCTGGTACAGGAATGACGTGGTCGCCATGAGCCGCTCCATTTCCTTCTGCGCGTCACCGGTCAAGGCGACGGTCACGTATTCAGCATAGCGAGCCGCCTCAGACGGGTCGATGCTGTTCAGGGCTGTGGTGAGGGTGGCCAGGATGGTCTGGATCTCCGGGTCCTGCCCGTGGGTGATGGCCGAGATGGCGGCCAGGCCGATGTTGCCCACCGCCGTGGCGACATCGGTGATGACGGGGGTGTTGCCGGGGCCGATCACCAAGGGGATGAGGGTCAGCCCGGGGTGTCCGGTGTGGATGGCCTTGGACGCCCAGCGGGCGGTGGTCTCGCTGGGGCAGATGACGATGAGACAGGCGGGGCAGTTGTACCGGGCCCGCATGTTGGCGATGTACGCCAGCCACGTCTCGTGCTTGACGGGGTCGCAGGCGAGCTGCACTTCGGTGATGACCGCGAGCCGGTCTTCGTCGGTCCCATAGAGGACGGCGCCGTCCGCGCGGTACTCGGCGGGAACGCACTCCGACAGCGAGCAGGTCACCACTTGGCCGCTGTCGGCGGGGATGCGGAGGCTGTCACCGAACAGGGACTCCAGCATGTGGGCGGTATGCCCGGGGTCGAGGGTGGCGATACCCACCAAGCCCTCGTGAAGGGGTGTATCCATGGGGTAAAGCTACGGTCAGGGTTTGATTAGCTACGCTGTGTATCCAAAATGTCCCCTTACCTGGTACCCCAGGAGTACGTCTGCTTGCGGAGCTTCAGGTAAACGAAGGACTCGGTGGCGCGGACCGCGGGGATGGCGCGGATCTTGCTGAGGATCTCCAGCAGGTGGGAGTCGCCCTCGCAGACCACCTCGACGATCACGTCGAAACTGCCCGCCGTCAGCACCACGTAGTCGATCTCGTCGATCGCGGAAAGCTCGTCGGCCACGAGCTCCAGGTCGCCTTCGCAGTTGACGCCGATCATGGCCTGGCGCGGGAAGCCGAGCGTCAGCGGGTCCGTGACCGCGACGATCTGCATCACCCCCGCGTCCTGCAGTCGCTGCACGCGCTGACGGACCGCGGCCTCCGAAAGTCCGACCGCCTTGCCGATCGCGGCGTACGGCATCCGCCCGTCATTCTGCAGCTGCTCGATGATCTGCTTCGACAAATCGTCGAGCACGACCGGCCCGGAAGCGGCCTCGTTGCTTCGGCGTACGCGAGGCGGGGTCGTCATCGCGGGGAATCCTCCTACCAGTCCGGCGTTACGGGCGCATTCCCGCTAGCTTGCCGTCCTGGTGCGACATGCTGTCAGTTCTCCCCGTCCTGTCAAGCGAATTCGTAGCAATTCGGTATCCTTTGCTTCGGAATCCCTTGTCTAGATGCGGTTACTCTGTCAGAGTCGCGGCATCTCAGCCACGTTCACCAGGAGGTCACACGTTGACCAGCCGTCTGCAGAACTTCATCAACAATGAGTTCGTGGACGCCAAGAGCGGCCGATTCTCCGATGTCATCGATCCTTGTACCGGCGAAGCCTATCTTCAGGCTCCGATCTCCGGTCCAGAGGATGTCGATGCCGCCTACGCCGCCGCGGCTGCCGCGTTCGAGTCGTGGGGTCAGACCACGCCGGGAGAGCGGGCCAATCTCCTGCTCAAGGTCGCCGAGGCGATCGAGGCGAGGGCCGATGAGATCAACGAGGCTGAGTGCCTCAACACCGGCAAGCCCCGCGCCCGCATGGCCGAGGACGAGACTCCGGTCGCGGCCGACCACTTCCGGTTCTTCGCCGGTGCGGCCAGGACCCTTGAGGGCCCGACGGCCGGTGAGTTCCTCGCCGAGCACACAAGCGTCATCCGGCACGAGCCGATCGGCGTCATCGGCCAGGTCACGCCCTGGAACTACCCGATGATGATGGCGGTCTGGAAGATCGCCCCGGCGCTGGCCGCCGGAAACACCATCGTGCTCAAGCCGTCGGACACGACGCCCGTGTCCACCGTCAAACTCGCCGAGATCATCGGCAGCGTCCTGCCGCCCGGCGTCTTCAACGTCGTCACCGGCGACCGCGAGACCGGCGCGCTGGTCGTGGGCCACCCGACCGCCGCCATGGTGGCGATCACCGGCTCGGTCGGCGCGGGCATGGCGGTCGCCAAGACCGCCGCCGACGACCTCAAGCGGGTTCACCTGGAGCTGGGCGGCAAGGCCCCGGTCGTGGTCTTCGAGGACGTCAAGGACCTCAAGACCGCCGCCGAGTCCATCGCCACCGCCGGGCTCTACAACGCCGGCCAGGACTGCACCGCCGCCTGCCGCGTGCTGGTCCACGAGAGCGTGCACGACGAGTTCGTGTCCGCCCTCACCGCGGCCGCCGCCGGTACGGTCACCGGCGACCTGTCCAACGAGGACGCCCTGTACGGCCCGCTGAACAACGAGAACCAGCTGACCAGGGTCCAGGGCTTCATCGAGCGGGCCCCGTCGCACGCCAAGGTCCTGACCGGCGGCCACCGCGTGGGCGACAAGGGCTACTTCTTCGCTCCGACCATCGTCGACGGCCTCAAGCAGGACGACGAGATGGTGCAGAACGAGGTGTTCGGCCCGGTCATCACGGTCCAGACGTTCACCGACGAGGCGGACGCGCTGGCCAAGGCCAACGACGTGCGCTACGGCCTGTCGGGCTCCGTCTGGACCTCCGACCACGGCCGCGCGATGCGGATGTCGAACAGGCTCGAGTTCGGCGTGGTGTGGGTCAACACGCACATCCCGTTCGTGAGCGAGATGCCGCACGGCGGCTTCAAGCACTCCGGCTACGGCAAGGACCTGTCGGTCTTCGGTCTTCACGACTACACGCGCGTCAAGCACGTCATGCACTACATCGGAGACTAGATGCACGCGATCCAGCTCGATGACGTCGTCAAGGAATACCAGTCGCACGGCGAGGTCGTCCAGGCTGTGAAGGGCGTCACGCTGGAGATCGCCGAGGGGGAGTTCTTCTCCCTCCTCGGCCCCTCCGGTTGCGGCAAGACCACGACCATGCGCATGATCGCGGGCTTCGAGGAGCCCTCGAAGGGCGTGGTCAAGCTGCTCGGGAAGGACGTCACCAACGTCCCGCCCAACAAGCGCGATGTGAACATGGTCTTCCAGTCCTACGCGCTGTTCCCGCACATGAACGTGTGGGACAACGTGGCCTTCGGGCTCAAGCAGAAGGGCGTCGCCCAGGCCGAGATCCGGCAGCGGGTGACCGAGATGCTGGAGATCGTCGACCTGACCGGCCGCGAGAAGCGCCGCCCGAGGGAGATGTCCGGCGGCCAGCAGCAGCGCGTGGCGCTGGCCAGGGCATTGGTCAACCGCCCGCGCGCGCTCCTGCTCGACGAACCGCTCGGCGCCCTCGACCTGAAGCTGCGCCAGGCCATGCAGATCGAACTCAAGCGCATCCAGCGCGAGGTCGGCATCACCTTCGTCTACGTCACGCACGACCAGAACGAGGCGCTGACGATGAGCGACCGCATCGCCGTCATGAACGACGGCCTGGTGGAACAGCTCGCCGGCCCGCGTGAGATCTATGAGCGCCCGGCGACGCAGTTCGTCGCCGGCTTCATCGGCACGTCCAACCTTCTCGCCGGTACGGCTGCCGCCGGCGTGCTGCCCATCGGCGGTGGCCGGGTCCTGGTTCCTGGCCAGGACGGCGACGTTTCGGTCACCGTACGCCCGGAGAAGATCACCATCGACACCGCTGAGCCGAACGGCCAGGTCAGCGCGGTGCCGGGCACGGTCGCCGAAGTGGTCTACCTCGGCACCTACAACAGTTACGCCGTGGCCCTCGCCGACGGGGCCGAGGTCACGGTATTCCAGCAGAACGCGCACGACTCCACTACCACGGCCGAGCGGGGTGACTCGGTCTGGCTGTCGTGGCAGCCGCAGCACTCATATGTGATTGGAAGTTGAAGGCCATGGACCCCGTGAACAAGATCGCCCTTCTGCGTGGGATGACGCAGACCCGCACCCGGCGTGAGGCGTTGCGGCTCGCCGGGCTGTCGGCCACCGGACTGATGCTGGCCGCCTGCGGTGTGCAGGGTCAGAAGCAGGCCCCGGCCAAGCCGGACGCGGTCCAGGAGTATTGGGCCAAGCAGAAGAAGACCGGCAAGGTCGTCTTCGCCAACTGGCCCGAGTACATGCCCGAGGACAAGAAGCCGCTGGAGGAGTTCAAGAAGGCGACCGGTATCTCTTACGAGTACAAAGAGGTCATCGACGAGAACGCCTCCTTCTTCGGCAAGGTCGACCCCGTGCTCAGGGCGGGCCAGTCTCTCGGCTACGACATCGTGGTCATGACGAACGGAATCCAGCTCCAGCACATGATCGAGCTGGGCTACGTGGTCCAGCTGGACCAGTCGAAGCTGCCGAACTTCAACGCCAACGCGGGCGCCAAGTACAAGGACCGCGCCTACGACCCGGGCAACGTCTACACCGTGCCCTACACCTCGGGCATCACGGGGATCGCGTACAACACCAAGTACATCAAGGACGACATCACCAGCATCAACGCGTTGTTCGATCCCAAGTACAAGGGCCGCGTCGGGATGATGCGCGACGCCCAGGAGATCGGCAACTTCGGCATGTTCGCGCTGGGCATCGACCCGGAGAAGTCGACGCAGGCCGACTGGGAGAAGGCCGGCGCCAAGCTCAAGGAGCAGCGCGACGCCGGGCTGGTGCGCAAGTACTACGACCAGGACTACATCGACGCCGTCTCCAAGGGTGACGTGTGGCTGACGATGGCCTGGTCGGGCGATGTGTTCCAGCGCCAGCTCGCGGGTGAGCCGGTCAAGTTCGTGGTGCCGGGGGAGGGCGGCACGATCTGGACCGACAACATGCTCATTCCCAAGGGCGCGGCCAACCCGATCGACGCGATCACGCTGATGGACTGGTTCTACAAGCCGGAGATCGCCGCCGAGCTGGAGGAGTTCATCCAGTTCGTCACCCCGGTCCCCGCGGCGCACGACATCCTCAAGGCGAAGGTGGGGACGCTGCAGGGCAAGGAGAAGACGGATCTGGAGACGCTGGTCAACAGCCCGCTGATCTTCCCGACCGAGGGTGACTACTCCAAGCTGCGCGGCTACACCCAGCTCACCACCAAGACCGAGCAGGTGTTCAACCGCATCTTCCAGACCGTCACCCAGGCCTAGGCATGAAAGGCCGGCTTACCCCCTACCTGCTCGCACTGCCGAGCTGGCTATGGCTAGGGATCTTCCTGGTGGTGCCGCTGGCGGCGATGGCCTCGGTCTCGACGACCACCGGCAACAACATCGACGGCTTCGTCCAGACCTTCGCCTTCTCCAACTACACCGACGCCCTGAGCCGCTACAGCACCCAGCTGGCCCGCTCGTTCGCCTACGGGGCCATGGCCACCGTGGCGATGCTGGTGATCGGCTACCCGGTGGCGTACTTCATCGCCTTCAAGGGCGGTGCGCGCAAGTCCACCTACCTGTTCCTGCTCCTGCTGCCGTTCTTCGTCTCGTTCGTGCTGCGCACGATCTCGTGGGGCTTCCTGCTGGCCGACGACGGCATCCTGCTCGGCACGCTGAAGGGCTGGGGGCTGCTGCCCGCCGGTTTCCACGTGCTGGCCACGACCTTCTCGGTGGTGGCGGGGCTGACGTACAACTGGCTGCCGTTCATGATCCTGCCGATCTACGTCGCGCTGGAGCGCGTGGATCCGCGCGTGATCGAGGCGGCCCAGGACCTGTACGCGACCCGCCTGGCCGCCTTCCGCAGGGTGGTGCTGCCGCTGTCGCTGCCCGGTGTGTTCGCCGGGGTGCTGATGACGTTCGTGCCCGCCACGGCCGACCCGGTCAACGCCCAGATCCTCGGCGGCACCTCGAACACGATGATCGGCAACGTCATCCAGACCGAGTACCTGACGAACCTGGCCTACCCGTCGGCGTCGGCGCTGTCGTTCACGCTGATGGCGGTGCTGCTGGTGGGCATCTTCATCTACGCCAAGGCCCTGGGCACGGAGAACGTTCTGGAAGCGGCGGCCAACCGATGAGAAGGAACCGTCTGGGCGACCGCCTCCTGCACGCCTACACCTGGCTGATCATCGTCTGGCTGTCCGCGCCGATCGCCGTGATGATCCTCTTCGGGTTCAACGACAAGAAGAGCAAGTCCAACACCAGCTGGCAGGGCTTCACGCTGCGCTGGTACCAGGAGCTCTTCTCGATCTCCGACCTGTCCACCGCCCTGATCAACTCGCTGGTGATCGCGGTCGCCAGCACTCTGGTGACGGCGGTCATCGGCACGATGCTGGGCCTCGCGCTCGGCCGCTTCCGGTTCCGGGGCAAGGGCATCACCAACTTCCTGGTCTTCGTCGCGATCTCGACGCCGGAGCTGGTCATGGGCTCGTCGCTGCTGTCGCTGTTCGTCTCGGCGAACATGCCGCGCGACTCCGTCACGATCATCATCGCGCACGTGCTGTTCTCGCTGTCGTTCGTGACGGTGACCGTACGGGCCAGGGTGGTCACGCTCGACCCCTCGCTGGAGGAGGCGGCCAGGGACCTCGGCGCCACGCCGTGGGGCACCTTCCGGCAGGTGACGCTGCCGGCGATCATGCCGGGTGTCGCGGCCGGGGCGATGCTGGCCTTCGCGCTGTCGGTCGACGACTACGTGGTGACGAGCTTCGTCAACGGCTCCACCATCACGTTCCCGCTGTGGATCGTCGGGTCGGTGAAGACCGGCATTCCGCCGCAGGTTAACGTCATGGGTACGCTGATCTTCGGTGTCGGTGTGCTGATCGCCGTGGCCAACTTCGTCTCGGCTCGGCGGCGCCGTACCTGAGAAATCCGACCTTCCCCCCGCCGGTCGGCGGGGGGTTTGGCATACGACGACAAAGAACAGGGAGGCGAGATCGGATTTCGGCGGGGGGAACCCGTGCGTGATCACTCATAAGATCCCGCAATTTCGTATTTCACACTAACTTCGTAGGGAAGTGGGATTTGTGGATCCGCTGAAGGCGCTTGCTGATGCGGAGCGCAAGCCGTACTGGCTGGACAGTCCGGCCAGACCTGAGCCGCAACCGCGGCTCTTCGGACAGACGACCGCCGACCTCGTCGTCGTCGGCGGGGGCTTTTCGGGGTTGTGGACCGCCCTGATGGCCAAGGAGCGCGACCCCTCCCAGGACGTCGTCCTGCTGGAAGGCCGCAGGATCGGCTGGGCGGCCACCGGCCGCAACGGCGGGTTCTGCATGGCGACCCTCACACACGGGCTCGCCAACGGGCTGGAGCGCTGGCCCGAGGACATCGAGCGGCTCGAGAACATGGGCGTGGAGAACCTCGACGAGATCGAGGCGACCCTGCGCCGCTACGACATCGACTGCTCGTTCGAACGCACCGGCGAACTGCACGTGGCCACCGAGCCGTGGCAGCTGGACGACCTCAACGAGCACCTGGACCTGATCTCCGACCTCGGGCTCGACTACGTGCCCCTGGACCAGCAGCAGGTACGGGCCGAGGTCGACTCGCCCACCTACCTGGGCGGGCTGTGGGAGCGCAGCGGCTGCGCCATGCTCGACCCGGCCAAGCTGGCCTTCGGGCTGCGCGCGGCCTGCCTCAAGCTCGGCGTCAGGATCTACGAGCGCTCGCCGGTCCGGGCCCTCGACGACGACGGCGTCACCATCACGTTGCGCACCCCGCACGGCAGCGCCGCCGCGCCCAAGGTCGCGCTCGGCACCGGCGTCTTCCCGCCGCTGCTGCGCCGGCTCAAGCACTTCGTCGTACCGGTCTACGACTACGCGCTCATGACCGAGCCCATGTCGCCCGGCCAGCTCGCCTCGGTGGGCTGGGCGAACCGGCAGGGCGTCGGCGACTCGGCCAACCAGTTCCACTACTACCGGCTGAGCGACGACAACCGCATCCTGTGGGGCGGCTACGACGCCGTGTACTACAACGGCGGCCACCTCAAGCCCGAGTACGACCAGCGCGACGAGACGTTCGTCAAGCTGGCCGGGCACTTCTACGACACCTTCCCGCAGCTGTCGGGCCTGCGCTTCACCCACCGGTGGGGCGGCGTCATCGACACCTGCAGCCGCTTCTCCGCCTTCTTCGGCCAGGCCCACGGCGGCCGGCTGGCCTACGCCGTCGGCTACACCGGCATGGGCGTGGGCGCCACCCGCTTCGGCGCGAACGTCATGCTCGACCTGCTGTCGGGCGAGCGTACCGAGCGGACAGAGCTGCGGATGGTCAAGGAGAAGCCGTTCCCGTTCCCGCCGGAGCCGGTCCGGTCGGGGGTGATCCAGTTCACCCGGTGGTCGATCGCCCGCGCCGACCTCCACCAGGGCAAGCGCAACCTGTGGCTGCGCACGCTCGACAAGATGGGCCTGGGCTTCGACTCCTGAGTCCCGCGCGCGGCCGTGGACACCCGGGCCCACGGCCGCCCAGACTTGGGGCATGAGAGTGGAGTTCTCCGCCGACGGGATCGTGCTGGCCGGCGACCTGCGGGTCCCCCCGGGCTCCGGGGTACGGCCGGCCGTCGTGCTGACCGGCCCCTTCACCGGGGTGCGCGAGCAGGTGACCGGGCTTTACGCCGAGCGGCTGGCCGCCGAGGGGTTCGTCACGCTGGCCTTCGACCACCGGTGCTGGGGGGAGTCGGGAGGCGAGCCCCGGCGGCATGAGGACGTGCAGGGCAAGCTGCATGACCTGCGGGCGGCGGTGTCGTTGCTGCGGTCGCGGCCGGAGGTGGATCCGGAGCGGATCGCGGCGGTGGGCATCTGTCTTGGCGGCGGATATGCCCTGAAATTTGCTGCTTTTGATCCCAGGGTTAAGGCTTTTGCCGGGGTCGCGGGGGCGTACAACAATCCGTACGCGATGCGGACAGGGATGGACTACCAGGGCGCGTTGGACGGGTTCACCGGCGTGCTGGAGCGTCAGGACCTCGGTGGCGCGGTCGAGTACGTGCCCGCCGTCTCCGCGGACGGGGAGGCGGCGATGCCGGGCGACGAGCCTTTCGCCTACTACGGGACCTCCCGCGGGGCGGCCGCCTCCTGGAAGAACGAGGTGACCAGGGCGAGCATCCGCGAGCTGATCACCATGGACAACATGATGGGCGCCGACTTCCTGTCCCCGAAACCGGCGCTGATCGTGCACGGGGTGATCGACCGCTTCTGCTCGCCCGAAGGGGCCGAGGAGGTCTACCGGCGGCTGGACGAGCCCAAGAAGCTGGTCTGGCTGGATGCCAAGGAGCACGTGGACCTGTACGACCGCGAGCCGTACGTGGGACAGGCGGTGGCCGAGGTGGCGGCCTTCCTCCGCGAACACCTCGCCGCCTGACGAAGCCCCTGCCCGCCCGGTATTTGGGGTGGTAGGTGCCCTTTCCCGGATATCGGGGCGTGTGACCTGTTGAGGTGGTGGGCAGAGATCATCCTGTAATGGGAAGATCGCCACCCCCGGGGCGAGGTCGTGTTCCGGGGGGCGGGCATGCGTGCTGCGTGGCGATGGGCTTTCGTCGGCGGGGTCGTCGCGGGCGTGGCGGGATGCGGCGGCGGGGGTGCGGTGGTGCCGTTCGCGCCGCATGTGCACGTGGCCAACCCCGCCTGTGTACTGAAATATCCGGATCTGGTGGGTGGGGTGGCGGCGCGAGGGCGGCTTCAGCGGGATCTCGACCGGTATCTGACCCGGCAGCCTGGGCGGATCGTCTACAGCGCGCACGAGCTGGTCAGCGGGCTGCGGCTGTCGTACCGGGAGCACGAGAGCGGCATGATCACCGCCAGCGGCAGCAAGGTGGACATCCTGACCGCGCTGATGCTGCGGCGGGGGCGGCTCAGCTCCGCGGAGAGCGATCTGGCGGCCCGGATGATCCGGGAGAGCGACAACCACGCCGCCGACGCGCTGTGGTGGCGGGTCGGCGCGGGATACGGGATGGGGAACTTCTACCGGCGGATGGGGCTGCGGGAGACCACCCCGGGCCCCAGCCGGTACTGGGGCGGGACCAACACCAGCCCGGCCGACCGCATCCGGCTGCTGCGGCTGCTGGTCAAGGGGGGTGCGGGACTGTCGGCCGCCCATCGGGCGCACATCCTCGGACTGATGAGCCGGGTGCAGGCCGACCAGGCCTGGGGGGTCAGCGCCGCCGCGCGGCCCGGGGACCGGGTGGCGTTGAAGAACGGGTGGACTCCCCGGCCCTTCGTGCACAACACCTGGGCGGTCACCAGCTACGGCCGGATCCATGGGCCCGGACGTGACCTGTTGCTGGCCGTACAGACGGACCTGCAGCCGGGCGAGGGCCGGGGCATCCAGGCCATCGAGGGGCTCGCGAGGCTGATCGGCCGGCGCCTCGACGCCCTGTCACCCCGCCTCACCCGCACCTGCCCCGCCGTCCCGGCCATCGCGTGACAACCAGGCAGTTCCCGGCGACGGCGTGAGAGGGCGCTGTGGGTGTGTCCAAGGGCACCCGTCGAGGGGCAATAAAGGGGGACCAACCGGCGTTATAGGTCACTGTTAGACCGCTCGGCGGCCGACTGAACCACGTCGGTATCACCCCGGTCGAAGCCCACCACGACGGTGCGCTCCCGGGAGGCTCCGTCATGACCTGGACGGAGACCAGATGAGGTCCTACCTGAACGTGCTGGCCACCCCCGGCGCCTGGCGGTTCCTGGTGCCCGCGCTGGTGGCTCGCCTGCCGTACGCGATGCTGCAGATGGGTGTGCTGCTGCTCGTGCAGTGGTCCACCGGCTCCTACGGCGCCGCCGGGATGGCCGCCGCGGCCGCCGCGGTGTCGCAGGCGCTGGTGGGGCCGCAGACCGGCCGGCTCGCCGACCGCTACGGCCAGCGCAGGGTGCTGCTGCCGCAGATCGCCGTCCACGGGCTGGCGCTCGGGGCGCTGCTCGCGCTGGCTTCCGCGCAGGCGGCGGTGCCGTTCCTCGTGCTCACCGCGGCGCTGGCGGGAGCGTCGGTGCCGCAGGTGGGGGCCATGGTCAGGGCGCGCTGGGCGCACCGGCTGGGTGGTTCGGGGAAGCTGAACACGGCCTTCGCGGTCGAGTCGATCACCGATGAGCTGACCTTCACGCTCGCCCCCGTCCTGCTGGTGGGGTTGTCCACGGGGTTCTCGCCGGTCGTGGCGCTGCTCGGCGCGCTGGTGCTGATCGTGGCCGGGACCGTCGTGTTCGCGAGCGTGCGGACCGCGCTGCCGGAGCCGATGCCGGTCCGGGTGCGGGCCACCGGCGGGGTGCTGCGGCTGCGCGGCGTCGCGCCGCTGGCGCTCGCCTTTCTCGCGATGGGCTCCGTCTTCGGCTCGCTGCAGGTCGGCATCACGTCGCTGACGGCCGCGCTGGGCGAGCCCGCGCTGGCCGGGCCGATCTACGGGACGTTCTCCGCCGCGAGCGTGATGGGCGGGCTGCTCTACGGCGCCGTCCGCTGGAAGGTCGCCGCGCGCGCCCGGCTGGTGGTCGGCCTGGCGCTGCTGGCCGTCGCGACCACCGCGCTGACGTTCGCGGGCTCCATCCCCATGACGTACGGCGCCGCCGCACTCGCCGGCCTGGTGATCGCCCCCGTGGTGATCACCGGCTACACGATCATCGACGACCTGGTCCCGGCGGACGTGCGTACCGAGTCGTTCACCTGGCTCAACGGCGCCATCGGCCTCGGCATCGCGACCGGCGCCTCGGTGGCCGGTCAGCTGGTCGACCAGGCCGGCCCCGCCCTCGCCTTCGTGGTGCCGCCCCTGACCACGGGCCTGGCCGCCCTCCTGGTCCTGGTACGGCTGCGCAGCCTCCGCCCCCATCCGGAGCCCGCGCTCACCGGTGGGCAGGTTCTTCAGCGTCGGTGATGACCTTGGGCACCCCGCGCAGCCCGGCCAGCGCGAGCCCCGCGACGACCACCAGGATGGCGGCGGTGACCACCGAGGTCGTCTGCATCCCGGCCACGAACGCGCGCTCCGCCGCGCTGATCAGCTCGCCGGCCCGCTCGGCGGGCAACGTGCTCGCCAGGTTGATCGCGTCGGTGATCGACTCGCGGGCTGCCGGGTCCGGATAGGTCATGTTGGCGCGGTAGGTGCTGGTCAGGACCGTGCCGAGAACGGCGATGCCGAGCGCGCCGCCGAGCTCGAAGGCCGTCTCGGAGATGGCCGCCGCGGCCCCGGCGCGCTGCTTGGGCGCGGTGGCCAGCACGTTGTCGTTGTTCACGGTGAACGTGAGCCCGATCCCGATGCCGCCGATGACCATGGGGACCAGCAGGTAGAAGTAGTTCAGTTCGGTGCCGAGCGTGGCGTACCAGGCGAAGGACACGGCGTTCATGGCCAGCCCGAGCGCGACCACGCCGTTGCGGCCCAAGACCCGGATGAGCGGCGCGGCCACGATGCCGCCGACGGCGCCGGACAGGCCGCCGGGCAGACCGGCCAGGCCCGCCTGGAGCGGCGACCAGCCGACGACGAGCTGCAGGTACCACGCGAACATGAGCGACATCGCCATCATCGTGAAGATGGCCAGCAGGTTCGTGCCGATGGAGGCGCTGAAGGCGCGCTTGGCGAACAGCCGCACGTCGATGAGCGGATGGGCCAGCCGCGTCTGGCGCCGTGCGAACACCACGAGCGCCGCCGCCCCGAGCACGCCGGCCGCGAGGACGTCAGGGGCGCCGAGGCTGTTGTGCGCGGCCTCCTTCACCGCGTAGATGACGGCGACCACGCCGGCGAAGGACAGCACGACGCTCAGCGCGTCGATCCGGCCCGCGTCCGGATTGCGTGACTCCGGCAGCACGAGGTAGCCGCCGACGAGGACGACGGCCATGATCGGCAGGTTGATCAGGAAGACCGATCCCCACCAGAAGTGGTCGAGCAGGACGCCGCCCACGACCGGCCCGATGGCGAACCCGGCCGCGCTCATCGAGCTCCAGATGCCGATCGCGGTGGTGCGCTCGCCGGGCTCGGTGAAGACGTTGCGGATGATCGACAGGGTGGACGGCATGATCGTGGCCGCCGCGACGCCGAGCAGGGCCCTGGCCGCGATGAGCAGTTCGGCGCTGGGGGCGTACGCGGTGACGACGGAGGCGGCGCTGAACGCGACGGCGCCGATGAGGAGCAGCCGCTTGCGTCCGATCCGGTCGCCGAGGTTGCCCATGGCGATGAGCAGGCCGGCGAGCGCGAAGCCGTACATGTCGCCGATCCACAGCAACTGCGTCGAGGAGGCGCCGAGGTCGGCGACCAGCCTCGGCAAGGCGAGGTGGAGGACGGTCAGGTCGAGGGAGAGGAGGAGCGTGGCGAGGCAGGCGATCGCCAGGCAGGCCCATTTGCTGCGCATGCCGCCCACAGTGGGCGGCGGCGCTGACCGGTCACTGACCGGTGGCTGACGGTTTCTCCGCGAGCTCCAGCGCCTCGCGCGGCGTGAGCGTGCGCAGCAGCTTCGCGGTCTCGCCGTCGCCGCGCGCCTCGGCGGTCGCCGCCAGGCCGTCGATCGCCGGCCGTGACAGTTGCTTGAACGTGCGCTGCGCCTCGCCCAGCGCGGCGGTGAAGCGGTCCCACGCCGCGTCCGTGTCGCCGGCGGCCAGGTCGAGCCGGCCCAGCGCGAGGTGGATGCGGGCCCGCGTGTCCACGACGGCGTACCAGCCTTCAGGGCATTCGGCCAGCGCCTGCTCCAGGTAGGCGCGGGCCTCCGCGGTCCGCCCGCGCCGCGCGGCCACCTCGCCCAGCCCGAAGTGCGCCCACGCCAGCGTGTCCGGCGCGCCGATCCTGCGGGCCTGCTCAGCGGCGCGCAGGTAGCCCGCCTGCGCCTCGTCCAGATCGCCGAGGCACAGGACGCTGTCGGTGCGGCGGCACAGGTTCTCGGCGGCGTCGGCGCTCGCGCCCAGCTCCTGCGACAGCGCCATCGCCCGGTCGGCCAGCGCGATCGCGCCCGCGTAGTCGCGGCGTTCGAAGCGCAGGTCCTGGAGCCCGCCCAGCGCCAGCATGCAGCCCCAGCGTTCGCCGATGGCGGTGAAGTCCGCCAGCGCCAGCTCGAACCGCTCCGCGGCCTCGTCCAGCTGGTCGTAGGCGTGGTGGACGAAGGCGGTGCCCAGCGACGTCAGCGCCCGCGTCCACGGCGAGAGCGGCATCCCGGGCGGCGGCGCCACGTCCGCCGGCCGGTAGCCCACCGGCGGCCCGGTGAACAGCGGCATCAGCATGGTCAGGAACTCCAGCCGGAACGGCAGCCGGTACTCGCCCATCCCGGCCGCGAGCAGTTCGCGGCGGCGCGCCAGGTCGGCGGAGGCGCGGCCGTCGGCCGAGGCGGTCAGCACACACGTCGCGTACTCCTCCGCCAGCCCCTCGGGCGGCCTCTCGCCCATCTCGCCGAGCACCAGGTTGGCGAGCTGCGCGCTGACCACCCGGTGCCCGCGCATCCACCAGTAGCAGGCCATCCGGGAGACCAGCCGCAGCGCCAGCTCGATCTGTCCCGTCTCGCCCGCCCAGCGGATCGCCGCGTGCAGGTCGTCGCTCTCCTCGTCCAGGCGCGCCAGCCACGGCAACTGGTCGCGTGTACGCAGCCGGGCGTCGGCCTCGGTCGCCAGCTCCAGGCAGTAGGCGGCGTGCGCGGCCAGCGTGGCGTCCACCTCGTCCGCCTCGGCCAGCCGCTCGGCGCCGTAGGCACGGATCGTCTCCAGCATGCGGAAGCGGCCGCCGACCAGCTCGACCAGCGACTTCTCCGCCAGCGAGGTCAGCACGTCCTCGGTGCCGGGGCCGCCGCCGGACACCCGCTCCGCCGCCTCCACCCGGCCGCCGCCCACGAACACCGTCAGCCTGCGCGCCAGCCGCTGCTCGCCGGCGTCGAGCAGGTCCCAGCTCCAGTCGACGACCGCGCGCAGCGTCTGGTGCCTGGGCAACGCGGTACGGCTGCCGCGGGTCAGCAGCCGGAAGCGGTCGCCGAGCCGTTCCGCCACGTCGGCCAGCGTCAGCGTGCGCAGCCGGGCCGCGGCCAGCTCGATGGCCAGCGGCAGGCCGTCGAGCGCCCGGCAGATCCCCACGATCAGCTCCAGGTCCGCTCCCTCCACGGCGAAGTCCTGGCGTACGGCCGCCGCCCGATCGGTGAACAACCGCACCGCCGGATAGTCCAGCGGGTCCGGCACCCCGGGCGGCGGCAGGCGCAGCGGCGGCACGGGCAGGAGCGACTCGCCGGTGATCGCGAGCGCCTCCCGGCTCGTGGCCAGCACCCGCAGCGCGGGGCAGACGGCCAGCAGCTCGTCGGCCAGCTCGGCCGCGGCGGCCACCAGGTGCTCGCAGTTGTCCAGGACGAGCAGCAGCTTCCTGTCGGCCAGCGCCGCCACCAGCCGCTCGCGGGGCGCCGGCGCGGGGCGGCCGGGCCCGGCGACCGGCGCGTCCCTGATGCCCAGCGCCGCCAGCACCGCGTGCACCAGGCCGGTGGCGTCGGCCACCGGGGCCAGCTCCACGAAGCAGACGTCGCCGGGGATACGCTCGGCCGCCTCGGCGGCCAGCCGCGTCTTGCCCGCGCCGCCGGGGCCGATCAGCGTCACCAGCCTGGCCGAGTCGAGCAGAGTGCCCAGCCGCTCCAGGTCGTCGGCCCGGCCGACGAAGCTCGTGAGTTGCGAGCGCAGGCCGAGCCTGGTCACGCCCTCCGCCGCGCCGCCCAGGGCCGGGTCGGCGCGCAGGACCGCCAGGTGCGCCGCGGTCATCTCTGCGCCCGGCTCCACGCCGAGTTCCTCGTCGAGGATGCGGCGGCCCTCCTCGTAGGCGGTCAGCGCCTCGGCCTGGCGGCCGCTGCCGTACAGGGCGCGCATGAGCTGGGCGCGCAGCCGTTCGCGCAGCGGGTGGGCGGAGATGAGCTGGCGCAGCTCGGCGACCAGGTCGCGGTGGCGGCCGAGCGCCAGGTCGGCCTGGACGCGGTCCTCCACGGCCGCCAGGCGCAGCTCCTCCAGCCGGGTCGCGGCCGCCTCCGCCAGCGGGGCGTCGCTCAGCGGAGCTCCGTGCCACAGGTCAAGGGCCTCGCGGAGCACGGCGGCGGCGGCGCGGGCGTCACCCGAGCCGAGCGCCTGCCTGCCGTCGGCGGCCAGCTTCTCGAACCGGTGCGCGTCCACCTGCGACGGGTCGGCCGCCAGGCGGTACCCGGCCGGATGGAACTCCACCAGGTCCTTGCCCAGCGCCCTGCGCAGCCGCGACACCTGCGACTGCAGGGCGTTGGAGATGCCTTCCGGGGGGCTGGCGCCGTACAGGTCGTCGACGAGCTGCTCCGCGGGGACGATGCGCCCGGCCCGCAAGGCGAGGAGGACGAGCAGCGCCCGCACCCGCGGGCCGCCGAGCACGACCTCCCGCCCGTCCTCGGCCTGGACCTTGGTCGGGCCAAGGATCTCGAAGCGCATGCCTCGATTATCGGGGTCGCGGGAGCATCGCGGCGATCTGCTCGTAGGTCGGCATCGCCCGCCCCTCATCTCCCAGTACGGCCAGCATCCCGCGCAACGACGCCCGGTACAGCAGCGAACCCGTGCTGACCCGCGCCACCCCCGCCTCGGCCAGCGCCTCCATCGGCGGACCGTAGAGCACGTTGACCGGCCGGCTCGTGCTCCTGACGATCTCCGCGATCCGCGCCGGGTCCGTCAGCCCGGGGACGAAGACACCGTCGGCCCGCTCGTACGCCTCGACCCGCTCGATGGCGTCGTCGCCGGTCCTGAGCCAGTGCGCGTCGGTACGGGCGTTGACGAACACGCCGTGGCCGAGTGCCGCCTCGATGATCTCCTGGTGGTGCGCGGTGTCCCTGAGCGTGCCGTCGGGCCGTCCGTCCTCCAGGTTGACGCCCGCCACCCCGGCCCGTCCCAGCTCCGCGACCAGCGCGGCCACCTCGGCGGGGTCGTCGCTGAACCCGCCCTCGATGTCCACGGTCACCAGCACGCCGAGCCCGGCCATGGCCTTGGCCAGCGCGATCGTCTCGTGCTTCGTGGCCCCGGCGGCGTCCGGCTTGCCGTGCACCGCCGCGACGCCCAGGCTCGTCGTCCCGATCGCCGGGTACCCCTCCGCGGCCAGCGCGGACGCCGACCCGTAGTCCCAGGCGTTCGGCAGCAGCAACGGCTGTCCCGGCACGTGCAGGCGCCCGAACACCTCGCCCGCCGTTTCGTTCGCTGTCATGAGCGCTTCCCTTCGAGGTAGCCGGCGGCGATGGCCAGGGCGTGGCCGGCGGCCGGGCAGGGGCGGACGCCGTGGCCGAACGTGAGGTGCGGGGTGCGCCCGCGGGACGGGTCGAAGCGGTCGGGGTCGGGGAAGACGTCGGGGTCGCGGTTGACGGCCACCAGGTCGATCTCCACTCCGGCCCGGCGGGTGAGCTTCAGCGGCGGGTCGTGGCGGAGCGTCTCGTGCAGCAGGTCCTCGACCGGCGTGACGCCGTCGTCGTGGGCCAGCGCGTTCGCGATGAGGGCGGCGGTGGAGGCGTGCGCCTGCAGCAGCACGGTGATCATCGGAATGCCGAGCGGCAGCAGCTCCCGGACCGCGGCATCGGCCTCGGGGCTCGTCTCCCCGCTGAGGTAGCCGCTCGCGGCCGCGGCCACCGCCGCTACCTGGCCGACCCCGAAACTCCTGGCCGCCACCTCGTCGGCCGGTACGCCGGCGAGCGCCCTGGCCCGCACCCGCAGCTCGGCCGGATCGAACGCGGCCAGCAACTCGACGACGGCCCGGCGGCGCTCCGCGTGCACGGGGCCGGAGGCGAAGCGCGACACCTGCGCCCGCAGCCACGCGAGCGTGCCGGGCGCGCCGTCCTGCGGGACCGGGGGCGGCACGACGCCGCTGTCTTCCAGTACGGCCGCGGCCTGCGCGTATCGGGTGATGAGCATGTTCCGAGCCTAGGTCCGATTCGCTTCGACGCCCGTCGAAGGGTCCCGGAGGACAAACACCCCCATGACCAGGGGGAGAGGCAGTCGCCTCCCCGTGGTCAAGGGGGTATTTGCGCTAGGCGGCCAGGTGTTCCGTACGCCCGGTTCCCGGCACCGGGTCGGAGGCGTTGTCGGGCGCGGTGCCCGGGACGGCGTCCGGTGTGGGGATGGCGGCGGTGGACGGGTGGCGGTGTTCCCGGAGCGCGGCGATGGCCATCATGACCAGGAGCGCGATCTCGGCCAGGACGAGCGCCCGCTCCAGCAGCCCGTAGTAGGCGCCGCCGTTGATCAGCGGGGACAGGAACGAGGCGGGATGCGTCGCCAGGTAGACCACCAGCGTGATCGCCGAGGTCACCGCCAGGGCCCGCACCGCGTTCCAGCGGGGCAGCGCGCCGCGGGCGCGGGCCAGCATCCAGCCGGCCACCGGCAGCGTGGTGAAGACGACGGCCGCGGACCAGCGGTGGATCTCCCCGGCCATCGACTTGACCGCGACCCCGGCGGGGTCGGTGGGGAAGACGGCGCTGAGCATGAGGCCGGCGGCGCCGGCCAGCAGGAGGACCCGGGTGGCCGCGGTGCGCGCGGGCTCACGTACCGCGAGGCCGTACGCCAGGAAGACGCAGGTGGCGGCGAGCCCGAGCATGCCGGCCACGACCGGCACCAGCCCGCCGGAGACCAGCGCGTAGTCACTGAGGAGAGGCTGCTCGGGCAGCGCGAGCTGGGCGTAGCCCAGCGAGAACACAGCAACCAGCGCACCGGCGACGGCACCCCAGATCATCGCGCCACCTCATCATAGATCTGCTCGAACCGGGCCAGGGAGTTCTGGTGGTCGTGGGTGAGGGCGAGCTCGCGGCTGGCCTTGCCCATGCGCTCGCGCAGCGCGTCGTCGGTGAGCAGCGTCGTCAGGTGCTTGGCGAGCGTGATGACGTCGCGGGGCGGGAACAGGAAGCCGTTCTCGTCGACGAGGTGCGGCAGCGCCATCGCGTCGGCGACGACCACGGGCAGCCCGCTGGCCATGGCCTCCAGCGTCGCGATGCTCTGCAGTTCGGCGATGCTCGGCATGGCGAAGGCGTCGGCGGCGGCGAAGGCCTGCGGCATCTGCTCGTCGGGCACGAACCCGAGCATGAACACCCGGTCGGCCACCCCGATCCGCTTGGCCAGCTGCTCCAGCACCTCGCGCTGGTTGCCGCGGCCGACGAAGGCGAGCTGCGCGTCGGTCTCGTTCAGCACGTACGGCAGCGCCCGCACGAGGTCGTCGAGCCGCTTCTCCTCGTCGAGGCGGCCCACGAACAGCACGGTGTTGCGGTCGGGCAGCCCGAACATCTTGCGCGCCCACTGCTTGGGCTCGGTGTGCGGGTGGAAGCGGGTCAGGTCGATGCCGCACGAGACCGGCTCGACCTCGCCGGCGAAGCCCTGGTCGGCCAGCAGCTTGGCGGCCAGCGGCGTGGGCGTGGTGACCCGCTGGGCGCGGTTGAAGATGCGGCGGAAGTCACGCCAGGCCAGCTGCCCGGCCTTGGCCCGCAGCCGCGCGGGTACGTGCCCGAACTGGAAGAGGTTGTCGGGCATGAAGTGGTTGGTCGCCACGACCGGCACCCCGCGGCGGCGGGCGGCGTTGATGGCCGCCCGGCCGACCACGAAGTGGCCCTGGGAGTGCAGCACGTCCGGGTCGATGGCCTCGACGAGCCGGTCGAGCCGGGTCGGGACCGTCACCCGCATGGTGGGGTGGACCAGCAGCGGCGCCGAGCGGAGCCGGTGCACGATGACCCCGTCGACCACGTCCGCCTTGGCCGGGCCCTCGTCCGACTGGCAGATCACGTGGACCTCGTTGCCGCGCTCCGCCAGGCCGGTGGCCAGGCGGTAGGTGAAGACCGCGGTGCCGTTCACGTCGGGGGGATACGTGTCGGTGGAGATCAGGATCCGTCGGGGACGGTCGGCTACGGGGTGAAGCTCGGGAGTGCGCGTCGGCAGGGGCATGGCCATGTCAGGCGGACCTTTCCAAGGGGGTGGTGCGGGCAAGTGCCACGGTTCCGGCCGCGGTGAGCGCGGCGGCGGCGATGGGGGCAACGCCGGTGGGCAGAGGTTCGCCGAGCAGCAGGGCGCCGAAGGCCACCGCGGTGAGCGGGTCGGCGATCTGCAGCGAGGCGAAGGAGACGCCGAAGTGGCCTACGGCGTAGGCGCGCTGCAGGAGCATCAGGGCGAGCAGCGCGGGGACGGGCAGAGCGAGCAGGTACCACCAGTTCCAGCCCTGTTCTCCGAAGGTGTCGGCGAGCACCCTCATGAGGGTGGCCGTGGCACCGTAGAGAACTCCGGCACTGGTGGCGAGCAGGGCGGCGCGACCGGCGGGGGAGGCGATCCTGGCACCGGCCCAGAGCAGCACCGCGGCGATCCCGGAGACGGCGAGCAAGGTCGCCACCTCCTGGAGGCTCAGGTGCGAGGGGCCGGTCGATGGGGGAACCAGGAGCACCAGGCCGATCAGCCCGATCGCCACGACGGCGGCCGAGCCCAGCTCGGCGCGGGAGGGCCTGCGCCCGTGCAGCGCCGCCGCGAGCGGCAGCGCGAACAGCAGGCTGGCCACGCCCATCGGCTGCACGATCGTCAGCGGGCCGAGACCCAGCGCGACGATGTGCAGGCCGCCACCCGCGACGATGGAGACCCCGCCGAAGACCCAACGCGGCCGCTTGATCAGCGTACGGAGGCGGGTCTTGCCGGAGCCGAGTGCTTCGAACTGCTGAAGTGCCGCACCGAGCGCGAAGAACAGCGAGCCGATCAGGGCGATCGCCGCGGCCAGCACAGTCATGAAACGCTCCTCTCACGTGGATAGTCGCCAAAAAGGGTCAAACGGACGTGTCTACAGGGAGTCGCTCGGCCGAATCCTGAGTAGCGGCTCGCTTCTTCCTGATGAAACGGACCCCTTCGACGATCGCGGTGATCGACAATGCGATGCCGAGGCCGAGCAGGAGCCCCTTGATCGGGTCGTTCTCGAAGGCCATGCCGCCGAAGTAGCCGATCAGGGCGGAGTAGACGGCCCAGGAGGAGGTCGCGATCGCGTCGAAGAAGGTGAACGACCGCAGAGGGTGGCGCACCGCGCCCATGGTCAGCGTCGTCGCCGTCCGCCCGCCCGGGATGTATCTGGCCACCACCAGCACCAGCCCGCCTCGCTCGGCCAGCGCGTTGCGCGCCCACACGAGGGCCTTGCGTTCGCGGAGCCGTCCGCCGAACTTGCGGCCGATGAGGTAGGAGATGTGGTCGCCGGCGAAGGCGCCCAGGGCGGCCACCACGATGACCAGCACCAGGTTGGTCTGCCCGGTCACCGCGAACACCCCGGCGGTGATCACCGAGGTCTCCGCGGGCACGATCGGGAAGAACCCGTCGAGCAGCGCGAGGGCGAACAGCGCGACATAAAGCCACGGCGAGGACATCACCTGTTGCAGCAGGTCGAGAATCGCGTGAGACATGTCGTGCACTCCGAATCTTCAGTGGGCCCATCCACCATCTCGGCGGAGGAGCCGCGAGGCATCGGGGGACAACCCCCTAAGGTCACGGGCAAACCCCTGAGACGTTCTCGGGGTCACACCACCACGAAGGTAAGAAGTCCGCAGTTCACGGCGCATCGGACGTTCGGTACGCACCACCCCCGACTTTCGTCAGGGTCGAGGTACGACCTCCGGCTGACACCCTCGATCCTTCCGGGGTCCTCCTGGCGAGTCAGGAGTGCAGGTATCCGAATCGGGGGTGGGGTTAGCCCTACCTTCGTCAGGGTTCTCTCACCACGTTCGGCAGGTCCGGGCGTTGCCGGACGCCCGCTACCGTCGAGGGCGTGAACCACCTCCGCCGATCCGGCCGCCAGGCCGTCTCCGACGTGTTCCTCTGGCTGGCGCTGTCGGTGCTCGCCGCCGCCTCCGGGCCCGATCCGCTCGACGGCGTGGGGCCGTTCGCGGCCGTGACGGGCACGCGTGTCGTGGTGCTGGCGGCGGCCGTCGTTGTAGGGCGGGCGTGGCCGGTGGCCGCGGTCGTGCTCATCACGCTGGCCTCGCCCTGGGACCTGGAGACGAGCTTCGCCACGCTCGACCTCAGCTGGCTGCCGGGGTTGGGGAGCACGAAGGTCATCCCGACGACCCTGCTGTCGCTGGGCCTGTTCTGGTACGCCTACCTGGCCGGGCGCCAGATCGATCGCGTGTGGCCGGCGGTGGCCGCGTTCGCCGGGATCGCCGCGGGCGGATGCGTGCTGGTGCTGGCCGAAGGCGGGCGGGCCGAGCAGTGGATCGCCCTGGTGACCGGGATGCTGGGCACGTACGCGGTGCCGTACCTGCTCGGGGGGCTGCGGAGCAGGCTGCGCACCCAGCGCGCGCGGGCGCAGGCGGCGGCCGAGTCGCAGGCGCGCATGCGCGAGCGCACCAGGATCGCCCACGACATGCACGACTCCCTCGGCCACGACCTGGCGCTCATCGCGGTGCGTGCGGCGGGGCTCGAGCTGTCACCGGGGCTGACGTCCGCGCAGGTCAAGGCGGCGGGGGAGCTGCGCGTGGCCGCGGCGGACGCGACCGAGCGGCTGCGTCAGATCATCGGGCTGCTGCGCGAGCAGGGGGAGAGCGCGCCGCTCGACCCGGTGGACGAGAGCGTCGCCGAACTGGTCGAGCGGGCGCGCGACTCGGGCATGGAGATCACGTTGCGGCTGGACGGCGGGCCGCCGCTGGCGCACCGGGTGGTCCAGGAGGGGCTGACGAACGCGGCCAAGCACGCGCCGGGCGCGCCCGTGACGGTCACGGTCGAGGAGCTGCGGGTCAGCGTCGTGAACGGGGCGTCGCGCGGGCGGGCCACCGTGATCAGCGGCGGCACCGGCCTGACGGCCCTGCGCGAGCGCGTACGGCTGGCGGGCGGCACCCTGACCGCCGGCCCGCGCGGCGACGGGTACGAGCTGGCCGTGGAGCTCCCCCGCGAGGGGGAGGCGCATCCCCGCACAGCGGGATGAGCCGGGCGGCCCGCCGCAGCACGATCGGAGTATGACCAGTGAACGAGCCGGTATAGGCCGGGTCACCGCCGCGATCGTCGCGATGGCCGCCATGCTCCCCTATCTCACGATCAAGCTGCTCTGGCTGGCGGGCAACCCCGTCGGCGTCTCCGACCCGTCCTTCCTCGCCAGCCCCGTCATGGTGGCCATGAACGCCATGACGTTCGGCATGGACCTCGTGGCGCTGGTGCTGGCGCTGTCGTTCACCCTGCGATGGGGGATGCGGCTGCCCGCCTGGCTGGTCCTGCTGCCCATCTGGGTCGGCATCGGCCTGCTCTCGGTGATCCTGGTGACCGCGCCGGTGGGTGTGCTGATCGAGGGCCTGTCGATTTTCCCCGCGGGCGGGCCGATCGCGTCGTGGGTGTACATGGCGGTCTACGGCGGGTTCATCGGCCAGGCGGTGGGGCTGAGCACGGCCTTCGCCCTCTACGCCCGCGACCGCTGGCCGGGGGCGTTCCGCGCGGTCCGGCCGGCGCCGAGCGCGACGCTGCCGCTCCAGCGGCTCATGGCCTACGGCGCGCTGGGCGTGTCGCTGCCGCTCGCCGGCATCAAGCTCTTCTGGGCCTTCGGCGGCACGTTCGGCCTGCCGCCCGAGATGGTGGCGGCCTCCGGCACGGCCGCCTTCCTGCAGAACGGACTGAAGGGCGCGCTCATCATTGGCGGCGCGCTCGCACTGCTCGCCCTGGTCAAGGGGTACGGCGGGCGCGCCCTGACCCTCGCCTGGGTGGGCTCCGGTTCCATGTTCGGCTGGGGCCTCTACAGCCTGATCGTCACCCTGAGCGCGGGCCCGCTCGCCGGGCCGATGGCCATGCCGGTGCCGGACCTGGTGGAGCTGTTCGCGACGCTCACCGGCCTGGTGATGGCCTGCTGCGGCGCGATCGTGCTGGCGGAGCGCTCAGGCGTGGGCGACGTGCATGCGGCGCAGGACCCGCTTGAAGGCCAGGACGGAGAAGGCGATCGCCGAGCCGCTGATCAGGGCGACCACGCCGGTGCGGACCAGCATGTACCCCTGGAGCTGGGACTCGTTGAGCGCCAGCCAGATGCTCACCGTTGAGTTGGCCAGCAGCACGAAGCCCCACAGCAGTGTGATCCTGGCGAAGAACCTGCGCATCCGCGCGTGCCTGAGCACCACGGACGGCAGCGGGACGTAGTCGAGGGTGAGTTTCTGCACGAGCGGCTTGTTCAGCCGGACCGAGGCCAGGAAGACCACGCTGATGCAGATGGTGCCGAGCTCCGGCTGGATGGCCCAGTAGTGCCAGTCGCCCGTCCAGAAGGAGACCGCCGTCCTGAACGACAGCGCCAGCGCCGCCATCCACATCGTGGCCGGGACCTTGGCCCGCCGCGCCAGCCGCCAGACCAGTCCGCCGAACAACCACGCCAGGCCCGCGAACAGCGCGCCCTGCGTGCCCAGCAGCCACACGCTGGCATACACGATGACCAGCGGCGCCACGACCGCCTCCAGCAGCTTCGGCACCGCGTCGCGGGCGAGCGTGGTCAGGCGAGGCAGGGTGATCGGAGGGTGGTTCAAGGCTGCTCCGCAGGTAGGCCGAGACCCTACGACTACCCGGGCAGCGGGAAACCGGGCTTGCCGAACGGGTCGGTCGGTGTAACGGCACGGACACCTCGGCACGCCGGGCAGCGCGCCGGTGGCCAACCGTACCTGACCCGCCTGAGTGCGACTGCCTCTTTTGCCACGTTCCACGCGAAGGCTACATACGCCTCACCCGGCCGATAGGCCGACCTCACCCCAGCGAGGTGGTCGCCAGCTTGGCCCCGAACCCCAGGAACAACGTCCCCACGCCGCTCGTCAGCCCGGCCGACAACTTGCGCCGCGAACGGAACTGCCCGGCCAGGAAGGTCCCGCTGAAGATCAGCATGGTCAGGTAGAGAACGCTGAACAACTGGACGATCGCGCCCAGGATGAGGAACGAGAACGCCGGAGCGGCGTACCCGGGGTCCACGAACTGGATGAAGAACGAGACGAAGAACAGGATCGCCTTCGGGTTCAGCAGGCTGACCACCAGGGCCTTGCGGAACGGG
This sequence comes from Nonomuraea sp. NPDC050547, assembly GCF_044457345.1. Taxonomy (NCBI): domain Bacteria; kingdom Bacillati; phylum Actinomycetota; class Actinomycetes; order Streptosporangiales; family Streptosporangiaceae; genus Nonomuraea; species Nonomuraea sp. NPDC050547. The sequence continues at coordinate 626,663 of NZ_JBITGW010000004.1, forward strand.
TTGACGCGGTCGACCGGCTCGGCGGTTCCGGCGGTCTCGGCCTCCGGGGCGCGCCAGGCCCGCCAGGCGCCGCGCAGCATCTGGAAGCCGATCCAGGCCAGGTAGCCGGCTCCGGCGTACTTGACGATCGTGAACAGCACGGGGTTCGACTTCAGGAGCGAGGCGGCGCCGGCGGCGGCCAGCAGCATGAGGACCGAGTCGCCGACGAACACGCCGGCGGCGGCGCGGTAGCCCTGCTTCACGCCGCGCTGGGCGGCCAGGCTGAGGACGTAGAGGGAGTTCGGTCCTGGCAGCAGGATGATGAAGAACGCACCGGCCACGAAGGTCCAGAGGTCAGTGATGCCGAAGTACATGGCTGCGAGCTCCTGAAAGACGGGATAATTCAGGATAGGGGGAGGTTGTCGAGGAGGAAGCGCGTTCTGACCTCGACCGGAGCCTTCGGCAGCGTCACCAGCTCGTAGCCGTAGTCCTCGTAGGCCCCGGTCACCGCCGTGTAGGTGCGCTCCGCCTCCTCCGGCGACTGCTTGCGCTCGGCGTCGTTGCGGAAGATCTCCGGCCAGGGCGGGGCGGCGAAGACGCGCCGGTGGTAGCGGTGGCGCAGCGCCGCCCGGTGCACGTGGTCCGGCACCGGCCGGCCCTCCAGCCGCAGGTAGCCGATCACGTCCACGACGCCGCGGTCGAAGAAGACGGGGCCGGGCCCGAGGGCGGCGGCGGCCCGGTACGAGCGCAGCTCCCAGGAGAGCATCAGCTCGGCGAACAGGTCCTTGTCCGCCCAGGGCAGCGCGCGCCCGCCGATCGCGCTCTGGTCCTGGATGATCGCCCGGCCCGCTTCCTCGGTCCTGGCGTACCCCGCCTCTTCCAGCCGGTCGATCAGGGTGCTCTTGCCCGATCCCGGCCCGCCGGTCAGGACGACGAACCGCTCAAGGCCGGTACCAGATCCCTCCATTGGCCCGAGCGTAACCGAGCGTCCGGTACGCGGCGTCGGTCAGGGCCTGGCCGCGGGGGTTGATGCCCAGGCCGCTTCCCTGCTTGTTCATGGAGTAGCCGAAGGCCAGCCGGGCGCCCGGGTCGCAGAAGCCGACCGAGCCGCCCATGCCCGCGTGGCCGAACGCCGACTCCGACATCAGCGCGCCCTCCCTGTCGGCCGCCGGCAGATGCCGGTTGTCGGTGGACTTCATGAACCCCGCCGACCAGCGCGTCGGCACCCCGAGCACCGCGTCCATGCCCGCCGACTCGGTCCTCGCCATGATCGAACGCTGCTCGGCCGGAACCAGCTCGCCCAGCGACAGCGGCCGGTACATGCCGGCCAGCCCGCGCGCATTGGTGATCGCGCCGACGGAGCCGTACTCGCCGGCGTGCGACTCCCGGCTGTCGGACGAGGTCATGAAGCCGCCGTCGTTGCCCAGGAGCAGCGCCGGCATCGACGACGGGTCGGAGAACGCCTTGACGTAGAACGACGGCAACTCGGGCGGGATGTCGGCCGGGATCGTCGGCGCCACCCGGCCCTCCTGCTCCTCGGGCAGCCCCAGCCAGAACTCCAGCCCGAGCGGCTCGGCCACCTCCTCGCGGAAGAACGTGCCCAGCGGGCGCCCGCCGACCCGCCTGATGATCTCGCCGACCAGGAAGCCGAAGGTGAGCGCGTGGTAGCCGTGCCGGGTCCCCGGCTCCCAGAACGGCTCGGCCACGGCCAGCCGCTCGGCCATCAGCTTCCAGTCGTGGAACGCGCCGGCGGGCAGCGGCTCGCGCAGCACCGGCAGACCGGCCTGGTGGGCGAGCACGTGCCTGACGAGGGTGGCGCCCTTGCCGGCGGCGCCGTACTCCGGCCAGTAGCGGATGACCGGGGCGTCGAGATCGAGCTCGCCGCGGGCGGCGAGCAGGTGGGCGCACAGCGCGGTGGCGCCCTTCGTGCACGACCAGACGTGGCCGATGGTGTCGTGGAGCCAGGGCGTCCCCGGAGCGGCCTCGCCGCCCCACAGGTCGACGACGACCTCGCCGTCGACCATCACGCAGACCGACGCGCCGACCTCGCCGCGTTCGGCGAGGTTGCGCTCGAACTCCTCCCGGACCAGGGAGAACCGGGGATCGCAGGTGCCTTGTACCGTCATTCCCTGACTTGACCACCGAAGCGGGCTCGCGTCTACACCTTGTCGTACGCCGCCCGCGCCCGATCGATCTCGTCCAGGTGCTGGTGGGCCCAGCCGACAAGAGCGCCCACGATCTCCCGCAGCGTGCAGCCCAGCGGCGTCAGGTCGTAGTCCACGTGGGGCGGGATGACCGGATGGACCGTCCGCCTGACCAGCCCGTCGCGCTCCAGGCCGCGCAGGGTGACGGTGAGCATGCGCTGGCTGATGCCCGGGATGGCCCGGCGCAGCTCGGTGAAGCGGTGGGTGCCGGTGCTGAGGTTGTAGAGCACGACCGTGGACCACTTGTCGCCCACGCGGTCGAGCACCTCGCGGGCGCGGCAGTTGGCCTCGGTCTCCGTCAGGTACTCCACGGTTCTCTCCAGGTAACTAACGCAGGAAAAAGTGCGATCTATGCGCTTACCACGACGGTAATCCATCATGCCGTTAGTTACTAGAAAGAACTGTAAAGGAGTGCCCCGATGTCCCGAGACCACGCCATGGTCCGCGAGCTGATCGCCGTCCACGACGGTCTGCGCCGGGAACTGAAAGAACTGCGCGGCGCGAGCGAGATCACCGGTGATCTGCGGGTCCGCTGCATGTACTACTGCCACCACGTCGAGATGCACCACACGGTGGAGAGTCACTACCTGTTCACCACCCTGCGGGCCCGCTTCCCCGAGTCCGCCGAGGTCATCGACCGTCTTGAGCGCGAGCACGGCAAGGTCGCCGAGATCCTCGCCGCCATCGAGCGGGCCGCGGACTTCCGCGAGGACCTGGAACGGCTGGCCGGCGAACTGCTGGCCCACCTCGACTACGAGGAGGAGCAACTGGCTCCCTTGTTGTCACGCCTGTAGAGGCGCTTGTCAAATTGGGTCTTGTTCCGGACAGACGTCGGATCTATTCTCCGTGTGCTCGTTAGTTAAGTTTCCTAATGAACGAGTAGGAGCGGACCCCATGCATCGTTCAACGCGGCTGATCACTCTGGCCGCCGTCTGTCTGGCCCTCTTACCCGCACTGCCCGCCGAAGCCGCGCCCACCCGGCTTGAGGCGGAGAACGCCACGATCTCGCAGGGTGCCGTCGAGTCCAACCACGCCGGCTTCTCCGGAACCGGCTTCGTCAACGGCGACAACGTGGCGGGGCCGTACGTGGAGTGGACCTTCAACGCCCCCGCCGCGGGCACCGCCACCCTGGCCCTCCGCTACGCCAACGGCACCACCGCCAACCGCCCCAGTGACATCTCCGTCAACGGCGCCCTGATCGCCGACGACCGCGCCTTCAACCCCACCGGCGCCTGGAGCACCTGGGCCACCGCCACGCTGACCGCACCGGTCGTGGCCGGCGCGAACACGATCAGAGCCACCGCCTCCGCCACCGGCGGCAACCCGAACTGGGACTACCTGGACGCCGAGGTCGCCGCCGCGCCCGGCAACGACCACCAGGCCGAGGACGCCACGATCACCCAGGGCGTGGTCGAGTCCAACCACGCCGGGTTCACCGGCACCGGCTTCGTCAACTACGACAACGTCACCGGCTCCGCCGTCGAGTTCACCGTGAACGCGGCCGCCGCCGGCAACGCCACCCTGACCTTCCGCTACGCCAACGGCACCACCGTCAACCGCCCGATGTCCATCAGCGTCAACGGCAGCGCCCAGACCAAGGACTTCCCCGGCACCGGCGCGTGGAGCACCTGGCAGGAGGTTCAGGTGAACGCCGCCCTGAACGCGGGCGCCAACACCGTCAGGGCGAGCTCGACCACCGCCAACGGCGGCCCCAACCTCGACCGCCTCAGCGTCGGCGTCACCGGACCGCCCGACACCGAGAAGCCCACCGTCCCCGGCGCCCCGCGCTCGACCGGGACCACGTCCAGCTCGATCTCACTGGCCTGGAACGCCGCCACGGACAACAGCGGCTCGATCACGGACTACCGGGTACGCGAGGGTGACACCGTCGTCGCCACCGTCACCGGCACCACGGCCACCGTGACCGGCCTGGCCGGATCCACCACGCACACCTACACCGTGACCGCCCGCGACCCGTCGAACAACGAGTCCGACCGCAGCGCCGCCGTCACCGCCACCACCCAGCCGCCCACCGGCGGCGGCACCCCGGTCGAGGCCAACGGCCAGCTCAGGGTCTGCGGGCTCAAGCTCTGCAACGAGAACGGCAAGCAGATCCAGCTGCGCGGCATGAGCAGCCACGGCATCCAGTGGCACTACGACTGCCTCAACACCGCCTCGCTCAACGCCCTGGCCGACGACTGGAAGTCGGACGTCCTGCGCATCTCCATGTACATCCAGGAGGGCGGCTACGACACCAACCCCCGGGCGTTCACCGACCGGGTGCACAACCTGATCGAGCAGGCCACCTCCCGCGGCATGTACGCCATCGTCGACTGGCACATGCTCAACCCCGGTGACCCGTTCGCCCAGAACAACCTCGCCAAGGCCAAGACGTTCTTCACCGAGATCGCCCAGCGCCACAACAACAAGAAGAACCTGCTCTACGAGGTCATGAACGAGCCCAGCGGCGTCGCCTGGTCGCGCATCCGCGACTACGCCCAGCAGATCATCCCGGTGATCAGGGCCAACGACCCCGAGAGCACGATCCTGGTCGGCACCCGCGCCTGGTCCTCGCTCGGCGTCTCCGAGGGCTCCGACGAGAGTGAGATCATCAGCAACCCGGTCAACGCGACCAACATCATGTACACGTTCCACTTCTACGCCGCCTCGCACGGCAGCAACTACCTCGGCACCCTGTCCCGCGCGGCCGACCGCCTGCCGATGTTCGTCACCGAGTTCGGCACGCAGACGTCCTCGGGCGGCGGCGGCAACAACTTCACCAGGTCGCAGCAGTACATCGACCTGATGGCACAGAAGAAGATCAGCTGGGTCAACTGGAACTTCTCCGACGACCCCCTCTCCGGCGCCGCCTTCACCGAGGGCACCTGCCCGGGCGGCCCGTTCACCGGCACCAGCCGGCTGAAGGAGGCGGGACGGTGGATCCGCGACCAGGTCCGCCTGCCTGACGACTTCTGACCCCGACTCGGGCGCCGTGCGCGAGGGGATCCGCGCGCGGCGCCCGGACCAACGATTGGAACCTCCCCCAGGGGCAGGTCCCACACTGGTTCCCATGATGAACATCGGGGAATTCGCCGAGCTGACCGGTCTGAGCCTGAAGGCCCTGCGCCTGTACGACGAGCAGGGCCTTCTGCCGCCCGTCTCGGTGGACCCGTGGTCGCGGCACCGCCGCTACAGCGCCGCGCAGTTCGAGCACGCGCTCAGGCTCAAGGCCGCCCGCGCCGCCGGCCTGCCCCTCGCCGAGGCGCCCAAGCTGCTCCAGGACGCCGAGGCCGCGACGGCCACGCTGGCCGAGCACCGCGCCAGGCTGGCCGCCGACCGCGAGCGCCAGGACGCCGCCCTCGACGCCCTGGAACGCCTGCTCGCCGGCCCCGTCCGCTGGCAGACAGAGGTACGGCGGGCCGAAGCCCAGCCCTGGGCCGGCGTCGTCCTGCCCCCGGACATCGGCAGCGACGAGGAGGCCAACGAGCTGTTCGCCGGGTTGTGGCGGCGCCTGGACGCGGAGGGCAACCGCCCGACCGGCGCGTTCTGGACCACGATCAGGACCGCCCCCGGCAGCGAGACCGAGATCCAGATGCTGTGCTGCTGGCCGGTCGCCGCCCTGCCGCCGGAGTCCTGGACCGACGTCGAGCGCGGCACGATCGAGACGGGACAGGAGATGGTGGTGCGCTGGCGCTGGGACCAGGACGTGCCCATGGTGGAGGGCGCCACCCACCCGGCTGTGCTCGCGCTGCTGGCCGCGGCGCAGGAGAGCGGCGCCGAGGTGTCGCTCGCCCAGGTGCGCCAGATCGGCCTGCTGGAGGAGGGGCAGCCGGTGGGCATGGAGGTGGCCGTGCACCTGAAGTCGTGAGCACCCGGCAGGATGGAGTGCGTGCGCATATCCATCCTCGGCCCGCTGGAGGTCACGAACGACGGCGTCCCCGTGGCCGTGGGCGGCGCCCGGGTCCGCGCGCTGCTGGCGATGCTCGCGCTGGAGGCGGGGCAGGTCGTCGGCGCCGAGCGCCTGATCGACGCGCTGTGGCCGGAGGAGCCGCCGGCCAACGCCGCCAACGCCCTGCAGACCCTGGTCAAGCGCCTGCGCGCCGCGTTGCGCCCGTACCTGACGGTGGACGGCCGCGCGGGCGGCTACGTCCTGCCGATCCCACGCGAGCGCGTGGACGCCCACGCCTTCACCCGGACCGTCCGCAAGGAGGCTCGCGAGGCCGCCCTGGAGGCGGCGCTGGCCCTGTGGCGGGGTCCCGCGCTGGCCGATCTGCTGGTGGTGCCGCACCTGGCCAACGTCGCGGCGGGACTGCAGGAGGAGCGCCTGCTCGCTCTGGAGGCCCATGCCCACGCCGTGCTGGCACGGGAGCCCGGCTCGGGTGAGGTCGCCGCCCTGGCCGCCGGGCTGGGCGAGGAACTGGCCGCGCAGCCGCACCGCGAACGCCTGGCCGGACTCGCCATGCGCGCCCTGGCCGCCGCCGGCCGCCAGGCCGCCGCGCTCGCGCTGTTCGAGCGGGTCAGGGGCGCCCTGGCCACCGATCTGGGCGTGGATCCCGGCCCCGACCTGCGCGCCGCCCATCTCGCCGTGCTCAAGGGCGAGGTTCCGGCCCGGCGTCCCGAGCCGCGCGCGGCCAAGGGGAACGTACGCGCCCCGCTCACCGGCTTCGTGGGCAGGGCCGACGAACTGGCCCAGCTCGTGAGCCTGCTCGGGCAGGCGAGGCTCGCGACGATCGTCGGGCCGGGCGGTGCGGGCAAGACCCGCCTGGCCACCGAGGCCGCCCTGCGCGAGGCCGACGCCTGGATGGTCGAGCTGGCCCCGGTCGCCGACCCGGCCGACGTCCCTGGCGCGCTGTCGGGCGCGCTCGGGCTGCGCGACGACCTCAACCAGCCGGGCGAGGACCCGGTGACCCGCGTGGCCGAGCGGCTCGGGCGCGAGCGGGCGCTGATCGTGCTCGACAACTGCGAGCACGTGATCGAGGCCGCCGCCGTCGTGGCCGAGCGGCTGCTGGCCCTGTGCCCCGGCCTGCGGGTGCTGGCCACCAGCAGGGAACCGCTGAACGTCGCGGGCGAGCGGCTGGTGCCCATTCCGCCGCTGGAACTGCCGCCCGAGGGCGTGGACGCCGGGCGGGCCGCCGCCTACCCGGCGGTGCGGCTGCTGCTGGACCGGGCGGTCGCGGCGCGGCCGTCGTTCCGGCTGGACGAGGACAACGTCGGTGACGTCGCCGCCATCTGCCGCCGCCTCGACGGCATGCCGCTGGCCATCGAACTGGCCGCCGCCCGGCTGCGCACGATGACCGCGCGGCAGCTGGCCGAGCGCATCGGCGACCGGTTCCGGCTGCTGACCGGCGGGAGCCGTACCGCGTTGCCCCGGCAGCAGACGCTCAGGGCGGTCGTCGAGTGGAGCTGGGACCTGCTCACCGCCGGCGAGCGGGCGCTGCTGCGGCGGATGGGGGTGTTCGCGGGCAGCGCGGCGCTGGAGTCGGTGGAGGTGGTGTGCGGCGGCGACCCGGACGTTCTGGGCGCGCTGGCCGACAAGTCGCTGGTGCAGGCGGGCGACGACGGGCGCTACCGGATGCTGGAGACGATCCGCGCCTACGCGCTGGAGCGGCTGGCCGAGGCGGGGGAGAGCGGGGAGTTCAGGAGGCGGCTGGCAGTCCACCTGCGGGAGGTGGCCGAGACGGCGGTGCCGTACCTGCGGACGGATCAGCAGATCGAGTGGATCGAGCGGCTGGCGGCCGAGCGCGACAACTGCGCGGCGGCGCTGCGCTGGGCGCTGGACGAGCGCGAGGTCGAGACGGCGCTGCGGCTGTGCGGCGCGCTGAACTGGTACTGGTGGATGTGCGGCTACCGGCAGGAGTCCGCGCAGTGGGCCGAGCAGGCGCTCGCGCTGACGGGCGGGGAGCCGCCGCCGGGGCTGGCTGAGGCCTACGCGGCGTGCAGCTTCGCGGTCGGGGTGACGATGTTCGGCCGGATCGTGGTGGACCGGCCGCGGCTGAACCAGCTCTCGGCCGAGATGGACGCGCTGATCGCGCGGGCCGAGACCGAGGGCCCCGTTCATCCGATGCTGCGGATCGGCAAGGCCGTCATGGCGATGATCGCCGGGCGCGACGACCACGCCTACGGACTGCTGCTCTCCTACGCCGAGGACGAGGACCTGTGGCTGGCCAGCTCGGCGCTCATGCTCAGGGGCCCGCACGCGACCGAGGAGGCGCTGGAACGGGCGGTGGCCGGGTTCAGGAAGATCGGCGACCGGTGGGGGCTGAGCGAGGCGCTGCTGCAGCTGGCCGCCCTGCGCGCCGGAGAGGGACGGCCGGTGACCGACCTCTACACCGAGGTGACCTCGCTGACCAGCGCGTGGATCAGCGCCAACGAGTCGGTCTCGACGCTGACCAGGATGGCGGTGCTGCGGGCGCAGGGCGGCGACCTCGACGGCGCGGCGGCCGACCTGGCCAAGGCCAGGCTGGGCGTCACCGACGAGATCAACCCGGACGTGCTCGTGCAGCTCAGGCTGGGCGAGGGGATGATCGGCTACCAGCGCGGCGAGTACGGCCCGGCGCTGACCGCGCTGTCGGCCGCCGTGGACATGCTGGCGGACGCCGCGCCGATCCCGCAGCTCGTCGCCACGGTACGCACCCGCTACGGCAGAGCCCTGGTGGCCTCCGGCGACCTGACCGGCGGACTCGCCCAGCACCGGGAGGCCCTGGAGGCCATGCGGGGCACGCCCCTGGACTCGCCGCCCGACCTGCCGGTGCTGGCGACCGTCTTCGGCGGCTTCGCGCTGGCGGCGCTGGCCGGCGGCGACGTGGAGAACGCGGTCCTGCTGTTCGGCGCCGGCCGTGCCGACGTCGCGGCCGATTCCGACGCCGGGATGGCGACGGCGCGGGCCGCGCTGGGCGACGACCGTTTCGCGGAGTTGCACGCCCGTGGCGCGGCCCTGGCCCAGGACGAGCTCTACGACCTGATCGGCAGCATCACGTAGGACGGCGAGTGGATCGTGGTCAGCCCCTTGTCCGGGTTCCTGGCATATTTCGGGAAATTGGAGCCGGCCACGTCCACCCGGATCCGATGCCCCGCCCGGAACACCGTGGAGATCCACCCCAGGTCCACCACGACCTCGCCGCCCACCGCCCGGGTGACCGCGTCGGTGAGCAGTTCGGCCCGCCCGTCCGGATACACGTCGACCAGCTTGCCGGTGACGTCCGCCGTCGGCGCGGTCGTGGACAGGCACACCACCAGCTCGGCCCGCCCCGTCACCTCCACGTCGCCTGCCAGCGGCGCGCTCGCGAAGCGCAGCACGTCCGTCCGCCCGTCCAGCGGCCGCTGGTCCAGCGGCCCGAACCCGGTGAAGTCCATGACCGCCCCGCCCAGGGTCGGCACCGGGTCGCCCGGGTCGGCCGCGAACTCCCACGTTCCGTGCGAGGGCGTCGTGGACAGCGCTCCGCCCTGCCCCAGGTGGTACGGCACCCGCCGCGCCGCCACCGGCCACCGCTCGGAGCCGCGCCACTCGTCGGCCCCCATGACGAAGTACCGCACCGCCGGCCCCTCCAGCGGCGAGCCCCGCAGCCAGTGGTCGAACCACGCCAGATGCAACCCCGTCCAGTCGATCGCCTCCTGGGAGGCGGAGGGCCCGTAGTCGCGCCCGAAGATCTCCCGCCCGTGCGAGATGTGCGTCCACGGCCCCACGACCAGCCGCGAACTCCCGCCGAGCCGCTGGAAGTGGCGGACGGAGGCGTCGCGGAAGAAGTCGTGCCACCCGGTGCTCACCAGGGCGGGCACCTCGATCGCCGTGTAGTCGAACGTGCCGCCCCGCCACACCGCCGCGCCGGGGTCCGGGTGCTCCATCCAGGCGGCGTAGCTCGGCACCAGGTCGTTGATGAGCGGCTGGTCCGACAGCGGCAGCCGCCCGGCCAGCTCCCGTATCCGCTGCGGGAACCGGTCGGGGAAGCCCAGCCCGGCCAGGTACTCCGCCTCTGCGACAGGCTCCGCCGTACCGGATCGGATGCGGCGGCGCAGCTCGTCGAGTCCGAACGTCAGGGCGCAGACGGTGAGGATCTTGCCGAGCGTCACCACCTCGCCCTCGTACACGATGTCGCGGTAGGAGCCGGGGGTGAGGCTGGGCGCGATCGCGCGCAGGCCCTCCGGTCGCTCCTGCGCGGCCAGCAGCTGGGTGAGGCCGAGGTAGGAGTCGCCGAACATGCCGACATTTCCGTCGGACCAGGGCTGGGTCGCCGCCCAGCGCACCGCGTCGTGGCCGTCCTCGGCCTCGCCGGTGAAGACCCGGAACCCGCCCTCCGACTCGCCGGTGCCGCGCACGTCCTGCACGGCCACCGCGTACCCGGCCGCGACCAGGCGTTCCACGTCCAGGTGGAGGCCGGGGCCGGGGACCGTGTCGCGGCCGTAGGGGGTGCGGACCAGCAGGACGGGGTGGCGGGCGCCGGTGGGCGGCAGCCGTACCGTGGTGGCGAGTTCGACGCCGTCGCGGGTTCTCATCGGACTCTCCTGTTGTAGGCGCGCAGCGCGAGCGGCACGAAGACGGCGAGCAGGGCGGCGGTCCAGCCGAGCGTGATCCAGACGTCGGCGGCGTTCAGCCCGCCGACCATGAAGCCGCGCAGGGACGCGGCCAGGTGCGAGACCGGGTTCACCGCCATCCAGGTGGTCAGCCAGCCCGGCAGGTCCGTGGCGGGGATGAAGGCACTGCTGCCGAAGGTGAGCGGCAGCAGCACGGCCGTGGCGACGCCCTGCATCGCGGTGACCGACTTGGCGATCACGCCGATCCAGGCCGAGGCCCAGCTCAGCGCCATCGTGAACAGCAGCGCCAGGCCCAGCCCCGCCAGCGCCTCCGGCGGCGAGGTGGTGACGCGGAAGCCGACGACATAACCGACCAGCACCGACATCGCCAGCGTGACCGTCATCGTGCACAGGTCGGCGAGAATGCGCCCGGCCAGCGGCGCCATCCGGGCGATCGGCATCGTCCTGAACCGGTCGAAGACGCCGTTGCCGATGTCGGTGGCCAGGTTCATGCCGGTGCCGATCGTGGCCATCAGCGCCACCTGCACCAGCACGCCGGGCAACATGTACTGCACCGCCTGGCCCCGGTCGCCGCCCGCCGCGCCGCCGAACAGGTAGACGAAGATGACGATCATGAAGACCGGCTGGATGAGCATGGCCAGCAGCTGGCCTGGACTGTTCTTCAACGGCACCAGGCTGCGCCAGGTCAGGGTGAGGCTCTGCGAGATCATGCGCGTGCTCCGGTGAGGGTGAGGAAGACGTCGTCGAGCGAGGGCAGCCGCAGCGCGTGCTCGGCCAGCACGATCCCGGCCTCGTCCAGCTTCCTGAGTACGGCCGGCGCCATGGCCAGGTCGTGGATCGGGATGCTCAGCTCGCCGGAGCCGAGGATCGCCATGGCCTTCTCCTCGTCCTCTGCCCGCAGCGGCCTGATGTCCAGGCGGTGCCCGCCGGCCATGGCCTTGAGCTGGTCGGGCGTGCCGCCGGCGGCCACCCGGCCCGAGTCGATCAGCAGGATGTCGTCGGCCAGCTGGTCGGCCTCCTCCAGATACTGCGTGGTCAGGAGCACGGTCACCTCCCCTGCGACCAGTTCCCTGACCACCTCCCACAGCTCACCGCGCGCATGCGGGTCTAGCCCGGTCGTCGGCTCGTCGAGGAACAGCACACTCGGCCGGCTGACGAGGCTGACGGCCAGGTCGAGGCGGCGGCGCATGCCGCCGGAGTACCCGGACGCGGCCCGCCCGCCGGCTTCGGTCAGCCCGAACCGCTCCAGCAGCTCCGCCGCCCGCGCCCTGGCCGTGGAGCGGCTCATGCCGAGCAGGCGGCCCATCATCATGAGGTTCTGCGCGCCGGTGAGCTTCTCGTCCACCGAGGCGTACTGGCCGGTCAGGCCGATCAGCTTGCGTACCTCGGCGGGGCGCCGCGCCACGTCGTGCCCGTGAACGCGGGCCCGCCCCCCGTCGGGGCGTTGCAACGTGGCCAGGATGCGCACCGCCGTCGTTTTTCCCGCGCCGTTCGGGCCGAGCACGGCCAGTACCGTTCCGGCCCGCGCGCCGAGATCGACCCCGTCCAGGGCCGCCTTGTCGCCGTACCTCTTGACCAGCCCTTCGGCTTCGATCGCGTAGTCCATGCCCCGAGGTTCGCGGTCGGGGCTGGCGACGGGCTGGCAGGCGCCTGGCGGCTAGCTGGCAGCCCGTGCGGCCAGGGGGAGGACGCGGTGTGGTACGACGGTGGACAGCGTGATGACCGTGGTGCTGCGCCGTACGCCGTCGATGGTCAGCATGTGGTCGATGATCTCCTGGATGTGCTCGTGGTCGCGGCCGGCGATGCGGCACCACACGTCGCCGGGGCCGGTCACGATGTGGGCCTCGATCAGCTCGGGGATGGCCGCCAGCGTTCGGGAGATGTGCTCGCGGGAGGCCTGCTGCACCTCCAGCGTGGTGAACGCCTGCACGGGGTAGCCCAGCGCGGCGGGGGAGAGGCCGGGGCCGAAGTCGGTGATCACGCCGTCGGCGGCCATACGGTCCAGGCGGGCCTGGACGGTGCCGCGGGCCACGCCCAGGAGCCGGGCGAACTCCAGCAGTCCGCTGCGGGGATGCTCGGCGACCAGCCGGAGGATCCGGAGGTCGAGCGCGTCCAGCCCGGCGCGCTTGGCTGCCATTTTGTCTCCTGATACTCGGCTTCAGCTGTCAGATCGTCAGGATAGCGGGCGGCCGGTTGTCATATCCGGCATGTATCCGCAGACTGCGTCCTCATGGAGCACAAGTTCCCGTTCCGTCCTTACACGCCGGAGCGGTACGAGCCGGACGAGATGCTCGCCCGCGGCCGCGAGTTCTACGACTTCCTCGACCGGCGCCGCAGCGTCCGCTTCTTCAGCGACGAGCCGGTCCCGCTTCGCTGCGTCGAACTGGCGGTGCTGGCGGCCAACACCGCGCCTTCCGGCGCCCACCAGCAGCCGTGGAAGTTCGTCGTGGTCGGCGATCAGGAGACCAAGCGCCGCATCAGGGACGCCGCCGAGGTCGAGGAGCGGCAGAACTACGAGGGCGGCCGGCTGCCCGCCGAGTGGCGCGAGGCGCTGGCCCCGCTGGAGACCACCTCCGACAAGCGCTACCTGGAGGTCGCGCCGTGGCTGGTGGTCTGCTTCGCCGAGAAGTACGGCCTGCGTCCCGGCGGCGGCAAGACCAAGCACTACTACGTCAACGAGAGCGTCGGCATCGCCTGCGGCCTGTTCATCGCCGCGTTGCACGCGATGGGCCTGTCCACGCTCACCCACACGCCCAACCCGATGGCCTTCCTCACCGAGATCTGCGAGCGCCCCGCCAACGAGCGCCCCTACATCCTGTTCCCCGTGGGTTACGCCGCCGCCGGCGCCGAGGTACCGGACCTAACCAGGAAGCCACTAGAGCAAGCCATGGTGCACTACCGCTGAATTGGGCCTTTTCCGGCTGAGCGGAAGTCTTCACTCTCGGTGCAGGCGCGCGTCAACACACCCCCCTAATCGCGTGCCTGAGGAGGAACGAGGTGAGACGCCGATTAACGATCCTGCTTGCCGTCCTCGGCCTGTTCTGCCTGACCGGCATCACCGAGGTGGGCGCGGGTGCCGAACCGCCCGCGAACAAGCAGTATCGGGTTCAGGGCCCGGCCGACGCGCGCCAGCGCAGCGCGGTCTCGGGCACCGGCGCGGCCATCGAGGAGGTGGCGGCTGACTCGGTCCTGGTCACCGCGACGTCCGCCGAGGTCGCGGCGATCAAGAAGCTCGGCTACCGGGTCACGGAGGTGCCACGCCCGTTATCCCCGTCCGGCGTGGCGGCGTTTGACTTCCCGCCGTCGGACTCGGGCTACCACAACTACGCGGAGATGAACGCCAACATCAACGCGCTCGTCGCCGCCAAACCGGGCATCGCCAGCAAGTTCGTCTACGGCACGTCGTACCAGGGCAGACAGCTCGTCGGCGTGAAGGTCAGCGACAACGTCGGCACCGACGAGAACGAGACCGAGGTGCTGTTCACCGCGCACCAGCACGCGCGCGAGCACCTCACGGTCGAGATGGCGCTGTACCTCATGCACCTGCTGGCCGACAACTACGGCACCGACGCGCGCATCACCAACCTGGTGAACACCCGCGAGATCTGGATTCTGCCGGACCTCAACCCGGACGGCGGCGAGTACGACATCGCGACGGGCAGCTACCGCTCCTGGCGCAAGAACCGCCAGCCGAACTCCGGCTCGACGGCGGTCGGCACCGACATGAACCGCAACTGGAACTACAACTGGGGCTGCTGCGGCGGTTCCTCCGGCTCGACCTCCAGCGAGACCTACCGGGGCACGGCCCCCGAGTCGGCGGTCGAGGTGAAGGCGGTGGCCGACTGGGTGCGCACCCGGGTGGTCGGCGGCAAGCAGCAGATCAGGTCGCACATCGACTGGCACACCTACAGCGAGCTGATCCTGTGGCCCTACGGCTACACCTTCAACGACACGGCGCCGGGACTGACCCAGGACGACCGTGACGCCCACGCGACGCTCGGCCAGAACATGGCCTCCACCAACAACTACACGCCGGAGCAGGCCAGCGACCTGTACATCACCGACGGGACCATCGACGACTGGATGTGGGGCGTCTACAAGATCTTCAGCTTCACGTTCGAGATGTACCCGCGCACCGCGAGTCCCGGCTTCTACCCGCCGGACGAGCAGATCGTGCCCCAGACCACGCGCAACCGCGAGGCGGTCCTGCGCTTCCTGGAGTACTCCGACTGCGTGTACCGCATCATCGGCAAGGAGGCCCAGTACTGCGGTACCACGCCGGGCACCACCGTCTGGTCCGACGACTTCGAGACCGACAAGGGCTGGACCGCGGTCCCGGGCAGCGCCACGACGGGCCTGTGGGAGCGCGGTGACCCCGAGGCCACCACCTCCAGCGGCGCCAAGCAGCTCGGCACGACGGTCAGCGGCGCCAACGACCTGGTGACCGGCCGCCTGGCCGGGGCCGCGGCCGGCGACCACGACATCGACGGCGGGCTGACCTCGATCCAGTCGCCGCAGATCACGCTGCCGGCCACGGGGACGCTGTCCCTCTCGCTGTCGTGGTACGTGGCCCACGGCTCCAACGCCTCCAACGCGGACTACTTCCGCGTGAAGGTCGTCGGCAACACCACCTCCCAGGTGTTCGAGCAGCTCGGCGCGGCCAGCAACCGCAACGGCTCGTGGGGCGTGGCCAACGCCAACCTGACCCCGTTCGCGGGCCAGACCGTCCGCATCCTCATCGAGGCCGCCGACGCCTCGACCGCCTCCCTCGTGGAGGCCGGCGTCGACGACGTCAAGATCACGCAGCAGCCGTAGTCCCCTCCCGACGGCGCGCCCCCACCCGCGTGTGGGGGCGCGCTCTTCTCTCTGGGCCGGGCCGTCTTGCGGGTACGGCGAAGCCGCCGTTACGGTGCGCTTTTAACCCGTGGCGCGGAGTTGGTGACCAGCTGCGGCGATTGAAGATGGAATTAGGTCTTGTAAGGCATGGGTGTCAAGCCTACGATCGCCATAACTCTTAGGAAACTTTCCTAAGAGAAGATCTGAACCGAGGCCATCATGGCGCGCCCCCCACCCCCCACAGCCTGCCACGATCACCATCCGTTGCCGCCCGTACCACCTGCCTGACCCCTCACAGGGCAGAACACCCCCCACAGTTCTCCCGCCAAGGGAGCGATCATGCGGCGTACCCTTCCCTTACTTTCCCTGACCGCGCTGGCAAGTCTGCTGTTAGCCCTCCTCGTTCCAGGGCCCGCTCAGGCCGCCTCGGCCACCGCGGCGTTCACGAAAAGCTCCGACTGGGGCAGCGGCTTCGAAGGCCGCTACACCGTCACCAACGGCACCACGAGCACGATCAGCGGCTGGAAGGTCGAGTTCGACCTGCCCGCCGGCATCACGGTCGGCTCGTTCTGGGATGCCACCCTGGCACGCAGCGGGCAGCACTTCACCTTCAGCAACGTCGGATGGAACGGCACCCTCGCCCCGGGCGCCGCCGTCACCTTCGGCTTCCTCGGCAACCCGGGCGGCGCGCAGGCCGTACCGCAGAACTGCAAGCTCAACGGCAACCCGTGTGACGGCGTGCCCACCGACACGGTCAAGCCGAGCGTGCCGGGCGACCTGCGTTCGACCGCGCGCGCCGACACCACGATCGACCTGGCCTGGAACGCCTCGACGGACAACTCGGGGACGATCAGGGAGTACCGGGTCTACGAGGGCGCCGCGGTCGTCAAGACCGCCACCGGGACGAGCACGCAGCTCACCGGCCTGTCACCCGGCTCCACGCACACCTACACGGTCAGCGCGGTGGACCCGTCGAACAACGAGTCGGACAAGAGCGCCCCCGTCACGGTCTCGACCACCGGCACGCCGGACACGGTCAAGCCGAGCGTGCCCGCCGGCCTGCGCTCGCCCAGCCAGACGAGCACCACGATCAGCCTGGCCTGGAACGCCTCGGCGGACAACTCGGGGACGATCAAGGAGTACCGCGTCTACCAGGGCGCCACCCTGAAGACCACCTCCACGACGACGAGCGCCACGGTCAGCGGC
Source organism: Nonomuraea sp. NPDC050547 (assembly GCF_044457345.1). Taxonomy (NCBI): domain Bacteria; kingdom Bacillati; phylum Actinomycetota; class Actinomycetes; order Streptosporangiales; family Streptosporangiaceae; genus Nonomuraea; species Nonomuraea sp. NPDC050547. The sequence continues at coordinate 643,417 of NZ_JBITGW010000004.1, forward strand.
CTGCCGCCCGACACGAACCAGACGTTCACCGTCAGCGCCGTCGACCCGTCGGGCAACGAGTCCGACAAGAGCGCCCCGTTCACCGCGAAGACCCAGCCGGAGACCCCGGGCGGCAGCTACAACAAGGTCGCCTACTTCGTGCAGTGGGGCATCTACGGCCGCGCGTACACGATGAAGAGCCTCGACGCGCAGGCCGCCAAGCTCACCCACATCAACTACGCCTTCTCCAACGTTCACCCGACGCAGCACACCTGCATGAACGGCGTCGACCGGGCCACCACCCCCAACCCGCAGGACCCCAACCAGGGCGACGGCGCGGGCGACGCGTGGGCCGACTACGTCAAGGGCTTCGGCGCGGGCGAGTCGGTGGACGGCGTGGGCGACACCTGGGACCAGAAGCTGGCCGGCAGCTACAACCAGCTCAAGAAGCTCAAGGCCAAACACCCCCACCTCAAGTCGCTGATCTCGCTCGGCGGGTGGACCTACTCCAAGTACTTCTCCGACGCCGCCTCGACCGACGCCAAGCGCAAGGCGTTCGTGAAGTCCTGCATCGACATGTACATCAAGGGCGACCTGCCCGTTTACCAGGGCCGCGGTGGCCCCGGCGTGGCGGCGGGCGTCTTCGACGGCATCGACGTCGACTGGGAGTGGCCGGGCGCCCCTGGCCACGCGGGCAACCACGTCAGCCCGAACGACAAGAACAACCTGACGCTCCTGCTGCAGGAGTTCCGTACCCAGCTCGACGCGCTGACGGTCACCACCGGCAAGCGCTACCTCCTGACCGCCTTCACCCCCGCCGACCCGGTCAAGATCGACGCCGGATGGGACCTGTCGAGGATCTTCCAGTACCTGGACTTCGCCAACGTCCAGGGCTACGACTTCCACGGCGCGGGCAGCGACAACTCCTGGGAGCCCAACCGCACGGGTCACCAGGGCAACCTCCACCTCGACACCGACTCGCCGTACAACCCGGACTTCAGCGTCGACAAGGCCATCCAGAAGTACCTGGACGCGGGTGTGAACCCGCGCAAGCTGACCTTCGGCCTGGCCTACTACGGCCGCGGCTGGCAGCAGGTGGCCGACGGCGGCAAGTTCGGCGAATGGCAGTCGGCCAACGGCGCCGCGCCCGGCGACTTCCCCGAGGAGGCGGGCACGCGCGGCTACAAGAACATCGCCTCACGGGTGCCCGGCTGCACGGTCAGGCACGACGAACAATCGATCGCCTCCTACTGTCACACCGGCCCCGGTGGTCAGTGGTGGACGTTCGACGATCCCTGGTCCATAGGCAAGAAGACCGAGTACATCAAGGCCAAAAACCTGCTGGGCGCGATGGTCTGGGAGATGTCGGGCGACGACGGATCCCTCACCACGGCCCTGAACAACGGCCTGCGCTGAACACACCCCCCACCCCACGGGCCCGTACGGCTCGCGCCCTCGCCCCCCAGGGGCGCGGGCCGTACGACTCGAAACCGGAGAATTCATGAAATATCGCGCCTTACTCGTCCTGGTCGTCGGATTGATCTTCGGCCTGGTCGGGCCACCCGCCCAAGCCGTCGCCTACCCCCAGTGGCAGGCTTGGACCTCCTATCCCACCGGCACCCGCGTCACCTACAACTCGGCCGACTTCGAGTCCCGCCAGTCGCACACCTCCCAGCCCGGCTGGGAGCCGCCCAACGTCCCCGCCCTCTGGAAGAGCGTCCAGGGCGACCCGCAGCCGACCGTCCCCGGTCAGCCGGGTGCCGTGTCGGTGACGGCGACGAACAGTTCGCTGGCCCTGTCGTGGGGTGCGTCCAGTGGGACGGTCACGGGTTATCGCGTCTATGAGGGTGCGACGTTGAGGTCGACGGTGACCGGTACGAGTGCCACGATTTCGGGTTTGGGTACGTGTGAGTCGCACACGTACACGATCAAGGCCTACAACAGTGTGGGTGAGTCGGCCGGGCGCGACGCCTCGGGCACGACCACCGGGTGCGTGGGCATTCCCGGTCAGCCGGGTGCGGCGTCGGTGACGGCGACGAACAGTTCGCTGGCCCTGTCGTGGGGTGCGTCCAGTGGGACGGTCACGGGTTATCGCGTCTATGAGGGTGCGACGTTGAGGTCGACGGTGACCGGTACGAGTGCCACGATTTCGGGTTTGGGTACGTGTGAGTCGCACACGTACACGATCAAGGCCTACAACAGCGTGGGTGAGTCGGCCGGGCGCGACGCCTCCGGCACCACCACCGGCTGCACCGGCGGCGGCCCGCTGCCCAAGCACTTCCTCACCGGCTACTGGCACAACTTCGTCAACCCGGCCACCGAGCTGCGGCTGTCGGCGGTGCCCAACGAGTACGACCTCGTCGCGATCGCCTTCGCCGAGGCCACCAGCACCCCCGGCCAGGTGACCTTCAACCTCGACCCGGGCCTCGCCAGCGCGCTCGGCGGCTACACCGACGCCCAGTTCCGCGCCGACGTGCAGGCCCTGCACCAGCGCGGCAAGAAGATCATCCTGAGCGTCGGCGGCGAGCTGGGACGCGTCCAGGTGGCAAGCTCCACCGCCGCGACCCAGTTCGCCAACAGCGTCTGGGGCATCATGCAGAGCTACGGCTTCGACGGCGTCGACATCGACCTGGAGAACGGGCTCAACGCCACCTACATGGGCCAGGCACTCAGGGAACTGCGCGCCAAGGCCGGCTCGAACCTCATCATCACGATGGCCCCGCAGACCATCGACATGCAGTCGACCGGGATGGAGTACTTCAAGCTCGCCCTGAACATCAAGGACATCCTCACGGTCGTCCACATGCAGTACTACAACTCCGGCAGCATGCTCGGCTGCGACCAGGCCCAGGCCTACTCGCAGGGGACGGTCAACTTCATGACCGCGCTGGCCTGCATCCAGCTCCAGAACGGCCTGCGCGCCGACCAGGTCGCCCTCGGCCTGCCGGCCGGGCCGGGCGCCGCGGGCGGCGGAGTCGTCAACCCGAGCCTGGTCAACCAGGCACTCGACTGCCTGTCCAAGCGCACCAACTGCGGCAGCTTCGTGCCCCCGCAGGCGTGGCCGGACATCAGGGGCGCCATGACCTGGTCCATCAACTGGGACGCCAGCCACAACTGGAACTTCTCCAAGACCGTCAAGCCGCACCTTCAGGGAATGCCATGAGACGCCTACTCGTCGCGCTGATATCCGCCGCCGCCCTGCTGTTAGGGGGCCTGGCCGCGGCGACGACCGCGACCGCCGGCTCCGTCCGCACGATCGCGTTCTTCGCCGAATGGGCGCCCTACACCCCGTACGCCGTGGGCGCCGTCGTCACCTACCAGGGCACCTCCTACACCGCCATCCAGGGCCACACCTCGCTGCCGGGATGGGAACCGCCGCGCGTGCCCGCGCTGTGGAAGGCCGGCGGCAGCACCCCGCAGCCGGGCGTGCCCGGCCAGCCCGGCACCATCAGCACCACGGTCACCAACAACTCCATCTCGCTCAGCTGGGGCGCCTCCTCCGGGACGGTCACCGGCTACCGCGTCTACGAGGGCTCGACCCTGAAGACGACGGTCACCGGCACCAGCGCCACGATCTCCGGCCTGGGCACGTGCGAGTCGCACAGCTACACGGTCAAGGCCTACAACAACGTGGGCGAGTCCACCGGCCGTGACGCCGCGGCCACCACCTCGGGCTGCACCAACCCCGACCCGCCGGGCAAGATGGCCGGCGCGCCGTACCTCTACATGGGGTGGGGCAACCCGCCCGCGCCCGCGACCGTCATGAGCGCGACCGGGGTGAAGTCCTTCACCATGGCCTTCATCCTGGCCAGCGGCGGCTGCAACCCGGCGTGGGACGGCAACCGGCCGCTGACCGGCGGCACCGACGCCCAGGCGATCTCGGCCATCAAGAACGCCGGCGGCAACGTGCAGATCTCCTTCGGCGGCTGGTCGGGCAACAAGCTCGGCCCCAACTGCTCCACGCCGCAGGCCTTCGCCGGCGCCGTCCAGCAGGTCATCAACGCCGTCGGGCCGGCCGTCGTGGACTTCGACATCGAGAACACCGACGAGTTCGAGAACTACACGGTGCAGGACCGCATCCTCAACGCCCTCAAGATCGTCAAGCAGAACAACCCGAGCGTGAAGATCGTCGTGACCTTCGGCACCACCAGGACCGGCCCGAACTCCCACGGCGTCCGCCTGATCAACCAGGCCAAGGCGCTCAGCGTGCCGATCGACAACTTCACGATCATGCCGTTCGACTTCGGCGGCTCCAACATGTACCAGGACACCGTCAACGCCTCCGAAGGTCTGAAGACCGCGCTGAAGAACGCCTACGGCTACACCGACGCGCAGGCCTACGCCCGCATGGGCATCTCCGGCATGAACGGCCTGTCCGACCAACAGGAGCTCACCTCGACCGCCATCTGGACGCAGATCCGCGACTGGGCCAAGTCCAAGGGCCTGACCAGGCTGGCGTACTGGGCGGTCAACCGCGACCGGCCGTGCCCGGGCGGCGGCGTGCGCTCCGACTGCAGCGGCATCGCCCAGGCCGACTGGGAGTTCACCCGCATCACCGCGGGGTTCTAGGCGATGAGTCTTCGTCATATCGCGGCGGCCGCCGTGCTGGCCCTCGGCCTCACGGCGGTCTCCGCCACGCCCGCTCTCGCCGCGAACATCCTGAGCAACCCGGGCTTCGAGAGCGACCTCGCGAACTGGACCTGCACCGCCTCGTCCGGAGCCCAGGCGGTCACCACCCCGGTCCACTCGGGGTCCAAGGCGCTGCAGGCCACCCCGGCCGGCAGCGACACCGGACGCTGCCAGCAGGTGATCAGCGTCAAGCCCTCGTCCTCCTACACCCTGTCCGCCTGGGTGCGCGGCGGCTACGTCTTCCTCGGCGCCCTTGGCACCGGCACCACCGACGTCAGCACCTGGACGTCATCGCCCTCGGCCTACCGCCAGCTGAGCACGACCTTCACCACCGGCGCGAGCACGACCAGCGTGACCGTCTACGTCAACAGCTGGTACGGCCAGGGCGCCTACCAGGCCGACGACGTGGTGCTCGACGGGCCGCCCGGCACCCCGCCGCCCGACGACACCACTCCGCCGACCGTCCCCGGCAACCTCGCCGTGGGCGGCGCCACCCCGAGTTCGCTGGCGGTGAGCTGGTCGGCCTCCACCGACAACTCCGGCACCATCGCCCGCTACGAGCTCTCCCGCGACGGCGCCGCCCCCACCTCCGTCACGGGCACCTCGACCACGGTGGGCGGCCTGACCGCGAAGACCACCTACCGCTTCAAGGTCCGCGCCTGCGACGGCTCGGGCAACTGCTCCGCCTACACCTCCGAGGTCCCCGGCACCACGACCGAGGGCGGCGGGCCCGGCGGCCAGCTGCCCAAGCGGGTCATGGTCGGCTACCTGCACGCCTCCTTCGCCAACGGCTCCGGCTACATCCGGATGGCCGACGTCCCGAACGAGTGGGACGTCATCAACCTCGCCTTCGGCGAGCCGACCTCGGTGACCTCGGGCGACATCCGCTTCCGGCTCTGCCCGGCGGCCGAGTGCCCGAACGTCGAGTCCGAGGCGGACTTCATCGCCGCCATCCGGGCCAAGCAGGCCGCGGGCAAGAAGGTCCTCATCTCCATCGGCGGCCAGAACGGCCAGGTCCAGCTCACCAGCGCGGGCGCACGTGACACGTTCGTCTCCTCGGTGAGCGCGATCATCGACCGTTACGGCCTGGACGGCCTCGACATCGACTTCGAAGGCCACTCCCTCTACCTCAACTCAGGCGACACCAACCTGAGCAACCCGACCACCCCGGTGATCGTCAACCTGATCTCCGCCCTCAGAACCCTCAAGGCGAAGTACGGCTCCCGCTTCGTGCTGACCATGGCGCCGGAGACCTTCTTCGTCCAGCTCGGCTACCAGTTCTACGGACCGGGCCCGAGCGGGTCCGCCGACCGGCGCGCCGCGTCCTACCTGCCGGTGATCCACGCGATGCGCGACGACCTGACGCTCCTGCACGTCCAGGACTACAACTCCGGGCCGATCATGGGTCTGGACAACCAGTACCACACGATGGGCACCCACGACTTCCACGTCGCGATGACCGACATGCTGCTCGCGGGCTTCCCGATCATGGGCAACACCGCCAACGTCTTCCCCGCGCTCCGCCAGGACCAGGTCGCCATCGGCCTGCCCGCGGCGCCGTGGGCGGGCAACGGCTTCACCACGGTGGCCGAGGTCCAGAAGGCCTTCGACTGCCTGGCCAAGGGCACGAACTGCGGGCCGTACCGGCCGCGTGGGGTCTATCCGAACCTGCGGGGGCTCATGACCTGGTCGATCAACTGGGACAAGTACAACTCCTTCGAATTCTCCCGCAGCCACCGGGCGTATCTCAACGCGCTCGGCTGAGACCCGGGAGGAGCGGGGCTGAGGCTCCTCGGGAGAGGTTTCCGGGTTACCTCCCCCGAGGCGCCTCACCTCGCTCCTCCCGCCAACCCCTTTAGGTGCTCTGTGTAGTCTTGTCGGGACTTATCGTGAGCATCGGGGGACATGATGAGGCGAGTTCTGACGCTCGCCGCGATCCTGGCGATCGTGGCGGGCTGCGCTTCGCCCGAGCCCGATCCGCTCGAACCCCAGCAGTGGGGCCTCCCGGTGATCAAGCTGCCGCAGGCCTGGACGCAGGAACAGGGCGACGGCGTGGTGATCGCGATCGTGGACACCGGGGTCGACACCGACCACCCCGACCTCAAGGACAAGATCGTCGATGGTTACGACTTCGTCGACGGCGACCAGGACCCCAAGGACCGCAACGGCCACGGCACCCACGTGGCCGGCATCGCCGCCGCCGTCACCCGCAACGGCATCGGCATCTCCGGCGCGGCGCCCGGCGCCATGATCATGCCGGTACGTGTCCTCGGCACCGTCGGATCGGGCGACCGGGCCACGATCGTCAGGGGCATCGTCTGGGCCGCCGACAACGGCGCCAAGGTCATCAACCTCAGCCTGGGCGAGACCGGCCTGCTGTCGCGGCTGCTCAAGGGCGGCACGCTCAACCCGGCCATCCTGCACGCCTACAGCAGGGGCGCGGTCGTGGTGGCCGCGGCCGGGAACGAGGGCACCGTCAAGCAGCCGTACAAGACGGCCACGCAGGTCCTGGTCGTCGGCGCCAGCGACCAGCAGGGCAAGCCCGCCGACTTCTCCAACTTCGGTGCGGAGGACGCCGTCGCCGCTCCCGGCGTGCGCATCCTGTCCACGCTGCCGACCTACCCGACCCCGGAGACCCGCGAGAACACCAGCGGGTACGGCCTGCTCGACGGCACCTCGATGGCGGCGCCGTACGTGGCGGGGTTGGCGGCGCTTCTGATCGGGCAGGGGAAGACCCCCGACCAGACCATGCGAGCCATCCGGCAGACCGCGCGGAACCCGACCAAGGACCTGCGCCTCGGCCTGGGCGTCGTCGACGCGCGGGCGGCACTGGGCAGGTGAACGAGCTAAGAGTTTCCTGTGAATTTCCCGGCCGGAACAGCGCTGTGGCCAGGCGTCACTGCAGGTAAAAGGAGTGCACAAATGGTGTTGGTAAGCATACTTATCGAGTGTCATGTCTGATCGCGCTTTCGACGACCCCGGTGGCAGCACCCTCCCGGGTACGGCAGGCTAGAGGCCGCCATGGAATACGCAGTCCTCACGGGGATAGTCCTCGTCGCCGGTGTCCTGCTCGCCCTACTCGCCCAATGGCGTAACTGGAGACCATCCCTCGTCGTCGCGATCCTCGTGGGCGTGGCCGTACGGACGCTTCTGCTGTTCACCGCGGCCGACGACGCCTGGCAGCCGGTCGACTTCATGGAGAGCTTCAAGCCCGCGGGCGTGGCCATCCTGAACGGCCAGGACCCGGTCCTGGCCAGCGAGGGCGGCTGGCACTTCCTGCCGACGATCCCGTACGTCTACGGCTTCCTGCTCTGGCTGGGCATCCCGTGGGAGTTCGCCGGGCGCCTGGTCACGATCGTGGCCGACATCGCGCTGATCCCGCTGGTGGCCAAGCTGTCCGGCGGCCCCAAGGCCAACCTGCGCGCGCTGCAGTACGCGCTCAACCCGCTGGCCCTGCTGGTCGCGGCCATCCACGGCCAGGTCGAGCCGGTCGCGCTGGCCTTCGGCGTGGCCGCTTTCGTGGTGGCCAGAGGGCCGGGCTCGCCGCACCGGATGGGCGTCACGACCGAGGTGAGGGTGCGCCTGCGTCGCGGCGTGGCCGCCTACGGCTGGCGCAACGCGCTGGCCAGGGTGATCCGGCCCGGCGGCCTGCTGCACCGCTCGCTCATGCCGACCGGGGACGACCGCCACGACCTGCGGCGCGGCATGTTCGCCGGAGCGCTCATGGGCCTGGCGCTGTGCTCGAAGAGCTGGCCGATCTGGCTGATCCCGGGCATGCTGCTGCTCCTGCCCAACCTGCGGGCCAGGATCGTCTCGCTGTTCTTCACCGGCCTGGTGCCGGTGCTCTTCCTGCTCTCGCTGCCGCTCGTGGTGAACACCTCGCTCGGCCAGATCCGGGAAGCGATGTCCGTCATGGGGGACATCCGGCCGATCGTCGGCGACTGGGGCTGGGCCGCGCAGTTCAGCGGCGGCAACTGGGAGCTGCGTCCCGACCTCGTCGTCCCCGGCACCTACCTGATCTACGCCACCATGGTCGCCTGCGTGCTGCTGTGGCGCCGGGCCGACCCGATCGACATGACCATCGCGATGCTGATCGCCTTCATGGTGGTCACGCCCCGGCTCGGCGCGCAGTACCTCATGTGGTTCATGCCGTTCCTGGTCGCCAGGCCCACCCGCTTCGCCTGGCCGGCGATCATCGGCTGCTCGGCCTGGGCGGCCTACGGCTACCTCTACATGACGCAGTTCGACGAGAACACCTGGTGGGCACTGCACTCGGAGTGGGCGCTGGCCTCCATCGTGCTGCTGCCGATCCTGGTCATGGCGATGCCCTGGAACCGCCGCAATCCGACGGCCCCAGAGCTCGCCACCCCCGTGTCCGCACCCGCCGAGCGGCGGATGAAGTCAGCGGTGTAGCTCCCGGTAGACGGTGATCCACTGGTCGGGGTGGACGTAGCCCACCACCGCGTCGCGCTCGACGCCCGCCTGCCGCAGGGCGGCGTCGACGCCCTCGTAGCGGGTCTTCAGCGAGGCGCGCAGCGAGCCGCCCACTCCGGTGAACCCGAGCTCGACCAGCTTCCGCCAGGCCGCGGCATCCTCCACCAGCGGCTCGGGACGCCGCTCGATGCGCAGGATGCCGGAGTCGACCGCGGGCACCGGCCGGAAGCTCTCCCGGCCGACCCGGCCGAGCAACTCCCAGTGGAACCACGGCCAGCTCTCCACCGTGACCAGGCTCCACCGGCCGTAGTCGCCCGAGCGCTTGCGGGCGTACTCCAGCTGGGTGAGCAGGGTCGCCGAGGTCATCGTGCGCGCCCGCAGGCACCAGTCGACGATCTTCGACGTGATCGAGTACGGGATGTTGCCGACCACCGCGAACGGCTCCTTCGGCGGCCTGGCCTTGGTGAAGTCGCCCTTGACGATCGTCAGCCCGGTCCTGGCCCTGAGCTTGGCGGCCAGCAGCGGGTCGATCTCGTAGCCGACGACCTCCACGCCCTCCTGGCCCGCCAGGGCGCTGGTCAGCGCGCCCTCACCGGCGCCGGGTTCGAGTATCAGCCCGTGTGGCCGTGCGGCCTTCACGATCAGGTCGATGGCATGCTGATCGACCAGGAAGTTCTGTGAGAGCTCACGCCGCGCCCTGTCTCTGGGCGTGCGACCGCCGCCGGAGTTCCTGGCCTTCTTCTGAGTGTGGGAAAAGTTACCGTGTGCGAAGTTCTGCGCCACAGCTGCAGCCCTTTCGGGTCCTTGAGATGAAGGGGATCTCGAAGGGCCCTGGGCGCGCTTTTACGGACGCGCTGAGAAGTCGAGCAGTCCGCTAGCGAGCCAGAGCCCGGCCGCTGCGGATGCGGATGCTGTAGAAGCAGGTGCAACACATGCCGACGACCCTACGAGGGCCGTGCCGATGGCCGCAACGCATTAAAGTGGATGCGAAACCGCTGTCCCCTTCGTCACCCTTGTGGGCATGCAGGCAAACGTCACGGTCACCCCGGCGCAGCTCCCCGAGCTGCTGCTGCACGTCGCCGTGGTGCGCCCCGTCTTCCTCTGGGGCGCCCCGGGAATCGGCAAGAGCTCGCTCGTCCGCGAGTTCGCCGCCTCCCTGGGTCTGGAGTGCGTGACGTTGCTCGGCACCCAGCTCGCCCCCGAGGACCTCATCGGCGTCCCCGAACTCGTCGGCGGCCGCAGCCGCTTCGCCCCGCCGGAGTCGATCGCCAGGGACGAGCCCTACTGCCTGTTCCTCGACGAGCTCAACGCCTCCTCGCCCGAGGTGCAGAAGGCCTTCTACTCGCTGATCCTCGACCGCAGGATCGGTACCTACGAGCTGCCCGCCGGCTCGGTCGTGATCGGTGCCGGCAACCGCGCCACCGACAACGCCCTGGCCAGGCCCATGGCCTCGGCGCTGATCAACCGGCTGGTCCACGTACACCTGCGCGCCAGCGCCGACGACTGGCTCAAGTGGGCGGCCGACAGCGGCATCCACCCCTGGATCGTCGACTACCTCGTCCAGCGCCCCGACCACCTGTGGAGCGCGCCGCCGAAGACCGAGGAGGCCTTCTCCTCGCCGCGCGCCTGGCACATGCTCTCCGACGTCATCACCTCCTACGGCGACGACATCGAGGACGAGATCCTCGCCACGCTCGCCTTCGGCACCCTCACCGCCACCCACGCCTCGGCCTTCCGCGCCTACATCAAGACCGTCCGCCACGCCTACGACCTCGACGCCGTCCTCAAGGGCGAGGCGCCCTGGCCGCGCCGGCCGGAGGAGCGCGACCTGCTCTACTTCCTGTCGGAGACCTTCCGCGCCCGCCTGATCAAGGAACTGCCCGCCGACAAGCGCGGCGCCTCCAGCCGGGGCCGCGACCTGGCCTTCCGGGCCAAGACGCTGCTGGTCGAGCTGGCCGAGATCTCGCTGGAGTGCGCGCAGCTGGTCATCGCCAACGAGGCCGACGGCGCGCCCGCCCTGCCGACGTGGTTCCTCGTCGAGGTCGGCCGCGATCTGCCCCGGCTCTCCGCGGCACGCTCATGAGGAAGAAGCAGAAGCTCGACCCCTGGCGGCTGAAGGTGCACCAGGGCTGGAGCATGGTCACCGGGCACCCGCTGTTCGAGGTCTACCGCGCCACCCTCAACCCGGCCGACGACGGCGACCTGTCCAAGGAGACCTGGGCGACCGTCTCCTGCGACGGCGACGTCCACCACCACCCGCACCGTAAGGCTGAGCCGGAGGAATGGGCGTGGATCTTCGCCCACCTCCTGCTCCACCTGGGCTTCGGCCACGCCGACCCGCGCAACTGCGCGCCCGGCGACATCGGCGCCGAGGTCGTGGCCTCCTGGCAGCGGTCCAACCTGCCCGACGTCGCCTACCAGGCCGCCTGCTGCGTGCACGTCGAACGCTTCCTGCGCACGCTGAAGCTGGGCCGCTGCCCCACGCCGCTGCCCGCCGAACTCCCGTCCGAGCCCGAGGTCACGCTCTCCGAGCGCTGGCGCAGGATCGGGCTGCCCCCGGAGTACGAGCCGCTCGGCCAGGCCGACTTCCTCATCGGTGACGAGGACCTCGCCAAGCACCTCGACCACGAACGCTCCTTCGCCATCGGCGTGGCCAGGACCGCCACCTCGGCCCTGGAGAAGGCCGGGACCCCGCGCACGACCGGCGACCGGCGCCCGGACGGCCCGTGGGACGTCGCGCTGCGCTGGTTCGTCTCCTCCTACCCGCTGCTCGGCGCGCTGGCCGCGGGGATGACCGTCGTCGCCGACGCCGACCTGGCCCGCGGCTGGGACATCTCGGTGGCCGCGGTCAGCGCCGAGGCCGCGGAGATCTACGTCAACCCGCTGGCCGGCCTGGCCATCGAGGAGTGGCGGTTCGTGCTGGCCCACGAGATGCTCCACGCCGCGCTGCGGCACGGGGAGCGGACGGGCGGGCGGGAGCCGTACGTCTGGAACATCGCCTGCGACTACGTGATCAACGGCTGGCTCGTCGAGATGGGCGTGGGGGAGATGCCTGAGGGACTCCTGCACGACCCGTCGCTCGCCGGCCAGTCGGCCGAGGCGGTCTACGACCAGATCGTCACCGACCTGCGGCGGCTGCGCAAGCTGGCGACGCTGCGCGGGCGCGGGCTCGGCGACGTGCTCGACCGGCCGCCGCGCGGCGTCAAGGGCTACGTGGATCTCGACGAGTACTACCGCAACGCGCTGACCCAGGGCCTGGTCTACCACCAGACCAGCGGGCGCGGCTTCGTCCCCGCCGGCCTGGAGCAGGAGATCCGCGCGCTCGACCAGCCGCCGCTGCCGTGGGACGCGCGGCTGGCGCGCTGGTTCGACGAGCACGTGCCGGCGGTGGACAAGCGCCGCTCGTACGCGCGCGCCTCCCGCCGCCAGTCCGCGACGCCCCACATCCCCCGCCCCGGCTGGGTACGCCCCGAGGAACTGGTCCGGCAGGCGACGTTCGGCGTCGTCCTGGACACCTCCGGCTCGATGGACGTGAAGATGCTCGGGAAGGCCCTGGGCGCGATCGCCTCCTACGCCATCGCCAGGGAGGTGCCCCGCGCCCGCGTGGTCTACTGCGACGCCGCCGCCTACGACGCGGGCTACCTGCCCGTGGAGGACATCGCCCAGCGGGTACGCGTACGCGGCCGGGGCGGCACGATCCTGCAACCCGGCGTGAACCTCCTGGAACGGGCGCCCGACTTCCCGCAGGACGGGCCGATCCTGCTCATCACCGACGGCCAGTGCGACGTGCTGCGGATCCGGCGCGAGCACGCGTTCCTGATCCCGCAGGGCGGGCACCTGCCCTTCCGCGCGCGGGGCCCGGTCTTCACCATGAAGTGATGCTTTGATGCTGCTTTGAGGTTGTCCAGGTAATCCTGAGCGCATGGACAGACCGGCCAAGGTGCTCGTGGTGGACGACGAGCCGAACATCCGCGCCTTGCTCTCGCAGACACTCCGGCTGGTCTCCTTCGAGGTCAGGACCGCCGAGAGCGGCACGGAGGCGATCAGCGCCGCCCGCGACTTCGAGCCGGACATCGTCGTGCTCGACGTCATGCTGGGTGACTTCGACGGCTTCGAGGTCGCGCGGCGGCTCGGCGAGCGCATCCCGGTGCTGTTCCTGACCGCCCGCGACACCGTCGAGGACCGGGTGCAGGGCCTCACACTGGGGGCCGACGACTACGTGGCCAAGCCGTTCAGCCTGGAGGAGGTCGTGCTGCGCATCCGCGCCATCCTGCGGCGCAGCCGAGGCGGCGGCCCGCCCGCCGAACTGCTGAGCTACGCCGACCTGGAGCTGGACAACGCCGCCCACGAGGTACGCCGCGCCGGAGCCCGCGTCGAGCTGTCGCCCACCGAGTTCAACCTGCTGGAGTACCTGCTGGCCAACGCCGGACGGGTGGTCAGCAAGGCCCAGATCCTCGACAGCGTCTGGCGCTACGACTTCGACGGCGACTCCAGCATCGTCGAGTCCTACGTCTACTACCTGCGCAAGAAGATCCCCGGCCTGATCCAGACCGTCCGCGGCGTCGGCTACACGCTCAGGAGCCCGCGATGAAGCGCTGGACGCTGCGCACCCGGCTGGTCGTCTCGATCCTGGCGCTGACCACGCTCGCCCTCGTGCTCGCCAACGTCGTCGGCATCGCGCTGCTGCAGGGCATGCTCGTCCGCCGCGTGGACGAGCAGCTCGTCGCGGCCTCCACGACCATCGGGACCCGCATCCTGCAGCCGCCGCCGATCAGGCCGCCGGCGCGCTACACGGCCGTGGACGTGAGCCTGGAACGGCTGCTCACCAAACGCGTGGCCCAGGTCTCCCGCATCATGATCTACACCAGGTCCGGCACGCTGAAGACCACCCTGCCCGCCACGAAGGACCCGGGCCCGGAGATCGACCGCCTCCGCTACGACGGCCCCTACACCGTGCCCGGCAGCGAGGGCGCCGGCTGGCGGGTGGTGGCCACCGCCGTCCCCATGGGCGACACGGTCGTCATCGGCACCTCCCTGGCCGACGTGGAGCAGACCCGCACCTCGCTCATCGCCATCGCCGTAGCCGTCAGCGCCGCCGTGCTGGTCCTGCTCGGCATGGCCGCGGATGTCCTGGTACGCCTCGGACTGCGCCCCCTGACCCGCATGGAGAACACCGCGGCCCACATCTCCGGCGGCGACTTCGCCCGCCGCGTCCCCGACCCCGACCCGCACACCGAGCCGGGCCGCCTCGGCCTGGCCATGAACGTCATGCTCGACCGCGTCACCCACGAGATGGCCGCCAGAACCGCCTCCGAAGCCCGCATGCGCCGCTTCCTCGCCGACGCCTCCCACGAGCTGCGCACTCCCCTCACCTCGGTACGCGGCTTCGCCGAGCTGCACCGGCGCGGCGGCGGCGACGCCGACGAGACCATGCGCCGCATCGAGGACGAGGCCACCAGGATGGGCGTGCTCGTCAACGACCTGCTCACGCTGGCCCAGCTCGACGAGGAACGCGCGCTCGAACGCGGCCGGGTCGACCTGCTGGAGGTCGCCGCCGACACCATCAGGGACGCCCGCGCCAGAGTGCCCGGCCGGCAGGTCAGGCTGGCCGGGCTCGGCGACACGCTCGCCCCGGTCTCGCTGGCCGGAGACGAGGCCCGGCTGCGGCAGGTGGCCGCCAACCTCGTCGGCAACGCGCTGGCCCACACCCCGGCCGACGCCTCGGTGACGGTCCGCGTCGGGCGCGCCGACGGCATGGCCGTTCTGGAGGTGGCCGACACCGGGCCGGGGATCGACGAGCGGCACGTGCCGTACCTCTTCGACCGGCTCTACCGGGTCGGGCAGGGACGCTCGCGCGCGGACGGCGGCGCGGGACTGGGGCTGGCGATCGTCGCGGCCATCGTCCACGCGCACGGCGGCAGGGTGACGCTCGACACCGGTCCCGGCGAGGGCGCCAGGTTCCGCGTATTCCTACCTGCCTCCGAGGCGGCTCCCAGCCCGCTCTGATCCGGGACGGCCACAGTCGGGCCATGACGCGAATTCTCATCGCCATCGGCGCTCTGGCCGCGATAGCGGGCTGCGGCTCGCAACCGACCTCGGCGGGAGTGGCCTCGGTCGCCTCGGCGAAGCCCAGCACGTCCGCGAGCTCCTCGGCCACCACGACCGCCGACCCGCAGGAACAGGCCAGGAAGTTCGCCCAGTGCATGCGGGACAACGGCGTCGACATGCCCGACCCCGACCCCAATGGCAAGATGGGCCTGAAGATCGACATCAAGGATGTCAACAAGGAGTCCTTCAAGAAGGCCTCCGAGGCGTGCAAGCAGTACCGGCCCTTCCGCGACCGCGCCGACCTCAGCCCAGAGGACCTGGAGCGGCTGCGCGGCTATGCCGCCTGCATGCGCGAGAACGGCGTCGACATGCCCGACCCCGACCCCAACGGCGGCTTCGGCGGCAAGCGCCCCGCGCTCAACGCCGACGACCCCACGTTCAAGAAGGCGGTCGAGGCCTGCCGCGCCAAGTTCCCGCAGCTCGGGGTCCGCAAGTGAGGGCCCTGCGCGCCGCCGCCTGGACGGGCGGCGCGGCCCTGCTGGCCGCCGCCGTGGCCGCCGCCGCGATCGGTTTCGGCGGCGAAGGATCCGGTACGGCCGTAGCCGCCCGCACCGCCCCCGCCACCGCCAAGGTCACCCGCACGACGCTGACCGAGACCAAGACGGTCGACGGCTCGCTCGGCTACGGCTCCACCGCCGACGTCAGCGCACGCGGCCAGGGCACCATCACCTGGCTGCCCAAGGAAGGCGACACCATCACCCGCGGCAAGGCCGTCTACAGCGTGGACGCCGACCGGGTCCCGCTCCTGTACGGCTCGATGCCGCTCTACCGCACGCTCCAGGACGGCGTCGAGGGCATGGACGTCGAACTGCTGGAACGCAACCTCGCCAAACTCGGCTACGACGGCTTCGACGTGGACGGCGAGTACACCTGGGCCACCCGCGAGGCCGTCGAGGACTGGCAGGACGACATCGGCGTCCCCGTCACCGGCACGGTCAAGCCCGAGGACGTCGTCGTGGCCGACGGCCCACTGCGCGTCGACAAGCTCAAGACCGCGCCCGGCGCCGCGGCCGGCGGCCCCGTCCTGACCTCCACGGGCACCACCCGCGAGGTGCTGGTCGCCCTCGACGTGGCCGACCGCCACCTGGTCAAGAAGGGCATGAAGGCCACCGTCGAGCTGCCCGACGGCACCGAGGTGCGCGGCAAGATCTCCAGCATCGGCAAGACCGCCACCACAACCGGCGAGGGCCAGGAGACCACCACGTCCGTCGAGGTCACGGTCGCGGTGAGCGGGGTCAAGGGGTTCGACACCGGGCCGGTGAAGGTCACCGTCGTGTCCGGTCAGCGCGACGACGTGCTGGCCGTACCGGTGGGGGCGCTGTTCGCCCTCGCCGAGGGCGGCTACGGCGTGCAGGTCGTCGAGGGCGCCTCGACCCGCTACGCGGCGGTGGAAGCCGGCCTGTTCGCCGACGGCAAGGTCGAGGTCACCGGCGTGGACGAGGGAACCACCGTGGCGGTGCCCAAGTGATCGCCGAGCTGCACGAGGTCAGCAAGGACTACGGCGAGGTCCAGGCGCTGCGCGGCGTCACCCTGAGCATCGGAGCGGGCGAACTGCTCGGCATCGTCGGCCCGTCCGGCTCCGGCAAGTCGACCATGCTCAACATGATCGGCACCCTCGACCGGCCCTCCGGCGGCACCGTGCGCATCGCCGGGCACGACGTCTCGCAGCTCAACGACCGGGCGCTGTCCGCGCTGCGCGCCCAGACGATCGGCTTCGTCTTCCAGCAGTTCCACCTGGCCGCGGGGGTGCCCGCCCTCGACAACGTCGCCGACGGGCTGCTCTACTCCGGCCCCGCCCTGCGCGAGCGGCGGCGGCGCGCCGGGGACGCGCTGGAGCGGGTCGGGCTCGGGCACCGGCTCGGCCACCGTCCCCACCAGCTGTCCGGCGGGGAGAAGCAGCGGGTGGCGATCGCCCGCGCGGTCGTCGGCGGCCCGTCGCTGCTGCTGGCCGACGAGCCCACCGGCAACCTCGACTCCCGCTCCGGAGCCGGCGTCATGGACCTGCTGCGCGAGCTCAACGACGCCGGGACCACCGTCGTGATCATCACCCACGACCGCGACATCGCCGCCTCCCTGCCCCGGCAGGTCGAGATGCTCGACGGCAAGGTGATCGCATGACCGCCCTCGTCCCGGCCAGGATGCACGCCCGCGACGTCGTGCGGGTCGGCGGCGCGGGGTTGCGCGCCCGGCCGCTGCGCGTCTTCCTGTCGGCGCTCGGGATCGCCATCGGCATCGCCGCCATGCTCGGCGTCGTCGGCATCTCCGCCTCCAGCCAGGAGGACCTCAACCGGCAACTGGCCGCGCTCGGGACCAACCTGCTCAAGGTCTCGCCCGGCCAGACCATGTTCGGCGACAGCTCCCACCTGCCCACCGAGGCCGAAGGCATGATCGGGCAGATCCCTCCGGTCACCTCCGTCACCGCCACCGGCACCACGACCGCCCACGTCTACCGCAACGAGCACATCCCCGAGGGACAGACCGGCAGCGTCTCGGTCACCGCCGCCAGGCTCGACCTCATCGGCGACGTCGGCGCCCAGGTGGTCAGCGGCTCGTGGCTGAACGAGGCCACCCAGCGCTACCCGGCCGCCGTGCTCGGCGCCAAGGCCGCCGACCGGCTCGGCGTCGTCGAAGCCGGGCCCGACCAGCGCGTATGGCTCGGCGGGCAGTGGTTCACCGTGGTCGGCGTGCTCGGCCCCGCGCCGCTCGCCCCCGAGGTGGACACCGCCGCCCTCGTCGGCTGGCCCGTCGCCGAGGAACGTCTCGGCTTCGACGGCTACTCCACGACCGTCTACGCCCGTTCGCACGAACAGTCGGTCACCGCCGTACGCGACGTGCTCGCCGCCACCGCCAACCCCGCCCACCCCGACGAGGTCGAGGTCTCCAGGCCCTCGGACGTGCTGGCCGCCAAGCAGGCCACCGACGCCACCCTGAACGCGCTGCTGCTCGGGCTCGGCGGCGTCGCCCTCCTCGTCGGCGGCGTCGGCGTGGCCAACACCATGGTCATCTCGGTGCTCGAACGCCGGGCCGAGATCGGGCTGCGCCGCTCGCTCGGCGCCACCCGGGGGAAGATCAGGCTGCAGTTCCTCGCCGAGTCGCTGCTTCTGTCGGCCATCGGCGGCGTGGGCGGCGTGGTGCTCGGCATCGGCGTGACCTCGCTGTACGCGACCCTGCAGGGCTGGCCGTCGATCGTGCCCGTCTGGGCGATGGCCGGCGGGGTCGTGGCCACGCTGGTCATCGGCGGGCTGGCCGGGTTCTACCCCGCCGTGCGGGCCGCGCGCATGTCGCCGACGGAGGCGCTAGCCACGACCTGACGACTCCCACTCGACCGCGCCCTTCCTGACCACGGACGCCAGCCGCGCAGGGCCCGGCCCGTCTCCAGCGCGTACCTTAGGGCAGACCGCTGTCCGATTCCTTCAAGAATCCACGGTGACGACCCCGATAACGTGAGCGGCATGGACATCGTGCGCAGCGCCGCGACATACATACAGCTCAACGCCCGGCTCCTCGACCGCTACCGGTTCGAGGCCTTGTTCGGCGACGGCGACCGGAGACGGGTCCTGGACGTCCTGCGCGCCTACCAGAACCACGACGGCGGCTTCGGCAACGCCCTCGAACCCGACCTGCGCGGCCCCGGCAGCCAGCCGGAGCCCGTCGAGGTCGCCTTCCACATCCTCGACGAGCTCGACGCCTTCGACGACTCCATGGTCAACGGCGCCTGCGCGTACCTGGGCGGCGTGTGCACCCCGGACGGCGGCCTGCCGTTCGTGCTGCCCAGCGTGCGTGACACGCCCAGGGCTCCCTGGTGGCAGACCGGCGACGACCCGCCCGGGAACCTCGTGCCCACCGCGTCCATCGCCGGGCTCCTGCACAAGCACGGTGTGCGGCACCCGTGGCTGGTGCGGGCCACCGACTTCTGCTGGTCGGCCATCGCCGCCATCAAGGACCAGACCACCCCGTACGAGGCGCGGGCCGTGGTGCTCTTCCTCGAACTGGCGTCCGACCGGGAACGGGCCGAGGCTGAGTTCGGGCGGCTGAAGGACGTCATCCTGGCCACCGTCGCGCTCGACCCCGACGCGCCGGGTGACGCGCACTTCCCGCTGGACTTCGCGCCCGAGCCGATGCGGCTGCCGCTGTTCGCCCCCGACGTGATCGAACGCCACCTGGACGCGCTGATCGGGCAGCAGAAGGACGGCGGGTGGGGGTTCAACTGGCCGGCGTGGACGCCTGCCGTACAGACCGAGTGGGGTGGTCACATCACGGTCGAGCGGCTCAAGACGCTGCGCGCCTACGGCCGGATCTGACGCTTCAGGCGAGCAATGTCCCCATCGTGACGCCGCTCAGCCTTTTGACGTCGTTGGCCAGATGCGCCTGGTCGGCGTAGCCGCTCGCGAACGCCACCTCGGCCAGCGGCCGGCCCGCGCGGGCCATCCGGAGCGCGCGCTGGAAACGGACGATGCGCTGCAGGACCTTGGGGGAGTAGCCGAAGCTGGCCAGGCTTCTGCGGTGCAGCTGGCGCTCGCTGTACCCCAGCTCCCAGGCGACCTCGCGGACCGACCGTCCCGCCCGCAGAGCGGTCGCGATCGCCGGCGCCGCCGCGTCGGGCGCGGGCGTCTCGCCCCACCGCTCCGTCACGGCCCTGACCATCTCCCGCCGCACCGCCGCCCTCACTTCGGGCGACTCTCCGGTACGCCCGCTCGGACCGAGCCGCGCCGCCAGATCGTTCATGGGCCCGCCGAGCGCGGTGACGGGGACCCGCTGGTCGCGCAGCTCCTCCAGGGGGACGCCGAACAGCGCGCCGGTGGCCCCGGGATGAAAGCGGACACCCACGTAGACGTCGCCCGCGCGCATCGGCGTCGGCATCGGGCCGGTGTCAGGGCCGGCCACGTGCAGGCCGCCGGGACCCCAGATCAGGTCGACGGCGGCGTCGGGCACGACGAGCTGGGAGCCGTCCGACTCCGCGACCTGTTCCCACAGCCAGGAGATCCGGCCGGACAGCCCGGCGTGCGGCGCTCGTTCGATGTACATGGCGTCAGGGAGAACACCTCCGTCGTCCGGGTTATGCCTTGCCCGAGATGAGGGCTCCCGCCCATTTCGCGCTCGGGTCGCTGTCGATCAGGAGCGCCTTCGTCAGCAGGCTGAGGGGGATGGCCAGCAACGCGCCGAGCGGGCCCAGCACGAACGTCCAGACGATCAGCGACAGCAACGTCATCGTGGTGGACAGTCCCACCGCGTCGCCCAGGTACTTGGGCAGCACCAGCCCCTGGAAGACGACGTTGATCACGCAGTAGGCGGCGATGACCAGGATCATCTGCCTGGGGCCGCCGTCCAGGAGGGCGAGCATGCTCGGCGGGATGAGCCCGAGGACGAAGCCGATGTTCGGGATGTAGGTGGTGATGAGCGCGAGCACGCCCCACAGCAGCGGCAGCGGGACACCCAGCAGATACAGGGCGATGACATCGCAGGTGGCGCAGATGATCCCGAAGACGGTGGAGACGATGAGGTAGCGCCGGGTCTTGCCGGCGAAGGTGTCGAGGGCGGTGATGATCCCAGGGCGCTCGCCGCGTACCGAAGCCAGGATCTTCGCCGTGATCGGCGCGTCCAGCGACATCGCCAGCAGAAGCACCACGATCAGGAACAGACCCGACAGCACCCCGACCAGGCTGGACAGCAAGGCCTGGGCCGCACCGAGCAGCTTGCCCGGATCGAACGACTGCAGCGCCTTGCTGAGCTGCTCGTTCCCGAACCCGTACTCGGCGGCGAAGCGCTGCGCCTGGTTGAGCAGCCCCTGGAACTGGCCGGAGTAGGAGGGCAACAGCCCGGCCAGCTGCGCGACCGAGACGGTCAGCACCGCGACCATGGCCAGCACCACGAACACCACGATGAGGAACGGCACCGCCACCTGGACCCAGACGGGCGCCCGCCTGCCGGCCAGCCATCCCCGCACAGGAGACACGGCGATGACAAGGACCAGGGCGAGCACCATGGGGCCCACGATCGAGGCGACCTCCCGCAGCCCGAAGAGCACGATCAGTGCGCAGGCGGTGCCAAGCAGCACGATGATCGCGCGGGGTGTCGACCGCTCGCTCACGTATGGGGTACTACCCCCACGATTCCGACCACACCGGTACATCTCGTTGATTTGACGGTTCCGGGAGACGTACATAGAGTTCACCAGTCCCACGGGAACGGCCAAGATCGCCGAACCCGGACGGACGCCCCCGATTCGACAAGCTCCGGAAGTCGGAGTAAGTTAGAGGGGTTGCCCCGGAGACGGGGTGGTCGAAATTCCCGCAGGTCAACCCGCGAGTGTCAATTTGACACCAAGCGGACCGGCTGAAAGAATTAAGACACAACGAAATGAGCCGCTGGAAAACGCGTCCGTTTCTTGAGAACTCAACAGTGTGTTAAAAGCCAGTGCATGAAGTATTTCATGCAACACCTCGTCTGGAATATGATGAGTTTTTGCT